>CAWEZA010000109.1:0-72474 GCA_963813125.1 uncultured delta proteobacterium | reverse complement strand
ACAACAGGCAAGGTCATCGCCAGGTTCGGAAATAGCCCGAGCGAGAAAATAGAACCTTATCAGCGTAAGGCATCCGTAACCGGGGAACCGGGAAACCGCCACAGGCGGATTGCAAAGAGTGAAAAGCCGAAGTCCCTGGAACTTTTCTTTCTCTTACGGTGGGATCAAGACCCATAGGGACTGTCCATGTCGGCTGAACACGACCAAACAAACCATCTTCTGCTAGAGAATCGAAAGCGTATCTTTCTTTGGACGGGCCTGATGGTGCTCATCGGCCTTTGCGCAATGGGGGCGCTCTACCGGACACAAAACCTGCATATCGCCAAAATCCAGGCAATGCAGGAGGCGATTACGCCAGGCCGAGCGGCTCTCCTCCCTCGGGCAACTCGGGGCGGGAGTGGCCCACAAGAATCCGCAACCCTCTGAACGCCATCAGCATGGCTACAGAAGCTTCGGCCGGCGGCACAAAGGAGAAGTTGGAGCGAATCTCCCATATCATTCAAGACGAGATAAAGCGACTCAACAAGATCGTAGAGGATTTCCTGAGCCTTTCGAGAACCAACCGCTTCGAGTTCCGGACAAAACCCATCACTGGCCTGCTTGACAGGATTTTTTTTCTTCTAAGTGAAGAAGCCGGGCCAAAAAACGTCAAGGTCGCCCAGCCGTGGACGAACAGACCGGTTCGGGTCCGCATTAATTCGGAAAAATGGAGCAGCCCTTTTGAATATTATCCGCAACGCCATGGAATCCATTTCCGGTGAAGGTTGCATCGCTATATCGTGCGAGAAACTCAAGGAAAGACCGGTCAGCATCAAGATGAAGATACCGGCAAGGGGATCCCGCAGGGGAAGAGAAACGGATTTCGACCCGTTCCATACGAGCAAGGAAACTGGCGTGGTCTGGGTCTTGCCATCGCCCATGAAATTGTTTTGGCCCATGGTGGAGAAATCCTTGTGGAAAGTGAAGTCGGGAAGGGATCGACCTTCGAGGTCCTGCTTCCTCTTCAGCTGTGAGGCGGATTAACGGCCCGTTTTAGAACAGGAAAAGGACAGAGTCATGCAAGAGCTCGATATTCTGATCGCCGAAGATGAACCGTTTCAGAGGGAAATGCTTTGCGATTTCCTGATCGAGGAGGGGCACCGGGTCGCGGAAGCCGGGAATGGCGAAGATGCGCTGAGGCTTCTCGAAGGCAGCTATTTTGACCTCTTGCTGCTTGATTTCAAGATGCCGGGGCTTACCGGCCTCGAATTGCTCGAAACAAGCCAAACAATTCAATCCCTCAATCGATGCCGTAATCGTAACGGCTTTCGGCACCATTGAAACCGCCGTCGAAGCCATGAAGGCGGGAGCAAGCGATTATATCGCAAAACCCATAGATTTAAATCGACTTTTGATCCTGATCAACCGTATTGCGCAACACCGAACGCTGATTCGAGAAAACGAAATCCTCAAACAAGAGCTTATGGGAAAAGGCGTGTCCTCGGCGACCATCCACCGCGAGAGCCCCAAGATGGCCGAACTGATAAACCTTGCCGGAAGGATAGCGCCAAGCCAGGCGACGGTTTTGATCCAGGGGGAGACCGGCGCCGGCAAGGAACTTTTCGCCAGACTGATCCATCATTTAAGCCCCCGGGCCGAGCGGCCGCTGATTACGGTCAACTGTGCAGCCATCCCCGAAACACTGCTTGAAAGCGAACTGTTCGGGCACGAAAAAGGGGCCTTCACGGGCGCCACACAGCGACGAATCGGTCGATTCGAACAGGCCGCCGGAGGTACGCTCTTCCTCGATGAGATAGGCGAACTCACCTGCCCGTTCAGGTGAAGCTGCTGCGCTTCGTGCAGGAGCGGGAGTTTCAAAGGATCGGCGGGGAGCCGACCATCAAAGCCGATGTGCGGATCATCAGCGCCACCCACCAGGACTTGAATCCAGGGTAAAGGAGGGCACGTTTCGCGAGATCTTTTCTACCATAAACGTCGTTACCATGAAAATCCCGCCGCTCAGGGAACGCCGTGAAGACATCCCTCTTTCTGATCGATCATTTCGTGAAACATTTCGCCCGGAAAAACCGCAAGGAAATCAAAGGAGTGAGCAGGGAAGCGCGTGACCTGCTAATCAAGTACCATTATCCGGGAAATGTGAGAGAATTGGAAAATATCATCGAGAGGGCCATCGTGATCGCTCGCGGTGCTGTCTTGTCCGTCGAAGATTTGCCGTTTCAGGAGGCCTTGAGTTCAAACGCCACCTGTTCCAATGACGCCGGGGCTCGGAAGGAACTGCTCCGGCGCACTCTTCGAATGAATGGAATTCCAGATGATAGAGGAAGCGATGGAAAAGGCCTCTTTTAACCAGAGTCAGGCTGCCAAACTGCTGGGATTGAACGAGAGAATGCTCCGATATAAACTGAAAAAATATGGATTGAAGTGAATTCATTGACTGCGATCACGTATATATCATATTCAGGGCGCAACAATGCCTTGCCGAGTCATAAAACCGGATGCTGTCCGTTGATCTGCCACAAGGATAGAGCCAGCCGAGCGTCAGGTGGTATATCCAGCGGGAACGGTTGGTGTTGAAGCAGTCGGGATTGTCCCCGAAGACGAGCGGTTGGGGATCGTGAACAATATTCCGACTGGATTCAATCCTTTGCCAAGCGCCTGTCCGATAGGCTCTTACCCGAATGTAAGGTATTAGCGAACCGATACAAACCTGATAATGTAATGGGGCGCGCTGTTCAGGGCGCCCCGGTTTTTTTTAACTACTTCGCCACAAGATTTTATCCGACGGTGTTTGTGGAGTCGCAGAATGTGATGGTGTCCACCAAATCGCCCGTCCACCATGTGGAGGGGTTGGCCGGGGACGGCATCTGCTTTATGATCGGCAATCCGGTCGAGCAGAGCCTTAACGCTTATTTTGGCGGGCTTCACAAGAACTTTTTCCACCGGGCCTTCTCCGAGTACGGGGAGATAGTCAATACCTACCGGGTGCAAAACTGCCACGCTCTCGCGGGGGAAATCACCTATCTTGCCCTAACGCGTCTCAACCCGGGAATCAATCACCTATCGAGCCGCATTCTTCCCGAATCCCTTGCCGTCTATCCCGTAATGGCGGCAACAGGCGTATCGGATACGGAATGGTCGGCTGTAGTGGCCTGGACCGTGGACATGCTCATAAGCGCCGAGAGGCCTCAAACCGCATGGAGCAACACCGGAGCGGCCGCGATGCCGGTAGTTGCGCCCGGACTCGGACTGGGGAAGGGATGGCAGGACAGGGTTCTAAAGGAGGTCGGAAATTACGGGGACATATTTTCCCGCAATCTGGGCAAGGAGTCGCCTCTCAAATTGAACCGCGGATTGAATGCGAACCAGGCAAACGGAGGCTTGCCGCTTGGCCCGTTTCTCCAGTAGCGGCAGGTGATCGAGGCCCGGTCGCGCGGTAGAGGGGCAATTAACAGCGACTCGCGCCGCAGGGTGGACTAAGCGGAGGGCGGGCCGCGGGCAACCGGCTACTTTCCAAAACAGCCAGCCCTCCCGATGCCTCATGGATATGGACCACCGCTTACCTTCATCCTTTTACGCGTTACGCGCCCCTTTTGCTCTCCTTTTTCAGGAAAAGCGCCCGGACCGACGGGACGACCACAAGCAGCATGATGGGGCCGATAAGCATGCCGCCTACTACCACGGTTGCCAGGGGGCGTTGAACCTGGCTTCCTATGCCGGTCGAAATCGCGGCGGGAAAAAGGCCTATGCAGGCGGAGAGCGCGGTCATGAGCATCGGCCGCATGCGTTGTTCAGCCGCATGGAACAGGGCTTCGCTGCTGTTCATACCAGGGCGGTCCAATCTGAGCTGGTTGTAATAGGTGATTATCAGGATGCCGTCCATTACCGAGATCCCGAAGAGCGATATGAAACCGATCGCGGCCGAGATGCTGAAGTAAACGCCGGTCACATAGAGCGACAATACGCCACCGGCAGCGGCAAAGGGTATGCCCGCCAACGCCAGCAAGCTGTCGCGAAACGAATTGAATAAACCGCAGAGCATTATGAGAATCAACATGAGGCTGACCGGCACGATGACCTCGAGGCGTTTTCGGGCGGCCTGCAGTTCTCCGAATTCCCCGCTCCAAGCGAGCCGGTATTCGTTGGGCAGTTTCACGTTACGAGCGATGAGGCGCCGAGCCCGGGCGACGACGCCCGCAAGATCGCGGCCCCGCACGCTGAACTTGACCGGGACATATCGCTCGCCACCTTCCCGATAGATATAGGAGGCGCCCGTATCCAGAGATATATCGGCAACCTCGCTCAGGGGAATGTAGGCGTTTCCTCCTCCGGGCGTTTGACAGCCGACCTTGATGTTTCGTATCGCTTCAATGCTGTTTCGATACTTCGGCGCCAGGCGAACGGACAGGTTGAACTGGCGGTCGCCTTCCAGGACCGTTGTCGCCACCGTGCCGCCCAAAGCCGCCTGTATCACCGAGGTTATATCTCCGGCATTGAGGCCGTAGCGGGCAGCTTCAGGGCGATCCACCCTGATGTCCAAGTTAGGCTGTCCGAGGACCAGAAAGATCCCGAGGTCCTCGATTCCCTTGACATGCCGGATCTCATCTCTGACCTGGACCGCGATCCGCTCCAATGTCGCCAGGTCGGGACCGATGACCTTGATCGAGTTCTCGCCCGCCACTCCCGACATGCACTCTTCAACGGCGGACTGTATGTACTGTGAGAAGTCGAAAACGATCCCGACAAACTTCCTGGAAAACTCATCCTGTAATTCCTGGACCAGCCTTGCCTTAGTCATGCCATGAGGCCATTGGTTGAAGGGCTTGAGGTAGACGAACAGTTCGGCCTCGCCGAACCCCCCGGTGTCACTGCCGTTGTCCGGTCTGCCATGTTCGGAGACTACCGTGGAAACTTCGGGATAGCTCAGGATCATTTTCCGCATCCTGCCCACCGTCGGCTCCGATGCTTCCAGCGATATCGTGGGGGGCATCTTTACGTGAATATCGATATTGTCCTCTTCAAGGGTCGGCAGGAATTCGGCGCCAAGCCTTGGGACGAGAAATCCGGCCACGGCCAGGAACAAGAGACTGAGAGCGGCGATGGTTTTGACGTTTCCGATGGACCAACGCAGGACCGGGGTATAGACGGCACGAAGCGCGCGCACTACAACTGTTTCCACCTCTTTGACCCGCTCAGGGAGCAGCAGCGAAGCGAGCACCGGCGTCACGGTGAAGGCCGCTATCAACGCCCCGACCAAGGCATAGGCGTAAGTTTCGGCCATGGGATAGAAAATCCGACCTTCCACGCCTCGCATGGCGAAGAGGGGAATGAAGGCAGCCACAATGATCATGGTGGAGAAATATATCGCTTTATCCACTTGAAGAACACTTATGTAGATCATTCGCATCCGGTCCGTCCAGACCTTGCCCGCCAGCGCCTCACGGCGGGCCGGATCGGTTCCGAACCGCTCTTCAGCGAGATCTTCGAGGAGAAGCTTTTTCCCTTTTTCACTTGCCTGGAGGTTTCGAAATATGTTCTCGACCAATATAACGGCCGAATCGACGATGATGCCGAAGTCAATGGCCCCCATGGACAGAAGGTTGGCGTTTTCGCCCCGAAGCACCATAATGACCACGCTGAAGAAGATCGCAAAGGGAATGTTTATGCCGACGATTACGGCGCTGCGCAGATCGCCCAGGAAAATCCACTGGATCAGGAAGACCAGCAGAAATCCCAGGATGACGTTGTGCAGGACCGTATGCGTGGTGACCGAGATGAGCCAGGAACGGTCGTAGAATGGGACTATCCTTACTCCCGGAGGCAGCGCGCCGTCGCTGTCGATCTTTTTGACCTCCTCCTTCACGCGGGCCAGGACGTCTTTGGTCTGCTGCACCCGGCTCATGACCACGATGCCTTCCACTATGTCTTTCTCCCTATCCCGGCCTGCCCTGCCGAGCCTCGGGACATAGCCGACATAGACTTTAGCGACGTCTTTCACCTGGACCGGAATACCGTTGGACTGGGTGAGGACGATGTTTTTGATATCGTCGACTTTCCACCCCCTGGTAAGATCCGCGGCGCCTCCGTCGTCTATCAGGCCGATACCCCGGATATTCACGGACTGCTGGCCGATGTTGATGGTGCGGCCGCCCACGTTGATATTGGAGTTCCCGATGGCCGCGATCAATTGGGGTATCGTCACGTTGCAGGCTTCGAGCTTGTGGAGGTCGGCCTCGACTTCGAATTCCTTGGTTGTGCCTCCCCAGGCGTTCACTTCAATCACGCCCGGGACCATGAGCAGGCGGCGCTGGATGATCCAGTCCTGGACTGTTCGCAGATTGGTCAGACCCAAGTTCGGGGGACCGACCAACTGGTAGCGATAGATCTCATTGCTCAGGCTCGATTCTTCGATATCCGGTGTCACGCCGTTGGGAAGACTTACATTCTGCTGGAGTTTGAGGGCTGTTTGAGTGAGGGCGAAGGAAAGGCCAACGTTGTCTTTGAAGGTGACCCGGACGAAAGAAAGACCGTAGTACGACGTCGAACGAATAGCCTCGACTCCCGGCGTAGCGGCAATGCCTACTTCTATTGGAATCGTGTAGTAGCGCTCCATCTCTTCGGCAGACTGGCCGGCGGCCTGTGCGCTGATTTCGAGAATCACGGGCGCCGGATTCGGGTAGGCCTCGATGTCCAGTTTCGAGTATGCGGCAAATCCCGCCGCAAGGAAAACCGGCAGAATCAGCAGTATCAGCGGGCGCCGGATCAGGACGAACTCGAGAAGTGACTTTAACATGGGTGGTCTCGATCTGTTTTATAACTCGCAATCAGGCAGCTTTTTCCCTGGGTGAATGCTCTTCAGGGTGACGCATTCGCAAGCGCGTTGCTGAGGAACAGCGCCCCTTCAGAGGCGACCATCTCTCCGGCTCGCAGGCCGGCCACGATCTGATCGTACCCCTTCTGCCTCAGGCCTATCTTGACCTCGCGCCTGGCGAAAGTATGTCCGTCGGTGGTGACCCAAACCGTCATCGTACCGTCACCTTCCCGGACCACGCCGTCATACGGGACGGCTACGGCGCGGACCGGGCTACCGGTTCGGATCACAAAGGCAGCGAGCATTCCGGGCTTGAATTCATGCTTCGGATCGCGGACCTCGGAGCGCACCAGGAGCCGATGGGAGTTCGGATCGACAGATTCCCCCATGGTGGAAAGCTTTCCTTTGAACACCCGCCCCGGATAGGCCATTACTTTCACCTTAACCTCCTGCCCAACGTGGAAAAGAGGGCTGTCGCTCTCAGTGACGTAGGCGAGCATCCACATGGTCGAGATGTCGGCGACTGTATAGGGGGCAGGCGTCGCGCCGGGCTGCACGAAGAGCCCGGGCTGTGCGTTTCGGGCGACGATTTTACCTGATATCGGACTTGGCACAACCATTGCCGGGTCGATCCGGCGCAGGGCCACGATGCGATTCATTTCGGTTTCGGTCTTTCCGAAGACGCGCAGGGCGTTGCGCGCCGCCTCGAACGCGCCCTCCGCGGTTTGCTGGTCGGAAATCGCCTGTTGAAGGTCCTTCAGGGCGATGCCCTGGGTCGCGTAGAGCCGCCTGGCGCGAGCCAGTACGAGGGTTGTGAGGTCGCGGGTCGCTGCCGCGGCGATCAAGGCCGATTCGGCCTGTGCAAGATCGGGACTGTCAACCGTAAAAAGCCTCCTGCCTTTGACTACATTATCTCCGAGCTTTGCAAATGTTTGTATTGTTCTTCCCTGGAAGGGCGAAAAGACCTGGACCGTTCTGTCTTCGTTGAAGTCGATGCTGCCCACCGCCTCCCGCTGCATCTGGAAGAGATGCTCTCCAGCCGGTTGCACCCTGACCAGCTTGAGTTGTGCTTTGTCCAGTGTTATCGTCCCGAAGGAAGGGAGGCCGCCTGTGGTCCGGCCAGGCGATTGATCCGCCTCGTCCTGTCGCGTGAGGGCAGCTGCGAGCCCCGGGCCGGCCGAGGGCCCTGACTGATTGGCGGAGCGGGCAAAATATATGCCGGTCGAGATGACCAGCGCAGCAGTTGCCACAGCCGCCAGCAGGATAATTCTTTTATCGAGCCGCATGGTTTAACCTCCTTCTCCTTAGCGCCCTGTTTTACCGTGATGACGTAATGCGCGCCGAAGCGCCGCCGGAGCGGTTCCACCAGCCGCCGCCCAGCGCCTGGAATAGCGCCGCGGTGTCCGCAAAGCGGGCGGCCCGAGCCTGTACGAGGCTGATCAGCGCCTGGCGATAGGCCTGATCGGCGGAAAGGAGCGCCACGTAATCCGTGTAACCGAGGGCATACTGCCGCCGCGTAATGTCAAGGGTTTTCCTGGCGGCACGTTCGGCGACCAATGCCACCAACAGGGCGTTGGCATCGGACTCGATGGCGTGGAGCGTGTCCGCCACGTCCCGGAAGGCGGTCAGGACCGTGTCGCGATACTGGGCCTTCGTTTGTTCGAGGCCGGCTTCGGCAGCGCGTTTTCTGTGCAGCAAGGCGCCCGCGTCGAAAATCGTCTGTGTCAGGCCTGACCCTATATTCCAGAAGCCGTTTCCGGGAATGAAAAGGTCGGTCATTTGCGTAGCCGTGGTGCCTAAATTGCCGCTGAGGAGGATTTGAGGCAGCATGTTGGCGACTGCAACGCCGACCTGGGCGCAGGCGGAATGCAGTTGTTCTTCGGCAGCGCGTACGTCCGGTCGCTGCTCCACCAGCCTGGAGGGCAAAGAGACCGGCAGTTCCGCAGGCAGATGCAGCGTATCGAGATCGAATCTTTCCGCCATGTGTTCGCTCGGGAAACGGCCGGTCAGCGCCTTCAATTGGTCGCGCACCTGGGCCAGTTGCATTTGGAGCGGCGGAAGCGCCTGCCGCGCCTGGGCCAGCGCGGATTCCTGCGCGGCCACGTCGAGCCCGCACACATAGCCAAGCGCCAGCCGGTTGCGCGTGATATCGAGCATCCTGGTCTCTATGTCTATGATGCTTCGCGTCGAGGCTATCTGCGCGCGCAGCGAGGCCTCCTGTATGGCCGCAGCCACAACGTTCGAGGCCAGGGTGAGATAAGTCGCTTCCAACTGGAAGCGCTGGTAATCGGCCTGGGCCGCCAGAGATTCCACCTGCCGCCGGTTGGCGCCAAACACGTCCGGCGTGAAGCTCACTGCGACCTGACCGGTATAGAGATTATATATTGGAGTGCCAGAGTTAAGCGTTGGCGAAATGGTCCCCGTGGCTTCCTTTATGCGGTTGGCCGTACCACCGACCTGGACCGACGGGAAGTATTGGGCCTGCTGGGCTTTTACGTTCTCACGGGCCTGGTGCAATGCGGCCTGCGCCGATGCGACCGTGGGATTGGCTGCAAGCGCCCTTTCGATGAGTTTGTTCAGGTGCTGCGACCTGAAGAGTTTCCACCACTGCGCCGGGATATCCATACCTTTGACGAAGCGCCGTCCCTCGCCGCCCGGCACAGCGGGCGACGAGCCGGTCACTTTTAAAGGCTTCCGTGTATAGCCGCTGACAGCCGGCGCCGCCGGCCGATGGAAATCCGGCCCAGCAGCGCAACCCGAAATCAGGGCTGCAATTGATAGTAAAACCGCTGTGAGGGTGACACGCTTTGCCGGCACGGCATGCTTTTTCTCGACACAGGCCGCTTCCCCTCTGTGACGTACCGCTTTGACCAGCAGTGCGATATTTTCTGTAAAACTACTCATTAACAACTGCCTGAATATTCGTTGGGCTGTCCGCTTGCCGGGTTTCGATAAACCACTCGGGGAAAAGACGATGTAAGGCTGGACCCCGTACACACGGATACGAACCAACTCGCCTCACTTCACCGGAGCCCCTCTTTTCACTCACGAAGCGACAGCACGATGACGTCGCCCAACGACATTCCGATCGGCAAAGTATCCCCTTCGGGGCAACGTACACAATCCGAGGGACGCCTTACCAAGACCTTCATTTCATCAGGAGCCGTATTTTGCGCGCTGAGAGCTAATACCGCCCAATCACCGACAAGTTTGCGCCAAATATGTGACGTTTACGTTGCGATTATTATTTTTATACTTATTGAAGGAGCAAAGGCGATAAATAGCAGACCCGGCTGATTCCAATTACCTTTCACCCTCGCCGGTGATGAGTGAAAACACGCGGCAAATTTATTCTCCTTCATGAATGCTTGGATCTGCAAGAGTTTGCAATCATTCGCAGATAAATGTAGCAATCGCTACAGATTGTCTCCCTGCAATTGCTTAAACTACGCGACAAGAGAATGGAAAAGGGAAAAGGAGGCGAACGGGGATGCCACCATTTGGAATCCGCGGCGGAGACGCCCCGAGATAACCCTGCACCACGGAAGACCGCAAAATGTGACCTTCGAGGCAAGAAAGCCACATTGGCGCAAAAGGCAAGGAAGGAATAAACCAACACCCAGCGGCCCATCCCCGATAGTACGGCTGAGGGGGGCCGTTAAAAAAGGAACAATAGAATGATCTTGCTGATTAACGGGAGTCCTAAACCTCAAGGAAATCTCCACCGGATTCTCGAAAAAATCGCTCGGGATAGCGGTGCGGAATACGAGATGATCCACTTGGCAAAATTGAGAATCAACCCTTGCGTCGGATGCGTCAAATGTGCCGACACAAACCGGTGCGTTCAAAACGACGGGATGGCCGCTCTCTACGATAAGATTGTTGCGGCAGATGCCCTGGTTGTGGGGTCCCCCGTGTACTTCGGCCATCCCAATGCATTTACGCATATCTTTCTTGAGAGGTTGTTCGCTTTACGGCACGTCCGAATGCTGACCGAGGGTAAGTTGGCAGCAGTTGTGTCTGTCGGGGGGCATGAGGCTGAGCAATGTACCAGGGAGATCTCGCATCATTTTACACATTACTTTCGCTGCACAATAGCCGGCTCGGTTTCCTTTAACAGCAACACCCACCCTTGTTTGACTTGCGGGTATGGAACAACCTGCCGCTACGGGGCTCCGGCCCGATGGATGAGCGCGGAAGAGTTCGAGAGCTTTAACGAAATAACGCCGGATATGTTTCAAAAATTCGAAGACCACCCCGAGGTGGTCATGGCATGTGAAGCCTTGTCGGCCGCACTTAAAACCAGCATCGCTTCTTTACTTCAGGCGGGATAGACCTCGCTTGCCCAAGGCCCACAAGGATCCGGGAAAAAAACCGGGGATTCCATGAAAGCCGATACAGGCGGGCACATGGACAATTCATGTTACTATAGAGGACGTTGGTCCCGGCGGTCATGCCGGTATAACGTTCCGCACAATGCTGCAGGGAGGCACCAGGGATGAAAGACAAGGAGCACCTGTATATACTGTGGACAAACAGCGATCCGGTGACGGCGGACAAAATGGTTTTCATGTACGCCGTCAATAGCCTGAAAAAAGGGTGGTGGAAGGAGGTCACGGTCGCGATATGGGGATCGACGGCCAAGGTCGCCGGCGAAAATGCCGAAGTACGGTCTCGAATAAAGGAGTTGTTGGCAGCAGGGGTGAAGTTTTCGGCATGCAAAGCGTGTTCGGATGAATTGGGCGTGACCGAGAAGCTCTTAGACCTAGGCATAGAGGTAAAATATTTGGGCCAACCGCTAACCGAGATAATAAAGGATGGTCAATTCCTATTAACCGTTTAGCCGGGATCGTCAAGGGAAGAACCGGAAGCTAAGATCCAGGAAAAGGGGAATGAAATGAAGTGAAGAATCGGCCAGGGATAGGGTGTACTTCCTAATTTATCGCGCTCACTGGCTTGCCATGAAAAAGATAAAACGTATGTTGCCAAGGCCCAATTACGAAAGCGCTTTTAAGAGGAGGTGCCACGATGACGGAAGTGTTAAGAACCCCGGAAGAACGGTTTGGCGATATCCAGGGTTTTCCTTACAAGCCGGTTTACGTTGAAGATCTGAAAGGCTTTGAAGGCTTGCGGATGCACTACGTAGATGAAGGTCCTCAAAATGCCGACCACGTTTTTCTGTGTCTGCACGGCGAACCAACGTGGAGCTACCTCTACCGAAAGATGATCCCAATTTTCACGGCTGCGGGCCATCGGGTGGCAGCTCCGGATTTTTTCGGTTTCGGCCGTTCGGACAAGCCGGTGGACGAAGGCGTGTATACTTTTGGCTTTCATCGTAACGCGCTGATTGCGTTTATTGAATATTTGGATCTAAAGAAAATCACTCTTGTTTGCCAGGACTGGGGCGGGCTTCTTGGGCTCACCTTGCCCATGGACATGCCTGACAGGTTCTCCCGCCTGCTGGTCATGAACACAACTCTTGGCACCGGCGACGTTCAACTTTCCAAAGGGTTTCTCGATTGGCGCGCGTGGGTTAAGAAGAATCCCGACTTGTCTGCTGGAAGACTGCTTAAGCTAACCTGTCCGCATCTGTCGGAGATTGAATGCGCTGCCTATGAGGCCCCATTTCCCGATATCAACTATAAGGCAGGCGTGCGACGTTTCCCTGAAATCGTTCCTGACAGGCCGGACGCGCCCGGTGCAGAGTTGTCACGCACGGCAAGAAAGTGGCTGCGCAGTAAATGGACCGGCCCGGTATTCATGGCCGTAGGGATGAAAGACCCGGTGCTTGGCCCGGCGGTGATGCAGGCGCTTCGCAATGACATACGGGGCTGTCCTGACCCCTATGAACATTCTGGAGCCGGACATTTTGTACCGGAATGGGGCGAAGAAATCGCCGAAAAAGCCCTGGAGGCCTTTGATGGATACAGAAAGAGCGCGGTATGAGTTGTCTATGCGAGAAATTGGCTGGGAAAGGTATGAAGATTTCCCCCACGTGTATTGGTCAGCTATGGCTCTTTGAAAATCTTCAGCCCGATGAGAGACAATCTGTTGCCAGGTCGGCACTGCGCAGACACTTCAACCGGGGCGAGCCCGTCTTCATGCAGGGAGACCCGGGAAGAGCCATTTCCCTGATCAAGGCGGGCCGAGTGAAGCTGACCAAAATCACGGAAGATGGGTCCGAGATCACTCTCGATATCCGTAAAGACGGTGATTTCCTGGGTGAAAATATGCTCAGCGAGGAGGTCGATTACCCTGTGTCCGCCTGGTGTATGGAGGAGGCGCTCGTATGCAGCTTCACAAAGGAGCAGTTCGAAGCACTTGTCCTGGAGCATCCCAACATCGGCCTGCAGGTAATAAAGAACCTGAGCAGCCGCATCACCTGGCTAACCAATCGCATAGGGAGCATGTCTTTGAGCAATCTCGAAGACCGCCTCCACCGTGTGCTCATGAATGTGGCCAGAGAACACGGGGTTAGAGACTCAAAAGGCTTAACCATCCAATTTCCTCTGACTCACGAGGACTTGAGCTTTCTCACTGGAGCCCACAGGGTAAGCATCACCCGGGCTATGAAAAGCCTCAAGGAAGCCGGCAAAATCATCCAGCGGGGCAGAGAGCTTACCCTCATTTTTGAAACGGGATCGATGTAGACAGGCTGAGCGTCTTGGCTGTTACGGATCTCAACCTTTGGGGATGCCGGCTTAACATCTTATACCAAGTTGCGTCCAAGATCGGGCGGGGATAAACCCCGCCCCAACGTAACCGAGGAGTCCCGGCACGGCCAGGCCCTTTAGCCATGCCGGATCCCCAGCCTTCCCGAGGGGCTACACGATCTGTTGGCCCGCTTTGGGGCCCACGGATTGATCGAAGACCGCATCCACAGTGATTACCACAACATATTTGGGATGTGGCAATTGCATGGGCGCCTTTTTCAATTGCTCCACCATCTGATCGAACATCGGGCCCGAATCGACCAGTTGGGCTGAACCCTTGAACTGATACCCCCTGTACTTCTCCAGGTCCACGACAGTTACGGCCACCTTGGGATTTTTCTGCAGGTTATCACGAGTCTTAAGAGAAAACAGGTCTGCGAAAACGATGTGCTCGTCGTCAATAACCTGGACGGTCCCTTTCGGCGTGGAATTCGGCACGCCATCGGGCGAGGCCGTGGCGACCCATGCCATTTTGTTCTTTACAAACTCCTGCACTTCTTTGGGTATTGCTGCCATATGTCGTCCTTTCGTTAAAATCGATACCGCCAGTTTTTTTATTTTCTTGAGGCGTAGTTTATTCAATTGCAAAGAGACAATCTGTAGCGATTGCTACATTGTGGAATTTACTTTCATATTTTCGTCAAATAGCCGCAGGAATTTCTTCGATCTCCCGGAAAACAAGCTCGGCGGAATTTGGCGCCGAGCATTCAGCCAAACCGTTAACTTTGCAATCGCCAAATTCCACTAAAAACTTGGAAAATAGTGATAAATTATTTACTCGAAAGTATGCAGGTGGGCTGCAAGGTTCGGCTTCTTGCCCCTAACAGTCGGGTAGACGAGGGTAGTTGCCCGCCCTCGCCCGAGTTGTCTACATCATTTGATTTTTAGAAAAGAAAGGAGTGAGCAGTGAAGATGGTGGAAAAGATTTGCAGCAGCATCGAACAAATCAGGAGGCTGCATCCCCTGGTTCACAACATCACCAATTACGTTGTCATGAACTTTACCGCAAACGTGCTCCTCGCGCTGGGCGCATCTCCGGTAATGGCTCACGCAATCGAAGAAGTCGAGGAGATGGTGGGGCTGGCGAACGCTCTTGTCATCAATTTAGGAACACTGTCCGGGCCCTGGATCGATTCTATGGCAAAGGCCGCCCTTGCCGCCCGGGACCGCTCTATTCCGATTGTGCTGGACCCGGTTGGAGCGGGGGCGACCCGGTTCAGGACCGAAGCTGCCCGGCGGCTCCTTGGCGAAGCCCCGGTAGCGGTCCTGCGCGGAAACGGGTCTGAAATTCTTGCGGTTGCCGGTTTTAAGGCAACCACTAAGGGCGTGGACTCCGTGGCTGGATCGGAGGATGCCAGGCAGGCCGCCACGGACTTGGCGAAAACTTACGGCATGGTCGTAGGAGTCACAGGCGCGGCGGATTTTGTGACCGATGGATCGAGGACCGCCATGATTGAAAACGGGCATCCCCTGATGAGCCGGGTCACGGGAACAGGGTGTGCCGCCAGCGCGATAACCGGTGCCTTCTGTGGAGTTGAAAAGGATGCTTTTGCAGCCGCGGCCGGTGCTCTGGTCACCTTTGGCATTGCAGGGGAGATTGCTGCCCGGGAGGACCCGAGGCCTGGAAGTTTTCAAATAAGGCTGCTCGATGCACTCGACGCCGTGGACAGCGCGACCATCAGAGAGTGTGCGCGGGTGGCGTTACAATGAACGACCGCAAACCGGGTATCGATTTGAGGCTTTACCTCGTTACCGACAGGGACCTGTCTCGTGGCCGGCCCCTGGAGAAAATAGTTCGCGAAAGCGCCGCGGCGGGTGTAACCGCCGTTCAGCTCCGGGAGAAAAACGCCACAACAAGGGAGTTCATCGAGCAGGCGTCCGCGCTCAGGAAAACGACCTTTGAACTAGCCATTGCGCTCATAATCAACGACAGGGTGGATATCGCACTGGCCTGCCGGGCCGATGGAGTTCATTTGGGGCAGTCGGACATGCAATGCGCTCTTGCGCGCCGGATCGTCGGGAAAGACATGATTATCGGAGTTTCCGTAAGCACGGTCGATGAGGCCGTGGAAGCTGAAGCCGACGGGGCGGACTACCTGGGCGTGGGACCTCTGTTTGCCACGTTGACCAAACCCGATGCTCTTCCGGCAACAGGGCTAGGCCTCTTGAGCAATATTGGCCGCGCCGTCCGCATTCCCCTGGTAGGGATAGGCGGAATAACTTACGAAAATGCCGGCGAAGTCATTCGTGCGGGCGCCGATGGGGTGGCGGTCGTATCCGCCGTCATTGCCAGCGCCGATCCAGAGGTGGCGGCACGGGCGCTAAGGGGGGGAATAGATGAGGCGCTGAGGGCGGCTAAATCCTGATATGCGTTCAATAGGTTCGCCGTCCTCGAGAAGCATGCCTACGACTTCTGTTCCGCGAATATCAACTGCCCGAATCGCACTGATTGGATTTAACCGTGGATCAATAAACCTGGCTTTGAGCTGCCTTTTCCAGGAGGCAGGAACGGCCTTCAGATTGGCATGATGCGAAACGATTAACCAGCTGTGGTCAAATTATCCGTTGTTGTCCTCAGGTCCTCGGCAGGCTTGGGCACCTTTACCTGGCCTTTGGTGATCGTCTTGGCGGTCGCTTCTTCGTTGGCGTAGAAAATTGTATTTGAATCCTGCTCAACCGAGATTTCCACACCCCTTGCGGAAACACCGATAAAGCCGCCGAGGGTGTCAACATAGGTGCTGACGTTCGAAGGACTGGTATTTGTCTGTGATTTTGCACCAGGCCCGGCAGCCGCTGTCGCACTCCCCCCCAGCCGAAACCCGCCATTCATGATTTTATCGACGTCTTGTTCATTTTTGAACAGCATGATCATGTCGCCGGCGACGAAACCGACCTGCGCCCCGAGGCTGCCGCCGCTGGCCGAAATGAAGGTTGGATTGCTCCATTTGTGTTTGGCTGTTGTTTTGATCATGAGTACGCCAACCCCATGCCGCCGGCCTCCAACAAGAGCCGCCTTCCAGTAAGACGGAATAATTACAATGCCGTCAGCATGCCGCAATTCTTGCGGCGTGATGCTCTTGGAGTGCACTGCAATCTTTAGATCCCTTGCGGCGCCGCTAACAATCGATGACTCGTTGCTCGCAAATGCCGAGCTCACCCACGGAACGGCAAGAAATATTGTCAAAACCGCCGAGGCAGACCCAAAAAAGAACTTTTTCATCTTTTACTCCCCAAGACTTGTTCACCACTCGATGTTTTTCCTCGAGTTGCTGGTTCACCGCAGGGTTTTTTGAAGAAATCATGGGAGCAATATTGCATTGGCAGGGTGGTGTTCACATGGGTGAAATCGGATATTTTACAAGGAAAATCGCGGTATTTTAGCTCGCATCGCCACCGTTTCGGCATCGTATCCGGATGCCAAACCCGCACTCTTGACACACATTGAGGCCGAGCATAACCCAACTCTGATGCCTGAGACCATGAAAAGGCGAGCCCTGGCGCGGGCCAAGCAGGTGAGGTGGTGGCGAGTGCCCTCCCGGAACTGTTCTGAACAGAAAATGTCGGGGTGATTAGATTGTTCGTAGAACCATCCCCGTCACGGTAGGAGGATCGGAATGGGAGAATCTGAAAAATATCTGAAAGATGCCCTTGGAATCAGGATTCCCGAAGAGTATGCGGCATTTATGGAAAAATATGGAAACAAATTGGCCGCGGACCCCCTCACTCAGGAAAGCTGGATTTCCGGGCTTGGAGGCAGAGAATTCGTTGTTGGAACCACACAGGCGTTTCGTGCCCGGGTACCCGGCTTCTCCCCGGAGGATCTGGTTATCGGTTGGCTGGGTATGAAATCCATTGTGATGAACAAGGTTTATGAAGAAATAGATAATTATGTGATGCTCGATACCAAGAGTGGAGCAATTCTTGCGGTTGATTCTCTTGGAGCCAGGGAAATAATCGCCGGGGATTTTGACGGATGGGTAGGCTTCGAACTCCTCAGGGCCAAGCTCAAGGAGAGGTACGAAAGCACCCTTACCGTTGTTATGTTCGATAACGAATCGAAAGGCGGACAAGCTCGGGAAATCATGAGAAACTTGAAACGCCAGGGGTACATCGATCTGGAGGATATGATCGTTGTGGTAAAAAAGCCGGATGGCGCTGTGCAACTGGCCCAGGAGCACAAACGGGCGCGCAGGGGAGGTCTGGCCGGCAGCATCACAGGCCTTGTAGTGGGCAGCCTGTTCTTCACTCCTTTGATCGGCGCGGTTTTGGGAGCAGTAGCAGGCGCTCTACCAGCCTCACTTGCCGATATGGGAATCGACGACCAGTTTGTGAAAGATTTGTCGAAGAAATTCAAACCTGGATGCTCAGCTCTTTTCACTTTGGTCCGAAAGGCCGATCCGGAGCGGGTAAAGGAGGCCTTCCTGGGCTTCGGCGGCAAGGTGCTGGTCAATTCCTTCAATAAGGAAACCGAGGCTCAGATACAGACGATTCTGGATGCGACGGAAGCAGAAGCCGAGTAGAGGAAACTCACAATCTCCTCGATAACCGAAATGAAAATATTTTGAAGGATCGAACTCTTAATCCACCCCAAAGCAATCATGACTTTGGGCACAACACCGGCCGGCAAAATGATTTGCCGGCGGCTCTTGAAGAACCTGTCCGCACTTTCGTAAGTTGCGCGCAGTTCTTATATGGTGAGGATAGAGGCTAAAAGTCCGATTGTGGCAGTGGCGGCTTCCATGCCGCAGTCGGAAAAGGGTCGCAGTTTCAGCTAACCATATCTCGCAGCTTCCGGTGGCGAGCACAACGGCAAAGGCATTCCTTCCTCGTTAAATGTGGTTTTACTTTGAATATCGGGTGCGACAAAGCCGAGCACGCCGCTCAGCGTGGAGTGAGACGATATTGCAGGCAATATCCACTGTTACAACCCCTTATCATTGTGGAAACAAGCCTCGCGGCAAAGCTTGATAAAGTCGAGAAAGGAGAAAAAAAGGTCGAACAATCGCAGACGGCGATATTTCGGAAGCGATGGTGTGTATTTCATTCAACAAGTCATGCGGGCTACTCGCGTTCGCCTGATAGTATGGAGGAGATAATGAGTGATTCGCCAAAAACTTCGGAAATGAAACGACTTTTTGAGTGCCGGAAATCGAATGTCGAATGGAAGAAGTGGGGTCCGTATTTAAGTGAGCGGCAATGGGGAACGGTTCGAGAAGACTACAGCGACAATGGCGACGCATGGAACTATTTCAGCCACGACCAGGCCCGCTCCCGCGCTTACCGCTGGGGTGAGGACGGGCTGGGGGGAATATCCGACAGACACCAGGTTCTGTGTTTCGCCCTCGCTTTTTGGAACGGGAGAGACCCGATCATCAAAGAGCGGTTGTTCGGGCTTACAAACAACGAGAGTAATCACGGAGAAGACGTCAAGGAATACTACTTTTACCTCGATAGTACTCCCACTCATTCGTACATGAAATTCCTCTACAAGTATCCCCAAGCGGCTTATCCCTATCTCGACCTGGTAGAAAACAACCGCCGGCGCTCCAGGCACGAGATGGAGTACGAACTCCTGGATACGGGCATATTCGGCGGCGACCACTACTTCGACATCTTCGCCGAATATGCCAAAGCAACCCCGGAAGATATGCTGATCAAGATCACCGTTTTCAATCGAGGGTCTGAGGAGGCGGTTCTCCACGTCTTGCCGACTCTTTGGTTCCGCAACACCTGGTCCTGGCCCGATGGCGGCTCCAAGCCGATTTTGAAGCGGCCGGGCGATGCAGGGCGAAAAACGATCCACGCACACCACACCGATCCTCTTTTCCAGGAATTACTGGACGACTGCATCCTCTATTGCGATGGCGAACCCGCGCTTCTTTTTACTGAAAACGAGACGAACAATGAACGGGCGTTCGGCAGCCCTAATGTGACCCCCTATGTGAAGGATGGGTTCCACAACTACCTCGTGCACGGGCAAGCCGACGCCGTCAACCCGGCCCAGGAAGGCACAAAGGCTGCCGCACACTACATACTGAGCGTGGATGCAGGCAAAAGCGCCGTTATCCGGCTGCGCCTTGCGGGGGCCCATCAAAGCGAAAACCCTTTCGGAGCCTCCTTCGACGAGATCATTAAAACCAGAATTAACGAGGCGGACGAATTCTACCATGCGCTTACCCCGCCCTCGGTCTCCGCGGACGCCGCGAGGGTCATGCGCCAAGCCCTGGCCGGCATGCTGTGGAGCAAACAGTACTATTACTTCGATGGCGATAAGTGGCTCGAGGAGCATAATGCCCATCCGCTTCACGGTGACACTCGCCAGATTCGTAACCGCGAGTGGTTCCACATGGTGAACAACGATATCATCTCGATGCCGGACAAGTGGGAGTATCCCTGGTATGCCGCATGGGACCTGGCATTCCACACCATCGCTCTTTCGGTGGTCGATCCGGATTTTGCCAAGGAACAGCTCGATCTCATGCTGCGAGAGGTGTACCTGCACCCGAACGGCCAGATCCCAGCCTACGAGTGGAACTTCAGTGACGTAAACCCCCCCGTGCATGCGTGGGCGACGCTCTTCCTGTACCGGACCGAACAGGCTCTTCTCGGAAACTCGGACATTGACTTCCTGAAGCAGTCCTTTTCCAAGCTCATGCTGAACTTTACCTGGTGGGTGAACCGCAAGGACCGGTTCGGAAAAAACGTCTTCGAAGGCGGCTTTCTGGGACTAGATAACATAGGCGTATTCGATCGGAGCGCTCCCCTGCCCACCGGGGGGTACCTGGAGCAGGCCGACGGCACGGCGTGGATGGCCATTTTCTGTCAGAACATGATCGAGTTGAGTGTCGAACTGGCCGTCCACGACTCCACCTATCAGGACTTGTGCTGCAAATTCGTCGAACATCTTCTTTGGATCGCGTCGGGAATGAACCGCATGGGGCATGACGGTATGTGGGACGAAGAAGACGGCTTCTATTACGACGTTTTGAGGCTGCCGAACGGAAGCGCTCAGCGGCTGAAAGTTCGTTCCATGGTGGGGCTCCTTCCCCTTTGCGCCACAACGGTCATTGAAGAGTGGCAAAGGCAAATAGTGCCCGAGGTGACCGAGGCTTTTACCCGGCGAATCAAGCGCATGCCGGAGCTTCTTAAGAGCATGCATGCAACGGGGCCTGGCCATCAGGGTGTCGCGGACCGCGGCATCCTTGCTCTGGTGAATCAGGACAGATTGCGCAGGATTCTCACCCTGATGCTCGACGAAAAGGAATTTCTGAGCCCCTACGGTATCCGGGCTCTTTCCCGCTATCATCTGGAGCACCCCTATGTTTTCCATGTAAACGGGCAGGAATACCGGGTCCAGTACCTTCCTGCGGAGTCTGACAGCGGGATGTTCGGTGGAAACTCAAACTGGCGGGGACCCATCTGGATGCCGGTCAATGCCCTGATTATCCGTTCGCTCCTGACCTACTATCTCTATTACGGGGACAATTTCAGGATAGAGTGTCCCACGGGGTCCGGCAACCAGATGAACCTTTTCGATGTGAGCCGGGAGATCGCCGCGCGACTCACCCGAATTTTCCTCCAGGATGAGAATGGGCGACGCCCCGTTTATGGAGGGACTGAAAAGTTCCAGAACGATCCGCACTGGCGTGATTGCATCCTTTTCTACGAGTACTTCCACGGAGACAACGGGGCGGGACTTGGCGCAAGCCATCAGACGGGCTGGACCGGGCTGGTGGCAAAGCTGATCGAGCTTTTTGGGCGACTTGATTCGGAAACGCTTCTCAAGGGCGGGAGGCGCACCGCCTACGCCGGTCCTAAACACCCTTGATCCGCGACTGAACCGGAGAAAGTGGACGCAGGCCGCGGTTTTCTGATGCATGCCGTTTACTGTAGCCGGAAAGAGACCCGATGACTAACTTTGGGCGAGCTTTTTCCATTATTTCCCTGATCATTGTTCTGGGGGGCTGCGCCAGCCTTGGCCCGGGAAGCCTTATCCGGGACCGGTTCGATTATTCGGAGGCGATCTCCGATTCCTGGAAGACTCAACTGCTGATGAACCTGGTGAATCTCCGCTATGCCGACCCGCCGGTGTTCCTGGAGGTGGCATCGGTGATCAGCCAGTACCAGTTGGACAGCGCGGCCAACCTGGCGCTCACCTTCGCATCGACTAATGCGCAGTCTGCCGGCGGGGCCGTCACATATTCCGACCGCCCAACCATTACGTATAACCTGTTGTCGGGAGACAAGTTTGCCCGCAGCCTCATGAAGCCTATCGCCCCTGCGTCCATCATGTCTCTTATCGAAGCCGGCTGGCCCGCCGAACTTGTCCTGCGTCTGACAGTGCATTCAGTTAACGGCATCCAGAACCGCTCCGCAGGGGCTTTACGGGGACATGGGGCCAACCCGCGTTTCTATGAGGTGATCGAGGCCCTGGGGCGTATTCAGCGCTCGGGAGCCGTAGGGATAAGGGTCCAGTCTAAAAAAGAAGGCGATGGAGCAGCCCTTATGGTTTTTGCCCGTAAAACCAGCGAGAGCGTCGAAGCTGACCGGAAGCTGATCAGGGAAACGCTTGGTCTTGATCCCAAGGCGGCTGAGTTCTTGTTGACTTTCGGCGTAGTGCCGCAAAACGATCGGGAGATTGCCATCTTGAGCCGATCCATGCTGGACATACTTGCCGAATTGAGCGGAGACATAGAGGTCCCGGAAATCTACGTCGCGGAGAAACGGACTTTTCCCAGCCGAGCGGAAGACGTCTTCGAAGGGCGAAAGGTCCAACCATTGATGCGCATTCGCAGCGGCAGGAAAAAACCGCGGACGCCTTCGTCATGGTTAAAAACCGGGGTTACTGGTATTGGATTGACGACCGGGATTTCGTCTCCAAACGCGTTTTCGGGATCATCATGTTTTTGTTCACGCTTACGGAAAAGCCGGAGAAAGAAGGGATCCCAATTGTGACCATTCCAACCCGTTGAAAAGGTCTTGATTAATGAGGAGCAAGCGGCCCTGAGTTGGCTGAGTTGTCGCCTCGCGGCTTTCTCATCCTGGCCCACGGGCGGACAATGTTATGTGAGGCTGCCGTTCGACGATCTCAGGGATAAAAGGCTGATATTACAGGACCTGATGAGTGAAGCCCGTTACGAAAGGCAAGGGCGGGACCTTCTGGAACGAGGTCTTTATCTGGACTTGGCGGCGTGGGGATTTCACCTATTTTCCTGGTAAAGGATGTAGACAGGCTCACTTATATTCAAGTCAACCCACCCGCAGGTTAAGAACGATAAAGCGTGAGGAATTTGTCGAATTCCTGGAAAAGGCGGGGATTCAATATGATCAGAGATATCTTGATTGATGGTTCTGATCTGCGACCCCTCACGGAGTCGCATCTTATCTTTTTCGTTCCTTTCCGGGGGTATCCGCCTTACGGCCTCAACCACCGGCTAATGGCTTTGATCCCTCCGGGATCACGATGTCTCGAACAACATTGTCCTCGCCCCCGCCCCCAGAGCCCGGATTCTTCGTTAATCATGGTTCCATTGATCAGCCGGATTCTGGTTAGCTCATGATGTTTAGTCCCGCATCGACGTAAAAGGTTGATCCGGTCAGTCTCCTGGCATACGGGGTTGCCAGGTACGCGGTGGCAAAACCCACATCTTCTATATCCACCAGGTCATGGGCAGGAGATTGAGCCTCTGCTTCGTTTAGCATCATATCAAAATCCTTGAGGCCTCCCGCGGCCCGCGTCTTGATCGGACCGGGTGAGATGGCGTGCACCCTGATACTCTTCGGCCCGAGTTCGTAGGCAAGATAGCGCACGGAAGCCTCGAGGGCTGCTTTAACAGGTCCCATAACGTTATAGTTCGGGACAACTTTGTTTGCTCCATAGTAACTCATGGCAAACATCGCTCCGCCTTCCGTCATGAGTGGCGCGGCAAGCCTGGCCATGCGCACGAAGGAGTGGCAGGAGACATCCATAGCCAGCATGAACCCCTCCGCGGAACAGTCCAATAATCCGCCTTTCAGGTCCTGCCGGGGGGCAAAGGCGATGGAGTGCAACGCAATGTGCAGCTTTCCCCATTGCTCCTCGATTTTTTGAAATACCGCCTCGAGTTCTCCCTGTTTTTGAACATCGAGGGGCATGAAAATGGGTGCTTGAAGTTCCTCGGCAAGGGGTTCGACATAAGCCCTGGACTTTTCATTCAGGTATGTTACGGCGATCTCGGCGCCGAGCTTGCGGAATGCTTTGGCGCAACCGTACGCGATGGAATATTCGTTGGCAATGCCCATTACCAGTGCTTTCCGGCCCAGTAGAACAGGTGTTGGAATTGTTTCCATGTTCTTTGGCTCCTAATGTTTAGATTCCTTCCAAAGGATTAAGGCCATCCTGAGCGCCCTGGCAAATGAGACCGTTCTTCTTAACGATCCATCAGCAAAAAAGTGTGACGGGCGATCATCAGTTCCTCGTTCGTTGGAATAACCCATACGGATACGCGGCTATCCGCGCGGCTTATTTTTGGCCCTCCTCTGTTATTGGCTTCCTCATCGAGAACAATGCCCAACCAGCCCGAATCCCTGCACACGCGGGAGCGGATCACCGCCGAATTTTCACCAACTCCCCCGGTAAATACCAGTGCATCGAGACCGCCAAGGGCCGCGGCAAGAGATCCCATCTCGCGCGCAATCCTGTAGACAAACAGGTCTACCGCCTCGGATGCTCGAGGGTCCCGGCTTGAGAGCAGTACACGCATATCGCTGGAAATCCCGGAATAACCAAGGAGTCCCGACTTCTTATAGATCAGCTCCTCCAATGCACTGGCGTCTAACTGGTGGTAATCCATAAGATATATTAAGACTCCGGGGTCCAGCGCGCCACAACGGGTGCCCATCGGCAGTCCATCCAGGGCGCTGAACCCGGTTGTACTGGCGATACTCTTGCCCTCTTTGATGGCGCACATGCTGGCGCCATTGCCCAGGTGGGCGACAATGATCCGTCCCGTCGCAGCAGCAGGGTCGAACTGAGGCAAAACAGAATTGATGTACTCGAAGGAGAGACCATGGAACCCATAGCGCCGTACACCTTCCTCGAAATATGAGCGGGGTATGGCGAACGCCTGCGCCACGGCGGGGATGGTTCGATGGAAGGAGGTATCGAAGCATGCCACCTGAAGCAAATCCGGCCGGAAGTTGGCGGAGGCCCGAATAGCGGCGAGATTATATGGCTGATGAAGGGGGGCAAGCGAAACCAGCTTTTCGAGTTTGCCTATCACTTCGTCGTCGATCCTCACGGCATCAGTGAACTCCAAGCCGCCGTGCACGACCCGATGACCGGCCGCCGCCGCACGATGACCTTCCATCGGCCCCTGTGTACCCCATTGGAATAGAAACTCAATGGCCTCCTTATGACCGATGTGTTCGGATTCCGACCAATCCCTGGAATCTATTAAAATTCCGGCTCGGCGAGCTTCGAACCTAGGCTTGGTGAAGAGTCCTCCGATTTGCCCATTGAGATGAAATTCCAGACCGCTCTCACCCATTATGAAAACCGAAAACTTCAGACTGGAGGAACCGGCGTTTAACACCACAATCGCATCGTCCATGATATAACCTCGCGTTGGTTTATGGCCTTGCAGAAGCAGAGGCCACCAGCGCCATGACCGCTGTTGATGCAAGCCGCGTTCTAACGGAATCGGCACGGCTGGTCAGCACTATTGGAACACGAGTACCCAATACGATACCCGCGCTTTCCGCTCCCGCCAAGTAAGAGAGCTGTTTGGCAAGCATATTGCCCGACTCCAGATCCGGAACGAGCAAAATGTCCGCCTGGCCAGCAACGGGAGAAACGATTCCTTTTGTTTGCGCCGCGGCAAAGCTGACCGCATTGTCAAAAGCGAGCGGTCCATCAAGGATTGCGCCGGTGATCTGCCCTCGATCCGCCATTTTGCAAAGGGCAGCCGCATCAAGAGTGGATGGCAATTTGGGGTTTATAGTCTCAACCGCGGATAAAATGGCCACCTTGGGCAGTTGGACCCCCAATACATGAGCCAGGTCAACCGCATTTTGTATAATTGCAGCCTTATCCTCCAGTTTTGGACTGATATTTATCGCGGCGTCGGTAATGAATATTGGCCGGGGATAGGCAGGCACATCCATTATAAAGACGTGACTGATGCGCCGGGCGGTGCGAAGGCCCGTTTCGGATTTTACAATTGCGCTCATGAGTTCATCAGTGTGCAGACTTCCTTTCATTATAGCGTCCACCTCGCCGTTACGAGCAAGTTCAACGGCCTTTTCAGCAGCGGCATGACTGTGGGGGACTGATACTATTCGGTAGGGACTAATATCAATCCCCTCCACCCGGGCGACCTCCCGTATGCGATCCTCCGGACCAACCAGGATAGGCCGGATGATTCCCCTCTCAGCAGCTTCGATGGGACCTAAAAGTGAATCGCGGTCACACGGGTGAGCTATTGCGCACGGGACAGCCGGAACTTTGTCACAGGCTCTAAACAACTTTATAAATGCGTCGCTCCGGCGCAGAGTGATTTGAGGAGGTGCGACGTCAGAGTAGGTGATGCTGAGGCGGGGCGCTGTTACAGTCACATTCCCCGTCACCAGTTCAAGGCCGTCCTGATTGGTGCAGCGGCAATCCAGCACAACCTCATCGTTAGCATCGATCTTTTCGATAGCGACAACCGTGGCCGTCAGGGTATCACCAGTCGAAACGGTGCCCTGAAAATTTAAGACGTGCTTGAGTATATGCATGCCCGGCCCCGGCAGTTTTGTGCCTATGGCAATCGAGATAAGCGCAGCCGCCGCGGCGCCGTCGATTGTATTTGATTCGGTGAGGCTCCCCGGGCTTCCTTTAGGTTGAATATTAAACGGATCGATGTCTCCCGAAACCAGGGCAAGCAGTTCAAGGCCTGGTTGGGCCAGGGTATGCGAAAATGAGGCAGAGGCGCCGATCTCGATCTCATCGAAGGTCATATTCTTCATATTCTTCAAAGCATTCATATTTCCTCCTTTCATTTCGAAATCTTTCGCTCCGGGCCGCTGATACCAAGTTGCGTTCAAAAAGCGGGCGGGGATAAACCCCGCCCCTACGCAGGACAAGGCATCATGCCATCGCATCGGGCTCTCGCCTGGCCTTCTGCGGCCGCGTCGTTTCCTTTGGCGATAAACTCGCATTCTCCTGTGACGTGACGCCGAGGATTTCCTCGATCCGTCGGAACCTGGTCTCCTGTGAATCGTTCAGTTTGCCTGCCCTGGCGGTCGCAATTTGGCGCACCAGTTCCAGTGCCCGGCGGCGCTGGTCCATCTCGGGCAAAAGCTTTGGAAGCGCATTGACCGATCTTTCTTCATCGAGAAACAAGATGAACATCTGCCGCCTGAAGGCTTGCTTCAACTGCGCCAGGGTCGGGCGGCTGTCGCCGGGGACTTCGCGAATGTAGTTCTGAATAAACCGGAATGGGCGCTCGTCTATCGACTTGCTTTCAAGGGCCTGGTAGAGCAGCATCCGGACAACCGCATCGAACGGCGTGCCCTGATCCATGTACGACTCGTGCTCCAGCGCCTTCAAACGCTTAAATTCATTTCTAAGCCAGTCCTTAGGTCTTGGCGCCTTTTTTTGCTTTGCGTGGTCGGCGAGTCCCATCATTGCGGCTATCCATGGCGATTCGTAGATCGTTTTAAAGAGGCGCTCGCACCAGGCGTCACGCTCGTCACGGTAGGTGTCGAGCAGATCCCTGATTCTCTTAGACATCTGTGTTTGGAGCTTGAGGAAAGGGTTGTCGGGGGAAACGGGTTCGCGCTGCTCACGCACCATCTCGGCAAATATCTTGAGCGGCCACATCGCAGGGTTCATATCAGAGAGCATGTATCGCCGCAGGCGATCCGGGTTCAGCATGCGCGACCACTGCGCGGTCATCTCGTTCGACGTCGCCTGGATCACGGGGGAGAGCAACGTGTCATAGAGGCTTTGGTTTACCTCGGAAACCCTCTTCGCGACCTCGAAGGTTCGCTCATGTTCACGGCCATCACCAAGGGCAAGAATATCATCGATCGTGCGCATCTCGAACCTGATCAAGTAACGTCCATCGATCAGCTCCAGATGTGGCATGTCGGGGTGCGCATCCTCTATTTGGGCCTCATAGAGTCCCGGGGGCAGGGCGTCTATCATGTCAATGGCGCTCATTATCTCTGAATGCTCCCGGTCCGCCACTTTGGCCGAAACGAAGATCCCGAGGTGGCCGATTTTTTCATGGAGGCAATATATGATCGTCTGATCATGAGCGCGGATTTCGTCCACACTGTCATAGAGGTCAGGGATCCAATTCAGCGCCTGTTGTGGCGGAGTAATGTTATCAGCCCAGGATGCGAATACGACGATCGGGGAGCGGATGTTGTAAAGGTTCACGGTAGTCTTGCCGTCCGCCGACTTCACCTCATTGGCAGAGAGTTTGTTGCCCACAAAAAGGTTTTGGACAATCCACTCTATTTCCTTCTTGTTCAGGAAAAAATACCCTCCCCACCACTTCTCGAAATCGAGAAAACGCGGAGGTTCGGTGTCTATCTTTGAGTAAAGATTGTACTGCTTTGTCCATAGAGTATTCGACGGATTCATATTTTCGAAATTCTGAACCAGGTAGTCGCCGTCGAAAGTACCGTTCCCAAGATCGCTCATAAAGGAGGCAAGCCATGAGCCACCCAGCAATCCGCCTGTGTAGCGCATGGGATTGACACCCTCCACCCCTGCCCAGTACGACATTGGAGATCCGGCAAGCAGTATCGGGCCAAAGAGGTCGGGCGCCACCGCCGCGAGGATCATCAATGCCCAGCCGCCCTGGCAATTGCCAATCACGAACGGCTTGCCCTCGGCGCCCGGATGAAGCCCGTTGACTTTTTCCAGGAACACTCCCTCGGCGCGTGAAACTGAATCAATTGTCTGCCCCGGGCATGGTTTGGGGAAGAACATGACAAAATAGCACGGATGTCCCGCACGCAGGGCAATGCCAATCTCGCTGTCGATCTTGGAGCCGCCGATGCCTGGTCCGTGCCCTGCCCGCGGATCGATTACCACAATTGGACGCTTATTGAGGTCAGTGGCATGTCCCGGGGGAGGCTTGATGCGCACGAGCGCATAGTTGACGGGGTCTTCGAGAGTGCGTCCGTCCACGACTATCTCATAGTCGAAGACGAGGACAGGCGGTTTGCCTGCCTTCTCATGCTCTACGAAGATATTGCCACGCTGACGCATCACGTCCCAATACAGCAATGAACGTTGCCACGAGTCAATCCAATAGGAAAGGGCCTGGGCGCCTGACTCGGATGCCGGCCACCGGCCAAATGGACTCTTTGGTGCTGCTGCGGCGGCAGTAGTATCCGAAGACATGGTTTCCTTTGCCATGGTGTTCTCCAATTCTGCAAAACGTTATTTGAGATGCCGGCAATGTCGGCATCTTTCTCATAAAGCTGATGCTTTATAAGACCCTCAAATGCCAATACTGTCATAGATTACCGCTATTGACCGATCTTCTCCTGAGTTAAAGAAACAACACTGGACGCATGGGGCTTGACACAGGGTTCCGGCGGAACCTCGGTAAGCTTATCCGCCCTGCATACCCATCCCCCTCCCATGGCCTGATAGATGTTGACGAGCGAAGCCAGGGTCGAACCCTGGAGCTGTGCATAGGCGAGTTCGGCGGGAAAAAGTTGCTCTTCTGCATAAAGCACCGTGAGATAGGATGTGTAGCCGCCGTCGTAAAGCTTACGGGCCAGGAAGGCGTATTTCCTTAGCGCCGTGACGAGGCGGCCTTGAGCCTTAAGTTGGTCAAGCAATTGGGCATGGGATGAGAGCGCATTTTCCACGTCCCCGAAGGCGCTTTGGATGGCGCTCCGATAGGACAGGAGCGCCGCCTTGTGTGCTGCTTCGGCCTGCTTTACCTGCCCGGCGATTGCGCCGGCAGTGAAAATCGGCCCGGTAAAAGACCCGGCATAACTCCATATCCGGGCAGGGCCCGTGAAGAGGTTGGAGAGGTCGGAGCCGGCTGTACCCATGGCGCCGGTAAGCGAGATGGTGGGAAAATAAAGCGCCTGGGCAGCGCCGATCTGAGCGTTTGCGGCTACCAGGTTCAACTCGGCCTGGGCGAGGTCGGGTCTTCGTTCGAGCAACTGAGACGGCAAGCCGGACGGCACGGCAGGGGCGCCAAGCATGGGGAGCGATTTGCCACGCTCGATTGGGCCAGGATTGTGGGCGAGAAGGATGCTCAAGCCATTTTCAGTCCGCACGATCTGGGACTCGATCGGTGGAATAGCTGCCGCGGCCGTTTCGTACTGAGACTTGGCCTGTTCGAGGATCATCGCGGAAACCTGACCATGTTTGAACTTCAGTTCGAAAAGTTTGACATTCGCCTCGTAAGCAGCGAGTGTGCGCTGAGAGATCACGAGCTGATCGTCCAGGCTCAGGAGCTGAAAGTAGCTGGTTGCAACTGCTGCGACCAGGGAAAGGATAACGCCCCGGCGGGCTTCCTCGGAGGCGCACAGGTTCGCCTGAGCGGACTCGGTCAGCCGCCTGATGCGGCCCCATAGATCGATCTCCCAATTGGCGCCCGCGACTAACTCAAATGAAGAACTCGGGTTCGGGATATTAAGCCCCTGAAGCCCCAGCGGGACCACGTCGCTCCCACTCAGTCGCTCGCGGGCCGCGCTTCCACTGTAGCCAATCTGGGGAAACAAGGGCGCGCGCGTTTGCATGAGCACCCCCGCAGCCTGTTCGATGTTGGCGGCGGCAATCTTGACATTCCAGTTATCAGCAAGCGCTTCGGCGATCAGCGAGTCGAGCACGGGGGAATCGAATTGCTTCCACCAATCAGTGTTGGTAGTATCGCGTGCTTCCTTTTCCTCAAATCGGAAAGACTGCGGAGTGTCCACTGCGGGGTGCTGATAATTGGGCCCGATCATGCAGCCTACCAGCCAAAAAGCCGTAACTGCGACGACACTCAATCGGCGCATATCAACTTTCCTCCGGGTTTTCATGCGGATCGTGGCGGCTTTCACTTGCGGCAGCCGCTTCCTTCTTTGCTTTGGAGCGCTCGCTAAGTTTATCGAAGATATAGAAAAAGAGCGGCACGTAGAGCATGGCCAGCGTGGCTTCACCGATCATTCCCCCCATGATGCCCGTGCCGATGGAGTGACGCGCGTTGGCGCCCGCGCCCTTGGCCAGAGCAAGCGGCAACACCCCGAGGATGAAGGCGAGCGAGGTCATGATAATCGGCCTGAACCGTTCTTCGCCCGCTTTTATCGTAGCGTCCATGACCGATAGTCCCTGCTTGCGCAGGTCGACCGCGTATTCGACCCTTAAAACCGCGTTCTTTGCCCCAAGGCCGATGAGCACCAGCATGCCGATCTGGAAATAGACATCGTTTTCGAGTCCGCGCAGGGTGTTAAAGATCAGCGCCCCCAGGATACCGAATGGCACGGCTGTCATAACGGCGCCTGGCAGGGTCCAGGACTCGAACTGGGCAGCCAGGACCAGGAAGACGATAATGAGGCCGAATACAAAAGCATTTGCGGAGGTCCCCCCCGACTTTTTTTCTTCGAAGGCCATGCCCGACCAGGCATAGCCGTAGCCGCTGGGCAGCACTTCTTTTGCTACATCCTCCATCGCTTTGATCGCATCTCCCGAGCTGTATCCCGCAGCGGCGTTGCCGGTAATCTGGGCGGCGGGGAAGCCGTTGAAATGCGGCACCAGGTCCGGACCCGTAACGTACTCGGTCGTAACCATTGCCGATAATGGGACCATCTTGCCGTTGACCGACCTTGTGTACAACCGGGTGATGTCGCCGGGGGTCTGGCGGTATGGAGCGTCGGACTGAAGGATTACATTCCAGACGCGGCTGTACTGGTTGAACTGGCTTACCTGGATCGAGCCGAACTGGGCCTGGAGCGCGCTATATACATCCCCTACCGGGACCCCCAGGAGCACCGCCCTGGAGCGGTCGACCTCAGCGCGCAACTGTTGCGAGGAAGCGCGAAAAGTTGTGTTTAGACCGGACAGTTCGGGACGCATACGGGCTTTGGCGAGGAACTTCTGGATAATCTCGTATAGATGTGACGGGTCCCCGGCGCCCTTGTCCTGCACCCAGAACTCGAACCCACCCGTTGTCCCGATGCCCGGGATCGACGGGGGCGCTATAGGTATGGTCAGTCCGGTCTTGATGCTTTTGGCCGCGGCCGCAACATTGGCCATCACCGCTGAAGCATTTTCCTTTCGGGCGCGCTCGCTCGTGGAGTAGCGCTCCTTGAAGTCTTTAAGAGTGACGAAAAAGGTCGCCACGTTGGGTTTATACTGGCTGTCGATCAGGCTGTATCCATTAATTATCGTCCGGTCGGCCACTGCGGGATTACCAGCGAACAATTCGTCCACAAGGCTCGATGTCTTGGAAGTGCGGTTCAGACTGGCGGCATCGGGCATAACGACCTGGGCCATCAGGTATCCCTGGTCCTCGTTAGGCACGAAGCTAACAGGAGTTGTACGGAACAAATACACGAGCCCCCAGATCATAAAGGCCAGGAGCAAAAATGCCACGGTCATCCGCTTTATCATGAACACTACTATATCGCCGAACCCCCGGGTAAAGCGGTCGAACTGCCGGTTGAACCAGGCAAAAGGGCCTTTCTGTGGAGGCGTAAAGTGCTTTAGCATGATCCCGCACATCGCGGGCGTTAGCGTCAGGGCAACAAAACCGGATAGAGCCACGGAAACGACGATGGTGATGGCGAATTGCTTGTAAAGCTGACCGGTTGTGCCCGGAAGGAATGCGGCCGGGATAAATACCGACGCCATGACCAGCACTACGGCAATGAGCGCTCCGCCGATCTCTTCCATGGCCTTTATGGTGGCTTCCCCGGGAGGGAGGTGGAACTTCACCATATTGCGTTCGACGTTCTCCACAACCACGATCGCATCATCGACCACCATCCCGATGGCCAGCACAATACCAAACAACGTCAGCAGGTTGACTGAGAACCCGAGCGCCAGCATCCCGCAGAACGTGCCGATCAGGGAAACGAAGACCGCGACAGTACAGATAATCGTCGATCGAAAACTTTGTAAAAAGAGGTAAACGACAAGCACTACCAGCACTATCGCTTCGAACAGGGTGTGGATTACCTCGTGGATAGAGAGGCGCACGAAATCGGTAGTGTCCAGGGCGATCGTGTAATTGATCCCGTCGGGCATACTTCCTTTCAAGTCCTCCATGGTCTTGCGTACGCCCTTCGAGACTTCCAGCGCATTAGCGCCGGGCTGCTGGTAGACGATAATCGGAGTTGCCGGCGCCCCGTTCAACTTGTTGTCGTCAATGTACTGCCTGCGGCCGACTTCGACCGTGGCAACGTCTTTGACCCTGACAATGGCGCTGCCGCCCTGAGTCGCGCGCAGGATAATGTCCCCATACTGCGAGGGCTTGACATAGGGGGCCTGGGTCACGACCGGGTAGGTCAATTGAACCTGTTCGCTGCTCGGCCGCTGCCCTATCTGGCCGGCCCCCCACAGGGCATTCTGCTTGGAAACCGCATTTTCGATGTCGGTTGTCGTTATCGCGAGGGAGGCCATCCGGTCGGGGTTCATCCAGATGCGCATCGCCTGGTCCGGTACTCCGAAAATCTGCGCCTGGCCGGCACCTTTCACGCGCTTGATCGCATCCAAAATGTAGACGTTGGTGTAGTTGGTCACGTACTCCGGAGTGTAGCGGCCGTCCTTGTTGTACACTGCGATGATCATCAAGGGGCTGGACGATTTTTTCTGCACGGAGACACCGTACTGCACCACCGCCGCGGGCAGTTGCGGCATGGCGAGGTTCACCCGGTTCTGTACCTCCACCTGGGCGATGTCGGGGTCGGTATTCAAGCTGAAGTAGACTGTCAGGGTCATCTGGCCGGTGCTCGAACTCGTCGACGTCATGTAGAGCAAGTTGTCGGCGCCGTTGACCTGCGCCTCTATGGGCGCGGCCACCGAATCGCCGACGGTCTTCGCGTCGGCGCCTGGATAAGTAGTCGTCACCTGCACCTGTACCGGCGTGATCGGCGGGTACTGCGCCACAGGCAGGGCTTTCATCGCTACCAGTCCGGCGATTACGATGATGAGCGAGATGACGGTCGCAAAGATCGGTCGCTCGATGAAGAACCTGGACATGAGTTGGCGCCTCCTGTGCCTATTTGCCGCTTTTTACCGAATTCTTCCCGGCAGCACCGGCCTGCGGCGCCTCCGTTTTCTTGATCGCCTGTACGGCCTTTACCAAAGTGCCGGGACGAAGCGTGAGCGCTCCATCGACAACAACCCGGTCCCCCGCGCGCAAGCCCGCGTTGATGAACCAGTCGTTTTTATATGCATCGCCCAACGTTACGGGGCGCGGCTCGACTTTACTGTCTTTTTCCACCACCCATACGAAATGCCCCTTAGCCGCCTGCTGAACCGCGCGCTGCGGGATAAGAACAGCATTCGGGCGAACCGCGCCCTTAATGCGAACGCGCACAAACTCGTTTGGTCGCAGCCAGTTTTGGGGATTATCAACGGTAACGCGGACAAGAAATGTTCCCGTCTGCGGGTTGAACATTGGGTTTGCGAAAGTCACCTGCCCGGTGTGCGGAAATATCGAGCCATCGGCCAGAACTATCTCCGCACTGTATTTCTTATCCCCGGGTTCGCGCAGCAACCCTTTTTGGACTTCTTCATTGTGTTTGAGCCTGTCATTTTCCGAGAGGCTGAAGTTGACATAGCTAGGGGAGGTCACGGCGACGGTGGTGAGCTGGCTGGTGCTCTGATTAACATTCAGGTAGGCGCCCTCCTGCTGCTGCGCAAAACTGGTAATGCCGTTCACGGGCGATTTTATCACCGTGTAGGAGAGATCGAGCGCCGCCTGGTCTACTACCGCCTTGGCCTGTTCGACCGCCGCGGAGGCGGACAGGAACTGGCCGGTTGCATCGTCGAGCTCTCTTTGAGAAAGAGCGTTGACGGCGGCAAGGGGTTTTACTCGGGCCAAGTTCTTGCGCGCCACATCAAGGGCGGCCGCCTGCCGTGCTAGTGCCGCCTTTGCTTGGTTTAGATGCACCTTAAACGGTTTTTGATCCATCAAAAAGAGCGTCTGCCCAACCTTTACAAGGGCGCCCTCGGTGTAAAGGCGCTTATCGAGAAACCCGCTGACCCGCGCCTGAATATTCACCTGCCGGGAACTCTGCACTTGAGCGACGTACTCGAAGGAGACCGGTGTGTCCCGAGGCGCAACTGTGACCACAGTCACCTCCACTGGATGTTGTCCCCCCTCGGAGCGAGTCGCCTCCTGCTTTCCACAGCCGTAACCGGCAAATATCATGAAGGCTGCAAGCGTGGTCGGAAAGAGTCGCCTCCAAATCCAGCTTCGATGAAGCGCCGGCACATACCCGAAAAAAAGCGCGTATCGCAAGTTAATCCTCCTATCTTACCGGCATGAGGAAGCTCAAAGCACACGTTGACAGTTTTCCATCGGACCGCCATACTTGCCAATTGAGCATTGCCGGGTGGACAAACTGACGGTAACATGTGAATATAGTTAACAAAGACGACTCATAAATTTTCCAGGATCAAAGAGCCCGCTGATCCTGACGTAGTCGGCCCTCATTTTCGAAGACTTCCCTGCAGAGTACTTGAGCTATGAAGGTGGACGCTATCTTCTGCGAAAATGCTAAGGCTTAAGCCCATCGGATGGAATAAGGTGAATTGCCAATTATAGGGTCGAATAAGTGTATTCTACGATTACTTAAATTCCACCAGTGCCTAGAGGGCAGGGGCGCCATTGGGCGCTCTACCCTCTTGAAGAACATTACACACCCTCACTTCTACGACTAAATCCATGCAAAATTTGCGGGTAGTTAAGCGTAGGCGATGCCGGCGAGGTTCCCTTGCATGACGAGCAGCATCTTCTCATCCGATCCGCCGAGTTTGGCGCAATAGACAGAACCACCTAACTCGGTCAGGAACAATCCTTTCCCCTTTGAGATCAAGATCGATACCAACGGCCGATTTCTTGCCTCCGCTGGTCCGACGCGGTACGAGAAATGCCTGATTCGACGGGCGGGTTAAATCGATCTACGAGCCATTTGAGGCGATGTGATCATTTCGCCGGCGGCGGCAGAAGATACAGAGTCATGGCGAATATGACGTAAACGCTCAGCAAGACCACCCCGACAAACCACGCCGAGCGCCCACCGCTGGTTACCATCGTGACGGCGATGCAGGCGATTAGCATCATGACCACGGCGCCTGGCCAGAATTGCAGGTTCATCGGTGTGGGGCCGATTACGTAACTGATCAGGACCAGGACCGGCGCCACGAACAGCGCGATTTGGGAGGCGCTTCCCAGGGCGATGCCTACGCTAAGGTCGAGCCTGTTTTTTCGCGCGCCGGAAAAGGCTGAACCCATCTCGGCCGCGCCTCCCACCAGAGCCACCACGATGAACCCCACGAATGCCGGGGTCATTCCAAACGTTTTCGCGGCTTCCTGGACTGACTCGACGAACACTTCGCTCACTAACGCCACCATCACGGTGACACCAGCCAGGGTGGGCAGCGCTAAACCAATCGGCCAAGGCGCCTCGCCACTCTCCCCATGCTCCGCACTGCCGCCAAAGAATTCGCGATGGGTCATGAGTGAAAACACCATGCCGAGTCCGTAGGTCAGGAGAAGGAGCGCTGCCAACCCGACGCTCAGCTTGCCGGTGATAGCGGCGCCGGCCGTGGAATCGACTTTGGCCATGGCCGAGGATGCCAACAGCGCAACGGTGGCCATGAAGAGGAGGTTCGCTTGCAGTCGGGCGCCGGCGCGGTTGAATTCCTGCACATGGTGTTTAATGCCCCCCAGGAGGAACGACGCGCCCAGCATGAATAAGGTATTGGTTACGATAGCGCCGGCGATGGAGGCCTTAACGAGCATGTATTGCCCGGCTTGCAAGGCGGCCACCGCGATGACCAGTTCAGTCAAGTTGCCCAACGTGGCGTTTAGCAACCCGCCGACCGCATCGCCGGTCTTGGCCGACACCGACTCGGTAGCGTGACTGAGCAGCGCCGCCAGCGGCACGATGGCCAAAACCGAGAGTACGAACAGCAGTGTGTGCGCCCCGGGTTTTATAATCTGAGCGGCGAACACCGCGGGCACGAAAACGAGCAGCCATAGCATCGGGTTATGCTGGATTTCTTTGAACAAGGGTTTCATAGGCTTATCACTTTCGGAGGTCTATATAGTACGGGCAGTGCAAAGATAAGCACAATTCGTGTCGCGGCAAAAACCGTCACAACTTGGCGAGCTTCGGGAAGGCCTCTTAGGGTGGTTTGGCGCAGACGATGTGCTGCGCCTTTGGAAGGGCTCGGCTACCTGAAAGCGATCTCGGAAATGGTGTTTTTTCTTCGATCAGCCGGGCTCTTTGCAACCCTCACGAGCAGGCCCGGGCGCGCTATGGTCAGGAGCCGGACCCATTTGTTCGTTGGCGCTATTTGCCCACCAAGCTCGAACCGTGGTTCCTTCACCCGGAGTTGACTCGATTGACAGACTCCCCCCGAACATTTCAGCTCTTTCCCTCATTCCATCGAGGCCGAGGCTCCTGGCCGAGTCGCGCTTGAGGATCTGGTCCACGTCCATTCCGATACCATCATCGGACACTACCAGTTCAATGCCGCCGGCTTTGGACACTAAGCGATATCTCAACCCACTCCGCATTGCTGTGCTTGGAAGTGTTATTGAGCGCCTCCTGGGCTATTCTGAAAATAGGAATACTGAGATGCGTCGGGATTTGACTTTCGTCGCCACTGAAATCAATTTCGATATGACACTGAGGATATAGTTTGAGCATTTCATCCCGATACCAGCGCAAGGCCGAGATCACCCCGAAGTCCTCGAGAACCTTTGGTCTCAGGGCCATATAAATTGCCCTGGTCTCTTCAATTGAGCGTTGGAGGACAGGTACGAACTCTTCGGTTGCCCGGATGGCGACATCCTTTTCGCCGTTTCGCAAAGTATCGACAATGAACTCCATACGGAATTTCAGAGCAGCCAGTGTCTGCCCGATACTGTCGTGTAGTTCCGAGGCCAGCCTCTTTCTCTCTTCCTCCTGGGCTTCTATGAGCATTGAGGGAATTTCCCGAAGCCTTCTTTCGGCTTGCCTGCGCTCGGTAATGTCGGTCACCATTGCGAACGATCCCACTCTGCCTGACTCATCAAAGAAAGGAGTCACATTGAAGTTGCAGTAGACAAGTAAAGCGTCCGGACGAGAGAGCGCTATCTCATACGAGCCAGATTCTCCATGCTCTCTCACTTCAAGTTGCTGCTCGAAGATAGCCCTGTTTTGATTATCCACAAAGTCGAAGATTTTTCTTCCGATAACCTCTTTCCTGTCTCTGCCAAGTATTTCGCACATTCTAGGATTGACATCAATTGTTGCAGCATCGCAATCGATCAGCCAGAATCCTTCATTAGCAGTCTGCAAGATCATTTTAAAACGCAAATCACTGTCGCGCAGCGACTGCTCCATCACTTTCCGTTCAGTGATATCGTGGAAGATGGTGAGAATCAGGTCATCGTGTTTGGTTCGTAAAAGACGAGCGGAGATCACCCCAATCCTGAGGCTTCCATCCTTTGTTTTGAGCCTTACCTCAAGGTCCTCTACGAACCCGACGCTCTTTATGCCGGCGACAAATGGTTCTCTATCTTTGGGGTCATTCCAGACAAGTTCAACTGATCTCCTTCCAACGACTTCGTCACGGGTGTAGCCAGTGATCCTGGTGAAGGCATCGCTTATATCAAGATACACACCGTCGGAAAGTCGAGTGACGGTTATCGAATCCGGATTGGTTTGAAAAATCAACCGGAACCTCTCTTCGCTCTGGCTGAGCATCTCCTGCGCAGCCTTCCGCACAGTAATTTCCTGGAAAAGGCTATCATTTACTTTTTTAACCTCTTCAAGAAGGCTGAGGTTTTCGAATCCCAAGGAAATAGAGGAAGTGATAAATCTGTTGTGATTGAATGCATGCTTTTGGATGGCTAACAGATAAACAATGATCAAGATGCTTAAAGTATATCCTAATTGTACATTCGCCATTGCACATTCGATCGCGTAAGGTAGCAAAGCCGGGACGGCCCATACACTGGAGGCAAATCTGATGGACACATGCGACAGGATAGTGCCGGCTGCAAGGCCGCCCATTACAAGAACAAAAAAAGATATAAGCACCGGGTTTCCGGCAGGAAATATCATAAAACCTGAATCCGTGAGCCTAAATCGAAGGCAATGCCGCAATGAGTTTTTTGACCCAATTTCGGAAAAAGCCTCATGCCAAAATCAACAAATTGCTATGAAAAAAATTGGGTCGGCTACATTATTCTATGCCCTCCGACACAAAATCACGACATTAGGGACAATTGGACAATAGTTCTCCCTGGCGAACCACTCGCTCTAGATAAATATCCGCATTGCAGCCCGCCCTCTCGGCCTTTATGCACTAGACAGGCGCATTTCAATGGTTCGGAAAGCCTGAAAGGCCGGGCAATGGCGGCTGAAGACCAGTTTCAGACGGCGGCCCGTCTTCACCAGTCGTGCGGCCATATACATAAGTTCTTGCATCACGGTTTTGATCCGACGCCGTTTGGCGGGATGGCGCACCGGAGTCTCTCCATCGACAAGTCCGAGCTGGCCGATGAATCGCAAGATATTGTAAGACAGTCCCCCCAGGGTCAAGATCAGGGCGTTGGTGGCGAATTTACCCGAAGGAAGCCTTTCCAGATCCATATCAGTCTTGATTTCACTATGGAACTGTTCGCTTGTTCCGTGGTCTTCATAGAGCCCGATTACCTGCTTCATCGGCAGATCCAAAGTGGTCCACCACCCTTCGATCTCAATTTCCGGGACGAGGAGCCTTTGTCCAGAGCGGTCGACGGTACGCTCCACCGCACGCATCACCCTTTTGAATTGATAGGTCTTCCCTTTATGGACCTGGCGGATATGGACGGTGAGCAGCCCGACTCTTTTCCCCGGGCGCGGCATGACGACCTCACCTTCTTTGAAAATTCGCATGGCCCATTCGATTTTGTCTTCCCGCCGGGGATTCCACTTTATGATATAGCTTACATTCCTTTGGCCTGCCAAGCTAACGCGAGTATCCAATGCATCGTGGGCAGAATCCAGACGAATCAGGATTTTTCGGGAAGTAAGACCGCGGGCTTTCTGAATAACCCGCTCAATGAGAGGGATGAATCCCTCCTGGCTATGCTGGCTGCCTTGCCTCAACTCGAACTCCAGGCACCACCCCTCGGTCCCCAAATAAGCAGCCATGGGCGCATAGCCGTCCCGGCCATTGTAGATGCGGGAGACTCCTTCTTTTTTGGTCTTGGAGTTGTCCATACCGAAGACATCGCAGTCCAGAGGGACATGTCCGGTCTTCAAGGGAGTGATGGGTACACGGGCTTTCTTGAGGAATTCCACCGAACAGGTATCGGCAAGAGCAAAGAGATCGGGTGCAACCTCGTCCAGTCGCTGTCGCAGAGTTTCAGTCGAAGGAACCTTGGAGATTCCCAAGGCTTCCCTGAAATACTCGTCTTCCCTTCGGTTGGTGACGGCCTCAAAATCACTTTGCCCAATTGAAAGGAGTCCGAGATAACTACGCAGGATATCGTCCATGCCAATGCCACCCGGGCCCACTGGAAAGCTTTTCTTGGCCTTGACCGGAAGTCCGCACAAATCATTGATACAGTGTCCGACGAGCACGAGTCCGGAGTTGGAGGTATAAAATTCTTTGTCGGACTGCTCAATAATAATGCGCTTCATGTTCACCTCCCGAGTGAATTCGTGTGAGGTGAGTTTGTACCACAAATGACTAGTTATTGCAAATAGTTACCGCAGTAATGGCGAGAATTTGATATTTGTAACTTCACGGATTCAGGAAAAGCCGAGAGCCCCCAAGATGTGCCCGAAATCAAGGTCAGAATGAGATAAGCGTTCTCCCACGGCCCGGCAGAAAACGAACCGTTTCGAACTTTACTAAACCTTTGGTAAAGCGCAACTCTGAGAAGTGAGACGAATAAAACCAAGGCGCCCCATACGAGGATGTTTTCATAAGGCACGGTATAGCGTATTGTATAACAGAGTACCAGGGCCACGATTAAAGAGGCCCCTTGCATCGTTGGAAGCTGTTCCATTGCGAGACGAACTTGCTCTCTCAGGATGCGCTGCTTGAAATCTGCACTCATTATTCGATCCTTGTGCTATCACGATTGTTAACGACGTCTCCGAAATACTAACCACACATCAGGCAATTTTCAATCCAAGATATTTAGATTACACTGGGTTTTTAGGTACTTAGAGAGCTTTTGAGAATTGCTCCGAGACCCTTTCCCTGCGGTTAAATCATTTTCCTCAAACTTTGAAAGCCGCGACTCGCCAGTCGAGGAGGCCCGTGATTTCAAAAGTGTAATTTCCTTTATTCGCATGAACTCCTCGGGTCGCCAGTCTCAGCCGCTTCTCACTGATAGACTCTATCCGCACGCCATTCCCCGGCAAGGCCGAAAACGTCGGAGACAAACGCGGTAGAGGCTCCAGCCCTGGAGGAAACCTTTGAATCGCAGCGAGGCTGCGGGCTTACACCTCCAAAATCAACTCTTCAAATCCAGAAGAAAAACTGCGAGTGTGCGGGACTCCAAGTCCTATTTTTTGCCGTGTTTTACTTTTAACGTTCGATCCGGTGCTGCCGTATCGAATTCCAACACCCAGTTGGCTTTAAACGAATCCCATTTTTCAGCCATCCGGGAGGGAGGCATGACGAAGGAAATGGGCTCCCAATGAGCGTTGCTCGATATAAGCTTGGTATCGTCGATTATGGAGTTCCCTCGGTCGTCAAATTCATTGATGACGTCTCCTGCCAGGATCATCCCCAGTGCGCAGCATTACAGCTGCCGGAAAGCTCAATGATAAAAGTCGACCCATCACCCGGCGTACTACTTGCCGTAATACTTCCGCCATGCCGCTCCACGATTTTCTTGCAGATGGCAAGCCCCATGCCCGTCCCCTCATACTGGCTGCTCTTTCCATGAAGCCTTTGGAAAGGATCAGCCTTTGTAAAGAGCCTCGAATATTCGAGGAGCGCCGTAAGAAGAGATTGCATGCGATGATTGGCATCGAGCATTCGCTCCAGATAGTTACATTCCTGTTCCCCAAGTGATGGGCCGCACTTCTGCTTGAGCATACTCCCGAAGCTCTTAACCTTTCGTAAAGGCCCTTGAAGATCATGGGCCGCAATGGTGGCAAAATCCTGGAGAGCCTGATTACTTTCCTCAAGTCTCGCAATATACTAAGACCGTCATTGATTACCGAACATGGCAGGATCGCATATTTTCGGAATGCCTTTCAGGTTTTCGTTTTATCTAACTGTCGCGGCTGGAAGCCGCTCCTACAAAGGCCAACCATACGATCCCGCAGCTATGCCGGTGTTTCAAATGACCTTACCAGGTGAAATCTTGAACGCAACCTGCGCATCACACGGGCATGATATGTTCGGTTATTTATGCATTTTTTAGCAAGTTTTGAGTTCTGCTGTTCGCTCCTGAACGCGCAGTTCCAATTCATCTCGTGATTTGCCAAGCTCCTCTTCACTGACGGCCTCAGTTCCGCCGGGACGCCATCCCGAGTCCCCGCCCCCGTGAGAGGCCATCCATCCGTGCTGATGATTCGGGCCGAAGCCATTCGCTTCTGGGCACTTGGATTTCCGAATCGCCACCGGCATGATTGCGATTTTACCCGATATACTGCGAGAACGGTCGAAAACTAAGCAATTATACTACTGGTACCCGGTTTTTAATTCTCTATAATGTCTCACATCTCGTAATTGTCCATTACTCTTTTGAAGAAGGGGATTCAAATCATGACTCTTCGAGAATTTTTTTCACCTACGCAGGAGTTTGAGGAGGCCCCGGCGGTTTGGAGAAGGGATCAGCTGGTGGTTATGATGGCGGATGACGATGAAGACGACTATCTCGCAGTAAAGAGCGCCCTTGAGGTTGCCGGGACCAGGGTGGACCTCCGGTGGGTGGTTGACGGGCAGGAAGCCATGGACTACCTCTTGCGCAGGGGCAAGTTCACGGCCCCCGAGTCCTCTCCCTTCCCAGACCTTATTTTGCTTGATCTTCAAATGCCTCTAAAAGACGGTCTGGAAACTCTTAAAGAGATCAAGGGGAACCGTAGGCTGCGTAAGATTCCCGTGGTAATACTTACTACGTCAAGGATTCAGGAGAATAAAGCCTCCGGACGCTGGCTCGGGGCGGATTCTTTCATCATAAAACCCCACAGTCTCGATGAGATGGTCAAGATAATGAGCGATCTTCATGAACACTACTTTGGGATCGTCCGTTTACCGGACCCGGAAAAGATGAAAGATTCCCGCACAGAAATGAACAGAACTTATTATCGAGGACGCAGGCGCATTCGATTGAATCGAGCGGCATATTCCGGTGTTGTTTACAGTGGGCGCTAAGGATAAGAAATGCCTTACCCCTCTAAACTGCTTAACCTCGCGTCCGCATTAGAAGATAGTTAGTGTGGATCCCGGCATTAGGGCCTGATCGGATTGGAATCCTGAAATCTCCGTGGATGAATTCCTGTGAGTTTTGAAAAATTCACTCAAATCAGGTCCGGTCACCCCTTTTGTTCCGGGATTAAGATTCTATCACCACAATTGGGACAACGCAGAACAATTGTCGATCCCAAACTGGTTTCGAGCCACTCCTTCGCGCGGTGGAATGCTTTAGGCACAATGACGAAACTGTTTGAGGTAGCGTTTTGAACATTTGCGGCGCCCAGGCGGGGGGGGGGGACAAAAAGCCTACGCCCTTCCGGCGCTCGCTGTCCAGGTAGACCTGGAGATATTGCCCGTCCGAGCAGGAAGGGACGTTTATGACACGAAGGACCCCTCCAGCCGGGCCGTGGGGGTCGAGGGAGGAGAGGCTATCGGGGGAGAGTTCGAAAAAATCCTCGTTGAACACCGTGCCGGGGTTGTCGGGATAGATCGCCACCGGAACGATGTTTGCCTCCACAAGGTCGTTAAAAAATGGGCGCCAAAAGAAGGCTCGGGCGTCGCCCCGATATCGCGCAGGGCAATTTCTGCCAGCACCTTCGTGCGCATCCATATTCTACATAACAGACGAGATACAAACGACCGTTTCAATATGGATTGGAGGTTTGGAGATGCTGTCGAAATATATTCAGGCGGCTCTTCGCCATGCAAAGTATGAGATCCTGACCGACGATGGCACCTACTAGGGAGAGGAGCCCCGAATGCAACGGCGTTTACGCCAACGCGGGGAAGCTCGAACTTTTCTTCTACAGTGACTGCCTGGTCATAGTCCGCAAACCCGCATGAATGCTGGATCACTTTTCCCAATGCTCAAAAATGTAGTGCCACAGACATTGCCGATTTGGCTTGGTTCTATACTTCATTGCCCAGTATTATTGAAGTGTCCTGTACTGGAGGCTTCAACATGTTTGCGAGAACCAAAAAGTCCGGTAAGTACGAATACCTTCAAGTTGTCGAAAACCACAGGGAAGGTTCCAAAGTTAACCAGCGGGTTATTGCTACTCTTGGCCGGCTTGATCAAATGCATGAAAAAGGGGAGGTCGAAACCCTCATTCGCTCCCTGGCCCGTTTTTCTGAGAAAGCCCTCCTTATCCTTTCGGGCAGAAGCGACATAACTGCGGAATGCACCTCGATAGGCCCTGCTCTTATTTTCGAACGGTTGTGGAAGGACCTGGGGATTGCGAAGGTCCTTCAAGGACTGCTTTCCGAAAGATTCTTTTTCTTCGACGTGGAGCGGGCGCTTTTCCTGACCGTCCTTCACAGGCTTATGGCAAGCGGTTCAGACCGACTCTGCGATAAGTGGCGCAGAGACTATATTGTCAGAGGGGCCGACGATATTGCGCTGCACCACCTCTACCGAGCGATGGTCTTTATCGGGGAGGAGATTGACGACCAGGCCAATGCAACTCCTTTTGCTCCCAGATGCACCAAGGATGTTGTTGAAGAACGGCTTTTCTCGCTAAACCGTAACCTCTTTTCCGGACTGGACCTGGTTTTCTTCGATACAACCTCCATCTATTTTGAGGGGGCGGGAGGACAAACCCTTGGTGAGCGAGGTTTTAGCAAAGACCACCGCCCCGATCTCAATCAGATGGTGGTAGGAGCAGTCCTGGACGACAATGGACGTCCCCTGTGTTGCGAAATGTGGCCCGGCAACACTACCGACGTAAAGACGTTGATCCCGGTAGTGAAAAGAATCAGGGCTCGCTTTAATGTATCCAAGTTCTGCATCGTCGCCGACCGCGGCATGATCAGCAAAGACACCTTGAACGAGTTCGACGATCCTAAAAACAAGGTCCAGTACATCCTGGGAGTCCGAATGCGAAACGTCAAAACAGTGCATGAGAAGGTCCTCTCGGACAAACAGGAGTTCCAGGAAATTCACCCGGAGGGCAAGTCTTCCAAAGACCCCTCCCCGCTGCAGGTAAAGGAAGTGCGCGTGGACGGCAGACGATACATCGTGTGCCTCAATCCGAAACAGGCCAGGAAGGATCGGGTCGACCGGGAGGCCATTGTGGCGTCCCTCGAAGAGCAACTCAAAAAAGGTGACAAAAGCCTGGTCGGAAATCGAGGCTACCGTCGCTACATCAAGAGCGACAAGGACGCTTTTTCCATAGACCGGGAAAAAATCGAAGAGGAAGCTCGTTTTGACGGCAAATGGGTACTGACCACCAATACCAAACTCCGTGCGAATGAAGTGGCCCTTAAATACAAGGAACTCTGGATGGTCGAGAATACCTTCCGGAGCATGAAATCGCTTCTTGAGACCCGCCCCGTCTACCATCGCCAGGATGAAACCATACGGGGTCACGTCTTTTGCAGCTTCCTCGCCCTGATGCTCAAGAAAGAACTATATCGACGCCTGGAGCAGCATAGCCCCTCCCAGGCGGGATTCGAGTGGGCCGATATCAAGCAGGACCTCAAAGCCCTAAGGGAGACAGTGATTGAAGAAAACGGGAAGCGTTTTGCAGTTCGAAGCCAATGTCAGGGAGTCTGCGGCAAGCTCTTCCAATCCGTTGGCGTTGCCATCCCTCCAGCGATCCGGGAAATCCAGCCTGTCAAAGAGGATGAGCGGAATGCAGGCCGCAGCATTAAGCGAATCCAGTCAAGCGTCGTAAAACAAGTGAAGGAGGAGAGGCATTCTCAAGTGTCGAATCCTGATATGTACCGTGAAGAAACTGGCGAGGGCAGCGGTACATCCTTCCGGCGTAATATGGAGCGGCATGTATTCAAGGAAGCACAGTGAACGTGGGAGAGCCTGTCTGCCGGGTGGTGGTGGCGCCCGGTGATTTCCTATAAGGCTCTGCCGAAGTGGAAGTCACGGCAGGCAGGATGTCGGATGAGCCCATAGTACTGCGGATGGTGAAGACAACATAACTTCACCGGAGGGAAGGGGCTCAGTTTGTCTTGCGCTTTTAGAGAAATCGCGACGGAGATTGCCAAAATGGCCAGCACCCAGTTAAAGGTTCGCGCGTTTCAAAGGAGGCTCTACCTTGTATCAAAGCAGAAGAAGGATTATCGGTTTTACAGTCTCTACGACAAGGTCTACCGGCTCGACGTCCTGCTGGAAGCCTACAAGCAGTGCCGGGCCAACGGAGGCAAGCCGGGATGTGATGGAGTATCATTTTCAGAAGTGGAGGAAAAAGGACTTGTACGCTGGCTTCAAGAGATATCCGAATCCCTGCGCAATCGGACCTATAAGCCGCAGGCGGTCAAAAGAGTATTCATAGCAAAGCCTGGACAGCCCGGAAAGTTTCGCCCGCTCGGGATACCGACTATCCGGGACAGAGTAGTGCAGGGGGCCTGCAAGATAGTGATCGAACCTATCTTTGAGGCTCACCTGAACGATGGCAGCTATGGCTACCGGCCCCGGCGGGGGGCCGCCGACGCAGCAAAACGCATAGAGTCCTTAATTAAAGAGGGCTATTACTGCGTGTACGATGCGGATCTCACGGCGTACTTCGACAGCATTCCTCATGACAAACTGATGGCAAAGATACAAAGGCGCATAAGCGACACGAGCCTTCTCGCAATTCTGCGTCAGTTTCTTCGTGCCCCAGTCTTGTTCACGGACGGGAATGGAGCCGTCACCATCACGAAGCCGGAAACGGGCACGCCGCAAGGTGGAGTAATTTCACCGCTTTTCGCCAATATCTACCTAAACGATTTTAGCGACCTTATCACAGGCAAGACGCCCTGCCGAATGATCTCCTACGCAGATGATTTTGTCATCCTGCACAGGAGGCCATTTACGGAAAAGCAGGTGCAGTGGTTTAAGGAGAGGCTGGCATCGGAGGGTCTTCTCATCAATGAGGTCAAGACCCGTATGGTGGATATGCGGCAAGCGAAAGCCGAGTTTGACTTCCTGGGGTTTACCTTCAGAATGATTCCAAGTCGCTGGCCAAAAGGCAGAGCGTACCTTTGGGTGGGGCCGAGCAAGAAAAGCCAGCGGAGATTCAAGGAGGCCATACGGGAAATCGTCAAACACCGAACTTCGTTCACTCTGATCGAACTGATCGACAAGGCCGATTGTTCGGGGATGGCGGAATTATTTCAAGGCATGTGGATACCCGAACCGGATTTTCTTTAAGATGGACTGGTTTCTTGTTGCGAGATTTTACCGATGGGCCAGAAGGCTGAGTCAGCGACGGAGCAGGTGTCTTGCACCAGACCCTTTGAAGAAGCTCATTAGATTAGGATTGGAGCTCTTCAGGCCGCCGCGGCTCAGCCCTGTGAAGGGTGCATAGTGAAAAGGCAAAACAGAGCCGGATGAAGGAAAACTTCATGTCCGGAATCGATGAGGGGAGGCAGGATAAGCACAGCGAAGCCTGCTTCCTACTCTACTCAGGCCGTCGGTTTGTTGTGCCGAGGGACGCTGATTTCACTGGCGCAAGCTGTGTGCGACGCCCAACGGCACCCTACGCTAGATGGAGTGCCGCCGAGCGACACCGATGCAAAGCGGATGCTCGAAGCATATATCGCCGTAGAATTCGGCGGGAGCGCGCACGAGTATAGCCGAAAGCATGCTCGGGCCGCCTATGATCTTGCAGCACATTTGCAGCATCGAAGAACCGCCTCGTTTCGACAGGCAGCGGCTTGTACGGAGGCAACAACTTCGATTGTGAACCTCATCGCTATTATGGCCGGACTGCGCGATCCAACGTGACGACCGATTTGCAGGACGACAGCCACCATGACGAAGGATGTAAGCAATTTCGTAACGAGCATCCGCATCCTCACCCGAAGCCGTGTGGCGGTTAGGCTACGTCAATGCGGACGGTAAACCACCCCTGCCCCGCGCTTGGCGTTCCGGGCCGACCGACATCTTAATAAACATGGGACAATTGGAATTATTTTGTCGCCTGTTCAAAATCGTGGTATAGGCCGGGCGCGGGTTTACGCTATCTCAACATGGGACAAAATGATGAACGAACGAAAACATCTTACCGTCGCCGAGATCGATAAGCTTATTTCCGCCGCCAAAGGCAGCCGCAACGGGGTGCGCGACCAATGCCTTTTGCTTCTAATGTTTCGCCACGGCCTGCGCGTATCTGAAGCATGCGCGCTTACCCTTGCCCAGGTGGACATCGAAAGCAAGGTCCTTCACGTCGCACGCCTCAAAAAAGGACTCTCCACGACGCACCCGCTCCGCGCCGATGAAATAAAAGTTATCAAGACATGGCTTGCCAAACGTGCGAAAATGAAGCTCGATACGGACGTTCTTTTCGTTAGCGAGCGCCGCGCCACCCTTAGCCGGAAAAGGGCCTGGTCTGCAATCCGGCGTTATGGCAAGCTGGCGAGGCTACCCCTGCCCGCCCATCCGCACATGCTGCGCCATGCATGCGGTTATGCTTCGGCCGACCAGGGCGCGGACACGCGGTTGATCCAGGATTACTTGGGGCACAGGAACATTCAGCACACCGTCATTTACACGGCGGCCAATCCGGCAAGGTTTGAGAGGCTTTGGCGATAGGCGGGGTAAAAAACGGCGATGATAAGATGAATCTGAATCCGTTCTTCGACCACCCTATCCTTAACTCCCCTTATGAGTACCCGAAGAGGCGATGAAGTTAGTAAAGTGTTTTGGGTATAATTAGTTTAACCGAGGAAGGAGGCCCCGCCATGGCAAGTGCTGAACAGTTGAAAGCCCTGCTAAAATCACACATGGAAGGTGATGATCAGCGGTTCTTTTCGGTTGTTATGCAGGTTGCCGCGCATGAGGCAAAGCTTGGCCATGGCAAGTTGGCCGAGGAACTCCGAACCCTGATCGATGAAGCCAAGAGTCGTAGAGGTTCATCTAAGCCGGTCCCCATTAGCCGACCACGCGGCGAGTTGGCCGGCTTACTAACGGTTTCTTATCCCAAAACCCGTTTGGGTGACATGGTTATGGACTCAGGATTGGAGCAGGAGCTTCAGCGGGTCATCCTGGAGCAACGCCATGCCGCCCGGATACTGGCGCATGGGCTTTCACCGCGACGCAAACTCCTGTTCGTAGGGTCTCCCGGTACCGGAAAGACACTCACCGCCTCGGTTCTTGCGGGGGAATTGGGTATCCCTTTATTGCTGGTGCGTCTGGATGGACTGATCACGAAGTATATGGGAGAGACGGCGGCCAAATTGCGGCAGGTCTTCGATGCCACCGACCAGACCCGCGGAGTTTATTTTTTTGATGAATTCGACGCAATCGGCTCCCAAAGAGGGTTGTCGAATGATGTGGGCGAAATCCGGCGGGTACTTAATAGTTTTCTTCAGATGATAGAGCAGGACCTTTCCCACAGCCTGATTGTGGCCGCCACCAATCATCCGGAAATCCTTGATCACGCCCTCTTCCGCCGTTTCGATGATGTACTGCACTATGACCTTCCAGACGAAAAGCAAATTGCCTCATTGCTGAAAGCACGATTGGCGGCTTCATCCGCAAAAAGCATTTCCTGGAATCGTTTGGCAAAAACCGCTGTCGGCCTTAGCCAGGCAGAGATCACACGGGCTGCCGAAGAGGCATTGAAGGAATCTCTGATTCGCGAACGTGAACGGGTCACCGAACCCCAAATTCGAATCATGTTGTTGGAACGTCTGGACATTGCAGGCAGGCAGAAGATAAGTCAATAAAACCGATACATGTGTATGGTTGATCTGGGGCGAAGGCGAGAGAAATGAAGCATTTCATACTCGGGAACATTGCAGAAACAGAATCTTACAGCAAGCCCAAGCAAAAGATCGAAGGAAAGAAAATCCCTGATCGTGATCGGAGCCAACACGGCACGACACTCTTAGTGCAGGTTTCGGCGCTCAAACCGGAAATGGAGGCTGCGAGAGAGGCTCAGGAGCAGGCCGGAATAGAGGATGGATTCGGGTTGCCGGTGGAGTTCGAGAGCTTTCCCGATATAGCGCTCGCCTTTGAGAGCCTGGAGCGGGTGCGTGACGGGATAGAGTTGCTGAATGTCCGGCATGGGGTGCGTGATGATATTGAGCAGCTGTTTGTCCGAGAGCGCACATACGCGACAGTGTTCGTTCCGGATGGAAAGTTAGAACATTTTGAACATCTAATTAGGGAATACCTGGAGGAAAAACGTGATAGCGCTGGACACGCTCGGGATCACAAAACATTAATCAATGCAATCGACCAGATTCGGGCCGCAAGCCTCCGCGCCCTTTGGACAGATGAACTCCTGGTTTTTCCCACGAGCGATGACGAGACGATCTGGTGGGAGGTTTGGCTGCCGATTCGCGGTGACCGCATGGGCATGGTTAATAGCTTTTGCAAGCTGGCAGAGGCTCAGGGTTTTCGCATAGCTCCAGGCAAATTGGAATTCCCGGAAAGGACAGTCCTACTGTTGTTTGGAACCGCCAGGCAGATGAAGCGTTCCATGATGACCCTCAACCGTATAGCAGAACTCAGGAGGGCTAAGGAAACCGCCGATTTTTTTGATTCCCTGCGGCCCGAAGAGCAGCCGGAATGGGTGAATGAGCTGTTGGAACGTTGCAATTTCCCTGCAAGCAATGCTCCCGTTCCTCATGTGTGCCTACTGGATACCGGCATTAATAACGGACATCCCCTAATCGAACCAGCTCTCGCGGATCAGGATCTACATACAGTGGAGCCAGCGTGGGGCACCAACGACACTGCGGGCCACGGAACGGCCATGGCCGGGGTTGCCCTGGCCGGCAACCTCGCTGAAATCCTCGATTCGGATCAACCCGTCGAGATAGGTCATCGCTTGGAGTCGGTCAAATTATTGCCGCAGGATGGTGCTAATTCAAACGATCCCGCGCACCATGGCTACCTGACAGCGGAAGCTGTTGCCCGTCCGGAGATTACTGCCCCCAAGCGAAACAGGGTGTTCGGAATGGCCATTACAGCCAAAGATAACCGAGATCGCGGGCGGCCTTCGGCATGGTCAGCCACGATTGATCGATTGGCTTCGGATGCGGATAACTACGGAGTAACCAGGAGGCTGCTATTAGTATCCGCAGGCAATGTAGAAGATCCGAACGCCTGGGTTGAATATCCCAACAGCAACAGCACTGATGGCATTCATGATCCCGGTCAGGCCTGGAATGCGCTCACAATTGGCGCCTGTACTCATCTTACCCGCATAACTGAACAGGACGCAGGTGACTATCGCCCTATTGCGGAAGCAGGGGGACTGAGCCCCTTCAGTACGACATCTCGGGCCTGGCAGGCAAATTGGCCCCTAAAACCCGATGTGGTATTCGAGGGCGGCAATGCAGCAAAGGACACTTTGGGGGCTATATCGATGCCCAGTCTAAGCCTTCTGACCTCGAACAATGTTCCAAGTCGGCGATTGTTCACAACTATAAACGCTACGAGCGCGGCTACGGCACTCGCCAGCGGCATGGCCGCTAAAATCATGTCCGTTTACCCTGAACTCTGGCCGGAGTCGATACGCGCCCTGATGGTTCATTCGGCGAAATGGACCGACGTGATGCGATCCATGTTCCTGCCGCCCAATAAAGCTCCCCTGAAGAGCGACATTGAACATCTGGTGCGTCATTGTGGTTTCGGTGTACCGGATTTGGAGCGTGCTCTCTGGAGTATTTCGAATTCGCTAACCCTGGTGGTTGAGGAAAAACTCTATCCGTTTAAACGCGAAAAAGGAAAACAGCCAACCCTCAGAGACATGCACCTGTACCGGCTGCCTTGGCCTCTGGATGAGCTTGAACAGCTTGGAGAAACCCAGGTGGAAATGAGGGTCACCCTTTCCTACTTTATAGAACCCAACCCATCGAGCAGAGGATTCCGTTCCCGATATCGGTACGAATCTCATGGGTTGCGTTTTGATGTAAGGCGGCCCTCGGAATCGGATGACGATTTCCGGGCTCGGATTAATGCCGCTGTCCGCGACGAAGAGGAAGATACAACCAGCAGGGGTGATGATCCAGGGTGGATTGTCGGCAAGCAAAATCGTCACAAAGGATCACTGCACTCCGACATTTGGAAAGGCAGCGCCGCCGATCTTGCCAGTCGCGGAGTCTTGGCAGTTTACCCGACGGTTGGGTGGTGGAAGACAAGGACCAAGCTGGAGCGATACAACCAGGCCGCGCGTTATGCCTTGATCGTTTCCATTCACGCACCTGAGGTCGATGTGGACCTATATGCCGCAGTCGCAAATCAGATCTCCACGCTCGTACCCGTAGAGAGGTAAAGTGGAATTTCGAATCGCCGATACGCAGTTGCGCAGGGAACTGCAACAAGAACACACGGAGATGAAGTGAAAACGGAGTTGTAGATTGGTGCGGGTTTGCTCCTTGTTCTGAACCTCTAAAACTGGACAAAATGACGAAGGAGTTCCTGCGCCCGGATAATCTGGTTAAATCGGACTCAGAAGAGGGGACAAATAATGTGAAGTGAAAAGGGGCCCCCTCGGCACGGCTTCGTATCTATTGCAGAAATGACTAAATACCCCCGTTCCAGGGGGCTAATCCTGTTTTGGCGTTGAAAAGATCATTTATGAAATTGACATGCCCTACCATATGGCTGCCCTTTGCTCACCTGTACAATTCACCCCCAGTTCGATCTCATCGTCCAGAAAAACTTCGTAAAGTTTGCATTGAAAAGACTGTGAATACCCCCTGCATGTCAAGTTGGACTATACTTCAACCTGACGTCAGGGATGTAGCGCAGATCTGTCAGAATAAGGTTGTAACGACCAATTACTTGACAGAAATGTGACACACCCTCCGAAAGATTATAGACTCCATACTGACATTTCAGCTTACGGAGGCAACGTGCCGGGTCATCGCATCGGCTACGTTCGAGTGAGTTCTTTCGATCAGAACCCGGAGCGGCAACTTGAGACCGTCCCGGTTGATAAGGTCTTTACCGATAAGGCGTCCGGCAAGAACGTCCAGAGGCCTCAACTCGACGCGTTGCTTTCTTTCTTGCGCGAAGACGACACGGTAGTGGTGCACAGCATGGACCGCCTGGCGCGCAACCTGGACGATCTGCGCCGCTTGGTGCAAAACCTCACCAAACGCGGTGTGCGCATAGAGTTCGTGAAGGAGAGCCTGACGTTTACCGGCGAGGATTCCCTTTTCAGGCATGGTGCTGATAATAGCGATCATAGCCTGCGTGATTATAAAAAGGCCGGTCAAGGCGGAGGAGACGGTCGTGGCGCCGGCGCTTGGGCAGTGAACTGAGTGAGCTTCAGCATCATAGGTTAAACACAAATACAAAAACCCTCGGTCCCTTTTTAAAGATGGGGCCGAGGGTTTTTTGTTTACCCTGCCGATCGTTTGCTCTTTACCGTTCACGCAATCCTGTTGCTTTTTGTCCATATTTTCTGATGTTGCGCTTTTTTTATCAATTCATCCCGGAAGTCCGGATGAGAAATGTCTATCAAGGCTTCGGCCCGCTGCCACACCGACTTGCCGATCAGGCAGACTGTGCCGTATTCGGTAACGACATACATGGGCAGCGATCTGGGCACCGTGACGATGTTTCCGAAATTGGCGTGGGGAACGATTCTTGAAACGGTCCTCCCATCCTTCATCTGGCGGGTGGAGGGCATGCAGATAAAAGATTTGCCGCCTTCGGACCGCCAGGCCCCATAGGTGAAATCCAGTTGTCCACCGGTTCCCGAGATCTGAGTGAAGTCGACGGATTCGGAATATATCTGCCCGAACAGGTCGACCATGAGCGCATTGTTGATTGCAACCTGTTTATAATTTCGGGCCAGTCTTTCGGGCTTGTTGCACTCATCGACGGGATAGGTGGCGCAGGAGGGGTTGCGGTCCAGAAAATCGTAGAGATGCTGCGAACCCAGGGCGAAGGTGTATACCATTTTGTACCTGTCGCTGGGCTTGTTGCATCCGGTAATTATGCCCTTTTCGAAAAGATCCACAAAGGCGTCGCACATCATTTCGCTGTGGACTCCCAGGTTTTTGAGATCCGAATCGGCTATCATCTTCCCTATGTAATTGGCCAGGCCTCCGATGCCCAATTGCAGCGTACTGCCATCTTCGAGCAGTTCCACGATCTGGGTGGCTATGCTCTTTTGAACGTCACTCGCCTCGATGTCCTGAGGGAAAACGGGCATGGGATAGTTGTCCGATTCAACGATATAGGTGACTTCCGATATATGGACATTCTCCTGTTCGCCTCCCAGGCAAACCGGCACCTTATCGTTGACTTCAACGATGATATTTTCGGCCACGTCGCACAAAGCTCGTGTATAGGAACAGGAAGTGCCGAAATTGAAAAAGCCGTGATTGTCCATGGGCGCGGCTTTGAGAAACAAGGTCTTTATGTTTTCGGCGTGCCCATGACGAATTGTCGCCGGGCCGTTGTGGTAAACTCCGGCGATGTGCATGCACCGGTCGCCCAGTTTTCTGTCGTAGCCGCTCAGAAACGAGCTGTGATAGATGAAGTGTTCGTATTTGGGGTCAACTTTGGCGACCTCGACAGGGTGGAGGGGACACACGGCTCTAACCAAGACGTCCCTGAGCTCATCCTTTCTTTTCGCAAGACTCGCGTCCAGTTGTTTGGGAAACATTGCAAAATGGCTATAGGCAACCCATTCCCCGGAATTAACAATTTTTACCGCTTCCTCAGCCGTCCTGAGTTTTTGCTTGTACTCGCTGACAAAACCGCCTGGCATAACAAATCCCCTTTTTTATCGTAAACTCGGATTCTACCGATTCAGGTAGTAAAGCCGTTTTTCGTTTTCAATTTTTACCGACAGAAGCCCGTCTTTTTCCATTGCTTCCATACAGCCGCGCACTTCAGAGAGGACCATAAAGAACGCCCCGCCCGAGAAAGCTCCGCTGAACAATCGTTTTGCGACCTCGTACTGGCTCATCCCAAGCGTTGCGCTTCCGAGCCGCTTTCTCGATGCGAATATTTCCAGTATTTTTGTTTTCCGATTCTCCCGGTGGCGTCTGCAGCGTTCGATCTGTTTGCGGTGGTTCGAAAAGGGTTCCCCGTGTCCTGGCAGAACCGATTGCAAGGGCAGGGCGTCCAACAGATCGAGCGATCTTTCGTATTGAGAAAATCCATAGTATGGCGGAAGATCGTCGGGGCTTTTGAGATCTGCGCAAATATAGGGAACAACCCCTTTGATCAGAGTGTCTCCGGATAAAAGGAGCCTGTCGGTTTCATCGAGCAGGGAGATGGAGCCGGCGGTATGTCCCGGAGTGTGGAGAACCTTCAGCGCGAATCGATCGAAAGAAAAGAGTTCCCCGCCTTTGAGCCATTCGATTTTCGATGTCGCAGTGAAATACTGTTTAAACCGGTTGAGCATCTGCGCGGTGCGCTCTTCCAGGGCTTCGGCCGGAACGCCCGTTTTTCGAAAAAAATCGCGAAGCTCCCCTTCGTACCCGCTCCTGACATCTTCGCAGCCTGCAAGCGCCCACCATTTATCGTGACCGTGGACAAACACGGTGGCCTTGCACGCCGCGGAAACCCCGCCCGCCGAACCTGCGTGATCCGAATGGCCGTGGGTGAGAATGATTCGGCCTATGTCGGCCATTTCGGCGCCGAACTTTTTCAGTCCACCCCGAAGACTTTGAAAGGCCTCCGGGGTATTGATGCCCGTGTCGATCAGGGTGGGAATGGAATCCGGTATGAAGTAGCAGTTCGTAACTCCCGGCGGGAACGGCACAGGGAGTTCGATTCTTTCGATTTTCGCCATGTTGGTCCCTCAATCGGAATTCAGATTTTCCCAAATCATCGCGAACCCTTGTCCGCGGCCGACACACATTGCGGTGAGTCCGTACCTGGCCGAGGGATTTTCTTTGAAAAACGCCAGCATGAATGCAACGAGGCGAGGCCCCGAAGCTGCCAGCGGATGCCCGTAGGCGATGGAGCCGCCCCAGGGGTTGACTCTGGGGTCCTCAGGCTTGAGCCCCAGTTGAGAAAGATTATGGAGGGCCTGAACGGCAAATGCTTCATTGAGTTCGAACAGGGCGATGTCGTTAACAGTCAGCCCGGCATTGGCCAGGGCTTTTTTAACGGCCGGAACGGGAGCGGTCCCCATAATTCTGGGATCGACGCCGGCGACCGCCGTAGTAATCCATCTCATCCGGGGAACGAGTCCGATTTCCAGGGCTTTATCGCGACTCATGATAAGGGCTGCGGCCGCGCCGTCATTGAGCCCCGAGGCATTGCCCGCGGTTACGCGGCCGTTTTCCCGGAACGGAGTCTTGAGGGAGGCGATCGAGTCGATAGTGGTGCCGGGACGCGGGGGCTGGTCTTTATCGATCAGGGCCCGGCCGCCTTCGGGAAGCTCCACTTCGATCGGAATGATCATCTCTTTCATTTTGCCTGCTTTGATAGCCCTGTCGGCCTTTTCCTGACACAATACCGCATACTCGTCGGCCATTTCCCTGGATAATTCCGGAAACCGGTCGTGAATGTTTTCGGCCGTCATTCCCATAGAGAACGCCGATGCATCCCCCATGACTTCTTCTGCTCTCGGATGGTTGTCCCGCATGAACCCCATGGGCAGATGCCCCATATGTTCCACTCCGCCTGAAAGGATGCAGTCGGCAAGCCCCGCAGCAATGTAATTTACTCCAAAATTGATCGCGGTAAGACCCCCGGCGCACATCCGATCGACGGAGCACCCCGGGACTTCCCATCCCCAGCCCGCGAGCATCGAGAGCATACGGCCCAAAGTCCCGCCCTGTTCTTTCATCTGGTTGGTGGCGCCCCATATCAGGTCTTCGATCATACTGGGGGTCACCTGCGGGTTTCTTTTAATGAGCGCCTGGAGGAGTGGAACACACAGATCCTCGGCGCGTGTTTTCCAATAAATTCCCTTTTCTCCCGCTCTTCCGAACGGAGTGCGAACCGCGTCGATCACAACTACTTCCCTGAGTTGTCCAGGCATATATAAGTCCTCGCATTAATGGGTTAAAAAGCGGTTTCATCCATTTCGATTATTTCGCGTCCGTGTCTGAGGCACGAGTCTAGAGTCGCAAGCGTATGGTGCAGCGTCACATCGACAAAATATGTGGTCTGAAGGATTTTTCCGAGATAAAACTTGTTATCGGGTTCCTGAACGGATTTGTCACAGGCAACCCTGGCCATGTCGAGGAGCCTCCAGAACATGGTGATTTCGCCAAAAGCCTGGAGCGCCGGATAGGTGTAGGAAGCCCAGTGCAGAGGGTCGTTTTCCGATCTTTTCTTCATTTCCTCCGCTGCTTGCCAAAGGCGTCCGGCAATGCCGGCCACTGCGCGGACCCTGTCGCCAAGAACCTCATGTGTGCGATTATCCGCGCAGAATTTGTCGATCTCCCCTTTGAACGCACGGAAGGGGGCTCCTTCATTTACTGTCATCTTGCGCCCCATGAGGTCCATGGACTGGATGCCGTTTGTGCCTTCATAGAGGGACATGATTTTGGCGTCTCTCAGATACTGCTCGATGGGATAGTCCTGGCAGAAGCCGTAACCTCCGAGGCACTGGATGGCCGTTTCGCACACTCTGAAGCCCATATCGGAACAATACGCCTTGATGATGGGAGTCATGAAATCGACCAGGTTCTGATAGTGGTCCTTTTGTTTACCCTTGGGAAGCTGATCCGCAAGATTCGACCAGTAGGCTCCGGAGTAGATCATCGATCTCATACCCTCCACCATGGCCTTCATCCAGAGGAGCATGCGCCGCACGTCGGGATGTTCTATAATTGGGACATAGCCTGACGTTTTGCCGGTGAGGCCGGCCCCCTGAATGCGCTCCCTGGTGTATGCCAGGGCATTCTGATAGGCGGTGGAGGCAAGGGTCATACCGCTCACGCCGGTATTGATCCGGGCGGCGTTCATCATCTGAAACATGTAAGCCAGGCCTTTGTTTTCCTGACCGCACAAATATCCGATGCAGCCGTCGTTTTCACCGAAAATGAGCTGGCAGGTGGGAGATGCGTGCAGACCGAGTTTCTTTTCAACTCCCCCGCAAAGCACATCGTTTGGCTCTCCGAGCGTTCCGTCCGGAAGGACTCGCGTCTTGGGAACCACAAAAAGGGAAATCCCCCTGACACCGGCGGGCGCTCCCTCGATTCTTGCCAGGAGCAGGTGGACGATGTTTTCGGTCAGATCGTGGTCGCCCCAGGAAATAAAAATCTTGTTGCCTTTTATCCTGAAATGGTCCCCTTCGCGGTAAGCCGTCGTGCGAATAGCCGCCAGATTCGAACCGGCGTTGGGTTCGGTGAGCGCCATGGTCCCGGCCCATTTGCCTGAAAACATATTGGGGATATATCGGCTTTTGAGTTCCTCGGAACCGAAGCTCTCGATGAGATGGCCCGCACCGTGGGTGAGACTGGGGGCCATGTTGAAAGACTGGCACGCGCCGTACATCAGGTCGTTAATGATGATGCGCATCATGTGGGGGAATCCCTGTCCGCCGTATTCCGGATCGCGAACCGCCGCTGTCCAGCCGTTGGCGCCGTAAAGGTCGAACGCTTTCTTGAACTCCGGGGCGCAGCGGACCTGTCCGTTTTCGTAAACGGCCCCCCATTTCTCGCCTATTTCCTGAAGAGGGGCTATTTCCGAGAGCGCAAACTTTGCCGCCTCATTTACCAGCATATCCAGCGTTGCTTCATCGATTTCGCGATACCGCTCGAAATTGCAGAGATTTCCGTAATTGAGCTGCTCTTTGAGAATGAAGAAAATATCCTTTAGATTAATCTTGTAGTGTGACATGGAAAATCCCCTTATGCTTTCTTTGTTCGGTCCGGATTATACTCGTATCGATGTCCGGATGCTGATAGGAGCGCGTTTGGTTATTCCACAATTATCCTGCTTGACCGCATACTATAGCAAGCACCTTGCCATAGGTTTTTCACCATCTTTTTTGTGTTGGAAATCGGTTTCAACAGGTGTTGCAAAATGATTGAAATTTCCACTTCGCAATGAAAGCAGCAAGAGAACGTCACCGCGCCGAAAGACGGAGTCTAGTGATTTTAATTTAAAAATCAAATACTTCAACGAAAGACCCGGATTCGAGGCGTCCGCCGGAATGACGAAATTATTGCTGCTGTCGAGGATTTTTTACTACTTTCCGATACTTTTTCGGCATCCTAGGGAGAATCACTTCGGGATTTTGAAAAGAGAAAATGGAGCGTTTAAGCGACTCCACGGATGCATAGAAAAATACTCGACCGTGGGGGGATTATAAGGTAAGTTTCGGAAAAGACACATGATTATGATCGTAAGAGAATTCTATACGCATGTAGATGATGTTATACACCCGTGAAAGGAACGCTTAAACAATCCCGCCCCCGGAGCGCCGGCAAGGGCATTCGCGCAATTGCGATATGTGAACGACTACCGGGTTGGAGCCCGCGGGGCTCCGGGGGTATCGGCCTTACGGCCTCAACCACCCGGCTAAGGGCTTCGATCCCTACGGGATCACGATCGTTGCTCTAAAAGAGCAGCACCGATTCCAGTTGTGTCGCTTAACTCAACTCCGGGCGGATTCGGACCGGCTCGATTTTGATTGTTCGGCCCCGACATATCAGATACAGTGCCGAGGTCCAGAATCGTAAAAAGGCTTAGTGGATTTGAAAACAGGCAATTGGATTGGCAATTACTGCAACAGGCGTGTCTTGTGCCTTGTGGGCCTGGGTTTTTCCTCCGGGCTTCCCCTGGCGCTCACGGCTTCGACGCTTCAGGCCTGGCTGGTGACGGAAAAAGTCAATCTGGGCGTCATAGGGATGTTTTCCCTCGTGGGCCTGCCCTATGCGATCAAGGTTTTCTGGGCGCCGCTCATGGACAGGTACACCCCGCCATGGCTAGGGAGAAGGCGCGGCTGGATCGTCTCGATCCAGGTGCTGTTGGCCATTTCGATCTTTCTGCTCGGCCGATGCTCACCTTTTTCCTTTCCTTTGCTGGTCGCTTTTGCGGCCATGGTCACGGCCTTTCTAAGCGCCAGCCAGGATATCGTGATCGATGCCTACAGAACAGATGTTCTTCATGAAAGCGAACTTGGGCCGGGGGCGGCGGCGGGGTCTGTGGGCTACCGGTCCGCCATGCTCGTTTCCGGAGCGCTTGCACTCATTTTGTCCGATCACGTGGCGTGGCGTACCGTTTATTCGGTGATGGCCGCCGTGATGCTTTTTAGCACCTGCTTTACGCTCGTCGCTCCTGAGCCGGAGGTGAGGGTGGTTGCTCCCAAAAGCTTGAAAGAAGCGGTCATGGGGCCGCTTATAAGCTACTTCAAGCGTTCGGGGGCGATCGAGATGCTGTTTTTCATACTGATTTACAAACTGGGAAACGTAATGGCCGGCGCCATGACGATGCCCTTTTTGTTGAATATCGGTTTCAGCCGCTCGGACGTTGGCATGGTGAACAAGGTCTTCGGCCTTATCAGCACCATTGTCGGGACTTTAGTCGGAGGGGCCGTTATATCGGAAATCGGCATAAACCGCTCGCTGTGGGTTTTTGGTTTTGCGCAGGGGCTGTCCAATTTTTCGTTCGCCGTCCTGTCGGTCGTCGGCAAAAGCTTTCCGGCGCTGGTGGTTGCCATAGGCGTCGAGAACATATGCGGCGGGATGGGCGACGCGGCCTTTACGGCATTTCTGATGAGTCTTTGCGACAAGCGTTTCACGGCTACGCAGTATGCGCTGATGACAAGTTTTATGGCAGTTGGCAGGGTCGTGGCGGGAGCGCCTACGGGGGCTGCCGCGCAGGCGCTTGGGTGGACCGTTTATTTCTCCTTATCCGTTTTTGCCGCCGTTCCGGGTCTTGTGCTTCTCACCCGGTTTGCACCGTGGAACGGTGGTGGAAGGGCCGCCGCGCAGGATGCCGGATAGCTTTCACGGGAGATTTGACAAAAGATCCGATGAAGCATTGATCGCGGCTGGAAGCCTGCACCTACGAGGAGGGGGGATTCCCGGCAGAACCAATTTCCGACAGAAAAAACTTGGTTTTTGAAACGTATTTTTGTTACTCTCCCTAATTAAAATCCTTCTACCCGGGGGAATATTTACATATCGTGATTGACTGGTTCAAACATAGAGGAACAAAAAAAGAACCGTTCCGCAGGGACTCCTACGGTTTTTCCATCAATATAAAACCCAGGTTCCCCTTGCAGAATGGTTCGAGCGGATGGTGCGCCACGTGAGCGTTCCCGAGGACCGCCAGGAGTCGCTCCGGCAATTGTGCGGAAAGGGAAGCATAGTCTACACCATCAAAGAGCCTTCGCAGATCGACTTTGTCTATATCAGCATGAGACTTCACCAGCTGGGTCTGCCGTCGCCGGTGTTCATGTTCGACCAGCGCCCCTACCCCTGGCAGCCCCGATGGCATGCAGTAAAGACCATTGTTCGTAATTTCGTTCATCTCCTGCGCCAGGGTTGTTTCCCCGACCCCTACGAGGGGGGCTACTATGCCGAGAAAATAAGGGAAGGCTGCTCGGGTCTTTTTTCCCTGGTAGGCAAGCGGGGCTACTATCAGAGCACCGTACATGTCGGAAACGATCCGCTCGAGCACCTGATAGAGGTCCAGAAGACTTGCGAGAGGCCGATTTTTATCGTTCCGGTGGTGCTCCTCTACAACAGGCGCCCCGAGGGACGTAACCGGTGGGGGTTCCTGGAGATGTTTCTGGGGCAGAGGAAACAAGTCGGGTTCCTGCGGAAAATGGCTTCTTTTATCAGGGGCAACCCCTACGCGGTAATCGAAACCGGGGAGCCGCTAAACGTTAGCGAAATTCTCCCGGAACTCTCGGAAGACCTCTGGCAGAGGCGAAAGCAAATCTTCGCGCTTCGGCGCTCCCTTATCGATTCGGTCGACGAAATCAAAAGGGCGGTGGTCGGCCCGCTTATAAAGAGCAAGCTGGAGATGAAGGAGATAATTCTCCACCATCCAAGGCTTGAGGCCATGATGGCAAGACGCGCGCGGGCAGGTTCGCAGGAAATTTGGAAAGTGCGCATGGAGGCCGACGGGTTCCTCGAAGAAATCGCGGCCAACTACAGCGTTACATTTATCCAGATTGCGGCCAAGGTGTTCAACTGGGTGTGGAACAACCTGTTCGACGGCGTGGAACTCGATTCTGAAAGCCTGCAGAAGGTTAAACGAGCCGCCAGAAACAACACGCTCATCTATGTCCCCAGCCACAAGAGCCACATGGATTACCTTCTGCTCTCCCAGTTACTCTACGCCAATAATCTCTACGCGCCATTCATCGCCGCGGGAAAGAACCTCGCTTTCTGGCCGCTGGGTTCGATTTTTCGCATGGGCGGGGCCTTTTTTATCCGGCGCACATTCAACGTGAAGTTCTACGCGGAGGTCTTCTCGCTCTACGTTAAAACCATGGTGCAGCTGGGCCACAACGTCGAGTTCTTCATCGAGGGGGACGGAGCCGGACCGGCAAGCTCGTCCTGCCCAAGCTCGGACTTCTGGCCATACTCATCCAGGCGGTTGAAGAGGGGTTTTGCAACGACCTGGTTTTCGTGCCGACGGCGATATGCTACGACCGGATCCCCGAGGCCGAATCCTATTTGAAAGAAATCACCGGCAAGCCCAAAGAGGAGGAAAACCTCGGCCAGTTGGTCAATGTTCGCCGGGTCATGCGAAAGCGTTACGGCCGGGCATACATCAAGTTTGCCGAGCCTATTTCTCTCAGGCAGTATCTTGAGCGCCACAATCACGACATTGGCCGCATGGCGCCCAAAGAGCGGCATGCGATGTACCGTAATTTTGCCTACCGCATTATAAACTGCATCAACCAGGAATCGGTGGTGACCCCGTTTGCCCTGGCCTCCGCCGCCATGCTGGCCATGCCCCACCACGGAATCTCCAAGGCCGAGTTTCTGGAAATCTCGCAGACGTTTCACGATTTCATTGCTTCTTGCGGCGTAGGCCTATCAAAGACGATGCAAAATCTCGGTCCCGGCCTCCAGGACTCGCTGCGCAATATGGAGAAAAGCAAGCTCATCGGCAAGCTCAAGGACGAGGACGACGATTTGGAGGAAGAAGTCTTCACTATCGAAGACAACAAAAGGCTGGCTCTCGAGTATTATAAAAACAACATAATCCACTTCCTGCTCCCGGCAGTGTATGTGTCGACCTCGATTCTTGCCCAGCAGACATTCCGGTTCAGCGTTAGCCAGACGCTCGAAGATGTGAAGTTTATGAAAAACTTCTTTAAATTCGAGTTTGTCTACGATAACGACTTGAGTGACGAAAAGCTCGTGAACGATGTGCTCCAAATCTTCGAAGAGCGGGAGTTTCTCCACAGGGTCGGGGATGGAGACCAGCCGTATATCCTTGCTCACAAAGGTCTTCGTGCCGCGCACGCTTTTCACGGGCTGCTCAGGAATTATTTTGAAGGCTATTGGCTGGTGTTGCGTGGAGTGCGCTATCTTCAGAAAAAAGGCTTTTCGGAAAAGGACTTCATCAAGAAGATTCTCAACCTGGGGCAGAAGGCCCTTAATCTGGGACTGGTCGAAAGACCCGAATGCGTATCGAAGATAATATTCGACAACGCTCTCAGGCTTTATGTAGAAAAGAACATAGTCAAAAGAACCGTTGGCGGAGAAAAAGAAAAGGAAGAACAGTTGCGCCCGGGTCCTGAAAGCCGCGCTTCCCTGCAGGTCTACAGCAAACAGATAAGCCGCTTTTTGCGCTCACCCCATTTCGCGCTGCAGTGAGGGGCCAGGCGCGCCACGACCGGTGCGGGCCGCCTGGAAATCTATCCGGTCGGCGCCGGCGCAAGACAACGAGGAGGAATTGAGATGGAGATTTCCGTTCATCTGCTAGACCCGTCGAAGAGGCAAGCAAAGCCCCGGGACGAGAAGAACCTGGTTTTTGGCCGGGTTTTCAGCGACCACATGTTCATGGCCGATTTTAGGGAAGGGAAAGGCTGGCAGGATGCCAGGATCGTCCCTTACGGGCCGCTCGCCATGGACCCCGCCGCGATGGTGCTCCATTACGGGCAGGGGATATTCGAGGGGCTAAAAGGTTACCGGTGGGCAAACGGCGAAATATGGCTCTTCAGGGCCGAGCAGAACTGCGAGCGGTTGAACCGTTCGGCCAAAAAGATGTGCATGCCCGAAATAGACCCCGGTCTGCAGATGCGGGCAATCGAGCAGTTGATAGCCGCGGACAAAGACTGGGTGCCTCACAGCGTTGGGTCCTCCCTCTACATAAGGCCAACCATGATAGCCGTGGAACCCCACCTCGGGGTGCGCCCGGCCGGTGAGTATCTGTACTACATAATAACCGGGCCGGTCGCCGCCTACTATGCCGAGGGGTTTAACCCGGTTAAGATTTACGTCTCCGAGGAATACGTCCGGACGGTCCGGGGCGGGGTCGGCGAGGCGAAGACGATGGCAAACTATGCCTCGAGCCTTTTTGCCGCCGAGGTCGCCAAGAAAAAGGGCTACACGCAGGTGCTCTGGCTCGACGGCGTCGAAAAACGCTACGTCGAGGAGGTCGGAACGAGCAACATATTCTTCCGGATCGGCGATGAACTCATAACTCCGCCCCTTGGAGGCTCGATCCTGCCCGGGATTACCCGCGATTCGGTGATCGAGCTCGCAAAACATTGGGGTATAAAAGTTACCGAGCGGCTGATAACAATAGACGAGGTGATCGAAACATCACGCTCCGGCGCGATGAAGGAGATTTTCGCCTCGGGGACCGCCGCGGTCATATCTCCTGTTGGCGAGATTTGCTACCGGGACGCCGACTACAGGATTGCCGACGGATTTGTCGGTGAGTGGGCGCTCAAGCTCTACGAGGAGATCCTCGGGATACAGTACGGGGAGAGGGAAGACGTGTTCGGGTGGATGCGTCGCCTAAGCCTCTAGGCAGCCAGGAGGAACGAGGTGCTTTTACTTGCGATATACGGTTCTCCCAGGAAAAACGGCAATACCGATCTGATGACGGACAGCTTTATAGAGGGGGCAATGTCCGCGGCCAAAATGGATGTCGAGAGGATATATGTCCGGGAGCTGGGGTTTTCCGGCTGCCTTGCCTGCGGCCATTGCGACAAGCATGGAGTCTGCGTTCAGAAGGACGACATGCAAAAGGTCTATCCTCTTTTGGAAAAGGCCGAGAGGATCGTCATCGCCAGTCCGATTTACTTCTATGGCGTAAGCGGGCAGGCCAAGCTCTTCATCGACCGCAGCCAGGCTCTTTTCATGCGCAAACAAAAAAACAGGTCCGAGGGCCGCCCGGCAGCGCCCCCCGTCCCGAGGAAGGGATTTTTCCTGTGCGCCGGCGCCACCCGGGGCAAGCGGCTCTTCGAGTGTCCGATCCTGACGGCGAGGTACTTTTTCGATGCTGTAGACGTGGAATACGAGGGAGAACTGTGCTTCAGGGAGCTGGACGAAAAAGGGGCCGTCAGCCGCCACCCTTCGGCTCTTGATGATTGCAGGCGTCAGGGGGCGGCATTTGCTTCGACGTAAATGGAGAATTGTAAATTATAAGCGGCGCAGGACCGCCGGATAAACAGGACCGCCGCATAAAAAAGGGCCGGAATCGTCCGGCCCTTGAAATTTTCTGAATCGACCTGGAACTTATCGCTTAGGCTTTTCTCACGTTGACCGCCTGCGGACCCTTTTGGCCCTTCTCGATCTCGAACATCACTTCCTGGCCTTCGCTAAGGGTTTTAAACCCATTTCCTTCAATGGCGCTGAAATGGACAAAAACGTCCGGCCCATCAGTTACTTCGATAAATCCATAGCCCTTTTGTTCATTAAACCACTTTACTCGACCTTCCGCCATTTACAGATTCCTTTCACTTAATTGGATAGTCCCAGCCAGGAGCGATATTGGGGCGGTTGCGGCAAACGTCCCGCATGGCGAACGACCGATCGACGGCAAACCCCAAATACCGACCTAAACGCATAACCGTGATATTTTAGATGCATTTGCGGCAAAAATCAACAAAGAAGCGGCGGCTGCGCCACGCCTTGGCCCGCAGGATTGTGGCGGGCTGCTGTCTTGAAGCGGTTTTTGGCACTCTTGTGCGGCCTCTTGCGCTTCGCGCCCGGATAGCAAGTATCCGGGCTACCCGCTCTGCATTCTTTGCGATGATATTCGGAATATGGACTGATTTATAAAGATGGGCGATTCTAAATATTCAGTATTCGATTTTTTCAGCTTCGTGAGCAGACCCCAAGTTCAGCAAAAAACGCCAGCCGGGCATCACCTCAATCGTCCCGGACTCCACCTGTATCTGCTCTTCCTCGCTACGTGTCACGATGATACCTTCCGACAGCTTCAATTCAACCATGCATTCGGCAAGTGCGGCGATCTCTCGCTTGCGGGTTTGTGGCTCGGCCAGCGATTCGCAGACCTGCACGAGCATACGGGGCCGATCCTGTCGCCCCGCTATGAAATCAACCTGCCTGCCCGCCTTGGTCCTGTAGTAGAAAATATCCGGTGTAACCCCGCGAAGTGCGGTGAATACCAGATTTTCCAGCAGATGGCCCGAGTTGACAAGAATGCGGGAGCTAATCGATGTCACCAACGCATGGTCAATACAGTAGATCTTTTTCGGATTGGTGTTGGCCCTGGCGAGCGATGCGTCAAAGATGTGCACAGTGAAAAGAACGTAGGCGTCTTCGAACCATTCCAGATAATCAGAAACGGCGGATTTAGGCGCTTTGTGCCCCAGGGATTTCAAATAGCCGGTCAGGTTGTTGACAGAATACAGGGAACCAGTGTTATCCACTAGCCAATGCCCCAAATCCGCGACCGCCTTAGGGTGAGAGATATCGTGGGCGACGCTCGACGAGGTCGCGGAACAGCATAGCATTGAAGTATTCCTGGTGGGTTTTGATACGCAGCGGCCGGTCGAGTCCGGCGACCTCGGGAAAGCCGCCGGTTTCCCAATACTCCTCGAATGCCTTCCGGATCGTCAGGCGTTTTTTGGTCGAGAGTGGACCGTCGCTCTCGATCCCCTTGTAGTCAAGAAACTCCTGGAAAGTGAACGGGAACATTTCCCAAGAGAGCGCCCGTCCGCGCATCTGGGTTGCAATCTCTCTTGAGAGCATCCGGCAAGATGATCCAGTGATATACACCTCGCATTTTTTCGTTCGCATCAACCGGTCAACGAAGGGCTCCCAACCCGGCACAACCTGGATCTCATCGAAAAAGCAGTAAACCTTCTCTACATTCTTTTTTTCAGGATAGAGCGAGAAATAGGCCTCCAGAATGATCCCCAGGTTCTCATGTTGCAGCTTGTACAAGCGGTCGTCGAAAAAGTTCAAGTACAGGATATTCTGGCGGGAAACGCCGGAGTTCTGAAGCTTCTTCGTGAGCTGGAACATGAAGGTGGATTTGCCGCTGCGGCGTACACCGATGTAGACCGTGGCCTTTCCTGACACCGGCCGAACAGCAAGCCTCCTGGGTACGCCTGTCGGCAGATCGATCTCCTGAAAGTCGAGGATTATCCCTTTGAGTATGTCAATCACGGTACAACACCCGGCGTTCAGTCTTTCCGGTTAATATAGAAACCGGAAAGATTTATGACCGGTTTTGACCATAAATGGCAAGAATGTTTTCTGGATGAAGCTCCCAACCATTGTCACCGAGAAAGGAGGCGAATTGGTTCAAAAGATTCGGGTGGACAAGAGGAACCGTTTGGCGCCTTTTATCTGCAAAATTATTCTTTTTTCAAGGGCCGACCCTGTTCTTTCTTCCCGCGCTATTATCGAAGGGCGGGAGTTGGCATTTGAAGGAAGAAGACAACCCGGCCAAAGGGCGCTATAATAACAACGATGATGATTTTGCGCTGAATAACGATTGAGAGGAGCGAGCCCATGGCTACTCAACTGATCGAGGCTGTTTACGAGCATGGAAGCTTCCGCCCTGTTGCGCCGCTGAATATTGATCTTGCGGAGGGGCAAAGGGTACGGCTGGCGGTTGAACAGCTTGACGCCCCGGACGCGATACTTGCTTTGGCGACCCAGGTCTATGAAGGGCTCAACCCGGAGCAGATCGATTCCATAGAGCAGCACAGTCATCGACGCGAGAGTTTTTTCGGAGAAAGGTCACCGGTATGACGATGCCGGCTCAGGTTTTGCTTGACACGGACATTCTGTCGTTGATCATGCGAAAGCATCCCGCTGCCATTCAGAATGCCGGTACTTACCTGGAAGCTCACCGGCAGTTCACATTCTCCATTATAACCCGATATGTAATCCTGCGCGGTCTCTTTGCCAGGGGAGCAGACAAACAGATTGCCGCGTTCGATCGGTTGTGCTCAGCGAGTCGGGTATTGCCCCTAACGGATCCGATTATCGTGCAGGCGGCCACGGTATATGCCGACCTTCACCAGCGAGGCGAATTATTAAACGATGCCGACATCCTTATTGCTGCAACAGCGCTCACGCATGGATTGGCTGTGGTGACTAACAATGTAGCCCATTTCAATCGTTTCCGTGACCTGCAAGTTGTCAACTGGCTCACATAATCAAAGGCAGGGGCGCTTCGCAGCACCCCGTCCTGTCGGTATCATCCGTACAAGTTCTCAATCCACCCTGGTTCACAAATGGGATTGTTTTTGAGTTGCCCCCCCCCGTGAAATTTAGGGCACTTAGCAGCGTACGCATCTCATTTTATTCTACATTATCAATCCCTTTGGTTAGTCAGACCCCGGGCGAGCTCAATAAATGGCAAGAATGTTTTCTGGATGAAGCTCCCCACCATTGTCACCGAGAAAGGAGGCGAATTGGTTCAAAGGATTCAGGTGGACAAGAGGAACCGTTTGGCGGCTTCCATCGGTAAAATTATTCCTTTTTCAAGGCCTCACCCCGTTCTTTCTTGCGGGGAACCCGGGCACGGGAGCCAAGCGGCCCAAAAAAGGCTTTGCTTGCAGCCCGGCAAACCTTGATATGTAAAGTCTTTTATTCCGGTTTCTTGCAAGCGTAAACGCGAAAGTGGCCCTTGCGCGTCCGGAATGAATAAAGGGAAAAAGAAATAAGCTATTATGAACCGGAAAACCTTGCGGATGATTATACTAAAATAGGTATAATTTTGGTACGATTGCCGGCGCCTCCACACGAGAAGCCCCTGCATTGGGTGGGGTCAGCGAAAAAAGACTTTTGTGTCTTCCCCGAACCAGTGCAAAGCGACATGGGCTATGCGCTCGGGGTGGCGCAACTCGGCGGCAAGCATCCCAAGGCAAAGCCCAGGAAAGGCGAGGGGGCGGGGGTCTTTGAGGTCGTGGAGGATTACAGCGGCGATACGTTCCGAGTGGTCTATGCAGTTCGCTTTGCTCAGGTTGTCTATGTGCTTCACGCTTTTCAAAAGAAGTCAAAAAGCGGACTCAAAACATCGAAGGGCGATGTGGACCTGATAAGAGAAAGACTAAAAAGTGCAATGCGCCACTATACGGAGCACACCATGGGAATCCGCCCCTAGAAGGGTAAAGACCATGAATGAAGATGTAATCACCGAGGGTACAACGAACGTATTCGCCGATTTGGGATTTACAGACGCCTGTGAGCGACAGACGAAAACTAGGCTCGCCTTCGTGCTAAATGAGATTATCAAGCACCGCAAGCTAAAACAAGTTGAGGTCGCAACCCTGTTGCATGTGCCGCAACCAAAGGTTTCCGCATTGAAGAACTACCGTCTCGACGGATTTTCGGTTGAACGGTTGCTCGAATTTCTAACTGCGCTAGATCGTGACGTCGAAATATTGATCCGTCCCCGCAGTGAACGCGCGGAAGCCGGGCGAATTTCCGTCCTCGAGGTGCGCTAATAACGCTGTTCGCCGGGATCGCAACGAGGCCCAGGAAGTTTTTTGCCACCAATTTTTATCTAGATACACTACACTACACTACTCTATTATCTTCTCCAGCATACCTTCCCCAGCTTTGCAAATCTCAAAAATCTCTTAATGCCTCTTAATCGTAAGCGTTCAGGGAAGGGCACCTTTTCAGAAGACTTTTTTTGTGACAAATTTTTACGCGTGATAATTCGGCTGGACAGAATCGACTGTACAAAAGGCTATTGGCAGGCCATGAATCGGGAGATAACCTCGGGTGTCAGATTTTGAGGCAGCAGCGCCCTGTAGTCCTGCTCGGTCTGAGCGTAGGGGAGCTTTGAGAAAAGAAAACGAAAGTACTGGTAAGGATCGAGCCCGCAAGCTTTGGCGGTTTCAATAAGACTATAAAGAGTGGCAGCGGCATGGGCGCCATTGGGGTGTCCGGCAAACAACCAATTTTTTCGACCGACCACAAAGGGCCGCAGTGCGTTTTCCGCGGCATTGTTATCGGGCGTGATGTATCCGTTTTCCGTATAGCGGATAAGCTTGTGCCAACGGGTGATAGCGTAACTCAATGCCTGGCCGAGCAACCCTTTGGGAGGTGTCTGGCTTAGGCGCTTATCCATCCATGCCTTAAATTCTTCAAGGACCGGTACGGCCTTTTCCTTACGAAGTGAAACGATCCCATCGGGGGCAAGCTCGTGTTCCCGTGCGAATTTTTCGATCTTATAAAGCTGCCCGATATATTTCAGGGCCACTTCGGCGCTGCCGGGCTTATCCTTTGCCGCTTTTCCCCGGGCATCGATGACTTTGACGAAGTTTCGGCGCACGTGTGCAAAACAGCCGACAAGCATAATACCCGGATGTGCGGCCTCAAGGCCGTCGTAGCCTGAGAAGGCATCGGTTTGGCAATAACCGGAGTATCCCGCCAAGACATCGCGGGGGACCTCTCCCGAACGGGTTTCAGAATATTTAAATAAAACTACCGGCTTATCTGGAGGGCCTCCCCTAAAGACCCACATATATGATTTTGTGGTGTTTGCCCTCCCCGGTTCATTTAGGACTTGAACCGGCGTTTCATCGACGTTTATCAGCGGACCCGAATGGAGTCCGCTGTATAGAAGATCGATTACCGGTTTAGAACCTTGCGCCACCATGACCATCCAGCCGGCCATGGTAGAGCGGCTGATGTCGACACCAATACGCTCGAAAATCTTTTCCTGGCGGTAAAGCGGGAGCGCATCGGCATACTTTGAGACCGCTACATGGGCAAGAAGCCCTGGAGTTGCTATTCCCTTGGGGATAATCTGTGCAGGGGGCGGAGCAATCTTAACCGTCGGCCCGTCTGATTCCACACCCTCGCAGCTCTTGCATGCGTACTTGGGTCGGATGGTCCTGATCACTTGGATTTTGGCCGGAATGATATCAAGCTTTTCGGATATATCTTCTCCGATCCGGGAAAGTTTCGCCCCGCACGCGCAGACCTTCTCCGATTCCTCTATGTCTTCGATGACCTCTATGCGGGGAAGGTTCTCGGGGAGGGGTTTGCGCCTGGGCCTTTGGCGCGCGTGCTCGGGAACGACAACGGGTACTTCTTCCTTTTTCTCTTCGACCAGCGCTTCCGCTTCATTGAACAGATGGAGCTGGGCGCCGCCCTCTCCTTCATCTGGTCTGTGTTTTTCACTCTTAGAGCCGAAAATTGCCTTCTTGAGGACACGAATCTGCTCCTCAAGAATCGTTATATGCTCATCTTTACTCGAGATGATCTCATCCTTATTAAGGATGATTGCCTTAAGTTCTTCTGAATTATTGGGTAATTTGTCATTTGTAAGCTGCATGAGAGTAAATTAGCAGATTTTTACCCTACTTGCACCCATTTTCTTCTCCTACTTCCAGAGATATCCTTAAATCATAGTTGAGTATTTTAATGAAACATGGGGGCGGACAGAACTGATATCCAAGCCTTCGAGGATAAAGCTTAGCTCCCTTGTTCCGATCTCCATAACTTCATCTCTATTCTGCGGCCATTTGAAACGGTGCTTCTCAAGCCTTTTTTGCCAAAGGCAGAAACCGTTTCGGTCCCAGTACAGGATCTTGAGTATTGTCCGGCCCCGGTTGCAGAATACGAACAAGTGGCCGGAAAAGGGGTCGAGGGCCAGGGCGCTTTCCACCAGAATCGAGAGGCTGTTTATTGCCTTTCGCATGTCCGTGTTTCCCGGGGCAAGAAAGACACGCACATTGGCCGGCAGGTAAATCATATGCGTCCCAGCACGCGCACTACATGCTCAAAGTCTTCCGGATCGAATCCCTTGCCGATCTCGACGCGATAGCGGTCGATTACAACACACAGTTGCGGGTGTGCCGGTAAGATCGGAAACGGTTTTGGAAGCGGCAGTTCCACAAGGGCTGGTGGCGCACCGACTCTGTTTTTAGATCTTCTTTTCCAGTAATAAAAACTTTTGACGCTGATTTTGTTTGATCGGCAGTACTCAACCTGGTTCAGACCGCTCGCTGCGCACCGAGCGATGTGATCTTCCCAAAACTGCCGCCTGCCGGATTTGCTTAGATGGTTTGTCATGTCTGACCTCCTATCGTGTTTTCAGGAGATCATGACAGACCTATTATTGTCGTACA
>CAWEZA010000108.1:0-11668 GCA_963813125.1 uncultured delta proteobacterium | reverse complement strand
TCTTCCTTCGTGCTCTTCGTGCACTTCGTGGTTGACTACCGACCCGCGGGTCTGAACGGACCGCAGGACTAAGATTCAACCACGAAGTGCACGAAGAGCACGAAGGAAAAAATGGGACTCCTTGGTGAACGCTTCCCATAAAGCAACAGCATTGGGGGCACAGCTCCCCGCGCTTTTGTCTCTTATTTGTCTTTTATCAGAGATTCTCATGAAAATTTTGATCTTGTCGGCCCTGCCCCAGGAATACGCGCCCCTTAAAAAAATTTTTCCCGCTTTTCGGCTTGTCCGCAAAAAGCCGTGCAAAAAGTTTGCCATGAGCCTGGCGGGAAAGGAAATAACCCTTGTAGAGAGCGGCATGGGGGATAAAGCGCTTCGAGAAGCCCTTTGTGCCGAACTGGCGCCTGATGCCCCGGACCTTCTCATGTTTTCGGGATTTGCGGGCGGCCTTCATCCGGGTCTTCCAGCGGGGGCGGTCTGCTTTGCGGCAAAGGCCCGCCCCCTTGAGACCGGGACGCTCTACACTTTTACCTATTCAAATGAACTTGCCCGATTTTTGGCCGAACATCGAATCAGAACCGTTCTGGCCCTTAGCGCCGGGGCCCCGTGCAACAAGCAGAGTCTTTGCGCCCTTTTTGCCGGCGAGTTGGCCGTTTTGGACATGGAAACCGCGTTTGCGGCAGAGGTGGCTTTCTCTAGCGAAATACCCCTGGTCTGTTTTCGAGCGGTTAGCGATCCGGTCGACCATGACCTCGGGTTCAACCTCGAAGACATTTCCGACGGACAGGGCAAAGTGAGGCCTCATCGCGTGCTCGCGACGATATTGAAAAAACCCTCCACTCTTATTTCTTTTTACCGTTTATGGCGCGGCTCAAACCTTGCGGCAAAGAACCTGTGCGCAACGGTCGCTGCTTTTTTGAATCTTCCCGAGCAGGAAATGGGCAAAATAGCCCGTGAAATCAAAATCAAGCGGAGTTGACGTATTGAGTTTCCGCGTCGCCGTGGGTGATCTTGTAGACCGTGAAGAAAACCATCGGCACGGTGAGCGTTGCCGAAAGCAAAAGGTCCACGATCCCCAGCAGCGTTTCCCCTATGTAAAAGGTGATTGATAGGTTGAACAGCAGGACCGAGAAGTAGAGCGCAGGGCCGAGCAGCCTCAGCCAGGAGGCGAGTCCTTCCACCAAACGGGGTTTTGATCCTTCGGGGTCAATTCGTTCCATGGCCTGCAAGGCAGCCGTTAGAACCAGGCCGACCAGAAGCCAGCCTCCAAAATTGCTCATCGGAATGCCGAAGTAGAACCCCTCGTGCCGGTACCCGTAAATCAGCCCTAGAAACCACTTCCAGCCCTGGAGCGCCACGGGGTCGATAATCACGTCCAGCAGCACGAAAAGAAACGCCCCGAGGACCAGGGTCGAGCATGAACGCCTTATCCGCTTAGTTTCCAGAACGATGAGATTTCCCGACCTGACCGCCATCGGGCTCATCAATAAAACGGCCAGCGAGTAGCTGCAATAGGAGAGGAAAACGTAGGAAAGCGAGTCCATGAACGGGACCCCGAAGACCCACAGCTCCCTGTTGATCGTGGCGTGCCTGTAGAAATAGTCGCCGTAGGGGAACCCCCAGTGAATCGAGCAGAATTCGGAAAGCCATGCGAGCCCGTAGCCAACCGGGATATAGGCCAGCGTCTTTTTCCAGCCCAGATGGTAGATGCCCGCCGCAAGATAGACGGCCAGGAAAGCAAATACATAAGGGCGTAAAACGATGGTTCCCCAAAAAAGCCTCAGGAACTCAGACATCGATGTTCCACTTGAGCATCCTCCAGAGGTCCTTTAAGCCCATCTGGCGCACGATGGTCGGCTCGAAACCGCAGTGGACCATGCACTGGGCGCATCTGGGGTCTGCCCCTGAAGCGTAGTGCTCCCAGTCGGTCCGCTCCATGAGTTCGGCAAACGTGGAGTAATGAGTGTCCGTAATGAGGTAGCAGGGCGATTTCCAACCCTGCGGGTTGCGCGTCGGGTTTCCCCAGGGCGTGCACTTGAGAGACCTTTTCCCGGCCACGAATTCGAGGTAGAGCGGGTTGCTGATGATCGGGAAATCCCGGCCCCAGGTGCTTATCTCTCGGAATTTTTTCACTATGTCGTTTTTGGTGAGAAAAACATCCCCACCGACTTCTTCGTAGCTAAAGCCCGGGGCGACAAGAATTCCGTCCACGCCCGCCTGCTTGAGCTGCCCGAAGAGCCTCGAGAGGTCCTCCACCGAGCTCTCCCTGAAGACCGTGGTGTTGGTGCTCACTCGAAAACCCATGGCCTTGGCGGCCTTTACCCCTGCAAGGGCTTTTTTAAATCCCCCGGCTTTGCCGATTATGGCGTCATGAACCGGCTCGGTCCCATCGAAATGGACGTTCCAGGTAAAATGCTCGGAAGGCTTGAAAAGCGGAAGATTTTCCTCGAGCAGCAATCCGTTGGTGCAAAAATAGATGTGCTTTCCCCTGGCCAGCGTCTCTCGAACGAGCTCCGGGACTTTGGAGTAGAGCAGGGGCTCGCCTCCGGTAATGGTCACGACGGGTGTCCCGGCTTCCTCGATAGAAGTGATGCATTCCTCCAGGGTCATTTCCTTGGAAAGCGTGTCGTGATATTCTCGAATCCTTCCGCAGCCCGCGCACGTCAGGTTGCACCTGTGCGTTGGCTCGAGCATCAATACGAGTGGAAACCGGTCGTTCCCACGAATTTTATTTCCGGCGAGATAGCCGACCATCGACATGTAAAGACTTACTGGAAAACGCATCCGAACCCTCGATCCCGCGGAAAAGACAATCAAAGCGCAAAAAAACCCGGCTGCCGCCTCTTTTGCCACTACCGCCGTTTGACATATCCGTTTTGTATAAACCAGGCAACCGCATCAGACAAAGCCGTCTCCACCGGGGTCTGAGGCAGCCCTAATTCCCTTACCGCCTTGGAGCTGTCGAAATACATACGCTTTGCCGCCATCTTTACCCCCTCGTAGGGGACAATGGGTTGGCGGCGGGTAACCAGCGAAACGAGCTGGAAAAACCGGGCGAGCCATAACGTCGGGCCGTAGGGAAGCTTTACCGTCGGCGCCCTCACCCCGGAGATCTTTTCCAGCATTGAAAAGATCTGGGCAAGCGACATGTTGCGGTTGCCAAGGATGTACTTTTCGCCGACTTTGCCTTTTTCAAAAGCGAGCCTGTGCCCTTCGGCAACGTCCCTCACATCGACTACGTTAAGACCGGTTTCAAGATAAGCGGGCATTTTTCTGTTGAGAAAATCGACGATGATCTTGCCGGTCGGCGTGGGTTTATGGTCTCCTGGGCCAACGGGCGTGCTGGGGTGTACGCACACCACCGGCAGTCCCTTCTGGAGAAACTTTTCGGCCTCGCGCTCCGCGAGGAATTTCGACCTCTTGTAATGCCCGACCATGTCGCCCAACCCGACGGGCGTGTTTTCATCCGCCGGGGCGCCGTCCGGAGTCAGCCCCAGGGCCCCCACGCTGCTCGTGTAAACGAGCCTGTCGACGCGGGCGTCCAATGCGGCCTGGCAGACGTTGATCGTGCCGGTAACGTTGCTTTCGTAAATTTCCCGGGGGTCTTTAGCCCATAGCCTGTAGTCGGCCGCGACATGGAAGACCGCCTGCGCCCCGGACATGGCGGCCTTTACCTGGGCGGGATTGCGAATGTCCCCGGTGAACCGCTCCATGCCGGGCAAATCGACGGGCGAACTCGCGCGGCAAAGGGCTCTCACTTCCCAGCCTTTACCAAGCAGGGCCGTTGCGACATGTTGCCCGACAAACCCTGTTGCTCCCGTAATAAAGGCGACAGGCATCTTTTCCCCTCTCATACCAATTTGCGTTCAAAATGATACCAATGCGAGGGCATGAGGCTTTGTCCTGCGTAGGGGCGGGGTTTATCCCCGCCCGCATCTTGAACGCAACTTGGTATCATATGGCCCGCGAGGCCGCTTTCCTATAGCAGAACCAGGCGCAATTGGAAACTGTTCATTATAGCTGGCGAGGAAAGAGCAATTCTTCGCTGTTTAAAACGGTGTTCCGAAGCGAGTCAACGTCCGTGGCCTCGAGGCGGTGGATAATGCCTTCCCACTTGTCGCGAATTCCCCCTTGACCCGGGGGGCGGTCGTCGAACAGGCAACGGATGTCGGAAGAAGGAGCCAGGACAGCTTGCCTGACTTCTTTGACCTTGTTGCAGAGCGACCCGGCAAATGTGACAATCGATCTTTCGATCACTTCGAGGCTCACCCCGCGTGACAGGGCCTTTTCCAGGTGAACTCTAAAGCGGCTTAAGCATTGAGGCAGAAGCTCCGCGATCGGGGTCGTCCAGTCGGTAAAAGACCCCGTGGTCTCTATGAAAACCAGCCGGGAGGGAATGGAGTTCATATCGAGCTGTATCAATTCGTCTCCGTCGTCGTAGAATACTTTCCCTGTGCGGAAACTGACCTTGCCCAGCACGAGGGTGAAAGCGGCGGCAAGGCCCAGAAAACAGGAGAGGCTCTCGATGAAATTGGGGTTTTTGTAACAGGGCACCGGAATTTTGTCCGAAACGATACCCGTCACATACTGGCGTTCGAAAAAGAAGGCCGGGACCGCCCCCAGACCGGGAATCTGCAGCTCGAAGCGTATTTCTCTGTAGGTAAGGATCGGAAACCCAAGCCTTGCGGCGGCGTGGAGCCTGTCGAAAATGTAGTCCCGGTACTTGAACGTATCCTCGATAGCCTGGCCCAGGGGAACACCCATCTTTATCCTGTGTATCACATCATATTTCATGAGCCGGATGAGGCTGATGTTCTCCCTTCCATCCCCGGTCATGATCACAGTCAGGTAGACTTCCCTTTCCTCCCCGGAAATGTCCCTGTTGCTCTGGGATTCCTGTACCCTGCCTATGTTGATCGATACAAGGTCCGCGGAATTTTCCAAAAAGTGCGAGATCAGGCCATGCACCCGGGGGTCCGCATCCGGGTCGAACCGGAGTTGACCGCCGACGATGGATGTTCCGGGCAGCCATTTCACATTCAGGTGAAATTCAGGGCTGAGTTCGAGCGCCAGCTCTTCCATCGCATCCTCGTTGATGTCGAGGAGGCGGCAAAACATTGTCGTTCTCCACAGCGGGTCGGCGTAATCGTCCCTGACAAGTTCGGGGCCTGCGGCCTCGGCGAAAAGTGATGCGAACCGGTCGAACGCCTCAATTGCGCTGTCTGCTTTTTCTGAAGCCGGAATCGCTTCGAGAAGTGTCAGCGGCATTTTCCAGATCCGTAATGTCGAGTTGCTTGTCGGCCGGCAGAAGCAGGCTCAATTCACGGCTTCCCGATTTGTTGGTGCAGTGGAGGAAATTGAGTATTTCCCTTAGCCGGGCACAGGGCTTCCGAGCGGTCCTGCTCGATCAGGGGCCTGATTCGCATAAATTCATCGCAGGTGAGAAACCTGCCCCCGGTAGGCTCATTGTAGTAGACGGTCAATCCCGTGCCCACCTGGACCTTGCTGGCACGTAACGTAACGGCAGATTTCCACGACCGACCTGGGCGTTGGGGATCATTCGCCAGCATTCGCCTCTGTGGCGCAACTGAATCCTGATTTCGGGAATATGCAAACCTGTGAACTGAATCCGCTTTTTCGGGGAAAAAGGACTGCAGCATCTGGTCGGCGGCAAAAACATTTTCCATTGCGGCGGGATCGCAACGAATAATTATCAGGTCGCCTCGAAAAATGAGTGGGACGGCGTCCAGGCACACCAACCCTTCGAGTTCGCACGGGTTCGGGCAGCTTCTTTTCGGGCGCCGTCAGCATTAAAAACGCGGTCAGGATCGAAACGTGGTAGGCGTGAATGCCCCGGACCGTCACTATGGCGCGATATCTGGGGAAATACAGAGCCGATGTGGCTAAGAGGCTCACCCTTTTCATCGACTTCGAAGAAATCGGGGCCGATGAAGGTAACGCCCGACTTTTCGCGGGGCACAAACCCCCCTTCCAGTGTAATCTCATCGGGAAAAAGCGTCATGTCCACCATCTGAAAAGAAAAATAGAGCGCTTATTGCACCCTCGGGGTGCAAAGTATCGTGCAATCCATATATTTTGTATAACACAAAGAGAGCCGGTTTTTAGATGAAAAAACGGCTCAATGCGCAACAGACGCACGATTTCCGTGCAGCCGGGGAGTCTTTTTACTATGATGCGGGTTAGGGAGTTGATGACCGGACTTTCTGAGATACCGGTCGTGGATGAAAACGCCACTCTTTTCGAAGCCTTGCTTGAAATTGCTGCGGTCAGGGCGAAGCGGGCGCCAGGCCCGGCCGCGCTGGTGATCGATGATGCCAAAAGGGTGGCCGGCTTTTTGGAGTTCGGGAGCATGCTCCTGGCGCTCGAGGCCGGGTACGGCGAATTGGCCCGATTCGCCGCCCAAACCGGGCTTGCGCCTGATGAGATCAGGGCTGAACTGCAAAAAATCGGACCTCTTGAAGACGCTTTGGAAGGACTGTGCAAAAAAGCGGTGGAAATATCCATAAAATCCATAATGAGCATACCGGGAAAGGAGCGGATAACCGAAGGCGGGGTTTCCATAAGCGAGGCCGCCTACCGGATGGCTGTGTCCGGGCTGGATTACCTGTTTGTCCTGGATGCGGATGTACTCGAAGGCATAATAAGCCTCACCGATGTCGTGGGCCACATTTGCGATACGGTGAGGGCGTGCAGGTTGTAGATCGATAATCCGGGATCAATGACTGAAGGGATAGTGATGAAAAAGAAACTGTTCGTGCTGATGCTTGCCATTCTCGTGGCGCCTGGCGTTCTTTTGGCCGATAGCCTGCTCCATAAGGCCAGAAACCTCAAGATCGTCAAAAGCCTTTTGCCTCCGCAGGCAAAGATCATCGAAGCAAGAGACCTGGGCGATATCTACGAACTCGAGGTACAGCAGAATCAGGGTGGAAAGCGGCTGTTCTACGCGACCAAAGACGGGGCGTACCTGATCGCCGGGGGAAATCTCATCAACAAGAACAAGGTGAATCTGACCCAGGTGCGGCAAGAGGAGATCGACAGGGTCGACGTTTCGACGCTGCCCTTGCGGGAGGCCCTGAAGATCAAAAAAGGAAACGGGGCGAAAAAGCTCATCATGTTTGACGATATCGACTGCCCGTATTGCAAAAGAGCCTATGAATGGCTGAAAACCAAAGACAATTACACCCTCTACGTCTTTTTCTATCCGTTGGGCATTCACCCGCAGTCCGCCGGGAAAACGGTCGGGATCCTGTGCGCAAAGGACCCGCTGGCGGCACTCGATCGTGCGATGTCGGGCCAGGACACAGGAGGTGTGACATGCAGCGCCGGCTCTGATCTGGTTGCAAGGGAAAAAGCGCTTGGAGACCGGCTGGGGGTTGATGGAACCCCGCTTTTCATAACGGATTCGGGCGCGAGAATCGTTGGCCTTCAAGTTCCAAGGTTGGATAGTTACTTCAAAAACTAGCGTCTTGCAAAGTCCCCCCTTTAATTGAAATTTCCTCCCTTTTCTAAGGAATTAATTTCCCCCCTTTTCTAAAGGGGGGGGCGGGGGGGATTTCAATTTCCCCCTCCTCGTATATTCCGGACCCCGTGGAGGAGGCGGGGCACACTCCCCCGCGGCGTAGCCGCCTTAGCTTCCCTTTACTGCTTCTCCCCATGCCTCGCGGCTCTTCTCGATCTTTTTCTTCACCCCGGACCAGGTGTCGGTCAACAAAAACGACTCCTCCCATCTTTCCAGGAACAGAACGTACATTTCGTACGGAACCGAAAATGTAATCTCGTCGGTTTTAAGGAATTTCCTGTCGGATGGGTCCCAGCCGCCGATCACGGCTTTCATCCTGCCCTGCTGGAGGTAGCGGATGGGCCATGTGACCATGTAGCTGCACCCTGCGCCAAACGGCGACATGACCGCTTCGAAGTCTTCGGTGACAAAGGCGGCAAGCGTGCACAGGCCGGCTATGACCTCGCTTCTCGCAAAGAAGGTGACTACCTCGGGGGTTTCATTTTCCTTAAACATGGAGAGCGGTTTAAAGACACAGAATTTGGCGGGGGCGGGACGAGGGTCGATCTCGGCAAAAAAACGTCTGGTGACCTCCGGTGAGGAAAGATACCGCTCGCCGTGCATTTTGCCTGGAATGCCCGTGGAAACGTAATGGGCGATAAATTCGAGCTGAGGCTTGTGAAAGCCGAGATAGAACGATCCGCCGATGCATCCGAAACGGCCGGCGTCAAAATAGGCGGCGGTCTTTTTCTTTCGAGCGAGCCAAATCTGTCCCATAACACAGGACCAGTTCTGGAAAAGTGCGGAAAAATCAACCTCCCCGCGCTGTTCCATTTCATAGGAGAAGGGCTCGCCGGGCTTGGGCACAAACCCGCTCCCGGGTTCTTCTTCCGTGTAGAACATGCCGAAAGGTTCCTCCGGGTATCCAAGAGCTTCAAGAAATGCGCTCGCTCGATCGCTCATATGGTCTCCTTTATTGGATAGATTTACGAGCTGCGAAGAAATGTTCCGCAGAGTTAACAGAGCTTCCCGGTCAGGGATTGCTGCCGCGTTTTAAGGCTTCCCGTACGTAGAGCGCCCTGAACCGGCGAACCGGCGGGTCCTCCTTGTCGAAATAATCCTCGAAGCTCAACTTCTTTAACCCTCCATCCTCGAACGGCTCGAGTTCTTCCCTGGTAAGCGGCCAGGGCATGGCGCCCTCGGGATCGGTCCGGTTTCTCCCACGCGCTATAACCAGAAGAGTTCCTCCCGGGGCCGTAAACCCGGCTATGCGCCGTGCGGCCTCAGGTCTAAGGCCCGGTGCGAGGACTTGAAGAGTGTAGGATTCGACGACCAGGTCGAAGGCCCCGAGGCATTCGGGAGGAGCATCGAACAAATCGGCGACCCGGTAGGCAACGCGCGAAGCCGGGTAGCGGCGCAAACACCAGGATATGGCCGTCTTTGATATATCGAAGGCCGTGGTCGTAAAACCCCGCCTGGCAAGCTCTTCGGCGTCGTCTCCAAGGCCGCACCCGATCTTTAGCGCCCTTGGTCCATCGCTGCCAATGCTCCAACCATCCAGCCAGCCCACCATATTGGGGTTCGGCGCAAGATCGGCCCAGGGAATGTTCGAAGCCTCACCATCAGCCCCTGCGTAGACGGCCTCGAACCACCCGAGCGCGTCTCCCGCCTGGATGTGTTTTTGCGCAAGTTCTCTTGCCTTTTGTCTCACAGCTTCGGACATCTTGTCTGCCTGACCCGGTGCGGGGCATTATGAATGGATCCTTATCGCCTCGAGGTTTTTCCACGTCTTCTCGGAATACCAGACATCGACAAATTCCCGGATCGATTGCTCCCCGTTCTCCGTCATCCTGTCCGCAAACGGCTTTCGAAGGAGGCGTTTTACGATCCCGAAGGGTTCCGGATCTTTTTGTGAGAAATCCCTGGCGGCTTTTCTCACCCGCTCTTCGAAACCCTCGCCTTCGACCGCTTCGTCGACAAGGCCCATGGCTAGCGCCTCCTCGGCCGAATACATCGAGCCAAGGAGCAGAATTCGCTCCGCCTTCCCGGTCCCGACGAGGCTTCGCAACATCTCCGCACCGTTTGAAAACATGGGCGCGCCGAACGTGATCTCGTTTAACCCCATCCTCGCCTTGCCTTTGACCATGATCCTGTAATCGCAGGCAAGGGCGAGCAAACACCCTCCGGCCACCGTGTGGCCGTTTAGGGCACCGATTACCGGCTTTGGAAAAAGGTATGCCCGGTGGCACAGAGCGCCGAACTTATTGATGAACCGCGTAAAGTCGGCTTTTGAATAGCTTAAGAATTCCGGCACATCGAAGCCGAAGGAGAAAAAATTCCCGCTCCCCCTCAAAACGATGGCTCTAACGGCCGGGTCTTCCTCCATGTCCGCGAAGCATTTGTCCAGTTCCTCCACCAGGGGCTCGTTCAATGCGTTCACCTTTCCCCTGGAAATGGTGACCGTTGCAAGGCCGTCTTCATTCGAAACGCTAAGAAACCCCATCCTCTTCTCCTTATGTCATATCATTTCGGCCGACGCCGTCTAATCCAGCCGGACCTGGAACGTCATTAAAGTTTTTTCAAAAGAGGCAAAAGCGTGCGGAATTCCTTTGTGCCGGCCTGGTGGAGCAGCTCAAAAATGATCATTTCAGTGCAACTGATAACAGCGCCGGCCCTGTCCATGCGATGAATGCCGGTCTCTTTTTCGAACTCGCGCCTCGATGTCACGGCGTCCCGGGCTATATGAACGCGGTATCCGTGACGCAAAGCGCCCGCGGCGGTGTGGAAGATGGAAATGTGGCCCTCGATTCCTGCCAGAAGCAGCGTCTTTCGGCCCGTGCGGCGAACTGCCCTCGATATGACATCATTTTCGAAACAGTCGAACTCCATCTTGCTATAGAGTATCGGCTCTGAAACCATGCCGGTAAGCTCGGGCAGAAAGCCGCCCAGTTTATCCGGGTTTTGAACCGTGAATATGACAGGTATGTCGAAGACCTTGGCGACTTCGATTAGAGCCGCCGTGTTTGACGTGACGCAGTCGCGCTCAACGCAAAGGTCAAACAGTGACTTCTGAATGTCTACCAGCAGAAGAAGGCATTCGGCGGGGTTTAAGAATTCCTGGTAAATGTTCATTGCTCGTCTCTCCGGCTTTGGGTGGCAATACTCGAAATCAGCCCCGCAAAATCAGCTGCGCTCATCTTCGGGCTGTTCCATGTCCATGTCACTCGCTCTTGAGGGAAACAGGGGCAGGGGCTTCAACCTCGCGCTCCCCGATGAGGGCCTGGAGCATCTCCCACCTGCGGCCGCCGTTTCTCCTTATTTCCGCCAACCGCAGTAAAATCCTGTAATCCTCGCGCTCCATGAGAAGACGCCCCAGGAGGATTTCCACGGGCCCGGGTTCCCCGGTCTCCCCAGCGATTGAATTTTTGGCCGCGGCCTCCAGTTTTTGGAGCTCTATTTCCTTACGTTCCAGAAAATCCGAAATTATTTCGAGCGCAAGCGGTGCGTCCTCTGTCGAGAGTGCGCCTGTGATAAGAAAACGAAGCTTTTGGCAAAAGTCGGCGTATTGATCGTAGGTGGAATCGAAGAGTCGCGGGCTTGAGTTGTTTTCCTTCAAGACGGTTTCAACCATCATTCGGGCTCCAATTCATCCCTTTTGCGGCCACTCGCTGTCGAAAGAGTTCATTATTCGGCGCCAAACGGAGCCCGCGCCTTTCCAGTAGACGTTTGCCCCGTGCCGGGTTGGAGCCCGAGCGCGCTTTCCCTGCCGGTCCACTCGGCCATGGCGGCTTCTCTTAGCTCTTTTAGTTCGATATCTTTTCGCCTGAGGTAGCCGTCGATAAGCTCGAGGGCGATCGTTTCGCCACCGTTTAGCTTGCCGGCCCTGATGATGAACTCGAGCTTCCGTAAAAGATCGTAATGGCTTTCATAGAGGTCGTTGAAAAGCTCCCAGCTCACTGCCCCGACATCGCTCGGTTTGTTGGACATGATTTCTCCCGCTGATAGCTGTAAAGCAGTAAAAAAGGCTTCGCCGGGAGCGCTTCGACGCAAATGGGCCGGGTCCGCTCCTGGTCACGCTTTGTCGAAATCGCCCAAACCTTGATTTAACCACAATGCTTCGGTCAATGTCCAGAAATTCCTGGAGCTTTTGTA
>CAWEZA010000107.1:0-79274 GCA_963813125.1 uncultured delta proteobacterium | reverse complement strand
GCAGTGTCCGGTTAGGAACTTGCATGGGCATAGTGTGAAAAAAAGTTACAAAATCGGGGTATTTGAACGATTTTTTTCTTGACAATCCAATGAGAGCGTGCGGCGGCGCCTCTTCGTAAAATCCTATAATTTAAGGGAGTTACGGAGATGCCGCATTCCTTCTGTCTCAGTCAAGAGCCACCATCGTTCGAAGACCTCTATAAACCAATCGATAAACTTGCTCCCTCGATTCCGGATTTGAGATCGAGGGGGTACAGGCCATTGCAGATGGAATTCTCTCATCAACTAAAAGCACTCGTTGCCTTCCATCTTGAGGAGCATAAATCAGGACGCGACCTGCTTCAGTTCCTCGAAGAGGATGATTTTGCTCGACAGACTATCGCCCCTCCCCAGGGGATAAAGAGAAGCTCCTTCTTTGAGGCAATCAATACCCGAGGGCTTGAGCAAATGTTCAGGGTTTTCAGGCATCTCCAAGCCGAAGCCACCACAGTCATACCCAAAGCTCATGCGGATTGGGGTGAATTGATCGCCATCGACGGCTCCTATATTGAAACGGTTCTCTCGATGCATTGGGCCGACTACTCCGATCAGAAAACAAAAGCCAAGGTCCACGTTGCCTTCGACTTGAACAGATCAATTCCCAGTGAAATCATCCTAACGAACGGAAAAGTCGATGAGCGTCCCTTCGTTACCAAGTTGTTGTCGCCCGGTCAGACCGGTGTCATGGACCGCGGGTACCAGAGCTACAAAGACTTCGATCTTTGGCAGTCCGAAGGGAAGCACTTTGTCTGCCGAATACGCTACGATCATAAGAAAACCGCAATTTCGTCCAATTCCATCGCCGAGGGGAGCATTGTTTTCTACGACGCCGTGGTTTTGCTCGGAACCAAAGGCATCAACCAGACCAAAAAGCAGGTGCGACTCATCTGCTATCGGGTGGACCACAAAAACTACTGGATCGCAACCGACCGCTTTGACCTGAGCGCCGAGCAAATCGCTGCGATATACAAGGAGCGCTGGCTGATCGAGAAGTTCTTCGCGTGGTGGAAGCGCCACCTAAAGGTTTATCACATTATTGCAAGGAGCCGATATGGCCTCACCATGCAAATACTTGCCGGGCTGATTACTTATCTTCTCCTTGCAATTTACTGCCAAAACCATTTCGGGGAAAAGGTCAGCATCAAAAGAGTCAGACAACTCAGGACCCAAATTCGCAACGAACTCCAGGGCATCAAGATAGCCACCGAGGGCTCCCAAAATTTCAAAGAACGGGGGGTAGTCCAAGGCCTAGCAAAAACCTAACCGGACACTGCTGGGGTCAGGGGGGATTTAATGGCGCAGCCGCCGGGTTGCCCGGATACTTCTTACTATCCGGTGCGCTGGAAACACCGCCGGGAAACCAGGCGGAAACAGAGAAGACAAACCTCGTATATTTCGGACCCCGTGGAGTGGGCGTGGAACACCCGCCTGCGGCGCAGCCGCCACACCCGCTTACGTTACGATAATACAATCCTTACCCTGATTTTTCGCGAAATATAGTGCCGAATCGGCCCTCTCTATTATTTTCTCCGGGTTCGTGTCCCCGTCTTCTACCTGTGTCAGTCCTATGCTCACTGAAATTTGTATTTCGGAATCTTTGTACATGAAGCACGTTTTCGAAATCGCGCTGGAAAGTTTATCCGCCACAACCCGGGCCGCCCTTTGGTCGGTAGCCTCCAGGAAGACGACGAATTCATCACCGCCGTAGCGCCCGATGAGGTCGCTTTCACGCAATATTTGTTTCATCCTTGCAACCAGGCTTTGCAAACATTTGTCGCCTACGCGGTGTCCGTAAGTGTCGTTTATCGTCTTGAAATCGTCGATATCGATAAAGACCAGTGAAAATGGTGTCTTTTCCCGCTTGTACTTTCTTATCCCTTTTCTTATATGACGCTCCATTACCCTGCGGTTTGATATGCCGGTAAGCGGGTCGTAGAGGGCCTCCTGCTCAAGGTGCTTTGTTCTCTTGCGGTCGCGCTCGATCCTGGACTGCATCTTTTGGAGGTTGTTCTGGAAATTTTCGATGGCCGACTCAAAGGTCCTCTTTTTAAGGGAGTCCTCAGCCTTTTTCGCCTCTATGGCCGACTTTATCGTTTTCAGTCTGTTTTGCAAAATCTCTCTTACTTCCGATACGTCCTGGGCGGACTCGGCCGAAATTTCGAGTTTGGTTATCTCGGATTCGATCAGGGTCGTAAACATGCTGTTTCCAAGATGAACGCTTTCGCCGCTTTCAATAAGACCGAGGCATTCTCTTTCCACCTCGCCCAGTTGTGTGCCGACCTCGATTAAGAGCTGCGCAAGCGACTTTTCCTTCGTGTACGAGTCCGAGGCGCTTTTAGTTACCAGCTCGACTACTCTGTCGAGCAGTAGATAGATTTCGTCAAGGCTTTGACAATCGTAAACGCACTCGCTCAGCTCCTCGGATAAGTCCTTGCAATCGCTGTTCGAGCAGTTGGCAATCTCGGAGAGGATTTTAACGCAGCTCCCCTTCAACTCCAGGACATGTTCCCGGGATGCTATGGAGCGCAAAACCTCTGCTTTTGCGGAAAGCGCCTCGAGCAGGGTTGATTGCGATATGGTCCGGTGGCTCGATGAAAAGCTCTTGAGTTCGTCGATTATGATTTCGCAGAGTTCATTCAACATGTGTTGTTTTCCATCGCCGTTTGCGCGGGTCATGGTTCAGCTCCGATTTCACCGGATAATTCACTCTATTGAGTAGATCGGAGATTTCCCTGAAAATGATAAAAGAATTTTGTCCTGCGGGGCGGCAAATGGGCTTTCGAATACAAAAAGTGTGGATTAATACAAAGTTGCGTTCAAAATGATACCAATGCGAGGGCATGAGGCTTTGTCCAGCGTAGGGGCGGGGTTTATCCCCGCCCGCATCTTGAACACAACTTGGTATAAGGCCCTCTTTGTCTCGACTTCTGTTCACCTCAGGGTATTGGAAACCGGTAAATGAACTGAACGTCGACATGCTCCGGGGAGTTGGTGGCCTGGGCGCGCGCCACCGCTGTGTAATAGAAGCAGCCGTTTGGGTTGCATGGGGTGCCCGAAGCTGTGGTTGTCACTTGATATGTGTCGATGACCTTGACGCTGATCGTGTAGTTTTTCATGCTGAGAGTCATGTCGGGATGATCGACGGGATTGCTGTCCGTAACCTGTGTGAGGGTGCCCGAGCATGCGTAGCTAGTCCATAGGGGCAGCGTAGTCCAGTTCAGGTTGTCTCCCGAAGTGCTGAAAGTGGGGTTGTTTAGCTTGACGGTCAGGCAGTTGTTGACGTTGCTCGTTCCGAAGGCTGCCGGCAGGCCGCCGCACGGCTGTGAAGTGTTATAGAAGCTGGTGGCGCAGTTTTGGGCATATGTGATGAACATGTCGGTGCCTGCTTTGGACGCGTCCAGCGCTGAGGTGTAGCCCTGCTCGAGACCCGCCATCTGGGTCTGCCTGGTGGTGAGCCTGAGCAATATGGCCACCACTGCGAATCCCAGCACAACCAATATCATGGTGGTGATGAGAGCCAGGCCTTTCTGATTTGCGATCGGTTTTGTCATTTCGATGCGTCCGTTCTACCTCAAGTTGCCCTGCTGGAGGTTGAGCAGGTTGACGGGCTTTACGTCCAGTTCGACCAGTTTCCAATGATAGTAGATGTCCTGGCCTGAAGGCGTCCAGCTGTTATTGAGCGCGAGGCCGAGGTCCGACCCCGGGCTGAAGGTGCCCGAAAACTTGAATTGCGGCGATCTGCTTATCTTGGTGTTCCCTTCCTGGTAAGTTATGTATATCCGCAATTCGCGCACATATTGTTGAATCTGGGTAGGGGTCATCGCGGTGCCGGAGCCCGCGCCTCCGGGGATGTTCTCCTGGTTCAGGTCGGCCTGCCATACTATCCCGTTGTTGGACGGGTTGACCCCGAAGGCCACCTGAAAATCCTCCACGCAATCGACGAGTACGGTTGGCGATATTGTGCCGTCGGCCTGGTTTACTACGCCACGGAAAAGTGTCCAGGTGTTAGGGGCGCAGCTCGTGTTGGTGGTGGGCCCCAGGAAGTAATCCACCCTGTTGAAGGGCATTGAGTGCGCGCCCGAGGTGCTGTTGTCCAGACCGTACATGTAATAGACCGTGGTGGCGTCGAAGGTCCCCGGCACGATGCCTGAGGCGTTGCTGTAATAGCCCTGGCTGCCGGCCGATGAGTTGAAACTGTAGCACCACGCCTCGTGGTTGGCGCATGTCCCCCCTCCGGTAGTCTGAAGGACTCCGTAGTTGTCAAGAACGATGAAATTGTCGGCCGGAGGCCCGGACGTGAAGTCCATGACCGGGTCAAGGCCGGTCACACCCCACAGCTTGACCTTTGTACCGGTAGCCGGGACCAGATCGCTTGGCTCCTCGGAGATTATCGACCATCTCTTGCTCGTAGCGCTGAGATTGGCCATGGTCGATTTTATCGCCAGTATGGCGGAGTTGTTCGCGTTACCGCTCTTTAACGTGACAAACGCACGCGGCGGACCCGAGGTCGCATCATTTAGACTTGCGGGGTTGGGCAGACTGGTGTCGGAGTCGTAATGTCCCGACTCCGCCTCCGCATAGCTTGCCACCGCCCCAAGGCTTGCCGGCAGTCCGAAGCCGGCCATCTCTATATCGTAGCGCAAAAGTTCCAGGCCGGTCAGGTTGGACATGTAGCTCTCCGACATGCTGCTGCTGGTCTTGTAGCTGAGCAGGAGCTTGAGGTAGGCGGCGGTCGCCGTCGCCACGATAACCATGACAATGGCCAGGCTTACCATCAGTTCCACCATCGTCATGCCGCGCTGATCTTTCATTGCGTCTGCCTCACGATTGTCTGTGTAACATAGCTGTATGTGTGGACGCTTTTGGACAGGGGGGGTTTATAGCCCCATGTTACGGTGAACTGCACCATGGCGGCCTGGTTGACGTTGCCTGACGTATTGGAAGGCGTGAATTGCATCGCTACGTTGTAGGCTACGTTCCTTTTTTGGACCTGCCTGGTAACCTGAGATGGCCACTGATAACTCTGGATGCTGTTGTACGGCAGGTTTCTGGCCGCCTCCAGCTGCTCCTGACCGATTTTTATCGCGTCGCCACGCATCTCGTCCATAACCCCCTGGTCTAACGCAGTCATGATCCCCAGCATCGAACCCATTAGACCGAGGGCCAGAACGACCATCGCCACCATCACCTCGATCAGCGTGAATCCGCGTTTGCGGCGCCGACCGGCCCCTTGTACCAGCCCGTTATCTTGGGTTGCAGCTCGTTCCATTCCATTTCCCCGAAACTATCATGGTGAGTGAGACAGACACGCAATCCGTTCCCGCCCCGTAGTCGGGGGTGACATAAAATGTGAGCTGGGTGGCGGGGTCGCTCGCGTAGCTCGAGTATAAAAAACCCCTGCCGTCAAAACTTACACTCTTCTGATTCACCGTTGCGGTAAGAGGATTATTAGCCGTGCTGACCGTGGCGCCTATCTGTGTTGCGCCGCTGTCGATCGAGGCGGCGTTGGTGGTAGTGTTTGTCAGGATGGTGTATTGGGCGACTTTTGTGCCACCGCCCCAGAAAAGGCCTGTCAGGTTCTTGCTCCCATAGGCGGTCATGCGGGCGAATTGAATGTCGCCGTAAAGCCTCGCGATCTCGCCTTCGACATTGTGCTTGGCGTTCCATGTGGAGTATGCGGGTATCCCCCACGCGGCTAAAAGCGTCATAAGCGAAACAACCACCATGAGTTCGATCAGGGTGAATCCGCGCTGTGTCATTTTTCGTACCATTGTATCATCTGCCCGCTTCCTACGCTCGCTGTGCTGCCCGATGGCGCTATCTTCTGAGGGCCGGTCTCGGGAGGCATGCCCTGGTACCAGCCGGTCGATTTGCCGCTAAACGAGCCGCTTGCGCCCGAACCGTTTCCGTTTGGATTGTTGATGACCTGGACGGCGCCGGTCGAAGTCTGCAGAAAAATGCTCCCGGTGTATAGGGAAGTATTTACGGTATAGTTGGAACATGAGGTATCCGAGATACTGCCCCCGGTTGCGCAGTTGATGCCCCAGACACGGCTCTGTCCGCCATATTGGCAAGGGTCCGAGGTGGGTTCCGCTGTGGTGAAATAAATCGTGTTGTTGCTCGATGTTGTTGGATCGGTGATCACCCTTTCATACAAATACGTGGTCGTGGACGCGGGGGTGTCCAGGTAGAGCTGCCAGCCCGCCCCGGGCAGGTTGGTCGTCGCGTCGCTTGTCAGGGCCGAACATGCGGTGCTGCTCGCGGTCGAGGCCACGGAACTTGGAGTTCCGCAAGACGTGTCGCCCGAGGTGCATGCAAGGGCGTTCAGGGCCGGAGTTCCGCAGCCGTTGTTGTTTTGATCGCAGGTAAAGGGAACGCCCATTAAATACTGGGCGCTCGCCTGGGCGCTTGAGCCTAAGGCGTCCTGGGCAGTGAAGTATCTGCCTGTTCCCGCATAAAGATACCACTGCGGGGCCTGGGTGGTCGGGTTGGTGAAACAGGTCTCGGTGGCTACCTGGGCGGTTATCGGCAGTGTCGCCAGCTTTGAGTATGTGCTTACGTCAAAGGTCCAGTTGCTGGGGATAAGCGCCGAGGTCGCGTTGGCGTTGCCGGTCCATACCTTGCCGATACCCCCGGCCCAGGTGCCGGCGGCGAGGTTCGATTCGTAGCCGTATCCGAAGAAGACATAATTGGTGTAACCGGACGGGTTGGACACGCCGTTGACCGGAGTATCGGCTACATCCAGGCCGTTGGTGAAAAGTCTTCCTCCGAAGCCGTTGGGGATTGTGCTGAAATTTTGCGAGTACACACTGTCGATCTGGAGGGTCTTCTGGTCCAGGGACAGGACGAAGCCGTAAAGGTTCTGGCTCGAGGTGCCGGTAATCGCGGTGGGTCCGGAGAGAAACATCACGTAGTAACTGTGCCCGCTGTTGGCGACCGGCGGTGTGGAGCTCGGGTTTCCGGGTACCGCCCATAAGTGTATCACCGCCGGCCCCGAATAGGAATAACCGAGCAAAGGATCGCTGAACTCCCACAAAAGAATGGGGTTGTTCGGGTCGGTGATGTCAAGCGCGTAGTAGGAGGATAGACCCGTGCAGTTCGTTCCGGCCAGGCCGGTCACCGGGTCGGAATAGCAGGTGCTCGGGTTCGAGCAGGTGACGACGCTTCCTGCGCAGGTATCCGACGGTACGTTTGTTGAGTACCCGCTGGTACAGCTGTGATTAAAGGCCGCGCAGCTCGAGTTGTACGGCGACGTGCACCCGCCCGTGCTGGTGCAGGTTGTCCCGTTTGTCGCTCCGGCGCTGTCGAGGCAATATTTTGTCGACGAGCAATTGCTTGCGGCGGTGCAGGTTGTCCCGTTGGATACCCCGGAGCTGTTCATGCAATAGTTGCCCGAACCGGTTTCCGACCCTCCTCCGAGCCTCATGCCGCCGATCAGCACGGTGCGCGTCGTATAAATCGGGTTCCCGCTCCCATCCGTTCCCGTCTGTTCCTGCATCGTGGTTATATACGGGCTCAGGTCGTTGTAATAGAGATGGCACCCGGCGGGGCTTGCAAGGCATCTCAGGTACGGAAGACTGTTTTTGGGTACGAACGCCCACAATTCCTTGCCCATGTTCGCGGTCGCAATTCCAGTCAACTGGTCGACCGCCGGACTGGTCAGCCCGTAGTTATTTATGGTCCCGGTTTGGAAAGCGTGCAGCATTCCGTCGTTTGCTCCCGCTAAAACCAGGCTTTCCTTCGGCAGGCATTGCGTGTCGGTCGGTGAACTTGTGCAATTGGAGTTCGAGGTGCAAAGAGTGCTGTTGCTGTCGAACACCGGGTTGCCGCTGCTGTTCGTCGTGCCGCAGTAAGAGTAGGCAATCTGGACCTTGGGCGTGGAATAGAGAATGTCTCCCAGTTTCCAGACGTTTTGCGTGCACACGTCGTAAGTTCCGCTGCAGTCGTTGTTGGTATTGCATGCGGTGGTGCTGTAATTGCCGTTGCCGTCCGAGCAAAGCCCCACGGTCCTGTTCCTGCAACTGTTGGGAAGGCACTGGGTGTAGCCTGGAGTAGTGCATTGGCTGTTCGAAGTGCATGCCGTTGGAGGGCTTTCAAACGTCGCCCCGTTCGAACAAAAGGTGTTGGAGATATCGGTGCCCATTACGTAGCTTATGAGGTTTTGCAGGGTGCTCTTATCGCTGGAGCCGGTCAAACAGGCGGAGAAATTCCCCGGGCTGCCCAGCGGCGACGGGTCTGTGGTGAGGGTGGTGTTCGAGGTGTTGAAACTGACCAGCCCGCTGCCGTTGGCGTTGCTTCCCGGGGTGTAGATCGTCCTGCTGGCCGCCGGGGTGGCGAAAAGCATCTTTCCCGCCTCCCATAAAGGGGTGAGCTGATCGAGCGTCAGACCGGTGGCGACAGCCTGAGTCGGGTTGCCGCTGCCGGTCGGGTCGGACAGTGTTTCAATCGAAAGACCGCCCTGTTGCAAGGATGTGAACTCCACCCCGTAATCGTTTACAAGGTTCAAGATGTCGTCATTGGTGTTATTTTCTCTAATGTTTTCATAATTCGGATTCGAATAGAACCACCAGTTGTATAGATAACCCGGCCAGTAAATCATAGTGGTCCCGAACATTTTGTTGGGATAGAAAACCGCCTGCAGCATATTTGCGCCGTTCTGTGTCTGGCCTTGGGACAGGATCGATACGGAACTGCCCGAGGCGACATTGCCAAGAATGCTTGAGGTGATGCTTTGTAAAGCGCTGGTCAACTGGTCGGGAGTGGAGGCATAATAAGCGTGGCCGTTAACCGCGGTCCCTCCGTTTTGTGCCATTGAGTCGAACTGGCTGCTTTCCTGGGCCTGGCTGCCTATTCCGAGAACGTATACCGGGACATAAAAAGTGTATGATTGACCGCCGATTTTCACCGTGACGCCGCCGGTGCCGCTGCTGCCGCAGATTGGGTTGTTGGTGGTGTTGCCACATAGTTGCTGGAGTTCGCTTGTCACCTGGGCCATGACGCCGGACGTAATTGGCACGACCTGCTGGCCGTTGAACTCTGTGTTCGGCAGGCCGTCGGTCAGCAGTATTACGTAACTCTTCTGACATGACGCGGTGATCGGGCTTGAAATCGAACATGACGAGTAGGGTGAGCTGCATCCGCTGTTACTCGTGCATACCGTCCCGTTTGACATCCCGGTGCTGCTGTTGAAGCAGAAACCTGAGTAATTCCCGCCGAAATAATCCCGGGCGGAAGCGAGCACGCCCGCCGTCGGACTGTTGCCCGCGTTTATTATGTACGGGTTTCCGTTGGCGTCGGTGCAGGCGTTCATGTCGAAGTTGGAGCTGCGGCTCGAATTGCAGCTCATATAATTGCAACTGCTGGAGTTGAGGCCGTCGCCGGAAACGGGCGTGCCGGAATTGGGCTCGAGCACGTTGTAGACGTTGTTGAACTGGGTCGAATTGGAGAGATTGCCTACCGCGACATTGAGGTACCCCTGCTCCTGTCCTCCGGAGCCGGCCGGCGTTTGTCCTCCGATGGTGGATTGAGATAATGATGCCGGAGCTACCACATCGGAGTTGGAGAACCAGCTCGGGCCGGTATAATAATAGTAGATTTGCTGCCCGTAGTTGTATATTCCCAGCGCGAAATCGGCATCGGTCGGTATGAGACCTGTGCTGCCACTCTGATCCAACCATCCAGTGTAGTCGGCCGTCCCAAAAGTCTTATACTCATAAATGTTATACGAATTGTAATTGCTTTCGGCTGTATTGATATTAGCCGGAGAGTAACCCGAGCCGGAGTATAAATAACCCGCCGAGTAGGGCATGGTGGAGCTGCCGGTATACAGGGGATCCGCCTGTTGATAATAAACCGTATTGCCTTTTGCGTCCACCCACGAGAACGTCTTGGGGTAGGTGGTCGCGCAATACGCTGACCCCTCGGTTTGGTTCGTGGCTGGGTTCACTGTGGTGTTGTCCAGGATTATCTCGTCGAAAAAGGGCCCCGACTTTTTCGCGCCCGTGGGGGCGTTGGGGTAGGAGTAACTGTTCGACGTAAAGTTGCTGCCGCAGCCCGCATTGCAGGTGGCCTCGTCGGCTGCGTCCGACACTCCGTTCGCATCGTTGACGCACCAGTTGACGCAGGCCTGGATCTGCTCCGGAGTGGCGGAGGGGCAGTACGTGTTCTTATTGACTGACGCAAAGGTCAGCGAGTTGTAGACGTAGGAGGGTGTCACCGGCGGGGAGGTATAGCCCGGATAGTTTACGTTGGTGGTTTTACTGGTCGGCAGCGTATACGACATTATGCCCACATTGGCGTAGCCCTGCAGGTTTTGCACGACGGTTTGAAGCGCCTGCCTGGCGATGACCGACTTGCTGTCCGCGGCCCAGGAACCGACACCGTTGCCGTAGAAGTCTTCGTCCATGGTGTTTGGGTTCGTGAGGATTATGAGTACGTTGGGCAAGACTCCCTCGGTGAGGAAGGGAGGGATGTCCTGACCCGAGCACGGCGATGTGACCTGGCCAAAGACGCTTCCGGACAAAAAAAACAGCGGAAATAAGAAAAATACCAGCGTAACGATCGCCCGCCTCATTGACTACTCCTTGATTGCAAGCAATTCGGCGATTTCAGGAGTTAGGTGTCGACAGCTCCAACTTCGCAAGTCTGTCGGCTCCTGAATTCCCCCAGTCCCACGGCCCCGATTTTTCAGTGTCATTTCAGGATAACCGCCACAACTTCGCCGTTTTGGAAAATCAGCGCGGCCGATCTGCTCCGGCTTGTGTTGTGGCCGTTGTCGATCACTTTTGCCCCGCTTATATTGAAACTCCTGCCGTCTTTCGCATAAATCGTTCCATCTTCTATCTTGCTTACCATAATGTCTTCCACACTCCTCTGCGGGCATGTTCCGGAGCTTGGAGCAGTTGAGACGCCCCCCGAACCTGCAATGGTCGAGGTCAGGGCGCGGTGTGGGGCAAACATGGCCAGGCCCGTAATTACTATTCCCAAAATGATATATTTTCTCATGTCGGATATTCTCCTTTCCGGCCCCGCATATCTCATTGACCGAACAGCGTCTGGAAGATGGAATAGTTCAGCGCGCCGCTGTTTTGCACCGTCGGCGTGTCGGTGCTCGCGCTTATTGTCACCACGTCGTTTACGCCATTGATTGGCCGCGTCGCCTTGATTTGGTAATATGGCTGGGTTGTGGCGCCGCCCAGGATAACGCCGGGGGTCACCTTGAATGAATAATAATTTGCCGTGAAGGTGTTGGCGCAGCCCGCATTGCTGCATGAACTAAGGCATACGGTGTTCCCGCTGGTAAATGACGGCAGGCATTGTATCGTGCTCGCGTACTGCCCGTTTTCCGTGTAATACTCTTCCTGCTCGATCCGGGAAGTCATGAGAAGGCTTTCCGCCTCGCTCTGCTTGGCGCGGTTTACGTAGTTGATATAGGCCGGGATCGCCACGACGGCCAGGACAGCCATGATAGCCACAACGACCATAAGTTCGACAAGGGTGAAACCGTTCCTTTGAGCCATGCGTAAATATCCCCTCCCGGCGCCCTCGGGCATCCCTGGTTCCATTTGTCCAAGACATAGTTCCACCAACTGGAAACATCCTATGCACGTACTGTGCCTCTTCTGGCCCACTGGACCCGCCCTTGCGCGCCGCTCGGCAAGCCGGGAATTTACGCCCTGCGACGGCAGGTGTGGTCAATATGTTGACGTGTCACTAAATAACGAAACTGTAATTCGAGTGGCGGGAGGGTGCCTGCGATTCCAGGCCTTCGGGGAGGGTTAATCCGACTTCGTCCTGACTGTGTAGCGAATCGCCCGCTTTCTTAGCCAGAACAACCCGAATATGTCCATTAGCGACACCCATAGCCGGTTGCTGATTGAATACTTGGAGCTGCCCTTGACCCTTGGCCTGTGGTTTACGGGATTTTCGGTCAGTTTGAAGCCCTGCATGGCGGCCAGAGTGGGCACAAAACGGTGCATGCCGGCAAATCGCGGTGCCGACTCGATGCATTCTTTGCGGAAGACCCTGGTGGAGCAGCCGGCGTCCCTTACGGTCTTTCCGGTCAAAAGGGTCCTGAAGCCGTTTCCCAGAATTGACGAGATTTTTCTTTTCAGGTCGTCCTGCCTTCGCGCGCGATATCCGTTGGCCATATCGGCCTCTCCGGATAGAACCTTTCGAAAAAGCGCTGGAATATCGGCCGGGTCGTTTTGGCCGTCGCCGTCGATAGTTGCGATTATCGGGGCGCGGGTTTGACTCAGGCCCGCCCACAGAGCGGCCGACTGGCCGGCGTTTTGCTCGAAGGAAATATACCTGTGGCGCGGGTTTTTTCGGGCAAGTTCTCGAAGCTGCCCCAAACTTCCGTCGCTTGATCCGTCATCGACCCAGATGCACTCCCACTCCGTAACTTCACTTTCCATTGCGAGTTCGACTTCTCTTGCCAGAGACGGGATATTTTCTTCCTCGTCTTTCACCGGGATCACTATGGAAAGGTCCACTTTTTTAACTTCTGATGATGATGCCATTCAATTCAGCCTTGCTGTCATAACAGATCGGTGTTGTCGCCTCTGCCTCTCTCCCTCTCCGCGCCTCTGCGCCTCTGCGTGAGCCCCGCCCCTGCATTTCAGCGCCTCTGCGTGAGAACCTTTCAACGCAGATCATACGATGTCGGCGATGTCTCCAGCCCCCGGGTTCGCCATATCCTCCTCGTTTCCGTTACCGCCTTCGACCGGGTCGCCTCGATCGGCCGAAACCCTTTTTGCCACGGTTATAAAGCCGGTGTGCGCCACCATCCTGTCGAAGGGTCTCGCGCGAAGCCTGTCGACTTTCCAGTCCCGGCGCAGAAGCTCGAATTGGACAATATCTCCGAACCCGTTTTCCTGCAACACCCGGTGAGTGAGCTGGATCTGGCCCACGTTGGGGCTGAGGCTTACGAGAAGCCCCCCCATTCGAAGCATGCTCGCAAGGTTTTCGATGGCCCGCCAGGGTTCGGGAAGATCGACGAAAACCCGGTCGGCCTCACACGATAGGCAAACACTCTCGATGTCCCCCACTATGATCTCGTGGTTTTCGGGTTGCGAGCCAAAAAAACGATTGACGTTTTCGCGGGCGTCCGCTGCGAACTCGGCCCTTTTCTCTATGGATATGAGCTTTCCCTGTCCGCACATCGAACGCAAAAGGGCTAGGGACAGCGCCCCCGATCCGATCCCGCTCTCGATCACCACGCAGCCGGGGTGCATGTCTCCGTAGAAGATCATAGCACTTAGATCTTTGGGGTAAATGATCTGGGTGCGTCTTTTCATGCTGAAAATATAGTCTTCGAGAGAAGGCCTGAAGAGCATGAGCCTTGCGCCCTTGCTGGTAAGAAGCCAGTCGCCTTCATCTTTTCCGACCACATCCCTCAGGTGGATACCGCCAAGGTGGGAAGAATAGGGCGCATCCTCCACCCGCACGAGCCATTTCTTCCCCTTTTGAGAAGTAAGCAGCACCCATTCATTTAATACGAATTTACTCATCTATTTACGCTCCAGGGAAAACCCAATATTGAGGAGGTCCCTTCATCACCGTTTTTGATGCCGTTGTCAACCATAAGTTACCGTGCTCCCTGTTGACAGACCAGGTGAAAAAAAGTAATTTCAACGGTTGCACTCGGTCGTTTCAAATTCAAATGGTTCCTGGAGCCGGACATGTTCGTGATTGGATATTTTCTGCAGGCCTTGGCCACCGTTTTACACTACGTGATTTCTGCGTACATGCTGATCGTGATAGCGCGGGCCGTGTTGTCCTGGGTGAGTCCCGACCCTTACAATCCCATCGTTCGGTTTCTCTATAGCGCGACCGATCCCGTACTCTATCGCATCAGGAGGGCGCTGCCCCTTACCGCCGGCACGATCGACTTTACGCCCGTGATACTCATACTGGCCCTGGTGTTCCTGGATCAGTTCGTAGTGCCGACTCTGCAAAGATTGGCTTTCTTGCTGGGCGGTTAAAACACTTTATGTTTTCTGGCCGCTCGGAGTTGGTTTCATGGAAATAGGCGATATTGAGGAAAAAAGATTCCGCAAGCGTTGGATGGGGTTTGACCCCTCGGACGTCGAAAGTTTTCTGCGGGATCTGGGCGATGAGCTTGACCGGCTAACAAATGAAAACGAAAATCAAAAGAAGGACCTCCAGACCCTGGACTCTGCGTTGAAGGAGCACAGGGAGCGGGAGAAGACCATTCGAGCCGTGCTGGTTAGCGCCCAGAAAAGCGCCGAGCAGATCAAGACCAACGCCGAGCGCGAGGCCAGGCTCGTTGTCTCCGAGGCCGAGATCCAGGCTGAGGGGATACTCAAGGAAGCCAACAATCGTCTTATCCGCATGGAGCAGGAAATCTCGGAGATGAGGCGCAACCGGGTCCAGTTTGGGGCCAGGATGCGTTCACTTCTTGACTCCTTTAGTCAGATGCTCGACGATGACGGTAAACTTGCCCCGCTCAAGTTCGAAGAAAAACAGGACAACCCCTGAGAAACCGTAAGATAATATGGAGTCAAAACCGATGGCCATCAGTAAAGAGCTTCTCGAAATCCTCCGGTGCCCCAAGTGCAAGGGGCCGATAAATTTGAATGGTGATGCGACCGGCCTGGTTTGCGATCAGTGCAGGCTTGTCTACGAAATCCGCGAGGATATCCCGATCATGTTGATCGATGAGGCAAAACCCCTTTAAAAGGTGACCGGCTGTTGGTGATATGAGTCAACCCAGGGAACCTCACCCGGCCAAGCTCGTTATCCGGTTTTTGTTCAGCGACTTCGGGGCCCGGTTGCGTGCGCTCGGCGACCTTGCGTCCAATTTCGGGCCGATGGATTTTCTGTCGATGCCCGGGGATTTCCCCTACACCTCCTATTACGATGATGAGATGGGCCGGGGACTCCGCAGGCAAACTGCCGCCTTTTTCAACCTCGTTTCGCAGTCAACTTTGCCCGACATCAAACTTCTAACCAACGAGATCGAAGCCCGCCTCTTACAAAATGGAAAACGGCAGGTTAATATCGACCCCGGGCTTCTCAGCATGGAGCGGCTGGTCCTGGCTACGGGTAAGAATTTTATCCACAGGGTCTATCTCCGGGAAGGGATTCTATGCCGATCTCACCCTGATTTACAAGGCGGGAGCTTACCGGCCTTTGCCCTGGACTTATCCGGACTACCGCGAACCGGAATTTTTGCATTATCTGGAGGCAATGAGAAAGAAACTGAGATTTCAGCAGGATGGGACTTTTCCGCGATAGCTCCACCCCCCCTCCCGCTGGGGACTTCGCCCAGGACATACGGCAATTAGGACATCGAGATGATCCGACCGGAACAAAAGAAGCTTTTCGCCGTCATTGGAAATCCAGTTCGCCACAGCCTCAGCCCCGTCATGATGACCGCGTGTTTCGAATCGCTTGGTCTGGCAGCCCTTTACACGGCTTTCTATGTCGATGAGCTCGAACGCGATCTCGACGTTTTGCACAAGAGCGGCTTCAGCGGGCTTAGCGTAACCCTGCCTTACAAGGAGATGGCCTGCAGGCTCGCCGAGCGGATCGACACCACGGCGCAAGAGATAGGGGCTGCCAACACCCTGCGCAGGACCGATTCCGGCTGGGAAGGCTGCAATACCGACTGGACAGGCGCTTTGAAGGCCCTTTCGGCAGCCTGCGAACCGTATAACCGAAGCGCCCTTATCCTCGGGGCCGGGGGGGCGGCCCGCGCCGTGGCGTATGGCTTGAGACGGGCCGGAGCCAAAATCACGATTTCAAACCGGTGTGTCGAGCGGGGCAAGTCGTTCTCAAAGCAGATCGATGCGGGTTTTATTGCGCTCTCTTTGCTCGAAAAAGCCGGTGCGAAATTTGACATCATCGTGCAGTGCACCTCGTCGGGTTTGTCCGAGGAGCGCTCGACCCCCATTGTTTCCGGCTCGTTTTTCAGGCCGGAGATGACCGTTATGGATATCGTCTACAGCCCGAGGTGGACTTCGTTTTCCGCCGCGGCAAGAGATGCGGGCTGCACCGTGGTCTCCGGGCTCGATATGCTTCTCTACCAGGGAGCCGCCCAGCTCGAATGGTGGCTCGATCGCCCTGTTTTCGGAACCCCGGCCATCGATGCGATGAGACGTGCGTTGGAAGAAGCCGCAAATGACAAAACTAGTTAAAGCCATTCATCCCGTATCCAGGGTTAACGGTCGAATTCGTCTGCCCGGGTCCAAGTCGATCACCCACCGCGCCCTCATTATGGCCGCTCTTGCCGAGGGCCCCTCTGAGATAGAAAATCCCCTGAGAGCCGAGGACACCCTGCTCACCGCCGGGGCTCTCGAAGCGTTGGGCTCAAAACTCGAATGGGCCTCGGGTTCGGTGCGCCTCTCGCCGCCCGCGCGTCGCTGGGGACTGCCCGAAGGCCCGGTTTTCCTCGGTAATAGCGGCACGAGCGCCCGACTTCTTCTTGCTGTCTTTTCGGCCGGGACCGGGACGTTTGTCCTGGACGGGAGCCCCCGCCTGAGGCAGCGCCCCGTAGGCCCCTCGGTTGAGGCCCTCCGAAAACTCGGGGCTGCGATCGCGTGGAGGGAAAAGGCCGGGTTTCTTCCAATAGAGATCGACTCGCACGGGTTGCATGGCGGGGATGTCTTCGTGGATGCCGCGGAGTCTAGCCAGTTTTTGTCCGGCATCCTCATCGCCGCCCCCGCCGCCAGTGGAACAGTAAGGGTGCGGTGGTCGGAAAACCTCGCCTCCCGGCCCTACCTCGACATGACAATCGCAATGATGAAAGAGGCCGGGATTCGTTTTGAGCACCAGGGGCCAAACGGGATCGACATCCCCGCCCCCCAGGCCTACGCCTCCCGCAATTTCACAGTCGAGGGGGACTGCTCCTCGGCTTCCTATTTCTGGGGCGCCGCTGCCCTTACCGGCGGGGAGGTCTTCACCTCGCCCGTGTCTGCCGCAAGCCTCCAGGGCGATTGCCGGTTTCTCGAAGTCCTTCGGAAAATGGGCTGCCGCATTATTTGGGAACGAGACGGAGTCCGGGTCGCCGGCCCACAAAATCTTTCGCCCGTCGATATCGACATGAACGAAATGCCCGACATGGTCCCAACGCTCGCCGTTCTTTGCGCGTTTGCGGGTGGGGTCTCGCGCATCGGAAATGTCGCCCACTTGAGAATCAAGGAATCCGACCGGCTCTACGCGGTGGCGGCGGGCCTTAAGGTGCTGGGAATCGAGGCGCGGGAGCTGCCCGATGGGCTGATTATCCACGGGGGAGACCATGGGGCTGCTGTCTGCGGCCCCGTTTGCGCATTTGACGATCACCGGATCGCGATGGCTTTTGCCCTCGCCGGCCTGCGCCTCAAAGGCGTGGTCATAGACGGGGCGGAATCTGTCTCTAAATCGTTTCCACAGTTCTGGGATTTTTTTGAAAATCTCGCCGGAAATATCTATTGACAACCGGCGGTTTCAATGTAAATTTCCCTCTGATTTCCTCCATTGGATCTCTATTATCCCCATTCCCGGTTAACCATGGCGCTGTACTCCTAAGTGCTCATCCGACTCTCGCGTTGATCTCGAAAGAACCTGTTTTGCCGAATTGTCCCGCCGTTTGCGCGTGAATAGGACAGGGCCTTGCGCCACGCCCCGGCTAACGGCAATCGAAAACATCAATCAACGAAGGTCTGGAAAGGGGTGTTCGCAATGTTTCGGCTAAAACCTTTTTTTGTCGCCATTACCATCGCGGTGCTGTTTTTTGCGGCTGTGTCCTCGTTTGCTGCCGAGGCCCCGAAAGTGATAACCGTCGGGACCCTTTATGCATCGAGCGGCCCGTTCGCCACTTCATCGACTTCGCAGTATGAGGGGCTCAAATTCTGGGTCGCACAGGTAAACAAGGATGGTGGTGTCTTTGTAAAGGCGTTCAACAAGAAGATCCCCTTAAAGCTCGTTGCCTACGACGACCAGAGCCAGACGGCCACCGCCGGAATGCTCTATAACCAGTTGATTACCCGCGACCACGTCGACCTGCTCGTTTCCGATTTCGGCTCCGTTTTGACCTCCGTCGCCGTGCCCCTCGCAAAGGTGCACAAGGTTTTGCTCTTCGATCCGACCGGGACGGCCGCAAAGTTCTTTACCCCGGACAACCAGTTCGTCGTGCTGTGCAGCTTGCCGACCTCGGGCAAGTGGCCCTATGCCCTGGCCGATTTTATTGTCGAAAAGAAAATCCCCAAGATCGCCATTATTTATTCTTCAAATGATTTCAATCAATCCCAGGCCGTTACGCTTCATGACAAGCTGGTAAAAGCAGGCATAAATCCCGTCTACTATGAAGCCGTGCCCAGCAACACCAGCAACTACTCGGTCCTGCTCCACTCCATCCAGGCCACCAATCCCGATGCGGTCGTGGAATTCGGCTTTGTCCCAAACGACATCGCCTTTCTGCAGGGCCTGCAGTCGAGCGGGCTCAAATTCAAAATGGTCTTCACCATTTTCCCCGGACAGCAGTTCGACCTGATCGAAAAAAATGTGGGCGCCAAGGCCCTCTCCTACACTTACACCTACCCGACGCCGCCGCTTTTGAAATACAGCGACGTGAACCTGGGCCTGGGTATCGACAAGTTTGAGAAGGCCTACAAGGATGCGACAGGCAAGAAAGTGGACTTCCTGGTGGTCGCCGGATACAATACCGGGCTAATCATGCAAAAAACCCTCGAGACCGCCTCCAGTTTCGATCAGTCGGCTTTCCGAAAGACCGTTGCCGGCTTCTCCGGAAAAGTCAAGACCTTGGACGGCCAGTTCGAAGTCGACGGAGCCGGAGCACAGGTTGGTGAAATGCTGCCTGTGGCCCAATTTGTGCCTCAGGGCGCAAACGGGGTTGCCATGCGCATCGTTTACCCCGCAAATCTTAAGACCGGCAGCGAGGTCTATCCTGCGCCCTAGGGGCGACAGTAAAACGGCAGGCTCGGGGGCCTCAGGCCCCCGAGCCTGAAACCTGGCAGGTCCTGGTACAACGCTATTTTCGAAACGGACCGGTTGTCCGTGTAAAAACCGGCCCAAAGCAGGTGCGGCCCGCACCGGTCAGCGGGCTGTTTTGTTTAGCCGCCCGGAGGCGCCGATTGAATCTTTTTGCATACACGATAATTGCCGGAATCATGTACGGCCTGTTTTTCGGACTCGTGGGACTGGGGCTCAATATCATTTTCGGCGTCCTGAGAATGATTAATCTGGCCCATGGCGACTTTATCATGCTGGGGGCCTTCCTGGCCTACTTCTTCTACTCGATGCTGGGCGTAAATCCCTTGCTGGTTATCCCCGTCGCGGTCGCGGTGTTTTTCCTCGCGGGGGCTGTGCTCTATTACGCCTTCGTGCCCCGCTTACTAAAGTCCAAAGACCCCGAAATGCTCTCCTTCATACTCTTTTTCGGGGTGTCCCAGGTCATAGAGGCCATCATAATTTTTGCCTTTGGCAACAATCAGCGCTCCATCCCGCCAAACGTGTTCGGATCGGCCGGATTTTCAATTCTCGAGCAACGTTTTCCGATCGCATGGCTGGTTACAACGCTCGTTGCCCTTGCCGCTTTTGGCTTCGTCTACTGGTATCTGCATCATACGCGCATGGGTTATGCGACAAGGGCCATTATGGCCAACCGGGACGAGGCCATGCTGAGCGGAATCGACGTAAACCGCATCTCTGCCTTCGTCTTTTGCATGGGCCTGGCCCTGGCTGCCGTTGCCGGCGTCTTTAGCTATTTCGCAATCGGCGCCTCCTCCCCTTCGATGGGGCCCGAACTTACGACCGTATCTTTTGCCATAATCGTGCTGGGCTCGCTCGGCAACCCGCTCGGGACCATCCTTGGAGGCCTGATCTACGGAGTCGCCATAATGTTTATGCAAAGCTATTTTTCCTCCTGGGCCGACATTCTGCCCTATGTCCTGCTGATAGCCGTAATGCTTTTCAAGCCCGAAGGGCTGGTTGGAAAGGCGGCGCGAAGTGCTTAAGAGATATCTCGCGAGCTTGAGCGTTGTCCTTGTGGTTGGGGCCTCTTTTATCCTTTTGCCCCGCGTCTACAACAATCAGTCTTTTTTGTTCAACCTGATGCTTTATCTGGCGCTTGCCGAGGGGTTGAACATCATCTACGGCTTCACCGGGTACCTGCCCTTCGGCTATGTGGGGTTTTTCGGGGCGGGAGCCTACGGGGCGGCCATCGCTATTTCCTTTTTGCATATTTCCCCCTTTTTGGGCGTGCTCGTCGGCGGAGTTGCGGCCGTTCTTACGGGCATCATTTTAATCCCGCTGCTGAGACTTTCCGGCGCCTATTTCGCCATCGCCAATCTCGCGGCCTCCCAGGCCCTTTACTTTGTCGTGGCCAATCCATCGCTTGAAAAAATAACCCAGGGGCCCTACGGAATCGATCTATCCTCCGTCTACAATGCCAACGCGGGCTATTTTACCATGCTCGCCATTCTGGTTTTTGCCATGCTCCTGGTGGCCTATATGAGGAATTCGAACTTCGGGCTCTCGCTTCTGGCCATAAAAGAAGACCAGGTCACCGCTTCCCTTGCCGGCGTAAACGTGGTGAGGGCAAGAAGTATTGCCTGGATGCTCAGCGCCTTTGTGGCCGGGCTCTGCGGGGCGGCCTTCGGCTGGTATACCGCGGTCTTCTATCCGAGTACCGTCTTTAGCCTGGATGTAAGCGTGTTCACGATAGTTTTCGTCCTGTTCGGGGGCATCGCAACTGTCGCCGGACCTTTGATCGGCGCGCTCATCCTGTACAGCACGTATAACTTCATAGGGATTTCCACCCCTCAATACTTCCAGCTCTTCTATGGTCTGCTGATCGTCGTATTGGTTTTGTTTCTGCCTGACGGGATCGCCTCTATTTTTCAAAAGGGCGGGGTCTATGTGCCATAATGGTAAGCAGCTTCTAAAAGTTACGGGTTTGGAAAAAAAATTCGGAGGCTTCAGGGCTCTTAACGGCGTCAATATCGATGTCTGCGAAGATAAAATCGTGGGGCTTGCCGGTCCGAACGGTTCGGGCAAGACCACGCTCATAAATGTCATCTCCGGGGTCTATAAACCCGATGGAGGCTCGGTCGAATTTGACGGCAAATCCATCTATAAGCTCCCGTCGCATAAGATCGTCCACCGGGGCATAAATAGAACGTTCCAGGTCCCTAAGCCTCTGTCCGGTTTGACCGTGTGGGAAAATGTCTTGCTTGCCGCGGTCTACGGAGCCCCTGGTTGCGACAGGCGGGAAATTATCCGTGAAGCCTTGGCGGTTGTCGAACTGGACAACTTGAAATATGCGCTCTCGGGCGGTCTCACCTTCGGCCGGCAAAAGCTGCTGGGCCTGGCGACAGCGCTTGCGACAAAACCCAAGTTGCTGCTGGTGGACGAGATCGCCGCGGGCCTTAGCCACCAGGAACTGCGCTCGATCGCGGAGATGCTTTTGCGCATTCAAAAAACCGGGGTCGCGATGATCGTCGTGGAACACCACCTGGGGTTTATCGATACGCTCACCTCGGATGTCGTCGTCATGAACGTCGGGGCTAATCTGTTTCGCGGCTCCCTCCAGGAGGCGGCGCAAAACGAAGAGGTTGTCGAGGTCTTTCTGGGGAGATAACTATGGGGGATTTGCTGGGTATTGAAGGGCTCGAGTCCGGATATGGCTTGATACAGGTGCTGTGGGGAAGCAGCCTCGCGGTTGCCCATAATCAGAGCGTGGTCTTGCTCGGGGTTAATGGTGCGGGAAAAACCACGCTCCTAAAAACCGTAGCGGGTCTGCTCTCCGCCTGGAAAGGCAAAATCGTCTTCGACGGCAGTGACATAACGAGGGCTAAGCCCAATCGCAGAATTGCCGGCGGTATCGGCTACATGTCGGAACTGGGGATTTTTCCCAACCTGACAGTCGAAGAGAATCTCAAATTGGGCGGCTATTTCCAGTCCGAAAAAGACAATCGAAAAAGAGCCGAGGATATGTATGGCTATTTCCCCGATCTAAGAGAGTACAGAAAAAAGATGGGCGGTTCTTTGAGTGGGGGCCAAAGAAAGATGCTCGGGGTGGCTAAAACTCTGATGTCCTATCCTAAACTCGTCATCATGGACGAACCCTCGAGCGGCCTTTCTCCCAAGTTCGTAAAAAAGGTCATAGAGGTCTTGAAGTTGCTCCACGAACACGAAAAGCTCTCGATGCTTATCGCCGAACAAAATGTATCCTTCATCGATTTCGCCCAGAAGATTTACATCCTTGATAAAGGGCAGGTGACGTTCGACGGTGATGTCGAAGAGCTTAAGGGTAATGACACCATTCGTGAAACCTATTTTGGAATCTCACATTGAACTCCATACTCAAGCAGGTAAGACCCTAGTACTTGCCGCAGGGATCGTCAGGGCGCGAATTCGGGTAAATCATTCGATCGTATGTTACCTTCGGAATGCGTTCCTTGACTTCTCGAACCCTGTATCCCTTGGAGCCCACTAGAAACTCCCGGATTCTTTCGGCTGCCCATTCAAGCTTTTCCAGCACATATTCGGCTATTTCCGGCATCATCTTCCTCCTGGTCGGTTGGTCGTTAATAAACGATAACCATCGCGGCCCGAAAACGCATCGGGAAGGGTCGTTTTCGCGAAGGGCTTGTCCGTAAATAAGCCTTTATACCAATGCGAGGGCATGAGGCTCTGTCCTGCGTAGGGGCGGGGTTTATCCCCGCCCGATCTCTTATGGAACTTGACTGCAATGTCCAAGTTTGATTCCCGTTCAAACCGCATCCGAGGACGTGGCGGCGGCGCTTGAACGCAACTTGGTATGAGTCGGGGGGCGCAAAAAGGAAGAAAGCCAAGGTGCGGGGGGCCTTGGCTTTCCGGGGCGAAATACCACAAGTGCTAAGGACGAATAAAAATCGGGAGTGTACTCTGGGATGTAATCTAGCAGATTTCTTTACAATTTGAATAAGGTAATAAGTGTATTTTTCGCCTACCGTAACAGCATAAACCCGTGTACTGTATCGGCGGAAACCCTTGGGGCGCATACGGTTCGCGCCCTGCGTTTTTCCCATTGACACTTCATTTGACCATGTGCACTTCGAGGAAGTGATGGAAAAGAAGAAAGCCAAGGTGCGGGGGGACCTTGGCTTTCCGGGGCGAAATACCACAAGTGCTAAGGACGAATATAAATCGGGAGTGTACTCTGAGATGTAATCTAGCAGATTTCTTAACAATTTAAATACGGTAACAAGTGTATTTTTCGCCTACTGTAACGGTATAAACGAGTGTACTGTATATCGGATGGCTTTTGGGGCGTATACCGTCATCACCCCACGCTTCCGCATCGACACTGCATTGGCCCATGGGAGAATCGAGGAATTGACATGCCGCGTAGAGCAAAAAAAACTGTAGGGAATTCTTTTGTCCATCTTGCCGGGACCTTCCTGCTGATCGCCTCGCTTACCGGCTGCGCCGGCTTACAGCCCCATCCGGCCGTTGCCCCACCCACTCCGGGGGCCAGTGCCCAGCTGCTCGAAGCCGATAAGGCCCTCGCTGCGGCCAGGGGGCAGGTGGCCGCCTTCTACGCCGATCTCGATTCTGTTGCCGCAAGAAGCAAGCTGCTTCGCGGCAGGCCGTGCTGGAGCGGGTTCGAACGCATCCTGCTCGAATACCCTACTTTGACAGACCCCGGTGCGGAAACGGACATACCCCCGGTGATAACACTGCGGTTGTCGCGGTGGAGTCGGGAGTCCCACACCCCCTGGGAGCCGGTCATGCGCGATTACTCTCAGCTGGTCGAGCGCTGCGCGATACTCGAGATGAAACGAGTGGCAGCGCGTCAAAAGCTTATTTCGGTCCAGGCCGCTTACATGGCCGTGGTGATGATGGATGCGGCCTCGGGCCGTCAAAAGGAGGCGAAAAAAGTCTTTTCGATGGTAAACTCCCTGGATAAACCCGGTGCCGAACTTGACTCCATCCGGCTTAACCGGCTCGGGCTCTACGGCGCCGCCCCTCATCGGACGGCCCCGTAACCGCCCCCTCAATCTCGACCGCGTGGGAAAGGTGAGGCTCACCCGTCGCGTCGCGGCCGCCCCCCGGAAGAATCCCGTGGAGGGGGCGTGGCACACCCGCCTGCGGCGCAGCCGCTTTCGTCGATATATTTCCGGCCCTTTTCCAACCGCTCGATCACGGTTTTTTTGCCGAGCACTTCCATAATTTCGAAAAGCCCCGGGCTTTTCGTCCCCCCGGTCAGGGCCACCCTGACCGGTTGGGCGATTTTGCCAAGCTTTACTTTGAGCTCCTCGGCCGTATTCCTGAAGACCGGCTCGAGGCTCGCTTCGTCGAATGCTTCCAGCCCGGATAACTCCGAGATCAGCCGTGAAAAAACCCCGCCCATCTCAACGGTCAGGAATTTGGCCGCGGCCTCGGGCTCGAACTCGATTTCACCTGCCATGTAGAACCGCATCGCGTCGGCCATTTCCGCCAACGTGTGCGCGCGGGTCTGAAGGGTGCGGATCGCTCCGACCAAAAAACCGTCCGGCTTTTCGGGGTAATCGCGCTCGGCCGCAAAGGGCTTTAGCAGGGGCAAAAGTTCTTCAGGCCGCTTTTCCTTTATATAGTGAGCGTTTAGCCACAAGAGCCTTTCCATCGTGAAAATGCTTGGGGATTTTCCGACGTTTTCGAGCGTGAACTTTTCTATCAGCTCGGCGCGGGAGAAAATCTCCTGGTCCCCGTGTGACCAGCCCAGCCGCACCAGGCAGTTGAGCAGGGCCTCGGGAAGAAACCCCATCTTTTTGTATTCCATGACCGAAGTCGCACCGTGGCGCTTGGAAAGAGGCGAGCGGTCCTCGCCGTGGATCATCGGCACGTGGCCAAACTCGGGAAGCCTCTCCCCGAGCGCCCTGTAGATCAGAATCTGCCGCGGGGTGTTGTTCACGTGATCGTCGCCGCGGATTACGTGCGTGATCCCCATTGTTATGTCGTCTATTACGACGGCGAAATTATAAGTGGGGAACCCGTCGCTTTTGAGTATCACCAGGTCGTCGAGTTCAGCGTTGTCGAATTCGATTGGCCCCTTTACGATATCTTTTAAAAGAGTCGAACCGTTTTCGGGGGTCCGAAACCTTAGCACCCGGTTTGGCCCCTGGTCCAAACCCTTTGAGCGGCAGACGCCGTCGTATTTTGGCTTTCGCCCCTCGGCAAGCGCTAGGCTTCGGCGGACCTCGAGTTCCTCGGCGCTGCATTCGCACCAGTAGGCGTGGCCGGAATCGAGCAGTTTTTGCGCGTATTCCCGGTAGACCTCCAGCCGGTGGGTCTGAAAATAGGGGCCTTCGTCCCAGCCAAGGTCAAGCCATTCCATCGCGTCTAAAATGGCTTTGACCGATTCTTCCGTGGAACGCTCCACATCGGTGTCTTCGATCCGAAGAATGAATCTGCCGCCAAGGTTTCGCGCAAAAAGCCAGTTGAAAAGAGCCGTGCGCGCCCCTCCGATGTGAAGGGCTCCGGTGGGGCTGGGGGGAAATCGGGTGATGACCGGTTCCATGTTGGAAACTCTCCTGTCGAAGACGAACCGCACGGTTCGTCCTCTTAAATTTTATTGCGCGTAAAAGTTTATCGCGCGCTTGGGCGCGGGCACCTTCTGTAGCATAATACTCGTTCAAACTCAATCCAACATAAAGTTCTTCAAGTTCTTCCCCCCACGAGATTCCGTGGCCCGGCCCCTTTCCCCCCCTCCGCTCACCGACTATTCACTGTCCCCTCTCTTTAATGAATTGATTCTTGCAACGTTTTCGTATAGATTCGCACAAAATTCGGCGAAAGGCACATCGATGGTTAAAAAGTTACGGGTTTTTGCCCTTGTTCTTCTGCCAGTATGTCTGTTCGGATGTGGTTTCTGGGGCCATAAAGACGCCGCCTCGGCGCTAAAGTCCCCCGCGAGGATCGAGGTTCCGGATTCTCCCGTAAAAGTCAGGGTCGCCGATGTGTCAAACGATACCGGGCAGGTCTTTGACGTCGATGTAATCGGCATGCTTTGGAACGGGATCGAAGATTCGCTCAAGGATAAGGGGATGCTCTGGGCGCCCGGCTCCCGGGGCGAGCCATACGTCATGACCGGCCACATCGTCTATTTCAAGGAGCCCTCCTTTTCCAAACGCCTTGTGCCGCACGCGGGCAACACCGTCCTTGAGGTCAGGGTCGAAATCACCCGGGGCGGACAGCACGTGGCGACAATCGAATCGAGCCGGAAGATCGGCTACGGCAAGGGCATGTGGACGCTGCATGCCTGGAAAAAGGTGTTCGCCGAGGTCTCAAAGGACGTTGTCGCACAGGCGGCAGGCAAACTCTAGTCTTTCATTGACATGAAATGAGATTGGTTTATACTAAATGTTTTGTGTTCATGAAAGAGTGCAAGACATGCGAGTTCGCGTTGACGAAATTCCGGATTCGGGACGTACCCTCAGCTTTCACTGGGACCAGGAAATGCTGGGCCGCTTCGTTCCTCCGGACGACCCCTTCAACCTCAAACTGCTTGGCCCGGTAAACGTCGTTTTAACCCTCGACAAGCTGACCGACCATGTCAGGATTACCGGAACCATAAAGGGAAGCCTCGAGGTGGCCTGTCACCGCTGCCTCATGCCCGTGGCGCTTCCCCTGGACGAACGCGTCGATATCTACCTGGTCACCGAGACTCAAGTGGAGCGCGACGACGAAGAGGAGCTCGAAGACGATGAATTGCTCTACGAGTTCTTTGACGGCGAAGTGATCGAGATCGACACTATGGTGGCCGAACAGATTTTTCTCGCGCTGCCCTTCAAGGTCCTTTGCAGCGAAGATTGCAAAGGGTTATGCCCGGGGTGCGGCGCAAACCTCAATGAAGAGGCCTGCGGTTGCAAGGCCGACCGCTCGCGGTCGCCTTTTGCCGTGCTCAAGCTGGTGGATAAGCCCGGGTCCGGGCAATAGTCTTTCTCTGCGGTTTGCAGCGCCCGCCTTTACGGGCGGATTGAATCAGGAGTTTAAAGAGATGGGTGTACCTAAGAATAAAACGTCCAAAGCCAGGCGCGACAAGCGTCGGGCCCATCATGCGCTTGCCATGCCCGCGCTTGCCCGCTGCTCCCAGTGCAGTGAAATGCACCTGGCGCATCGTGCCTGTCCCAACTGCGGGTACTATAAAGGCCGCTTGGTCTTGGAGCTCGAAGAAGAATAAAGCTGCCGGCCGAAGCGAGTCCGCTGGATGAAAATCGCCATAGACGCCATGGGTGGAGACAATGCGCCCCGGTCTGTTTTGGAAGGGGCGCTCCTGGCCGGGGCGTCGTGTCCGGCAGACTTGGTGCTGATTGGAAACGAACCGGTTATCCGCGAGGCCCTGCACTCGGGCCTTCCGCCCCGAACTGAAGTCGTACACGCGCCCCAGGTCGTCTCGATGGACGAATCCGGTCCGACAGCCATCCGAAAGAAGCGTCAAGCCTCGATAAACGTCGCAATGCGCATGCTGGCCGAAGGCCAGGTGGATTGCGTGGTGAGTGCCGGCAACACCTCCGGGGTTGTAGCCGCGGCCAAGCACTTCGTCGGGCTTCTGCCAGGGCTCAAAAGACCGGCTATTGCCGTTTCCTTTCCCACCCTGGACGCAAGGCCCGTCCTGCTCGACGCCGGAGCCTATCCCGAATCGGAGGCCCTGCACCTCGCCCAGTCCGCTGTCCTTGCTCATGTTTACCTGAGGGTCTGCCGGCAGATAGAGCGGCCCGCCCTCTGCCTGCTAAACATCGGGAGCGAGGCGGTAAAGGGCACAAAAGCCGTTCAGCGCGCCTTCACTCTTCTAAACCGCTCGGGTCTTAACTTCATCGGCAACCGGGAACCCAACGATCTTTTCGATGGAAAGGCCGATGCGGTCATTTGCGATGGTTTCGTCGGTAACATTGTGATGAAAATGTTCGAGGGGTTTTCCGAGTCGATGATGGGGGCGCTCGGCGCGCGTATCGGGCAGGAGCCGGCCGGGCTCGGGCCCGTATTGGACGACTTTAAGAAAAGCTGCGGTTGTCGGCATGTTGGCGGAGCCCCGCTGCTTGGGGTGAAAAAGCCGGTCGTCGTCGCCCATGGAAGGTCGGGCCCTTCGGCCATCCAAAGCGCCATCCGGCTTGCCTTTGAGATAACGCGGGACGGGACCTTCGAAAAAATGTCCGATTTCTTGGAACAGGGCGGCTCGCCTGTCGACTTCAAACATTTCAGCGGCCTGCTCTTTATCGAAAACTTCAAAAACCGCTGGACCGCCTCCCCAAAGTAGCGGGAGTAGGGTGCAAATTCCCCCCCTTTTCTAAAGGGGGGTAGGGGGATTTTAAATTGCCGGGGCAGTGGAGATCTAATTTCCTCCCTTTTCTAAAGGGGGGCAGGGGGGATTTTAATGGCGCTCCCATTTAAAAGAAACCTCAAACCCATTGCCAGAGCTGAGTCGGCGTAGGGTGGGCACGGGATTGCCGTGCATACCATCCCGGTGGCTCCGGTGCTTTTTCCTCTTCGCCCATCCTTGGGCGCGGAACTCGATATTGGCTTATATGCTCTTTTGTGTTAAGGAACCCGGATTCCGGGTTTTTGCTCCAGTTTCTTTACGCGGGGGCCGGAAGCCTGCGCAGGTTTTTCGATCGGAGGGAACACGTTGCACTATTTCTTGACTGAAGAACAGAAAATGATCCAGGAACTGGCCGAGCAGATCGCCCGGGAAAAAATTCGCCCCATAAGGGCCGAATTGGATGAAGCCGAGGAGTTCCCGTGGGATATCATGCGAACGCTTGCCCAGGCTGACCTCTTTGGCCTCTACATCCCCGAGGAATATGGCGGAATGGGTGGAGGAGTGTTCGAAAACTGCCTTGCGGTCGAACAACTCGGGGCGGCGTGCATTGGCATTGCAACGAGCTTTGCCGCAAGCGGCCTCGGCGCCTATCCGATCCTTCTTTTCGGCAGCGAGGAAATGAAGCACAAATACCTGCCCCAGATAGCTTCGGGCAAAAGGCTCGCCGCTTTCGGGCTTACCGAACCGGGGGCCGGAAGCGATGTCTCCGGAATCCGCACCACGGCCGTAAAAGACGGGGACAGTTATATCTTGAACGGCTCCAAGCAGTGGATCACAAATGGCGGCGAATCCGAGATCTACTCTGTGCTCGCGATAACCGACAGGGCTAAAGGCCCTCGGGGCGGGAGTTTTTTCGTCCTCGAAAAGGGCGACCCCGGTTTTTCCTTCGGCAAGAAGGAAAAAAAGCTCGGCATCCGGGCTTCCACGACGCGGGAGCTCATTTTCCAGGACTGCCGCATTCCCGCCGACCGGCTGATCGCCAAAGAGGGAATGGGGTTTGTCATCGCCATGAAGACCTTTGATAAATCCAGGCCGGGCATTGGCGCCCTTGGAGTCGGCCTTGCCCAGGGAGCCCTCGATGTCGCCGTCGAATACGCCAGGAAAAGGGTCCAGTTTGATAAACCCATCATAAGCTTTCAGGCGATTCAGCACAAGCTGGCCGATATGGCCACCAAGACCGAGGCCGCCCGCGCCCTGATCTACTCGGTTGCGCGCTACATGGACTCTGAGCCCCGCGAGGTCAGTAAAGTCGCCGCAATGGCCAAGGTGTTCGCGGGAGATGTGGCAATGGATGTCTCCACAAACGCCGTGCAGGTGCTCGGCGGCTACGGCTACATGAAGGATTACCCGGTCGAAAAGATGATGCGGGACGCGAAGATACTTCAGATTTACGAAGGCACCAACGAAATCCAGCGAAACATCATCGGCCAGGAACTAAACAAGGAATACGGCAGGCTTAAGGAGAGCTTCTTCTGATATGCACATAGTCGTATGCATTAAACAGGTGCCTGACACCAAAAACGTCAGGATCGACCCGGACACCCACACCTTGGTCAGGCAGGGCGTCGAGAGCATAATCAATCCTTTCGATATGTTCGCGGTCGAAGGCGCGCTGAAGATAAAAGACGAAACCTCCGCCCGTGTCACGGTGATTACCATGGGGCCGCCCCAGGCGGCTGAGGCCCTCAGGGATACTCTTGGCCTTGGGGCCGACGATGCCGTGCTTTTGAGCGACCGGGCCTTTGCCGGCTCGGACACCTGGGCCACCTCGACCACGCTTTCCGCGGCTATCCGCAAAATGGGGGATGTCGACCTCATTATTTGCGGAAAACAGGCCGTCGATGGCGATACGGCGCAGGTTGGTCCAGAGATGGCCGCTTGTCTCGACTTGCCTTATGCGACCTTTGTCAAAAAGATAGATACCTCGGAAAGCGGCTCCCTTAAGGTCGTGCGCCAGACAGACGAGGGTACCGAGGTCTGGAAGCTTGAGCTTCCGGCCTTGATAACCGTGATCAAGGAGCTTGGCGAGCCCAGGGTCCCGTCGCTTCGCCACAAGATGCGCGCCAAAAAAGCCGAAATTCCCGTCTGGGGCGCTGCCGATCTTGGCCTCGACCCGAATTCGACAGGCCTTTGCGGCTCCTATACCCAGGTCGTGCGGGTCTTTAGTCCCCAGAGGAGAACCAACCGCATTCAGCTTGATGGCTCCATCGAAAATCAGGCGGAACAGCTTTTCCAATATTTGAAGAAGGCCAGGGTGCCAGGTCTATGAAAGCTACTGTAGACAGAAAAAAATGCACGGTTTGCGGGGTGTGTACCGACGCCTGCCCGATGGGCGCGATCGAGCTTCGTGAAAACCAGGTCGAGGTCTCCGACGATTGCACGCTTTGCGGTATCTGTGTGGATACCTGCGAGTTCGGCGCCTTATCCCTTCCCGAAGTCGGCACGGGGCACTCGGAAGACCTCGGCAGCTACCGGGGGGTGTGGGTCTACGCCGAGTGGCGGGAAGGCAAAGTCCATAGGGTTAGCCACGAGCTCCTTAGCGCCGGCCGCATTCTGGCGGACAAAAGAGGTGTTTCGCTTGGGGCCGTTTTGCTCGGCTCCGGTCTAACCGACGACATGGCCGAAGAACTCGTCGCTTATGGCGCCGAAGTGGTCTATGTGATCGACCGCCCGGAGCTCGCCCACTTTACCGACGAGCGGTATTCCAAGTGCCTCGTCGAACTTGTGAACCGCCATCGTCCGGAAATTGTTCTTGCCGGCGCCACCAGCATGGGGCGCTCTTTTATCCCGCGTGTCGCGGCAGGTCTTAAGACCGGTCTTACCGCCGATTGCACCGAGCTCGACATCGCCGATGACGGCCATCTTCTCCAGACACGTCCCGCCTTTGGTGGAAATGTAATGGCCACGATCATCTGCCCCAATAGCCGGCCTCAGATGGCAACCGTTCGCCCGAAGGTCATGAAGCCCGTAAGAAAAGACGGCCGCAAGGGGCGCATCGAACGGGTGGAGCTTCCCAAAGAGTGCTTTACGGCGCGGGTCGAAGTCCTTGAGGTCATCGCCGAACTGGACCAGACAGCGAAGTTGACTGAAGCCGATGTCATCGTCTCCGGAGGCCGGGGTCTTAGGAGCGGGGATAACTTCAACCTCGTCGAAGGGCTCGCCGAGCTTTTGAACGGCGCGGTCGGGGCTTCCCGCGGGGCGGTCGAGGAAGGCTGGATGGCCCCCTCCCACCAGGTGGGCCAGACGGGAAGAACTGTCGCCCCGGCTCTCTACGTGGCCGTGGGTATATCGGGGGCTGTCCAGCACCTGGTCGGAATGCAGGGCTCTCAGGTCATCGTGGCGGTAAACAAAGACCCGCACGCCCCTATCTTCGACGTGGCCACCTACGGGGTGGTAGCCGATCTTTTCGACTTCATCCCCGAGTTCATAAAGCGCATAAAGCGCGAGCGGGAAGCATAAAGGGTAGCGAGGAGAAACAGTGGGCGAAAATCGCGTTGTCGTGGTTACAGGGGCAAGCCGTGGGATTGGCCGCGCCATTGCCGTGGAGTTGTCCGCACCGAACACCCATGTCATCGTAAATTACAACTCGAGTCCCGAGGCCGCGGAGGAGACCGTGGCGCTTGCAAAAAGCAAAGGCGCCACCTCCGAGGCCATGAAGTTCGATGTTGCCGATCCCGCTGGTGTAAAAAAGGCCTTTGACGGGATCGTCGACGCCCACGGCCGCATCGATGTCCTGGTAAATAACGCCGGGATAGCCAGGGATAACCTTCTCGCCCTCATGAAGCCCTCGGAGTGGGACGACGTTATGGCCACCAACCTCAAAGGCGCTTTTCTGTGCTCTCAGGCGGTGGTAAGGCCGATGATGCGCCGGCGCTTCGGTCGCATCGTAAACGTCACTTCGGTTGTGGCTGTCATGGGAAACCCCGGGCAGTGCAACTATTCGGCCGCAAAAGCGGGCATCATAGGTCTTACTAAATCCCTTGCACGTGAAATAGTCTCAGAGAAAGATCACCGTTAACGCCGTGGCCCCGGGGTATATCGAAACGGACATGACGGCGGCAATCCCGCAGAAGGCCCGTGAGGCCCTGCTCGCGCAGATTCCGGCCGCAAGAGCGGGCGCTCCGGAAGAGGTTGCCTCCGCCGTCGCTTTTCTTGCCTCCGATGCCGCCGGGTATATAACCGGCCAGGTGATACACGTTAACGGCGGGATGTTCATGAGCTGAATATGTGCCCCGGCAGCTGCCTGCGCGGGTCGGGGTGTGGGGAAAACCTAACTCAAATATAGTCTTCAGGGGAACGGCGGGATGAAATCTGACAATAACAGGCGACGTGTGGTGGTTACCGGCATCGGGTTGGTTTCTCCAGTTGGCATTGGAATCGAGGAGAACTGGACGAACCTGATTGCCGGCAAGTCGGGCATTGGACCGATTACCCGCTTTGATTCTTCCGAATTTGCTACAAAAATCGCCGGCGAGGTCAAAAATTTTCATCCCGAGGAGTTCATCAGCAAAAAAGAGCTTCGAAAAATGGACCCCTTTCTCAGGTTTGCCCTGGGCGCGGCCCATTATGCCATGGAAGACTCCGGGCTCAAGATTGCCCCCGAGCTCTCCCCCCGGGTTGGCGTGGTGGTCGGTTGCGGCCTTGGAGGGCTTCTTACCATCGAGGAATCTCATAAGCAGATGCTCGAATCCGGTCCCAAGAAGGTCAGCCCTTTTTTTATTCCGATGATCATCAGCAATATGGCTCCGGGCCTTATCTCGATCTACCACGGCGCCAAGGGGCCAAACCTCTCCCTGCAGACCGCCTGCGCCGCCGGGACCCATGCCGTTGGACAGGCCTATCATCTGATTAGAGACGGGTTTGCCGAAGCGATGATAACCGGGGGCGTCGAATCGACCATTACGAGGCTGGCAATTGCCGGCTTCAATGCCATGCGCGCCCTGTCGACTCGAAACGACGACCCCGAACACGCTTCCAGGCCTTTCGACAAGGAAAGGGACGGCTTTATCCTGAGCGAGGGCTCAGGGCTTCTGATCATCGAAGAACTCGGTTTTGCCCGCGCTCGGGGCGCCAGGATCTACGCGGAACTGATCGGCTTTGGGGCCTCCGGGGACGCCTACCACATGGTCGCTCCCGCCCCCGAGGGCGAAGGGGCCGTGCGGTGCATGCAAATGGCCTTGGGCGATGCGGGCATAAAACCCGATCAGGTGCAGTATATCAACGCTCACGGCACCTCGACGGAATTAAACGACAAGTACGAGACCCAGGCGATAAAGACCGTTTTCGGTGACCACGCCTACAAACTGGCCGTAAGCTCCACCAAGTCCATGACCGGGCATCTGCTTGGCGCCGCGGGAGGCGTCGAGGCCGCCTACACCACCTTGAGCCTCTACAATCAGATGATGCCGCCCACCATGAATTATGAATTCCCCGACCCGGACTGCGATCTCGACTACGTTCCAAACGTCGCCCGCAAGGCCGATATAGACATCGCGATCTCCAACTCCTTTGGCTTCGGGGGAACCAACGGGACGCTCGTCTTCAAAAAATGGTCCGGCGAATAAGCGCGCAATCCCTCACGCCGATCCGAGCGCCTTGGCCACATCGGCCATGCCGACTTTTAGCTCGTTTCGAAATTCCTCGATCATTTTGCGCGTGATGTTGAATTTTTTGAAAAAGGGGTCTGCCTCCACATCCACGCCCTTGTCGTGCTGATCGGTGCTTTGCTTGGAAAAAGAGTCGGCCAGCGTGTCGGCGATGTATACCAGGGAGGTGATCGCCTCATACTTTCCGGCCTTTTCCGGATTGTGATGGTGTTGGATCGCCGATACTATGTCCGGGGGAAATTTCCAGTTTCGAGAGATAAGACCTCCCAGTTCCTGGTGATCCATCCCGAGCGCCCGCCGTTCGGCCTTGACTATGTCGCTTTCGCCCCTTATCTCCCTCAGGCTCGAATGAAGGTAAATCTTGGCGTAGAGATTGAGGATTGTCTTGCCTATGTCGTGCAATAAAGAGGCGGTATAGAGCGTGAGTGCCCCTTCGTGCTGGATTCTGCGTGCTATTATTTCCGAGAGGAGCGCCGTGTTGACGGAATGCTCCCAGAGTTCACGCTCCTCGGGCGAATTGCCCGGTCCGTAGTAGAGTGTGGCGCAGGCTGCTATCACCACCTGCATGAGTCGCTTGTCGCCGAGCAGAAGGATTGCCTCCCTCACCGTGCGGACTCCATGCTGGCGGCCGTAGTAGGCGGAGTTGCCCATCCGCAGGATTCTGGCGGCAATTGTCGGGTCCAGCTCTATGAGTTCCTCTATCTCCCTTACGGGTGCCATTGATCTTACGAGGGAAACGATTTTCCACGCGATGTCCGGAAAGGGAGGCAGCCGTTCTGCCGCGGCAGTGATGTCCTTGACAAGCAATTCGTAGTGAAGAGCGTCAATTTCGTGTCCGCTGAGCTCTCTTACCATGGCTTTAAATCCTGTGCTCTTTGCTTTGTTAATTTAAGGTACGGCATCCCCCCCCCCCCCGGGTGTCCACCGCGCATCGCGATTCGTAGGGGCGGGGTTTATCCCCCCCGATCTCGAACGCAACTTGGTATCAATCATTGCACTCTTGGCGGTGGCCGCCTTCGGGCGCAACTATCCCCCCGCCCGTGACATTTAGGCTATGTCGTCTCTTATCGGCTGTTCATTAAAAAAACTTTAACTGTTTTTTCTTCTTATCTTCTTTCTTGAATTTCAGTTCTCATGCTCTGCCGGGATTGAGGAAACCGATGCGGTTTACGGCGTGGTTTACACCGTATTCGATCGAGAGGGAACGAAGGACTACGAGAAGAGCCGCAGCGCAGGAGAACCACAAGAATACCCCCAGCCCCGAGGAGTGTAGCATCCGGCCTGTGTACATCATGTACGGCTGGTGCAAGCAGGTAGATGCTATAAGAATACACGCCCGTTTTTGCAAGCCCTTTTCCCAAACCGGGGACTCGGTGAGCAAGGTAGGCGAGCTGGATCATTACCGCCGACAAACCCATCGAGGTTAAGCCGTCAGAAAAAAAATAGAGAAAATTGGGCTGGTAGAAGTAAACCCCCAGCGTATACAGGACTACCCCGGCGAAAAACGCCTTCCAGGAAAGCAGCCGTTCGAGCGTCCTTTCGGGCCTTTGCGCCATGAGGTGCCCGAGAGCCATCCCCGCGCCGAATTCCCATAGCCTGGTGACAAAAAACCGCCCATCTCGTAATATCCGTTAGCCTGGAGCACGTCGTTTAAGATGAATCTCGAACCGGCGCTTAAAAGGATGCACAGCACCAGGTATTTTACCCACCCCATCCGCTCCATGAGTTTGAACAGCAGAGGGTAGAAGATGTAGAGTTCGATCAAAAGCCCTATGAACCACCACGCGGGCACGAGGTAGAAGAACATCTTGTCGATGGGATAGATCCGGTCGCCGGCAAAGCTCAAGAAAAACCGGTAGTCGATGTGGTTCTGGAGAACGGTGAACGGGGAAACAAGAAAGATGATGTGGGCGACCCAGTAGACCGGGAAAAGCCTCGTCAGACGCCGCCTGTACCACGCCGTCCACACCTCCCTCGATTTGCCGCGCTTGACGAGCGAGTAGGTGAGGCCGAATCCGCTAAACAGGATGAAGACCCCAACGGCCTGCGGCCCGCGTTGGATGATCGCCGCAATGATCCCTGCGGCTGCGTGGCCGAGCTTTGCGGCGGCAGCCCCCTGTGCTCCGATTAAATACGCGCCAAAGGAGCCAACCGTTATCGGCCAGGGGATTTTTTTGCTGCCGTAAGAAAGCAGGCAGTGATAGAGCGCTATCCACAGGACGGCCATCCCCTTGACGGAGTCAAGCCACTCAAATCGCGTTCCTGCGGGCCCGCTCACACCGCCTTGCATCTTTTTTACCCCTTCCCGACCGAAGGCATTTGCCAACAAAAAACTCTTTGAAACTCTACCCTATTGTCCATCCGGAAACCCCCGATGTGGACACTGACAGTTTCCAATTCGGAAAGCAGACATTTTTCGTCCTGGCTAGGAAATCAAGGCTTTGCGCGGAGGCGTACCCGAGTACGCCGCACAAGCAAAGCCCAAGATTGACAACGCCAGGGCGGAAAAGGGCGCTTTCCGGATGGAAACTACTCCAGTCCCGCCTGCGACATCAGCTTGCCCAGCACTTTTTCCGCCGAGAAATATTCCTGCGCAATTTCCCTCGCCGCCTTGCAGTTGCCTTCGTAATCACTTTCTATAACGTCGACCGCGGCAAGAATGTCATCCATTGACGAAAACCCGAAAAGCCCCTTTCCGGTCGGCAAAAACTTGCTAAAGCCCGTTTCCTCGGTTATTACGGGCCGGCCCGCGGCAAGAAAGCAACAGCTCCGGTCGCTGAACCACCCGGTTTTGGGGCGCACGACCTGGTCCTTGGTGACAGTGAACTCGCCCCTGGACTTCTGGATGTATTCACGGTACTGGTCGATATCTCTGGAAACCTGCATCGAGTCGGCAAGCCTCCATCCATTCTCGGATAGAAGCCGGCGCGTCTTTTCGTCTACCGTCGTTGCAAGTTCGAAGCCCGCGGGCCTGCGTTTGGGAAGATCGATTATCTTCAAAAATTCCCGGTCCTTTGTCCAATAATAGGTTTCGCCCCGGAAGGTGAGATCCTTACCCTTGTTCTTCCAGGTCGTAATGGTCGAATATACCGAATCGGCCGAGGGCGGGAAGGGGTTTTGCCAGAGGTCCATGAGCACCGGCTGCCTTGTCGGGTGCCAGCATACGAGATCGACGGGCAGGTCGCAGTCGGGCTGCCCGAGGTTTTCGCCAAACGAAAAGTGAATGTCGTGTGCGGCGAGGGCGTTCAAGGTCTTGAGATCTCCTTCCAGCACCTTTACCTGGACGTTGAAAGGGTCGGACTCGACGTAGAATCCTCCTGGGGATTGCCATGTGCTCTTCGCGAAGCTCCTGGGAGGCGGTGACGTTCAAAAACGCGTCGGCTTCCTTGTAGAGGCGCGCGAGTTGGCTCTCGTCCATCCCGTAGCACTTGCCGCCCTCATATCCCCCTCTGAAGACCCACTTTCCCGAAAATCCGTACTTGTCCAGAACCGGGGCCACCAATTCGACGTTGGAAGAAGCCTCGGGGGTCAGCTCGAAGTCTTTCAGGTCAAAGACCCACCGGCTCGAATCCTCCACGTAATAGACGTCCCATCCGAGTCGCCTCAGCCCGATAAGGTAGTGTAAAAACTGGTAGGTCACCCCGGCCAGCGGATACCAGAACATTATTCCAAATACTATGAGTTTTCCTTTATCTTTCTTTGCATTTTCCATCTGTTTCCCTTGCTCTGTATGGCGCTTTCGGCGCCAATCCCGGGGGGTGCGGGGAAGACGCTCCCCCGCTCTTTTTGTTTAGCGACAGCCAATCTTCTTCACTGCCCGCCCCCCATTTGTCAAGAACAAAACCGTCTCCATAAATCTTCTTGCATATTCCTAATATGTATCCGATAAAATCAACTTTCACACAAATAACATCCATTCGGAAAGGAAGACCCCATGCGGATCACCTGCCTTGGCGCCTCGCGCTGTGTGACCGGCTCAAGTTTTCTGATCGAAAACGGGCGCAAATACCTGGTTGACTGCGGACTTTTCCAGGGCGGCGCCCAAATGGAAAAGTTGAACCACGCCCCCTGGGGCTTTAATCCCGCGGAGATCGACGCGCTCTTTCTCACTCACACTCACATCGATCACAGCGGTAGAATCCCCAGGCTGGTAAAAGACGGTTTTCGAGGCAAAATCTTTGCCAGCGGCCCAACCGCCGAACTCGCGAAGATCCTGCTCCTCGATTCGGCCCACATCCAGGAAATGGAAGCCGAATGGCAGGGGAGAAAGAATAAGCGAAGGGGGGAGACGCCGGTCGAACCGCTCTACAGGATCGAGGACGCCGAGGCGTGTCTGCCGCTTTTTGTGCCCGTAAAGGAAGATGAGCCCCTTGGTATCGACCCGGATCTGGGCGTTACGTTTCATAACGCCGGCCATATCCTGGGGTCCTCGATCCTGGAGCTCGTAACCGGCCCTCCCGGGCGTTCCAGAAGAGTCGTGTTCTCCGGCGACCTTGGGTATATCGGGCATATGATCCTGAGGCCTCCGGCGATACTTACTGAGGCTGACATCCTTTTTATCGAGTCGACCTATGGAAACCGAAATCACAAGTCGATCGAGCAAAGCGAAGGGGAGCTGCTAAAGGCGATAAACTACAGCTTTGAACACGGCGAAAAAGTCCTCATTCCCGCCTTTGCCGTCGAGCGGACTCAGGAACTGCTCTTTATTATCGGCAAATTTTTCAGCCGCAAGCTCATACCCCCCATGCCCGTGTATCTTGACAGCCCGCTCGCGATATCCGCCACGTCGATATTTAGCCACATGCGGCAGTACTATGACGCTGAAACCCGCGCCATGTTCGACTCGGGAAACGATCCCTTCAATTTCGAACAGCTCGTGTCCACCCGTTCGGCCCGGGAGTCCATCGAAATAAACAATCAGCCGGGTCCGGCCATCGTGATTGCCGGAAACGGCATGTGCACGGCGGGAAGAATCCGCCACCATCTCAAGCACAACCTCTGGCGGCAGGGGTGTTCTCTCGTAATCGCCGGCTTCCAGGCCGCGGGTACCCTGGGCAGGAGTCTTATCGAAGGAGCCCGGATGGTCAAAATCCTGGGCGAAAGAGTCGTCGTGAGGGCAAAAATCTTCACCATCGGCGGCCTGTCCGCTCACGCCGATCAAAATGGGCTTCTTGAGTGGCTGGGCCATTTCAAAAACCCCGCCATGCGGGTTTACGTAATACACGGTGAATCCAGTATAAGCGATGAATTCGCCGGTCTGGTCAGAAGCCGCTTCGGCTTCGAAGTCCATGTGCCGGCCATCGGGGACCGTATTACCGACTACGCGGCGATCGAGCCCGGCCAAAAGCCCGTGGAGGTCGAAACGCGTGCGCCGGTCCTCAGTGATTATTTGGCGGAACTGGCCCAAAAAGCCGATGCTCTCAGGAGCCTTTTGGCCGCCGGGAGCGCTGAGTTGCCCGATCATGTGCTGCGCAGGATAGAGGATGAAATGCTCTCTGCCCGGACACATCTCGACGAGGCGCTCCAATGCGCCAGGGATAAACGGTAATCCGCCTTGCCGATCTGCGGGACAATGGGGAGCCTCTGCGGGGAGACTGTCGATTTTTCGGGCAGCTCCGTACGCTCCTTTCTTATCCTTATATATATGAAATTGCGTATTGTAACGGGATGTAGCCGATGTCTACCATGGCTTTTGACAAAGAGCTGTACAATCAGGTTTCACAGGTGAAACTCCTTCCCGCTCTGGTTAACTCCAGGCGGGTACTGGAAATAATTCATGAGCAAATTAGTAGTGTTAAAGAACTCGAAAGCATAATAAGCTACGATTCCGCCCTCGCCGCCAACCTCATGATGACCGGCAATACGAGCTGTTATGGACATCGAGGCGGGGTGAGCACGCTTTCCGAAGCAATAACTGTGCTGGGAATGGAACAGGTAAAAGGGATGTGCCTTTTCAGCCTGATGATGGACGGGTTTGCTAACGGGTGTGTAATCGGCCCGGCGCACCGCGAAAGGCTCTGGAAGCATTCGTTTGTCGCTTCGAAAATTGCTGTCGAAATGACCGGAAAACGTCCCTGGATGAACGTGGAGGAAGCGTTCCTGCTCGCTTTGGTCTATGATATCGGCTGGCAGATCATGGCTGTGCGCTTCAGCGAGCAATTTAAGGCCATATTCGAAACTGCTGCCGGAAAAAATGTGCCTCCCTGGTGGGTCGAGGTCCGCTACGGGATTTCGCACGCCGAAATGGGCCTGTATCTGGCCGAGCAGCGGGCTTTCCCGGAATCGTTCAAGGCTGTGGCCGCATATCACCATTGTCCGGAAAAAAGCGGTTCATTCCAGACCGAAGTCACATTGCTCTGCCTGGTGGATGTGCTTGCCTATTCCCGGGAGCATCCGGAAGTGGTGAATGAGGAAATTACGCTTTCCCGTTGCCGGAGGCTTTTTATCTCCGAGGACGAGTGGCTCGGATATCAGCAGAGCCTCGATCGGATCTGGTTTGAGGCCGACCACTTGTGGACGCTGCTGCAATAGGGGCCGCCAGGGTGAAATATCGGGTTTGCCCCTCCAGTCTTTTTGGTCCTTTCTCTTTTCTGCTTGACAATAAAGTTTTCTAGATTGTATACTATTGGCTTTGCCCGACGAACGGCAACTCGGGGGCGGGTTTTTTTGTCCAAAGCTGCCTTGTCTGGTCAAATTGCGGATTTAAAAGATTATAATAAACCGGAAATTATTTTCGGTAAAGCCGATCGGTTCCGTGATCGGCGGTTCTGATTTTTTTGCGGTCTTTTTCTATTTAGAACACGCCCGGCCGACAGGGCTGGCGAGCAGTGATCAGGAGTCTGCGTTCATGGCCAAGGAGAAAAGTTCTCGAGGACAGTGTGTTCAAGCCGAAAAAATGAACAAGGAGGGCCCATATCCAAGCATGTGTAAGGAAGGCAAGGGCGTGCGCAATTTTGCCTGCCCCAATTACGACGAATGCCTCGATAAAGCCGCCAAGGGAATGTGGAGCGGTTTTACCTGTAGAGAATGCTTTTCTTACGTGCAGAAGGAAGAGGAAAATCAAAACTGAGTGTTGGAGATGAGAAAATGGCGGGCTGGATTGTTTTTTGTCGCGGTCGTTTCCGTCTGCATAATCAGTTATGAGGTTTTCGACGTGCGTGCGGCCCTCTTTTGCGCCGCTCTTGGGCCGTCCACAAAAGAAATGTTCGGCTTTCTCACCAGGCTGGGGATATCTACGCCCTGGCTGGTGGCGGCGTTTGCGGGATTTGTCTATTTTAGATTTGTCAGCGGGAATAAAGTCCTTGCCAATGTCGCCGCGTTCCTGTTTGTTGCCGTGGCTGTCTCGGGGCTTGCCAACGACCTGATCAAGGTGCTGGTCGGAAGGAGCCGTCCCTGCCTCCTGATTTCCAGCGGCTTCTACGGCTTTAAACCCTTTAGCACCCAATATCTTTACGCATCCTTCCCCTCGGGTCACTCGAACACCATCGGCTCGCTTTGCTATTGCTTGAATCTGGTTACGGACCGCTTCAGGTACGCACTCCTGGTTATCGCCCTGGCAGTCATGACCAGCCGGGTCGTGGTGGGCGCGCATTTCCCGAGCGACGTGTTGTTCGGGGCCTGCCTGGGTGTGGTGATCACCCGCCTGCTGGCCGAGGCCTTCGAAAAAAGAGGCCTCCGGATCAAAAAGCTGTTTGGCCCGGGGGGAGTGTCACGCAGGGCTAGTGCGGGTAGGGGATGCGCCTCTGCGTGAGAAAAGCTTTTAAAGACAAGGGATCACGCAGAGGCGCAGAGGCGCAGAGAGTAAAAGCTCGAAATCGGCGTGAAATTCTTCCAGTGAGAGTGTCACGCAGGTCTAGTGCGGGATAAGGGAAAACGGGTTTATAATTTATAATTGTTTTCCTCTGCCCCTCTGCCCCTCTGCCCCGCGAAAAAGGTTTTCATTTTTTCCGAAATTTCCCGCTCCGCTCCCCTGTAGAAATGGTCGACAGTGGGCAATATTTCGACTGCGATATCGGGATTGTCGCTCCTGGAAACCCAAGCCGTGAGAGCTTCCGGCGAGCAGAAATCGTCCCTGTCTCCAAGCGTGATCAGCGTGGGCGTCCTGGGTAGTTCAAGCCCTTCGAAGGAAAGAAAATCGAGCGGCGGCGATAGTAGTATCAGTGAATCCGGTCGCAGGCCTGCCCGCACTGCCTCCATGATCGCCCAGGCTCCGTAGGAGTATCCGGCAAAATCGATTTTGCCCGGTGATCTGGAATTTACGAACCTGGAGACGTCGATAAGGTCCAGGGCGTCCCTTTGTCCGCGCTCCTGACCGTTTGGGCCGCCCGGCCTGAAGTTGAAGCGCAGGGTGGTCCGCCCGAGAGCCGCAAACGTCCGCCGGGCCTCCTGCACGACGCTGTTGTGCATGTCGCCCCCGTAGAGGGGGTGGGGGTGGCAGATGATTGCATTCCGGCCCGTCCGTCCTTGCTCGAAAAGTCCCTCTACGGTAGTTTCCCCATTTTCCACCGCTATATTTACACGCTCTTCAGCCATTACCTGCTCCTTTCTGCCCGCGGCAGGGCCGATTTTGTGTTATACACCAACCTGTGTGGTTTTTGGCATGGAGTTTTGGGCCTGAAATATTCCTGCCTGCCTTTCATGCGGCGATAAGGATGTAGAATGTCTCTATTTAAGTCCGCTCTGGCGCTTAGCGGGGGCTCGGCGCGAGGACTGTCGCACCTCGGGGTGATCCAAGAAATCGAGCGCGGAAATCTTAAGTTCGACGTTATAACCGGTGCGAGCATGGGGGCGTTGATAGGCGGCCTCTACGCCTTTTTCGGAAATTTGGACAGTGTCCTGGAAATCTTTAAAGGCCTTTTTGGCAGCAAGCTTTTCCTTAAAGCTTCCGCCTCGAGCTCCCCCGATGAAGGGCACGCACTGCTGGGGCAGGATGGGTTTTTCAACCGGTTCATGTGGCTGTTCAGACAGGGGATTTATTATTCGCGGTCCATGCTCAAAATGGAGCTGGTGGGAGAGGAACTCTTCGAAGACCTGATGTCCATGCTGGTTCCGGAAGTGCTGATCGAAGACCTGCCCGTAAGGTATGCGGCTATCGCAATGGATCTCCAGACCGGAGAGGAAGTCGTGTTGACCAGGGGGTCTTTGAGACGCGCCATTGCGGCAAGCATTTCCATTCCCGGAATATTTCCCCCGGTTAAGATTGGCCGGCGCACCCTTGTTGACGGCGGCTGGGCGGACAATGTCCCGGTTGCGCCCGCGGTTGCCCTCGGCGCGCACTTTGTCCTGGCCGTCGATGCCACTCTCGAGATCGAATCGATGACCGCCGGCCCGAGATCTGCGCTGGAAATACTTTTCAGGAGCAATGAAATATCGCGCATCCTTCTCACCAGGCACAGGAAAGCGGCCGCCGATGTTTTGATCGTCCCGCAAATCGGTGACATGTCCTGGGCCGATTTTTCCTCCATCGACCATTGCATGGAGGCGGGAAGAAAAGCCTTCCAGGAAAATGGGCCGGCCATAAAAAAGCGTATGCGGATGCGGCGGATTCGCACGCTCGAAGGGGCGATCCATCCCGGCAGGAACATCCGGTGCCAGCACCCGATGGTAATGGAATGATGCGGGGTCTCGGTTTTTAAGTATCGGTTGCGGGGGCGGGTCGAAGCCGCGCGGTCCATGGCCGTCACAGGCCCGGGCCTGCTGCCGCGCCTATCGTTTTTTCCTTTGACAACAAGGTGCCCGGTTGTGAGATAGTAGCGCATTCTCAGACCGGTAAAAAACCTTCATGAACCAACCGCGGTATTGAAAGGGGACAGTCGATGGCTAAAAGAGGCGTCTTGGCCGTTTTCACTGTGATGCTGATTTATTTTCTTCCGCTCTGCGGCCTGGCAAACGCGAGCGTTGGCACCGACGCCAAAGTCCAGGCGGCGATCGCCGTAATGCAAGAAATTATGGGTATCCCGGAAAATGCGATCCCTCCCTACCTTTTGGAGCAGTCGCATGCGATTGCGATTTTTCCCGACTTGCTAAAAGGCGGTTTCCTCCTGGCGGGTAGTTATGGATTGGGGGTCGTGGTGGAAAAGGACGATTCCGGAAAGTGGGGCAACCCGGTGTTTTTCCACATCGTTGGGGCCAGTTTCGGCTTTCAGGCCGGTGTCCAGTCCACCGACGGGGTGCTCATATTTAAAAGCATCCGCAGTGTCCAAAAACTATACGAAGGCAGGATTACCCTGGGCCTCGACGCTTCGATAGCCGTCGGGCCCGTTGGCAGGCAGGCCAATGCGGACACCGACGTTTTGCTGCGCTCGGAAATCCTCTCGTATTCGAGGAGCAGGGGGCTTTTCGGGGGCGTGTCGTTTGAGGGGGCCGTGCTGCAGATGGACTACGAGGCGACCGCCGACTTCTACAACCAGCCGGGTCTGCTTCCCATGGAAATTCTGCACAGCCAGAACGTAAACGTTCCTCCAATTGCCCGGGAACTCGATCGGGTGCTCGATTGGTACTCCGCCCCGCACTGAGGCGGGGTGCGGGCTATTTGATCGGAAAAGTGAGTTTGGCCCCGTTCCACCCTATCAGCAGGACCATGGGGACAAGTGAAAAAATGAGCAGCAGGTAAACATACCCGGCGCCCTCCAGGTGGGTGACGACTCCCGGGGCCGCCGCGCGCCAGATGAGGGCGGCCAGGGAAACGGCCAGCATGGGAATGGAAACGGCTATCTTCGTGTTGACCGGGCGCAGAGGCCGGCCCAGGTAGTTTACCCACCAGGTCGCAAAACCGGTCAGGATAACTATTGGGGTGAAGATTACCCCGGCCGCCAGGCAGTTGAATGCGGTCGTATCAAATGAAGGCCTGCCTGTGATAAGATAAAGGAGCGTGAAAAAGGGGGCTGATAGCATGAACGCTATCGGGAAATGCACGGTCATGGGGTGCGGGTGCCTTCTGAGCAAGGGCAGTTTTCTGAAAACAGGTTCGAGAAAGGTTTTTTCTTCGTCTGCGGAAACCGGATCTTGCTTGATAACGCCCACCTGGGGATACCTTTCGAGGACTTCCGGCCCGTGTGGCGCGGCCCCGATCTCGACGGTGAGGTCCTGCCCGGAGGGGTGTCTTTTCATGTGGCTGCCGGTTTTCCAGAGCTTGCTCCGGCTTACGTCGTATATCCTGCCCTCGTGGGCGATATAGACGGGCCTTCCTTCCTTGCCGTCCTTGTCAGCGAGTTCTTCCACGCTGAGTTCCATGTCCGCCATGCCAACTCCTCCAAAGGGTCGAATCGTCATTATACAGGCTAGCTTCAATGTCATTTAATTTAACGAGAGCAAATGTAATATAATTTCCACGGTCCCTCAAGTCCCCACGAACCGGTTGGGGATCGAAACAGGAGGTTTGGCTTTGAGAGCAGTGTGCGTCCTTGTGCTTTCGGCGCTCTTTTTCCTTCTCCCGCCATGTCCCTGCCCCGGGGCCGAGATGTTCGAAAACGGCTCGGAAGCCCGGCTCTCCAATGGTCTTAAGGTGATCATGCTCGAAAATCACAGCGCCCCCATTGTCTGTTTCCAGGTCTGGTACAGGGTGGGCGCGGCCTGTGAGACCACAGGCAAAACCGGCCTTGCCCACATGGTCGAGCACATGCTGTTCAAAGGCGTCGGCGGACAGAAGTTTATACAGACGGTCCACGAGTTGGGCGGCATGGAGAACGGGGCGACGTCCCACGATTATACATGCTATTACGAAACGCTTCCCGCAAAACGCATTGGGGTCGCCATCCGGTTTGAAGCCGATCGGATGCGCAATCTGAAGATCGAGGAAAGCGACTTCCGAACGGAGAAAATGGTCGTTCTCGAAGAGCGGCGTATGCGCCTGGATGACGATCCGAACCGCTTTCTCATGGAACAGCTGCATGCCGCCGCCTTCCAGGCCGAACCGTACCATTGGCCGGCTATCGGGTGGACCGACGACATAGGGAGGCTCTCTTTCGCCGATGTCGGGGCTTTTTATTCCAAATATTACAATCCGGCCAACGCTTTTATCGTTGTGACGGGCGATTTCGAAAAAGATGAGCTTCTAGCGCGCCTTCAGGAGGCCTTCGGGAAAATCCCCCCGGGAGAGCCCGCCGACCGTTATCTGATGGAAGACCCTCCTCAGCGGGGCGAACGGATGGTGATTGTCAGGCGCCCGGCCCAGGTGGGGCGTCTGGTTGTAGCCTGGCATGTTCCCAACCTCCAAAGCAATGACGGCTACGTGCTGGAGGTGATAAAGTCGATTCTTTCCGGCGGGAAGAGTTCCAGGCTCTACGAGAGCCTCGTGCGCGGGCAAGGGGTTGCCTTGGGAGCGGAGGCCCACTACGATTTGACCTCCTTCGACCCTGGCCTCTTCTATATTTCTGCTTCGTTTCTTCCCCAAAAAGACCCATCCGAACTTCAGAAGGCTGTCTATGATCAACTGGAGTCGCTGGCCAGGACTCCCGTGGGAACCCGGGAGCTCCAAAAGGCCAAAAACCAGCTGGAGGCATCCTTTGTCTTCGACCATGAATCCATTCTGTCCATGGGGCTAAAGCTCGCCGAGTATGAAATTGCCTTCGACTGGGCCTCGATCAGCGCATACATCCCCTCGATCCGCAGCGTCACGGCCCGGGACGTTTCGCGAGTCGCCGCGAAGTATTTCGCGGTGGAGGACAGCACGGCGGGGATACTGATTCCATCGGAGGCGCGCGACTGATATGAAATTGAGCAAGAGCACCAATGCATTCGTCCTGGCGGCGATTTTCTTACTTTTGACCTGTTCCCGTTGTCCGGCAATGCCTGAGGTCACAAAGACCCAATTGCCAAACCATTTGAAACTCCTGGTATTCCAGGAGCATTCGGTCCCCGTCGTGACGCTGGAACTGCTGGTCGCTGCCGGCTCCTCTTATGATCCCGCGGGCATGGAAGGCCTTGCAAACCTGACCGCCGGGTCGCTTTTTCTGGGGACCAGCCATTTTTCGTTCGATCAAATAAACGACAGGCTCGATTTCATGGGGGCCACCTACGGAGCCGGGTGCACCAGGGATTTTGTCACGATCGAAATGCAGGTGTTAAAAAAGGACCTCGATGCCGGGGTTGCCCTGTTTACGGACATTATAGAGCATCCATCCTTCCCCGCTGCCGAGGTGGGCTTCGAAAAAGACGAGGTCCTCGGTCGGCTGCGGGAAAATGAGGATAGCCCGTTAAAGATCGCAGACAGGGCTTTTGACAAGGAGCTTTTCCGAAATGGTCCTTACGCCGGCTCTGTGCAGGGCGGGAGAATGTCGGTTGAACGACTTTCTCCCGGGCAGGTTTCACTTTTTTATTCTTCCTTTTACCGGCCCAACAACGCCGTTCTGGTGGTCGGGGGGGATATAACCCCCGGGGAAGTCAGGGCTAAAATCGTTCCGGGGCTTCTCGGGTGGAAGCCTGGTCCGGTTCAGCGGCCGGCTTTCACGGCGCCGGCGGCCAGGGGGGCCGTAAGGGTTGTTGTTGACCGGCCCGTTTCGCAGGCGGTCGTCATAATCGGTTGCTCCGCGATGAAAAAGACCGGCGCGGACTATTACCCCTTTCTGGTGCTAAATCAAATACTGGGGTCGGGGGATTTTTCGAGTCGCCTGATGACCGATATCCGCTCGAAAAGAGGACTTGCATATGTGGTCCGTGGCCGCCTGGACGCCTATAAACACGCCGGGTCTTTTCGGGTCGTTCTCCAGACGCGCAACGAGTCGGCCAAAGAGGCCGTGGCCCTGGTGCGAAAAGAACTGGAAAGTTTGATGCAAAAACCCGTCTCAGATGTCGAACTTCAAGCGGCAAAGGAGTTTTTGAAGGGCAACTTCCCGCTAAGATACAGTCTTCCACGTGATTTTGCGAAATTTCTGGCCGAAAGCCAATTCTACGGACTTGGGCCGGATTACATGGATAAGTATCCTGCTCTGATAGACGCGGTAACGGCCGGCGATATCCGAAGGGTGGCGCAAAAATATCTCGCGGCCCCGGGCGTGGTCGTGACTGTGGCCGACCTCAAAAAGTTAGGCGGCGCCGAGCAAAACGGCCTCCCCGCACCGCTGTCAAAAAAACCCGCTCCTGAATGAAAACCGGTAGGGTGTGCAATCGCATGAAATTATTGGGCACGGCTCTCTCTAACTGTAGGAGCGGCTTCCAGCCGCGACCAGCCCCTGCAGGAGCGGCTTCCAGCCGCGACCAACCGTTACCAACCGCGACCCGCCTATTGTTGGAAACCATCATACATCATAGGCACAATACCAGTGGGGGTACTCTTTAAAGTTATCAACCAACCCTTTCCTCATAGGATTCTGAAGGCAATAGCCAACACAATTTTTCAATTCATCCTCAGTTCTTATGGCGTGATCATGATACTGAGGTTCCCACAATTGCCCGTTTCTCTCCAAAAGACCATTTATTTTTTGTGCTGTGAAACTCTTCAGGGAATGCATCAGTGCCGACAGGGTTTTGTCTTGAAGGCGTGCGGCGAAATGAACATGGTCCGGCATAACAACAACCGCTATCAACTCGATAGCGCCCTGTCCGTTCAGCCGTTTGAGACTGTCTATCACAACCCTTGCCGTGACGGGGTCCAAAAATACCGGCGACCTGTTCTTCGTGCTCGTCGTGATAAAATACCAATAGCCGGGATGCGAAAAGCGTCCTCTGCGCAAATTTCTTTGACGAGCGTCTTTGCCGGGCATAAAAAAACCTCGCGGCTAAGAAGGACCAGGCACACCTATAATCGCTTTTTTATCCCACATTCCGGAATCGAAAGGAAATTCTATTACGTGCGATTGCCCTGAAACGCTGGCGAAAACGCCTACTGGGGCGAAAAAGGTATGCAATTTTACGGGGATCACTGCGGGATTGATTGCCCTGCCAGGAATCCCCCGAAGTCGTTGTCGAAATGATATCACCCTCCAGCAGTGAAAAGGCGATGAAATACAAAATGTCATTGTATTTTGAGAGGGGAGCCAAAGAAGTTTGGTTCTGCGACGATGATGGCAATATGCGTTTCTTCAATCCTCAAGGGGAATTGGAAAGAAGCGGGATGTTTGGAGAATTTCCCGTCCACGTCGACATCGGGGTTTTGTGAGCATAAAAGAGAAAAAATGGCGTGGATAAATTTGTACGCACCCTCCAGCTTAATGTGCAAAATGCAGGATTTTTTCCGTTTCGTGAGAGCGTTAGCCCTTTTGAGGCTGATAATTACCCACACGTGCACCCGGAGTGTCGGATACCCATTTAAATTTCCCCCCTCGTATATTTCGGACCCCGTGGAGGAGGCGAGGCACACTCGCCCGCGGCGCAGCCGCCGGGTTTACAATGTCTTTCCCCGCCCCCCATTCTTCGATGAAACTTAATTGGCTTAACCGTTCCCTGCTTTCTCGATCGTCTTAACCTTCTTTTTTGTACTGCGTCCTCAACTCTCTTTTCAGGATTTTGCCCGTCGCGCTCTTGGGAAGCTCGTCGACAACTAAAAAGTCCTTGGGCACTTTGAACGGCGCAAGCGAGCTCTTGAGAAATGCGCTCATCTTCTCGGGCTCCAGTGTTTGCCCGGCCCTCACCTTGATGACCGCCGTCACCCGTTCCCCCCAGTTGTCATCCGGCACGCCTATCAGGGCGCATTCCTCCACTTCGGGCCTGGTGTAGAGAAGCTCTTCGACTTCGCGGGGATAGACGTTTTCGCCCCCCGTTATGATCAGATCCTTCAAACGGTCGACAATGAAAAGATACCGGTCCTCGTCGAACATGCCGATGTCTTCGGTGCGCAGCCAGCCCCCCTCCCAGAATGCCGCGGCGGTGGCCTCCGGGTTGTTGAGGTAGCCTTTCATCACGTTTGGCCCCCGGGCGCAAATTTCCCCTCTTTGCCCGTCTGGCAGCCGGTTGCCGTCCATGTCCCGTATCTGGACTTCGACCTGGTGAAGCACTTGCCCTACCGAGCCGACCCTGTGGCGGTAAAAGTGATTGTAGCTTAGCGGCATCACTTCGGTCATCCCGAGTGATTCGGCGATCGTTATCCCCGTTCGCTCCCTCCACTGTTTTACGACGTTCATCGGCATGCTGGCCGCGGCCGAAAAACTGTAGCGCAGCGCTCCCTTTCGTCTTTCCAGGTCGCCAACGCCAAGCAGCCGGACGTAGATGGTCGGAACAGCGTAAAACTTGCTCACTCTGCCGGTTTCCATGAGCTGCAGGACCCGGTCGAGGTCGAAGGTGGGCAGCAGTTCGAGGCAGCCGGCGGCTAGAATCGTCGCGTTCATTATGTGAACCTGCCCGAAGACGTGGTTGAACGGCAAAAAGCAAAGCGCCCGGTCTTTTTCCGTCGAACGCTCGCAATAGGCTACGCTCCAGCTGGAAAAAGCAATCCCCTGGTGGGTCAGCATCACTCCTTTGGGCATGCCCGTCGTGCCGCCCGTGTAAAGAATTGCCGCAGTATCGAGCCTGTCCCTGTCGATCGCCCGAAATTTTGGAGACCCGCTCGCCATGAGCCCGCTGAGATCGGTGTCGCCGTCTGTGCAGATGATTTTCTCCACCCCCGCCGACTCGCGGGCAGATTGGACGGCTTCGAGTTTGGATGAATCGGTGAATACGATCTTCGGGCGGCTGTGTCCGAGCAGGAGTGCCAGTTCCCGCGGGGTAAGCGCCCAGGACAGGGTGACGGCCACCGCGCCGGCTTTTAAGACCCCGAAGTAAAAGGCGATCCAGTCCGCGGAATTGGGCGCCCACAACCCGATGTGGTCGCCGGGCTCGACTCCCGTCGAGATAAGGGCCGTGGCTATCCGGTTGGCTTTCGCCTCGAGCATTGCGTAGGTGATCTCGCCCTCCGGGCTGCTTATCGCCGGGCGATCCGGGAAAATGGATGCCGACATCTCCAGGTGCTGGGCCAGGTTCATCGATTGTCTCCTTGCGGCAAAGCGTAATGGAAAGGGCGGAGGCGCGATCGCGCTCTCCGCCCTCAATTCGTCAACTGTCAAGACATGGTGGGAACTTCCATGAAACTAAGCCGCCTGCCTTGCCTTGGCGGGCTCGGCGGCCTTTTCCTTCGCCAAAATCATTGTCACAAGAGCTATGGCGTAAAAGATAAGAACGGTCCACAGACCGGCCCAGTTGCCGCTGGGTTTGAACGGTCCACCGGAAGCGTCTATAATGCCGCCCATTATCAGGGGGAGGCAAAACACCCCGATGTTGGTCCCCATGGTGTAGACGCCTGAGGACAGACCCACGTTGTTGGGGGTAACTCCCGGCATGCTTGTCATCAGAGACATCCCTGTGGCCCAGGGAGCTTCGAAGAAAAACCCTAAAACCACCGCAAACAGAAGCAGTTCCGGTATTGTCATGCTTTTGGTCACCATGTAGTAAATCCACACCGCCGTGGTGATGGCGCAAAGAATTACAGTGAGCCTCTTTTTGCCTACGGTGCCGGCGAATATGGGAAGGATGGCCATGCCGATGCCCATTGCGATCGAATACATGCCCACCACGGTGCCTGCCATCTGGGGTTTGAGTCCATGCATAACGATCATCTGCCCGGGCAGTAAACCCATTGCGCACACTGTGACGCCGGCGATGAAGATGGCGTAAACGGCCACCAGCCAGGCCGAACCGGTCTGCATTACGGCTTTCAGCTCGGTGCCGAAGGCCACCGGTTTTTTCGCTCCCGCTGCGACCTTATCCCTTGAAAAAACAATCCAGAGAACGGTAACCGTCGCCATGACGATGCTCCAGACGCTGAGCGCGTGTTTGGCCGCCTGGACCGCGGCTGCCACGTCGCTGACCGGAGGGCCGTAGAGCAACGCCGTACCCAGTATGCCCACACCGCCGCCCACAAAGAAAGAGCCGGCGCCAATGCCTATGAATATATGCGCCTTTTCAGGCCCGAACCATTGGATCATCATGACGGCCAGGCTGGCGGTCAGGATGCAGAGACCGGCGCCGCCAATCACGGTCAAACATGCCTGGCCTAAGAAATTGTCGGCGATAAACGGGCGAGGCACGAAGGCTATGCTTGCCAGGAGCCCCGACACGATCATCATTTTCCTGACCCCGTAAGTGTCGATCCAGCGTCCTTTGATCAGGGAAACAAATATGGCCACCAGCCCCGGCAGGGACAGGAGCAGTTCGCTCTTGGCATCGCCGATGTGAAAGACCTTTCCCCAGTAGACATGCCGCAGCGGCGCCTGGGCGAACCAACTGGACCAGATCCCCAGGGACATGAGCGCATAGAGGAGCAGCATGACCCACTTGTACCCGTCGGACTGCGCGGTTTGTTGATTGGACATCTTTACGCCTCCTTGTAGTGCGTTAGGTAAGAGTAAAATGGAAATAAGTAAAAAAACCGAACCTTGATTTATATAACCCACGCCGGCTAAAGATTTCGGCCGGCGGCCCTTCCCTTGTCAGGACACGTGCAGTCGCACCACGTCGCAGACATTTATCTCCATCATCTTTATGCTCGCAAGCACGCGGGCGGTATTTCTTTTTACCGCCGGAAACTGGTTTCCCATTTCGCTAAGCTCCAGCGCGGCCCGCTTCAGCTCTTGTATCTTTTGGTCCAGCTTTTCGATATCTACCCCGGTCGTCATAAATCCTCTCCTGTTTCCAGCGGGCTAAGCTTTCTTTCTCATGTCCTTGAATCTTCGGGCCTTCACCTCGTACCTGGGGAGTTTCCCGTAGTCGAAAAACTCGATGTCATAGCCCAGGTTGGTCTTTAGCCTCAACTGGTGTTTCAACTCGGCCTTGAGTTCCTGGGTCCTGCCCTCGCTTCCGGGCATCACTTCCACCTTCAGCTTGATGCTCTCGGAATCGCCCTTCTTGTCCACGACCACTTCGTACTCGTTGCTCAACCCTTCGATCCCGCGCACCACCTCTTCTATGGCTACGGGCGCGAGCAAAACGCCTTTGACCTTCGTGATGTCGTCGACCCTGCCGACCACGCCCCCCTTGATCAACCGGTATGTGCGCCCGCACGAACACTGCTTGGCGTCCCATTCGATCACATCCTTGGCGTCGAACCTCACACAAGGCATCGCCATCCGGTCCAGCGCGGTGATGACCATCTTTCCCCTGCGCCCCGGCTCTTCGATGATTTCCCCGGTTTCGATGTCTTCGATCTCGACTAGAAACATCCCCTGGTTGACGTGAAGACCGCCCGGCTGCTCCAAACATTCATAAGACCATGCGCCGATTTCCGTTGCGCCCGCATGGTCGAAAACCTTCGCGTTCCAGGCCTCTTCGAGTCTTTTTTTCGTCGCCGGAATGCTTGCTCCGGGCTCTCCGGCGCACGTTATTCTACGTATGCCCAGCTTCTCGGGCGCGATCCCCAGCTTGCTTCTCGCCGTATCGGCCATTCCGAGCATGTAGGTCGGGGTCCCCATCATCGCGGTCGCCCTCAGTTCCTGGATCTTTAAAATCCGTGCCTCGGTGTCCAGTACTCCCCCCGGCACCACTTCGCATCCCATCTTTTCGGCGGCGTAATGTCCCGCCCAGAAGGCCACGAAAATGTTGTACCCGAACGGGATGAAAACGCGGTCGGTTGGCCTGTACCCCTGCGACCACAATATAAACGACCAGCACTCCGCCCACCATTCCCAGTCCTGCCACGAATCGGCCTGGTAGACCGGTTGCCCGGTGGTGCCGCTTGTCTGCCTGAAGTTGCTCACCTCTTCTAGCGGAATGCAAAGGGCGTCGCCATACGGAAACGGGTCCTTGCACTGGATGGAGCGCATCATCGATTTTTCCACTTTGGGCACTCGATGGATGTCCTCGAAAGTCCTGATATCCGAAGGTGTTACACCAGCTTTGTCGTAGAGCGACCTGTGAAATTTCGATTTCTCGAAGGCCCAGGTGAAAATGGCTTTGAACTTTTTAAGCTGTAGCGCCCTCAGTTTTTCCTGGTCCATGGTTTCGAGGACGGGGTTCCAGTAGGGCTGTTGTGAAATCATCGACACGTCTCCTTGTGCTGCCTGCTGCTGGTTTTTTAATCGCCTGGCTTGAAAGCAACCGGGAATACGAATCTGGGTGGAAGCGCGGGAGCGTGTGAGTGCGTGAGGAAGAGTCTGCTGGTTGCGTCAGGTGCGATAAATCGTTTAGCGATCTCAGGCGGTGATATTGTGAGTTCAAGCTCCTTCTATACTCTTTAAACGATGCCAAAGGACCCACGGCGCGCCTTCTTTTTCGGTTCACGGGTTAAAGGTGTGCGAAGTGAGGTTCCTGTGTGCGTTTTTCGGCGAAGAAGCGAGGTGGGCCTCGCCGCTGCCCGCACTCCCCGGCTGGAACCCGCCGCCGATCCCGTCGAGCAGGGTCCGCAGTTCCCTTGCGGAAGCGACTGTCATTTCCGCGACTTGCTGAAGCCTTGCCAGGCCCATGCTGCTCGCTATCCCGACGACCCAGACCGCCATGGGCAGACCCCTTCGGTTCTTTAAGGGGGCTGCGACCGCGCGAATCCCCGACAGGTACTCCTCGTCGTCTACTCCAAAACCCTGCGAGCGCACCCGGTCCAGCTCTGAAAGGTATTGTCCCATGTCCGTTATCGAATTGGGGGTAAATCTTGTGCAGCCCCTTTTCCCCCAGTGAGACCGCCAACTGCTCGGGAGTTTTTTCCATGGCAAGGAAGACTTTCCCCACGGCTCCGGCGCAAAGCGGCATCGTCGTCCCCACCGGCGCCGATATCTTGAACGATTCCCGGGCCTCCGCCGTGGCGGTGATCATTATGCGCCCCCGAACCCGGACCCCCAGAAAAACCGTCGCCTCCGCCCGGTCCCTTAGAGTGTTTATGAACGGCTGGCCAAGACGGTTCACCTTTATATAGTTCCAGTCGGTAAACGCGAGATCGGCGATCAGCGGGCCAAGAAAGAGCCTTCGCCCGTCCTCTGCCTGAATGAGCGCTTTTTCCCTGATGAGCGCATGCACCAGCCCGTGAGCCGTGCTCGCGCTTATCCCCGCCCGGGTGGCCAGGTCGACCAGCCGCGCCCCGCCCTGCGCCTCGGCAACCGCGCGCAGCAGTTCGAACGCCTTGTGCACGGCGGGCGCCTTGTATCCGTTTCTGTCCGGGTCCTGTTCGGCTTTGTTCATGGGGCTAGTGCGTCCAATGTTTTTTGGTCGATAAGAAGGCCGTAAAATTCACTGAGGTGGACAAAATAGCCAAAAGATCACACCTTGACAATAAAATAGTGCGCTGTTTGCATAAAAAATCCGCCATATTGGCCAACATGCCCCGAAACGCTTCTCTTCGCCTGGCTGAATTCATTGAGAACCGCGTGGCGAACCGAAAACAGGGGAACCATCAACCAGGGAAAAGGCCGGTTTCCATCGGGAAATCAATTGCCGAACAGGAGCGTGAATTCACTGAGGTGATCAAAATAGCGAAAACGAGTGTGAGACGCAACAGGATATTTGAAAAAATGCCTTAGGAAAAGCGATATGTTAGCTAGAGAAAAACCAAAGTCTTCATATCGGATCATTCAGTATGGTGAACGGCCGGAAACCGGCTCTACCCCCCGACAGCCCCTCCAATCGAGTCAAATATATATTGACACGATATTTTTGACAAGCTATTTTATAGCCGGATTATAGCTGCAAACCGAGAGGCGCCTTCGAGCCTCCCCGGCCGCTTTTCCTTTTTAGCATAAAGAGAGGAATCCTCAGGATTTTTTTATCCATATCTTGACGCTCAAGGCTGCGGGACGTGCCGCGGTCCATTTCAGGAAGGAGAAAAATGTCAACAGTGCCCGATAAGATCAAGGCTTGGCAGATGGTCCAACCCACCGCCAAAAACAAGGAGACAGGAGAGACGGTCCCCGGAAGGCTTGAGCTGGCCGAGATCCCCGTACCCGAGTTAAAGGAGGGCGAAGTCCTCGTCAAGGTTGCCGGTTGCGGGCTGTGCCACACCGATCTCGGCTATTTTTACGACGGAGTGCCCACTGTTTGCAAGCCGCCCCTTACCCTGGGCCATGAAATCTCCGGGACCGTCGTGGCGGGCGATGCAAAGTGGGTGGGAAAAGAGGTCCTGGTCCCCGCGGTGATGCCCTGCCGCCAGTGCGAACTGTGCAAGACCCGGCGCGGAAACAGGTGCCTCAATCAGAAAATGCCCGGAAACAGCACGGGCATATACGGCGGCTTTGCCAGCCACATTCCCGTTCCGTCCATAGACCTTTGTGAAATTAAAAAGCGGGGAAGCATCCCCCTCGAAGAACTGGCGGTCGTTGCCGACGCGGTCACCACCCCGTTTCAGGCCGCAAAGCGGGCAGGGCTCGAAGTTGGCGACAACGTGATCGTCATCGGGGTGGGCGGCGTTGGGCAGTATATGGTGCAGACGGCCAAGGGCCTCGGGGCGGGGACGGTTATCGCCGTTGACATCGTCGAGGATCGGCTGCAAAAAATGCTAAAACACGGGGCCGATTTCGTTATAAACGCCACCGGCAAGGGACCGGCCGACGTGGCGAAGGAAGTCAAAAAAATCCGCGAGGCTCAGGGCCTTCCAGGATACGGATGGAAGATTTTCGAGGCCACCGGGAGCAGGCCTGGCCAGGAAACCGCGCTGAACCTTTTGAGCTTTACCGGAAAACTGATCATCATCGGCTTTGGTATGGGGAAGGTCGAGTACATGTTGAGCCGCCTCATGGCCTTCGACGCCGAGATCATCGGGACGTGGGGATGTTTGCCCGAGTATTATCCGCAGGTGTTGGAGATGGTTGTCACCGGCAAGATTTCGGTCGGCCCCTTCGTTGAGGTAAGGCCTATGAGCAAGATAAGGGAGGCTTTCGAGGAAGCCCACCATACGCCTCCGGACCGCAGGATCGTACTGGTTCCCGATTTCTAGAAAACTTTGGCGGGATTGGCTGTTAATATTACGATGCTATCAAGGAGAAACTGACAATGGCACTGGAATGGATGCCAAGGGATAACGGGCACAAGGATCACATGCTGCACTCCGACATCCACTGGGGGACGGAAGCCCCCTGCGTGGTGTTCGAAAAACGCCCTCTTACCGACCCCGCGGGCAAGGTGGTCGAGGGGCTCTACACGGCCTGGATCAGGCTCAACAATCCTGCCCAGTACAACTCGTACACCACTGAAATGGTAAAGGGCGTTATCGCCGGCTTCGAAAATGCTTCTCTCGACAGGAGCGTTGTGTGCGTTGTCTTTACCGGCACCGGCCCTTACGCCTTCTGCTCCGGTGGAAACACCAGGGAATACTCCGAATATTACAGCATGCGCTGTGACGAATACGGCCAGTACATGGAGCTTTTCAATCACATGGTCGATGCCATCCTCGCGTGCAAAAAGCCCGTGATCTGCAGGGTAAACGGCATGCGGGTCGCCGGGGGCCAGGAAATCGGCATGGCCTGCGATATAGCCGTAAGCTCTGACCTTGCCGTGTATGGCCAGGCGGGACCCCGCCACGGCTCGGCGCCTGTGGGCGGCTCCTCGGATTTTCTCCCCTGGTTTCTTTCGGCCGAGGACGCCATGTGGAACTGTGTTTCCTGCGAGGTTTGGTCGGCGTACAAGGTGAAGATGAAAAACCTCGTGACCAAGGTCGTCCCGGTGCTCAAGGTCGACGGCAAGTGGGTGAGAAACCCCACGGTCATCTGGGACAAGTACCTCGATGACGGGGAGATCGTCTACGGCGAGCCCAAAACCGGCAAGGAATTGGCCGAAGGCAGGGAATTTCTTAAAAAACATCAGGCCAATGCCGACTTCGAACTGCTCGATAAAGAAGTCGACACCATCGTGTGGAAGTTTGCCAACCTTTTCCCCGCCTGCCTTATCAAGTCCATAGACGGCATCCGCCAGAAGAAAAAGTTCTTCTGGGACACCACCAAGGCCGAACACCGCCACTGGCTTGCCGCCAATATGAGTGGGGAAGCCTTCCTCGGCTTTGGCGCCTTCAACACGAAAAAGATTACCGGAAAAGATACCGTCGATTTCATAAAGTTTCGCCAAAACGTGGCGGAAGCCAAAACCTGGGACTATGACATGTTTGCCGAAGTGCTCGGAAAGCCTGAAAAATAAAAGTTACCGGGAAAAAAATCCGGGAGGATGGATATGAGAAAAGTTGGAGTTGTCGGCGTGGGTCAAAGCGCTTTTGTTCGCACATACCCCGGGTCGATCCGCGAATTGGTGTTTGAGAGTTATCGGGAAGCGATGAAGGATGCGGGTATTGTCGGAAAAGATATCGACGCAACCGTTGTCTGCTCCGCCCCGGAATACGATAAGCAAAGGTCTCCCGCCGGAGTTATCGCCGAGTACCTCGGGCTTAACCCGCAGCCCACCTTTTATGCGGAAACCCTGTGTTCATCGAGCAGTACGGGCCTTCGGCTCGCCTACTCGCTGGTCGCCTCGGGCCTCCACGATGTCGTGATGGTCATGGGGTTCCAGATCATGTCGCAGCTGACCTCGGTCGAGTCGCAGGAGCGCATGGGCCGCGGCGCGGACATCCAGTGGGAGTCCCCCTTCGGGACCATGATGCCCGCCTACTACGCCATGCACGCCAAAGCCCACATGGCAAAGTTTGGGACCACCCCCGAAGACCTTGCGCTCATCCGGGTAAAGGCCGCCACCTACGGGCAGCTCAACCCGCTTGCCGTTTACCGTAAACCCGTTGCGCTCGAACAGATCATGGATCCTTCGAGTTTTCTGGGCGCCCCCGTGGCCACCCCGCTTCGGGGCGGCGACTGCTGCGCCAATGCCGACGGCAGCTCCTGCCTGATCGTTGCCTCGGAGGAAAAGGCGCGCGCTTTTTCTAAAAAGCCCGTCTGGATCAAGGGGGTCGGCGCCGCTTCGGCCCCGGTCAACATGGCCGGCCGTGACAAGTTGTACGGCCTGGCGGCCGCCGAGGAAGCCGCGCGGCAGGCCTATAAAATGGCCGGCATCACCGCTGCCGATATCAATGTGGCCGAGGTGCACGACTGCTTTACGATCGCCGAGATGATGGCCTACGAAAACCTCGGTTTCGCAAAGCCCGGCGAGGGTAAAGACCTCATCAGGTCCAAAGAGACCTACAAGGAAGGCCGCATTCCGGTTAACGTCGACGGCGGGCTCCTTTCCAAGGGGCATCCGATCGGGGCTACCGGCGGCTCGCAGGTTCGCACGATCGTCCTGCAGCTCCGCGGCGAGGCCGGGGACATCCAGGTCAAGGACCCCGTCTTCGGGCTCGTTCACAACATCGGCGGAGTGGGTCTCTACGGCAACGTCACGGTTTTTGGCGTCGAATAACTGATCGGATTTCGGACATCGCGGGCCGGATTGCGGCGGAATTTTTCCCCCGGCTTTCCGGTCCTCCGTATGGAGCGCAGCATGGCAAAAAACGAATTGGACACAAGATTCTCTGAATTCGGGACAGTGAGCTTTGCCTCTGTTACCCGGGTAAACGACTTTATCGGCTACCTGCGGGACGGCAAACTGGCGGGGACCCGGTGCGCGAAGTGCGCAAAAACCTTCTTTCCCCCGCGCGCACAGTGTTGTGAGTGTTTCTCCGAGGAAATGCAGTGGTTCGAAGTTTCCGGCGAGGGCAGCCTCGTCAGCTATTCGACCCTGCAGTACGCCCCCACCGGCTTTACGGATGAAGTTCCATACACCATAGCTCTGGTGGACTACGGGGATTACAAGGTCTTTGGACGTATCGACGGGTCTGTCCCCATCGACGACCTCTCGGTCGGGATGAAACTCAAGGCCGCGCCGTCGAAGACCTCCAACGGACAGCTGACCTACGTCTTCCAAAGAGCTTGATCATTCATCCATAAGGAGCACTATAAATGAGCAGTGATCGCTACGATGTTGAACTCTCAGAAGATCTTATAATACTGCGCGACACGGTCCGCAAATTCGCCGACAAGGAAATTGCCCCTCACGTCGATGAGGATGAAAACACCCACAGGTGGCAAAGAGACCTTGTCGACAAGATGGCCGAACTTGGCCTTTTCGGCTGCCCGGTCCCCGAAGAGTACGGCGGAAACGGCATGGGCTACCTCGCCCATGCGATCGTGACCGAAGAGATCGGCAGGGTGTCGGGTTCTCTGCGCGTGGGCTTCAATATGCAGACCATGGGCACCTCCATGTCCATTCTGAAGTGGGGGAGCGAGGAACTGAAAAGAAAGTATATCCCCGACCTCGTTGCGGCCAAAAAGATCGGCTGCTTCGGAATCACCGAGCCCGACACGGGTTCGGATACGGCCGCCATGTCCACGACGGCGGTAAAGGACGGGGACCACTATATCCTCAACGGGCGCAAAATGTGGATTACCTGGTCGCCGGTTGCCGATGTCTGCGTCGTTTTCGCCATGACCGACAAGGCCGCAAAACACAAGGGCATGTCCGTTTTTGTAATGGATATGGATTTGCCCGGGGTATCCACCGTTCAGATAAAGGATAAGCTCGGGCTCTGGGCCTGCCCCACCGGTGAAGTCATAATGGAAGACGTCCGGGTCCCCGCCTCCTACCGGCTGGGCGAAGAGGGCAAGGGCTTCGAATACCTCATGAAGGAACTCATCAGCACGCGGCTTTCCGCCGCTGCCGGTGCGGTTGGAACCTGCCAGGCGGCTCTCGACGAATCCATAAAGTACGCCAACGAGCGTCGCCAGTTCGGTCGTCCCATAGCCGAATACCAGATGGTGCAGGAAACAATCGCCCGCATGGTCGCCGAAACCGAGGCGGCAAGGGCCCTCACCTGGAGGTGCGCGATCCAGAAAGACCGCGGGATGGTAAACAATATGCGCGAGACTTGCCTTGCCAAGTACTACGCGTCCCGCGCGGCCGATGAGGTTCCAAACCTTGGGCTCGACGTCCTTAGCGCCTACGGCTACTCAAACGAATACCCCATCGCCCGGATCCTTCGCGACGGCAAGGTCTACAAGATACTCGAGGGTGCGACCAACATCATGAAAATGATCGTCGCCGCCGACGCCCTCGGCTTGAAAAAAGCCAACAGAGATTAAGAAAAATGGGGGCCACTGGCCCCAACTGGATTTTTATTGCGCCAACGGCGCAACCGCTCCGGATCACGGGCCGCAAGCCCGCGATCCGGACCCCGCGGGATCGTGATCCCGGATCAAAGCCATTCAGCTCAACTTCTGCACTCAAGGCTTTGGCCGTCTGCCCTGAAGGGGCAGAATACCCTAGCCCGGGGCATCGCCCCGGGACGGCATCGCCCCGGGACGTAATATTTGACCTTCAATCCCACACGAACCGTTCATCGTACGGGACCCGATATTTTTCGAGAATCTTCCGATATTCATCCTGAAAGCTTATTTTCCGATGATGCTCTTCCTGATGCTCGATGTATTGACGTACTGCCGCAAGGGCCGATTCACTCACGGAAAAACCGCCATATCCGTTTTGCCAATGAAAGGAGTGGAATTCCGATCCTTTGGTTTTCAACCACTTAGAGGAGCCCGTCTTCAATTCTTCCACTAGTTTGGCAAGCGCCAGATTCTTGGAAAGCAGACACAGCACATGTACATGATCGGCTGTGCCCCCAATCTGGATTGCAGTACTGTTTAGGTTTCGGAGAGCGCCTGCCAGGTATTTATACAGTTCCACCCGGATTGATTCGTGGAGATTGGGCGTGCGGGCCTTGGTGCTGAAGACGATGTGAACAATAAGGCGCGACAAGGATTGAGACATATATGGACCGCTCCCTGGCAGGATCTTTATCTATTGCATATCCCGCCCCTTCATCCCGGGGCCATGCCCCGGGCTATGATATCGCGCCCCTTCAGGGCAATCAAATGGGGCGCTTGGGACGGAAGTGCAGTGCAAAGCACCCCGTGCACTCGCTCGCTTTTAAGTCTATACGCTGAGCTTCCTGCAAAAGTCGACTTTGGGTGAAGAGACCCAATAATCATAATTCAGGTTCCGACTAACTCTGCCTGGGCGTCTGCCCTGAAGGGGCAGAATACCATAGCCCGGGGCATCGCCCCGGGACGGCAACGCCCCGGGACCTCGCCAAATCATGTAAATCCAAGCCCTGAATGGGCGTAATATTTGACCTTCAATTCCACACGAAACATTCATCGTACGGGACCCGATATTTTTCGAGAATCTTCCGATATTCATCCAAAGGTATGGTAAAAAAGAAAATGGGGTGGCGTATCTTCATGTTTGGTTACAAAAAACTCCGGAGCCTCGCCGCGATCCCGTCGCACCTGTGGCTCACACAACCTCGATGTCGATGTGGACTGGAAATTCCCCGAAAAGCTCGCTTCTTTGCAATTCTGCTTGAGGATTGAAAAAGCGCATATTGCCGGCCTCGTCGCAGAACCAAACTTCTTTGGCTCCCTTCTCAAAATACAGCGCCGCTTTCCATTTCATTGTTTTTTCGCTGTTAGAGGGCGATCTTACTTCAACGATAACTTCGGGGGATTCGAGGTAGGGATTGTCATTATCTTTGTTCCTCCTGTAAAACTCGGTGCTGCTCCATGCGACATCGGCGACCTTGGTTTTGTCGGACGTTTCGATGGGGCATTTGATAAAAATCTGTCCTTCTTTAGCTAATCTTCGAAGCGTATAGTCAATGACGCTTTGATAAATTCCATGTCTGCCTCTGGCCGGAGTCATCATAATGTAGCCTTCCGCATTCGTCTCGATCTTGAAAGGAAGGTCTTTCAGGCTTGGGTGCTCGACTACTTCACGCCATTCCATCTCATGTCTCCTTTCCCAGGCGCCTGGTGACAAAAACATCGAGGTCCTCACCACGATCCCGGCGGCATAAAAGGTCCGTCCGTCGCACCTCGTTAAGCCATCCGGAAACGTCGAGTCCCGGCGTTTGCGCCATTTCGCAAAACTCCTCTAAAAGCCTTCGAAACGGGGGCACGGGGACGGCCGCCCCCCGTTTCTCCATTCCTTTTCCACTACACTACACCATACGATCTCATTTCGGGGTTGGCCAGTTTTTTTGCGCCGCCAGCCTTTCTCCCGCCTGATCGGCGCTTGGGACCTTAGACTTTTCTTCTACAGTGACCAGCCGGTCATCGCCCGCAAACCCGCATGGGTCCTTAATCACTTTTTTAAATCGTCAAAAATGTAGTGCCACATAATCTGCTGTTTTATGTTGATTCATGCTCTATTGTTTTATAAGGTTGAAGTGTCCTGATAGGAGGCTTCAACATGTTTGCTCGAACAAAAAAGTCCGGTAAGTACGAGTACCTCCAAATCGTAGAGAACCACCGAGAGGGCGCCAAGGTCAACCAGCGGGTCATCGCAACGATTGGCCGGCTCGATCAAATGCACGCCAAGGGAGAAGTCGAAACTCTGGTTCGCTCCCTGGCGCGTTTTTCTGAACAAGCTCTGCTTATCATTTCCGGCAGAAGCGACATTAGCGCCGAATCCATAAAGATAGGCCCCGCTCTCATTTTCGAGCGACTGTGGAAGGAACTGGGAATCCCAAAAGTCCTCCAAGGGCTTCTTTCTGAAAGGTTCTTCAGTTTCGACGTGGAGCGCGCGCTTTTCCTGACCGTCTTTCACCGGCTGATGGTAAGCGGTTCGGATCGCTTCTGCGACAGGTGGCGCAGGGACTTTGCCGTGAAGGGCGTCGATGATATCGCGCTGCATCACCTCTACCGGGCCATGGCCTTTATCGGGGAGGAGACCGAGGACCAGGAAAGCGCGACTCCCTTTGCTCCCAGATGCACCAAGGATGTTGTTGAGGAGCGGCTTTTCTTGCTAAATCGCCATCTCTTTTCGGGGCTGGCTCTGGTTTTCTTCGATACAATCTCCATCTATTTCGAGGGGGCTGGAGGAGAAACCATTGGCGCGCGGGGCCACAGCAAAGATCACCGCCCCGATCTCAACCAAATGGTGGTCGGAGCTGTCCTCGACGAGAATGGACGTCCTATCTGTTGTGAGATGTGGCCCGGCAACACTACCGACGTGAAGACGTTGATCCCGGTTGTGAAAAGAATAAGGACTCGTTTCAAGGTGTCCAAGTTCTGTATCGTCGCCGACCGGGGCATGATCAGCAAAGAGACAATGAACGAGTTCGATGATCCTAAAAACAAAGTCCCCTACATCTTGGGGGTTCGAATGCGTAACGTCAAAGAAGTTCGCGGGGAGGTTCTCTCGGATACACGGGAGTTTCGGGAGATTCACCCCGAGGGTAAGTCCTCCAAGGATTCGTCCCCGCTCCAGGTCAAGGAGGTGCGCGTTGACGGAAGACGATACATCGTGTGCCTCAATCCGAAACAGGCCAGGAAGGATCGGGCCGACCGGGAGGCCATTTTGGCCTCTCTTGAGGAGCAACTCAAGAAAGGAGACAAAAGCCTGGTTGGCAATCGCGGATTCAGGCGCTACATCAAGAGCGAGAAGGACGCTTTTTCCATAGACCGCGAAAAAGTCGAGGAGGAATCCCGTTTTGACGGTAGATGGGTACTCACCACCAATACCAAACTGCGCGCGGATGAAGTGGCCCTGAAATACAAGGAACTCTGGATGGTGGAGCATACTTTCAGGAGCATGAAATCACTTCTTGATACCCGGCCGGTCTATCATCGCCTGGATGAAACCATAAGAGGCCATGTCTTTTGCAGCTTTCTCGCCCTCATGCTCAAAAAGGAACTCTACCGGCGTCTGGAGGGATCGGGGCACAGCTTCGAGTGGGCGGAAATCAAACAAGACCTCAAAGCCCTCACCGAAACGGTGATCGAAGAAGACGGGAAACGCCTGGCTTTGCGCAGCCAGTGCAAGGGTACCTGCGGCAAAGTGTTCCAATCCGTAGGCGTGGCGATTCCTCCAACCATCCGCGAAATCTGATTCCGTTTTCAAAGAGCAGAAATGTAGTGCCAAAAAAGTCAAGTGCCTATCTATATCATTGAAGTTACTGAATAAGTTTTACTGTACTGTAGAAGATGAGTTAGACGTCCCCGCCTGGTCCACCAGTTCCTTTCAGGTTGCATAACGTCACATCGCGGACCCTGGCGCATCCTCCGATCCCGGTTTCGGGCGATCCAGGGCGATACGGGACAATTTCGACACCACGGAAAAGTCCTGATAATCCGGCGACACGATCTCCCGAATGCTCGCTGAAGCGTCTACTTTTGGCCTTCGACGTTTCGTCCAGTTATGAGCCCGCGGCCAGCTTATTGGACCTAGTGTGACGTCCCTTAAGTTCAGTGATATTCGGCCAGGCAGGCTGTGCCTGCCTGGCCGCTGGAAAGTACTATTGTTTTGTATCAGCCAATTTACGGGACGTCACACTAGATATCTGCCCTGTGGGAAAGAAATTCGCCAATCTCCGTGTCGGCTCCCTCAATAACTACTGACATTTTTGCAATTACCTCCTTGATATTGCTCAAGTTTATATTGGTTATGCCAGCTAATGAAGCATTTCCATTCCTATCTTCTGGATAGCGGAATGCCTGTGAATTAGGATCTATTTTGGCAAACTCCCCGACTAGCCGTCCAATTTCATTGAGATGGTGTATGAATGAGTCATGTGTAAACACTTTTTTTAGCAAGTTATTGCATATACTCCAAATCGTATTAATAGTATGGTTCTTAGGATAAGGTTGTATATTATCGTCATTTACAAGCTCTCGCATTTGCCTTACCAGATCTTTTAGGGCAAGTTCGAGATAATGCCTATAGAGAAAAACAACCGGATATACAAGAAGGTCTTGCTGCCTCCCATGCGGCTGTGATTCTATATGATCCACAAGGATATCAGCTGCGTCTTTGTATCCATTTACGTAAATACTCCAGCGATCATGTCCTATGCATTTAATATCAGCATTTTCCCAGCAGTCGTCTGACGTGTTAAAAATAGTATCCCTGAATCCGTGAGCCTAAATCGAAGGCAATGCCGCAATGAGTTTTTTGACCCAATTTCGGAAAAAGCCTCATGCCAAAATCAACAAATTGCTATGAAAAAAATTGGGTCGGCTACATTATTCTATGCCCTCCGACACAAAATCACGACATTAGGGACAATTGGACAATAGTTCTCCCTGGCGAACCACTCGCTCTAGATAAATATCCGCATTGCAGCCCGCCCTCTCGGCCTTTATGCACTAGACAGGCGCATTTCAATGGTTCGGAAAGCCTGAAAGGCCGGGCAATGGCGGCTGAAGACCAGTTTCAGGCGGCGGCCCGTCTTCACCAGCCGTGCGGCCATATACATAAGTTCTTGCATCACGGTTTTGATCCGACGCCGTTTGGCGGGATGGCGCACCGGAGTCTCTCCATCGACAAGTCCGAGCTGGCCGATGAATCGCAAGATATTGTAAGACAGTCCCCCCAGGGTCAAGATCAGGGCGTTGGTGGCGAATTTACCCGAAGGAAGCCTTTCCAGATCCATATCAGTCTTGATTTCACTATGGAACTGTTCACTTGTTCCGTGGTCTTCATAGAGCCCGATTACCTGCTTCATCGGCAGATCCAAAGTGGTCCACCACCCTTCGATCTCAATTTCCGGGACGAGGAGCCTTTGTCCAGAGCGGTCGACGGTACGCTCCACCGCACGCATCACCCTTTTGAATTGATAGGTCTTCCCTTTATGGACCTGGCGGATATGGACGGTGAGCAGCCCGACTCTTTTCCCCGGACGCGGCATGACTACCTCACCTTCTTTGAAAATTCGCATGGCCCATTCGATTTTGTCTTCCCGCCGGGGATTCCACTTTATGATATAGCTTACATTCCTTTGGCCTGCCAAGCTAACCCGAGTATCCAACGCATCGTGGGCAGAATCCAGACGAACCAGGATTTTTCGGGAAGTAAGACCGCGGGCTTTCTGAATAACCCGCTCAATGAGAGGGATGAATCCCTCCTGGCTATGCTGGCTGCCTTGCCTCAACTCGAACTCCAGGCACCACCCTTCGGTCCCCAAATAAGCAGCCATGGGCGCATAGCCGTCCCGGCCATTGTAGATGCGGGAGACTCCTTCTTTTTTGGTCTTGGAGTTGTCCATACAGAAGACATCGCAGTCCAGAGGGACATGTCCGGTCTTCAAGGGAGTGATGGGCACACGGGCTTTCTTGAGGAATTCCACCGAACAGGTATCGGCAAGAGCAAAGAGATCGGGTGCAACCTCGTCCAGTCGCTGTCGCAGAGTTTCAGTCGAAGGAACCTTGGCAATTCCCAAGGCTTCCCTGAAATACTCGTCTTCCCTTCGGTTGGTGACGGCCTCAAAATCACTTTGCCCAATTGAAAGGAGTCCGAGATAACTACGCAGAATATCGTCGAGGCCAATGCCACCCGTGCCCACTGGAAAGCTCTTCTTGGCCTTGACCGGCAGCGAGCACAAATCATTGATACAGTGTCCGACGAGCACGAGTCCGGAGTTGGAAGTATAAAATTCTTTGTCGGACTGCTCAATAATAATGCGCTTCATGTTCACCTCCCAAGTGAATTCGTGTGAGGTGAGTTTGTACCACAAATGACTAGTTATTGCAAATAGTTACCGCAGTAATGGCGAGAATTTGATATTTGTAACTTCACGGATTCAGGGTATCATTAGCATCTGGTGGCTGATCCGTCCTGGCGGCTATTTCACTAAATGTCTCACTCATCGCTATTCCTCGCCGGTAATTTTGGTTTCCAATCCCTTTACTAGTCTCTGCGCTTCTGCAATCTGGGATGGTGTCATCTGCTTATTAAGCGATGCAATTTTCTTCTGGAAAAACTTTTGTACTGATGTATTGCATCCCTGCGTCACTGCAGAATTAACTGCTAAGCTGAACCACGCGTAGGCTTTAACCTTATTCTGTGTAACGCCACGACCGTCCATATACAAACTGCCTAAATCACCTTGTGCAAATATATCCCCTTGTTCTGCCGCTTTGTGATACCATTTCACTGCCTCCACATAGTCTTTTGGCACACCTTGCCCTACCGCATATAAAAAGCCTAACATAGTTTGTGCATGCATGTCCCCTTGTTCCGCAGCTTTTCGAGACCACTTGGCTGCCTCCACGTAGTCTTTCGATACGCCTTGCCCCTTAAACTCATCTTCTACAGTACAGTAAAACTTATTCAGTAACTTCAATGATATAGATAGGCACTTGACTTTTTTGGCACTACATTTCTGCTCTTTGAAAACGGAATCAGATTTCGCGGATGGTTGGAGGAATCGCCACGCCTACGGATTGGAACACTTTGCCGCAGGTACCCTTGCACTGGCTGCGCAAAGCCAGGCGTTTCCCGTCTTCTTCGATCACCGTTTCGGTGAGGGCTTTGAGGTCTTGTTTGATTTCCGCCCACTCGAAGCTGTGCCCCGATCCCTCCAGACGCCGGTAGAGTTCCTTTTTGGTAACCGTTCAGGGCCACTGCACACAAGGTTAGACGAGGGTCGGATGTGGAGAGCCCGCGAAGGCGGCCGTCATGACCTGAGCAAGGAAATGAAAAGGGTTTCGATTCTGGAGCCTGCAAGTCCTGGTGACGGTAAGGGAGCGTTCCGTGAACCGTTCCCCAGATGGCGATTGGCTGCCGAAACAGATTTTTCGCCACTGCACGGCAAAGCGCAATGCGCGCTCCGCAGCGTTGTTGGTAGGCTCAACGCCTTCATGGAAGATGAAGGTAAAGAGGTGATTCCAGTTCTTGAGCGTCCGGCAGGCGCGGGTGGCGACAGCAGTGTCGCTGCTGGATTGATAGTGTCGGCATAATCGCTTCATGCGGCCTCGGATAAGGGCGCTACTCTGCCTGAGTTCTTCACGGGTAAGGGCTTCGTCGAGGAAGGCATACCAACAGGTGAAGAGCTTTGTGAGTTTCCGGCAAGCCTGCATGAAATGAGATAGATAAGGGTCTATGATCGGCTGAAAATTCCATGAGGAAGGAAAGGGGCCGATGAAACCCGAGAAAAATTCCCAACCACAGACCAAGATGCAGGCGGTGGCTGTCCTATTCGATCAATGGAGAAGCACTCGCAAGAAGAGTGCCCCTATTCCGGAAAGCTTATGGGAAGCCGCAACAGACCTGTCCCCATCTTATTCCACCTGTCAGATCTCAAAAGAGCTCCGGTTGGATTTTAATAAACTCAAACACCGGATTCGTGGCCGTTCGCAACGAACCGCTTCGCCGGAGTTTGTGGAGTTGAAAGTGGAGCGGCTGTTTTCCATGAGCCAATGCCTCATCGAGGTCCGGTCCCCTGCGGGATTTGAACTCAAAATCCAAACGGCCGCGGCAGTACCGCCCCAGTGCATGGAGTTGCTGAGCTGCTTCCTGGATCGTAGCCGATGATCCAGATAAGTCCGCAGATGCGGATTCTGGTTTGCCTGGAGTCGATCGACTTTCGCAAGGGTATTGACGGCTTGTGCGGCGTATGCCGGAAGGTGCTCCATGCCGACCCGTTTTGCGGAGCTCTCTTTATTTTTCGCAACAAGACAAAGACCGCCCTGCGTATTCTTGCCTATGATGGTCAGGGCTTTTGGATGTGCCATAAAAGGCTGTCGAGCGGGCGAATCAATCAGTGGCCCAACAGCACCCACATCGATGCCTTCGAGTTGCAGTCTTTGATCTGGAACTTCAAACCCCCGGAGGGTGCGGTCAAATTTTTTAAGAAATTATCCTGAACCGCTCAAAAAGTGCGTACGTTCCGGATTCCACAGTGATAGAACCCCCGCATGGAAACGGTGCTGACCTATAGAGGAAAGGCGGTGTCACGGGAGGATGTGGCCTTCATCCGCTCCCTTATCGCTCAAAACCCCGGCGACAGCCGCCGCAAGCTTTCCGGCAAGCTGTGCGAAGCATGGAACTGGGTGCAGGCCAACGGTCAGCCAAAAGATATGGTTTGCCGCTCCCTCATGCTTGAGTTGGAGCGGGCAGGATTTATCGAGCTTCCGCCAAAGAAACAAAATCCGTCCAATCCCCTTGCTGTTAGAAAAAAGCCCGATCCGCCCTGTATCGACCAAAGCTCTCTTACGGGAGTTTTGTCCGCGCTGCCCGCACCCGTCATTTGCCAGGTGCGCCGTGGACCGCTCGAGCAATTGTTGGAGGGACTCATCGAGCATTACCACTACCTGGGCTATTGCCGGCCGGTGGGTGAGCATCTCAAGTATCTTATAACGATAGGGGAGCGCCCGATTGCATGCTTTAGCTGGTCGTCGGCTCCTCGCCACATCGGCTGCCGGGACCGCTTCATCGGATGGTCCCCGGCGATACGCAGGAAAAACATCCACTTGATAGCCTACAACAGCCGCTTTCTCCTGCTCCCCTGGGTCCGAATCGATCATTTGGCGTCCCACCTGCTGGCGAAGATGGCAAGAAGGATATCGCGTGACTGGCAGGAGGTCTACGGTCACCCGGTACATTTTCTGGAGACCTTTGTCGATACCGAGCGGTTCAAGGGCACCTGCTACCGGGCATCGAACTGGATACATATGGGAAAAACCACGGGGCGGGGCATACACAACAAAACCCATAAGCCTGCTTGCTCGATAAAAGATGTTTGGGGCTATGCGCTCGATGCAGGGTTCCGGGAGAAGCTATGCCGCTAAAGCCTCCCAAAATAGAGTTGGAGAGCGAAAAGATACAGAGCTTTCTGCAAAGGGCCGAAAAGAACCTTGATCCGGCGGATTTTACTTTCGTCTCCGGCCTGGTCGGGACCGTACTCTTTTTGAGCGGCATTGTGGAGAAAAAATCAAGCGCCATTGCGCGGCTGCTCCGATGGATGTTCGGTTTCAAGACGGAGAGCTCCAAACGAATATTTAATGAAAAGCCTTTAGTTGCCTGCCGGCCTGAGCGGCCTCAATCCAAAGGACACGGCAGAAACGCTGCGGATGGCTATCCCGGAGCGATGCGGGTTCCCGTCTCCAACCCCGAGCTCAAAGCCGGCGTTCGGTGTCCGGAATGTTTGAAGGGTAAACTCTATCCGCTCGATCCCGGGCCGCTTATACGCTTTTTCGGAACGGCTCCGATTCAGGCCTCGATCTATCTTCTCGAGAAACTGCGGTGCAACCTTTGCGGGCAAATCTTCACCGCGCAAAAACCTGCCGAAGCCGGTGAACAAAAATATGACGAGACGGCGACCGCGACGATTGCCGTTTCAAAGTATGGTGGAGGGTTGCCTTTCAACCGTTTGGAAAATCTTCAGCAAAACTGCGGTATACCTCTTCCCGCATCGACTCAGTGGGATATCGTAGATGCAGGCGCCGAGACGCTCAAACCTGGCTACCTGGAACTGCTGCGGCAAGGCGCTCAGTCCGACATCATCTACCAGGACGACACAACCAACAGGGTCCTCTCTTTGAATAAAGGCGGCAAAGGGGACGATACAAATAAAGCCGGAAAGCGAAAGGGTGTTTTCACAACGGGGCTCATCTGTAAATCCGAAGATAAGACGATAGCCTGTTTCTTCACCGGGCACAAGCACGCGGGTGAAAACCTAAAAGATCTTCTCGAACATAGATTGGCCGATCTTGGTCCACCCATCCAGATGTGCGACGCCCTCTCCAGGAACATGTCCGACGAGCTTGCCACCATTCTTTGCAACTGCCTGACCCACGGAAGGAGAAACTTCGTCGCTGAAATAAATGACTTTCCTGAGGAATCCCGTTACGTGATCGAGATTCTGGCCAAGGTTTACCACCATGACGCTGTTGCCAAAGAGCGAGCATTGTCGCCCGAGGAGAGGCTCACGTTTCACCAGCAAAACAGCGGCCCACCTCTGGCCGGCTTAAAATATTGGATGGAAACGAAGCTGCGTGACAAAGCTATCGAACCGAACTCGGGGATGGGAAAAGCCTTCGACTATATGCTGAAGCGATGGGAAAGACTCACACGCTTCCTTACGGTCGCAGGCGCGCCCCTCGACAACAACACGGTCGAAAGGGCACTGAAGACGGTAATACGCCATCGGAAGAACTCTCTATTTTACCGAACCGAAAGAGGCGCCTGGGTGGGCGATCTCTTTATGAGCTTCATTCACACCTGCGATCTCATGGGAGTCAACGCTCTTGAGTACCTGACGACCCTTTTGCGAAACGGCCCCAAGCTCGCCGCCGACCCCGGTCGTTGGATGCCCTGGAACTACAAGCAGACCCTGTCGGAAATACCCCCATAGCGCCAGTTTTTCACTCCCGGATCCTTCATCCATACGATTCTTCGGTGAATCAATGCCCCACATCTAGCGGCAATAATGATCTGCGCTTTATTCCCGCCCGTAACAGCTACACGCTCTCATAGTGAAAAATGCCCGAGGAAAAATCTTTAGTCTGCTCAGGCCTGCCGGAAAGTCACGATGGTTCCGCCGGGGTAGTGGCGACAGCATGCATATAAGAGGAAGGCCGATGCAACACGGGAAGCTCCATGGCGTGGTCGAGCGCTAAGACCAACCGGAGGCCGGTGACGGACAGGCCGGGCGCCATGGGGTGGCGGAGAGGTTCGTAGTACCGATGAAGCCGGGTAATGCCGGTAGAGGGAAGGGACCTCAGTTCGGAACTGACGTTGAAAGTGGCAAAGGACAGGAGATTGGGCAACCTATCAACTCCAATTAGCGTTCAGAAGCTGCAAACGGCGTTACATGCGAAAGCGAAGGAAGAACCGGGATTTCGCTTTTATGCTCTATACGACAAAGTATATCGAACAGACGTACTGACGCATGCCTACCTCTGCTGCCGTGCCAATAAGGGCGCACCAGGCGTAGACGGTCTGACGTTCGACGATGTTGAGGCGTATGGGCGTGAACGATGGCTCGGGGAATTGGCGCAGGAGCTCCGGGAAGGAACATACCGCCCGGAGGCGGTAAGAAGGGTCTATATTCCAAAACCGAACGGCAAACTCAGGCCACTTGGCATTCCCCGGCTGGCGGAAAGGGTGTGTCAGACGGCGGCGATGCTGGTCTTGGAGCCGATTTTTGAGGCCGACCTGCCGTCGGAACAGCACGCCTACCGGCAGGACCGGAATGCGCAGAGCGCCGTGCGAGAAGTGCATGGGCTGTTGGTCAGCGGCTACAGGGACATCGTAGACGCCGACCTATCCGGTTATTTCGACACGATCCCTCATCACGAACTCATGAAATCGGTAGCGCGCCGGGTGGTTGACCTGCGCATGCTGCATCTTGTGAGGATGTGGCTTAATGCTCCGGTAGAAGAGCGTGATGAACGGGGCCGCAAGAAACGCACGACAACAAACCGGGACTCCAGAAGAGGTATCCCGCAAGGCTCCCCGATTTCGCCCCTGCTGTCCAATCTCTATATGCGGCGGTTCATTCTGGGGTGGAAGAAGGCGGGTCTTGAACGGGAGCTTCGCGCACGGATTGTCAATTATGCCGACGACCTGGTCATTTGTTGCAAGGGCAATGGCGCTACGGCGCTCAATGCGATGCGGCAAATGATGAGCAGGCTGAAACTTACGGTGAACGAAGAAAAGACTCGAACCTGCCGCTTACCGGAAGGTAAATTTGACTTCCTCGGGTACACCTTCGGTCGGTGTTACTCATCCAAGACCGGGAGGCCTTATATAGGCACTCGCCCATCGAAGAAGAGCATAAAGCGCATGATCGAAGCGGTACATGTCCAGACAGGCAGAAATATGGAGTGGCTCGATGCCGAGGAAATGGTAATCCGATTGAACCGGAAACTTGGAGGATGGGCCAACTATTTTTGTCTTGGTCCGGTCACTTCCGCTTATCGGTTCATCGATCGGTACACCACGACGCGGCTCCGCCGATGGCTTTGCAGGAAGCATAAACAGCGCAGCGGGGGTATCAGGCGCTACCCTGATGAGTATATATACAGTCAACTTAAACTCATCCGCCTGCCGATGCTTCCCCAGAGGTTTCCGTGGGCGAAGGCATGATGTTCTGTCCGAGAGCCGGATGCGGGAGATCTGCATGTCCGGTTCGATGAGCGGGATGTGGAAACGGAGTTATGGTTAAGCTAGTGAGGCACCGCCAAACGAAAGGGGCGGAAACAGATATGCGGAACCTAAGGCGACCGCGTCACATCCCGACTCTACCCGTTTCGTGAGCAGACCCCGGCAACGCCGCCAATGACCTCGGGAAAGTCTCCCGACCCACGGACAGTCCCCTCCGATGTACTCATGAAGACGGGTACGCCATGAAGGGGCGATCGACGGTTTTTCGTCAGATACGGTTTTTTGATCTCGAAGACTTGATGATAATGGAGACTGAGATCTGTGGGCGACATCGAATGCCCTTGCCGGCGCCCCTTCGGGGTGCATGATGATGCGGCTTGCCTTCCGGTGGTATCTGCGTGTGCTAAACAAAAAAGAAACGACTGGATACCGGGGTAAGATGAGAGAGCCTGGCAGAGTCAACCCCCCCCCGCCAACACCATGAAATCTGATCAACCGTTGTCGGAAATGACCCCGATATACCGACCCGCCGGAGCGACGATCTTTTAAAAGCGAGCCGAAGTTTTGAATTTTCGTACTTCCTGGGGGGGGGCTTCCAACGTGCCAAAAATCAAGATTTAGGAGACTAGAATCCGCTCCGCTGAAATAGACGCGCCTGCACTTGTGGTATCATATTAAGTATGATAGAGTATGTGGTGTGAAATTCAAAAAAGGGGGGCTAACATGGCCGACATCGAACGAATTACCATTACCTTGCCTGCCGAAATGGCCGCAGTCGTCAAGGGCGCGGTCGAAGACGGCGATTATGCGTCTACAAGCGAAGTTATCCGCGCCGCCCTTCGTGACTGGAAAATAAAGCGCGCCTTGCAGCTTCAGGAACTCGCCGCGCTTAAAGCCGATATTGACAAGGGCCTTGCCGACGTTGCAAATGGGCGCGTCAAGGACTTCGACGCTACGCGCATCATCGACCGAGGGAGGAAGTTACTAGCGTCCCGCTCATCCTCCGTTTAACCGACACGGCAGAAGCCGACTTTGCAGAAATCTGGTCTTATGTCGCTTCCGAGGCTTCGGAAGCGACAGCGACGCGCTTGCTTTCAAAGATCGAAAACGCTTGCCGAATGTTGTCGGAGTTTCCCTATTCGGGAACGGCGCGCGAGCAATTCGCGGATGGTTTGCGCATGATGGTCGAAGGCAATTATGCCATTTATTACACGGCATCCGAAACGGAACTTGTTATCGTTCGCGTGTTGCACGGCGCACGAGACGCCGCCGCGCTTGCCGAACGCGGCGGGTTTGCATGATCTAAACCACCGTTTGCCATGCGCCGCGCTCTGTTACCTCCACAGCCTCTCAAACCGCGTCGGATTCGTAGCGGAGTAAATGACGGTATGCCGATGTCACGGTGTCCATCGAGTAGTTTTCTCGTTGTGGAGTTACAAAGAAAATTTTACGATAATTTATTGGGCAGGACATTGATGGAGGGATTGAAAAATTATCAACAAAATATACAAAAAAAGGATAAATCTTCCGTTTCGTGAGCAGACCCGGCAACGCCGCCAATGACTCCGGGAAAGCCTCCCTACCCACGAACAGTCTGCCCGATCTACTCAGGAAGACGGGTACGCCATGAAGGGGCGATTGACGGTTTTTCGTCAGATACGGTTTTTTTTATCCCGAAGACTTGATGATAATAGAGACTGATATAGGTGGACGACATCGAATGCCCTTGCCTGCGCCCCCTCGGGGTGCATGATGATGTGGCTTGCCTTCCGGTGGTATCGCCCCGTGGGCTAAACAAAAAAAGAAACGACTGGATACCGGGGTAAGATGAGAGGTCCCGGCAGAGTCAACCCCCCCCCCGCCAACACCATGAAATCTGATCAACCGTTGTCGGAAATGACCCCGATATACCGACCCGCCGGCCTGCGTTAACGCAGAGGAAAACGGAGGTTTATCTCCTGATCTTAAAACTGAACCGTTCGCCTCTTCTCTGCCATCTTCAAGAATATCGTCGGTCAAGAACATTGTCGGTCAGACCGATCCCTCTACTCCCGATCCCTCTGAAGGTCCTCTTCGTCCTTTAAGGCGGAAAGGAGGCAAGGGGTGTCTCGACATACACCTGCTTTAGTTAGTATATTATTTTCATGGAGGCATAAAATGGAAACATACACCATACGTCACCTGGTCGGGATCAAGGCGTCAGCGGAAGCCGTTTACCAGGCATTAACGGACACAAAGAAACTTGCGGGCTGGTGGACCTCCGATACCCGTGGCAATGGCTCAAAAGTCGGAGGCGTCCTTGAATTCAGGTTCGGGGATGTTTCTCACAGATTTGAAGTCGTAGAGCTTCAACCGGGCAAACTCATTCGGTGGAAATATGATGGAAAGGACGAAGAATGGACTGGAACTGAGGTGGCCTTTTCTTTAAGCGCCGACGAAGGACAGTGTTATGTCCACTTCAGTCATACAGGCTGGCGCGGCGATAGCGGATGTTTCTCTCACTGCTCGACAAAATGGGCGGTTTTTATGTTGAGCCTCAAAGATTTATTAGAAAAAGGCAAAGGGCAGCCTGCGCCCGACGACGTGAAAATTGAGTACGACGAGATCGCTCGCCGGAGGCTTGCCGCATAGAGCGTCACAATCCGCAGCCACCAGGATATCGATTTCGCCGACCGCTTCGAGCACTTCGGTGAGGTCGTCCTTTAGAACACATACCTCAGAGCTTCGTCTTGCAGACATGACAGCCTTGGCAGCCGCGGCACTCGAGGTCGTTCAATTTGAATGTCTTTACTTCTGGCAGACTGATATAGCATTGCCGGAACCGGTCTGTTGTCCGGTGCGTCATAAATCACGCAGTTCGTTTTTCTGCCCGGCTTCAAGGGCTTCCTTGATCAGAAAGTCAAGCTTGCCCGTTTCCGAATCCAGCGCAATCTGGCTGTCCCACTTTTCCCGGTCTTTTTCCATGAACCAATTGCGGAAACGGCGATACTCATCATCAGGCAGACTATCAACAGCCCTCTCGAGTTCTTCCAGTCCAGTCATTCTAGCTCCTTCCTGTCTCGTTGATACGAGAGAGACAGTAGCTTCGGCGCCTGTAGGGAATCAGAATAAACGGCCAAAATGAGGGGGATTTTTTCAGAATAGATTGACAGGCAGGCAGATGTTGTCGGAATAAATGGGCCTCACCAAAGAGGCCTTTTTTTATTGGAAGGGTAACCGTTCAGGGCCACTGCACACAAGGTTAGACGAGGGTCGGATGTGGAGAGCCCGCGAAGGCGGCCGTCATGACCTGAGCAAGGAAATGAAAAGGGTTTCGATTCTGGAGCCTGCAAGTCCTGGTGACGGTAAGGGAGCGTTCCGTGAACCGTTCCCCAGATGGCGATTGGCTGCCGAAACAGATTTTTCGCCACTGCACGGCAAAGCGCAATGCGCGCTCCGCAGCGTTGTTGGTAGGCTCAACGCCTTCATGGAAGATGAAGGTAAAGAGGTGATTCCAGTTCTTGAGCGTCCGGCAGGCGCGGGTGGCGACAGCAGTGTCGCTGCTGGATTGATAGTGTCGGCATAATCGCTTCATGCGGCCTCGGATAAGGGCGCTACTCTGCCTGAGTTCTTCACGGGTAAGGGCTTCGTCGAGGAAGGCATACCAACAGGTGAAGAGCTTTTCTATTTCGTTTAGCATGCATGTGGCGAACCGGCGGGCGTCGGGGCTGCCGCGGACTTCCTCCAGGGCTTTGAACTTCCTGATGAGGTGCGCCCAGCAAAGTTGTCTGAGGCCGTTCCTATGGTAGGAACTGTAAGCGGAATGGTCGTCGCTCGTTATGATTCCAGCGAAGGCTTCTCCCAGTACAGAGGAGAGAACGCATGAGCCACGGCTTGCGGCGACGCAAAAATAGACCGCAACGGATGAGAGAAAGACCCATAGGGTTCGGCGCTCTCCCTTTGATTTCCAGCCCGTTTCGTCGATATTGAGGTTTTGTGCGTTGGGCAATGTTTGCCGGATTTCATCCACTACGGGCTCAAGCTCACCGGTGACTCGAGCCAGAATATTACAGACCGAGCCCAAAGAGATATCGATACCAAACAAAGTGCTCATGATCTCGCAAACACCTCGCCGAGTGCCGAGATGGGATGAAACCAGATAGGCGATGATGGCGTGGACTCCGGGACCAAAGCTGCCTTGGGCTGCTTGCGCGGGCATTGAGGCACGGGTCCTGTGACCACAGGCGCACTCAGTTTCGTGACAGCGATATTCGGTTTTGATAGGTTTAAGCTCCGGGACTTCAAAGACTTGGTGTCGAAGTGGCGGGGAGGTTTCCTTGGCTCCGTCAGTTTCCAAGGGTAGGCAACATTTCTCGCATCTGGTAGCCCAGAGATCATGGACGTGATCCATCTCCTCGACAGGCAAAAGTTCCCGGCACTTCCCCGTATGACCGGTTTGACCGCCGTGTTTTTTCCCTTTAAGCGCGGCTTTTTTCCTGACGACTTCGGGACCGTCGGAAGATGGCGGCTTCGAGGAATTTGTCGAGTTTTGTTGCTGGGAGCCGAGTCCGTTCTTGAATGTCCTGTTTTCGAGATCAAGTTCCAGAAGCCTTTTAACGGTGGGCTCCTTTCCGGAATCGTAGAGGGCTTCGGCTTCGCGCTTATCCACCGCACAACCTCTGTTTGAAGTCGCAGCGGAGGGGATAGCCCCAAACGGCTTTGAGGGACCGGTTGGGCTGATGAGTGAGGTCGTCTTTACCGCGACCCGTGGTTTTGCCCATGTATATCCAGTTTGCGGCCCGATAGCAGGTCCCCTTGAAGCGCGCAGTATCGACAAAGGTTTCAAGGAAATAGAGAGGATGCCCATAGATTTGCTCCCAATCTCGGGAGATCCTTCCGGCCATCCTTGCCAGCAGATGGGAGGCAAGATTTTGGACGCGGACCCAGGGTGGCAAGAGAAATCGCGTGTTGTAGGCCAGCAGATGGAGATTATTGCGCCGCATTTGGCCATCCCATCCAATGAAGCGGTCCCGGCAGCCGATGTGCCGCGGGGCGGAGGACCACGCAAAACAGGCGATGGGGCGTTCCTGTGAAAAGGCTATGTATTTGAGGTGAGACCCAACGGGCTGGGCGTAGCCCAGGTAATGGAATTGGGCGATGAGGCCGTTATAGAGTTGTTCAAATTGAGTACGCCTTACCTGGCGGACTACGATGGGGTGGAGTTCTTTGAGGTTCGTTTCGATAGGAGTTTGGTCAACTTCAACCAATTGGGGAGCGTTGCGGGCGATGTGCCAGCCTCCCGTGCGCCGTCGTTTTGGAGGCAGCTCTATGAGGCCATGCCGCTCAAGATCTAAAAGAAGTCCCCTGCAAACCATGTCCTTGGGTTGGCCGTTGGGTTGTACCCAATTCCATGCCCGGCAGATCTTTCGGGAAAGAGAGGTCCTATGTTCATCGGGGTATCTCTCGATCAGCTCCCGGATGAATGCGATATCCCCCGCGCCAACGGCACGGCCTCTGTGAACAAGGATCGTTTCCATGTGTCCACAGATACCTGATTTGGCGAATGAACGCACGCAAAAAAATCATGACCGTGCAGGGGGGCTGAA
>CAWEZA010000106.1:0-15089 GCA_963813125.1 uncultured delta proteobacterium | reverse complement strand
GGGCACCAGGTGTGCCTGATCATACCGGATATGTTCAGGACGGTTCCTTGTCCCACTTACCCGCAGATAAGGCTTGCGCTCAATCCCTACAGGAAAATAGCCCGGATTCTGGATTCTTTCGAACCCGATTTCATTCACCTTGCCACTGAAGGTCCTATCGGGCTTGCCGCCCGCTCGTATTGTGTGAGGGCCGGCTACCCGTTTACCACCTCTTATACGACCAGGTTCCCCGAATACATCAGGCTGAGGTACCCTGTCCCGCTGAGCTTGAGCTATTCGGTGCTGAGATGGTTTCACAGCGCCTCTTCGGCAGTGATGGTGACAACGCCCCCCATGATGGAAGAGCTTCGCACATGGGGATTTAAAAACCTTGTTCAGTGGGAATTGGGAGTTGACACCACGCTCTATTCGCCTGACAAAAAAGGCCTTTTGACAGACAAAAGACCCATTCTCATGTACGTGGGAAGAGTGGCGGCGGAGAAAAGCATCGACGAATTCCTGGACCTGGGTATCGAGGGCTCCAAGTATGTGGTCGGCGACGGGCCGGGTCTTGCCAAACTGAAAGCCAGGTACCCCGGCGCGAGATTTGTGGGTTTCAAAAGCGGCGAGGAACTGGCTGCCCATTACGCGTCCGCCGACGTGTTCGTCTTCCCGAGCAGGACGGACACCTTTGGCCTGGTGATGCTTGAGGCCATGGCCAGCGGAATTCCCGTTGCCGCTTATCCTGTGCGAGGTCCGCTGGACATAATAAGGCAGGGCGAAACGGGGGTTATGGACGAAGACCTCGGCAAGGCCGTTACTCAAGCCATGGGAATCGATCGCCGCATGTGCAGGGAATTTGCGCTCTCCCGCACTTGGGGGGAGAGTCTAAGGCAGTTTATGGGAAACCTTGTCCCTATCCGACGTAAATCAGGGTCGGGGACTTTGTCGCCGCCCAATTCGAGAAATTGGCTGGAGAGGGAAGCCGGATGAGAATAGCCGCAGTCGTAAACCCGTTTGCGGGAAACCGGAAGGCCGTAAAGCTGTGGCCGGCTCTCCTGCGGGAGGTCGGAAAGGAAGCGGAGAGTGTCGACACGTTTTGGAGTGAATATCCGGGACACTCCGAAACCATTGCCGCCTCGGTCCGGCGATCCGGATATGACAGGGTGATTGCGGTGGGTGGTGACGGCACCCTTTTTGAGGTCTTAAACGGTCTTTGGTGGGAAGAGCGGGGTGCTATGCCGTCAGTGGGGATGATACCTTCGGGTACTGCCTGCGACTACATCCGCAACTTTGAAACCGGGACGGGGATGGCGGCCGGATTGAAGACGGCCTTAGGTGAATCGACCGTAAAAGTTAGTCTTGGAAGGTGTACCTGGCAGGTCCTGGACGGTATCAGGCGGCGGGTCTTCGCAATGGTCCTGGGGCTTGGGTTCGACGCGGAGGTGCTGTACCGCTATAACGAGTTGAGGTTTTCGCGATCCTGCTGGTTGTCTTACGCCCTGAGCGCTCTTGTCGCGATGAAAGAACTTCCGGCTTTCACCTTGGACGGCGTTGTCGAAGACGCCCCTTTCCGGGCTGATACTGTCTTTTTCGGGGCGATCCTTGGGAACACCATCGCGGAAGGAATGAGGATCGCGCCCCATGCATCCCCGTCGAATAAACTCTTTGAATTTGTCCACGCCTCCCCCGTATCGCCGGTCGGCTTACTCATTCCGATCCTGCGTGCCTACCTGCGGCTGAACGGGGACTCACCCGTACTCGCCCGGTTGCGTGGCGGCGGGGCAAAGATCTGCGCCTCGACACCCGTAAGGTTCGAAGCCGACGGCGAACTGCTGGGTAAAACCGACGCGATCGATATCGAATTGATACCCGAAGCCTTTTGTTTTGCAGCCAAAAAGATAAAAAACATTTCTTAAAGACGCGGACTTTCCCTTAAATATAAAATAGTGCGGCTGCTCTCCCAGGGTGGCAAAGAAGGCGAATCCTTTCCTTGTCTTCCAATCCTATTGAATCAGTAGACATTATGATTGACTCCGGATTCGGCCAATGATTAAGATGCGGCTACCCGTCATTTAAATTATCTGCTTCAACCCTTATCCTTCCCCAAGGAGTATTTATGAGAAAAATTGTCATTCTGGGCTCCGGGGCGGGTGGCACAATGGTTGCCGCCTCATTGCGGAAAGAACTGGCCGAGGACGAATGGGCTATCACGGTAATCGATAAAGACGAACAGCACCACTTTCAGTCGGGGTATCTTTTCATCCCCTTTGGGCTCTACTCGAGGGAAGACGTCCTTAAGCCCAAGCGGGACTTCATTGCCAAGGGTGTTGAATTTGTGGTCGACAAAGTGGTCAAAATCGACACGGATCAACGCAGGGTTGAAACTCAGAAAGGAGACAAGTACGGCTACGACTGGCTGGTGATTGCAACCGGCTGCCGGATAGTTCCCGAGGAGGTTGAAGGCATGATGGACGGCTGGCGCAAGGACATCTTCGATTTCTACACGCTCGAAGGGGCCTTGGCTCTGCGCAAAAAGCTCAAATACTTTAGTTCCGGCAAGATCGTACTCAATATCGCCGAGTTCCCCTACAAGTGTCCTATCGCTCCCATAGAATTTGTCTTCATGGCCGATTGGTTTTTTCATGTCAATGGCGTCCGGGACAAGGTCGAAATCGAATTCGTAACGCCGATCGACAATATTTTTACCAAACCGGTGGCAGCCAAGGCCTTGGGCTATTTTGCGGAAAAGAAAAATATCAAGGTGACCCCCTATTTCGATCTCGCCAAGGTGAATGCCGCTGAAAAGACAATCGAATCCCACAAGGGGCAAAAGGTAGGCTATGACCTGCTGGTGTCCATACCTCCCAATTTTGGCGACAGCGCCATTATGGACTCCGGTCTCGGCGACCCGATGGGGTACATGCAGGTGGACAAACATACGCTGAAAGCCCAGAACGTTGACCGGGTCTATGTCTTGGGGGATGCCTCAAACGCTCCCGCCTCCAAGGCCGGGTCGGTGGCCCATTATATGACCTACACCGTTGTGGAAAATCTGACCCGCGAGATAGACGGCATTGCCCCGGTACCGACCTTTGACGGTCATGCCACCTGCTTTCTGGCCTCAGGTTTTGAGAAGGCGATATTGCTCGATTTCAACTACACCGTCGAGCCGCTGCCGGGCAAGTTCCCATTCCCTGGAATGGGACCGTTCAGCCTGCTCGATGAGACCTTCGGCAACCATTGTGGAAAGATGCTCTTCAAATGGGTCTACTGGAACCTCATGATGAAGGGGCTCGAGTTGCCGCTCGAGGCGCAGTTCAATATTGCGGGTAAGATTAGAAAGACAGCCGCATAGCCCTGGAGGGACCGGTTATGAATGACGAAAGTTTGATTCTTCAACAACTCGATTGCCTGGGTAGGGAAATATCTAAATTAACCGATTCCGCCAGATCGCTGCAGGAGCTAAGAGAAGAGATCTCGCCAAGGCTAAACGAAGCGGTCCGGATTTTGATTGAGAAACTGGCAGAAGTGGAAGGGGATTGCACGCTTGAAGACCTCGAACACCTTCTTAAGAATGCCATGAGGAGTGTTCGAAACATAAACTGGTCCCTTGACCAGCTCAAAAGCCTCATCGATTTTCTGCGGACCGTCGAACCCCTGCTAAAATCCAGTGTGCCTCAAGCCATTCATAACCTCGATCAGTTGGAGCAACAGGGGGTCTTTAGAATTATTTCCGTTATGTTCTCTTGCATGCAAAAAATTGCTCAGACCTACACGCCTGAGGACTTTGAGCAAATAGGTGAAGGCCTTGTGCACCTGGTGGGTGTGGCAAAAAAACTTACTTCGCCCAAGGCCTTGAAACTTTTGGATAGGGCCGCCGAAATCCCTGCCGGTTTGGATTTCTCCCGGGCGAAGCCGGTAGGGATTTTCGGAGCCACGCTAGCTTTGTTCGACCCTGAGGTCAAGCAGGGGATGGGCGTTCTGCTCGAATTGACAAAAGGGCTCGCTCTGCTTAAAAACGGTGCTCAGGTTGAGGAAAAAGCAGCAAACGAGCAACAAAACACGTGAAGCTGCGACTGATGGAGGATGAAAAATGAGTGATCCGGGGTTCGTATGTGCTGCCTGCGGCATGGATTATGAGGGGGATACCGCCAACGTGATGACGGAATGCAAGGTCTGTGGACGATTGCATTGTGCCGGGTGCGTCGACGAATTCGGTCGATGCGTTGAGTGCGCTAAAACCGAATCGGACAAAGATTGAAGCGTGAGGCAAGAAACAGCCGGGGCGGATATCCGCTTTCAGGCGCCGCCGCCACGTCCTGGGACGCGGTTTGGACGAAGATGAAACTGGAGTTCGCCACCCCGGCAAGTTTCTATTGTTGCGTCTCTTAAGTTGGAAGGTATTCCGAGAAGCCAAAAACGCAGGGTGGGCAACGCTATGTTTTTGCCCACCCTTCTACAAGATCCGCACCCGGTGTGGGGCGGGGGACATAACAGTTGTGTCCTGACCATTCGGCTTCGAGGATCAGTCCGTCTGGAACCCGACGGTGTAGCTGAAATCCTTGGGCGAAAAATAATCGAGGTCTTTTCCGTCCACCTGTGCGAAAGGATACATGAAATATCCAAGGGGTTGGCCTTTCTGAGGCGGGTCGAAGACCACGCCGCGCGCGTCCTTTTCCAGTGCCACCCGGAAAAGATCGTCTCCGCCCCAGAAGAATTTTTCCCACTTCCCGGCGTCCTTAAGCACTATGTTGTGTTCGAGCATCATTTTCCGCACGTCGGCGGGATCGGCCGTGACCCAGCCCGTCCCCGGCAGATAAAACTGGGTCCAGCAATGAAACGCGGTGCTGATGTCCCCGTTTTTGGGGTCTGCAAGCCGCAGGCCGAAAACATCCCGCGCCGGGATGCCGGCCGCGCGCGCCATGGTCACGAACACCGAGCTGATGTCCGCGCACTTTCCGCCCCCCTTTTAGTTCCGTAAGAGGCCGGGTAGTAAGGCCCAGTCCGCACCCCTTTACGCCCTGATCCCTGAACGTGTGTCCTATCACCCAGTCGTGTGCGGCATGCACTTAGGCAAGATAGGGGACGATGCCATAAGAAAGCCAATAATAATTTAGAGGCTTATAAAGATTTTCTTAATCGATATGGTTTAGGAAGTGTGTATGGATTTATTGATCGTATTTATCTAAATGACAGAACCGTAAGTTGAATGTATCTTCAATAAGATAGAAGGAGAAACAGAGGTGCCGAGCCGTGGCTGTTTTGCGGCGTGTCCGTCATTGGAACGTATCACCAGCGAGAAAGGATGACTGGCTAAACTGGACATGTTGTAAAGTGTCTCGTTATCGACGTGGTTATCCTCTTACACTACAACACAAGGAACCTTCTGATGTCTCGTCGAATCGCCTTCGTGTGCGTGGCTTTCCTGCTGGCCGCGCATCTTGCATGCGCACAATCGTCATTTCAACAGCTCGCCGGAGAGATCCTCGCCAACAGGAACTTCAATATCGTTCTTGCAAAAGCCAAGGCGCTCCTAAACCTGAATCCGTGAGCCTAAATCGAAGGCAATGCCGCAATGAGTTTTTTGACCCAATTTCGGAAAAAGCCTCATGCCAAAATCAACAAATTGCTATGAAAAAAATTGGGTCGGCTACATTATTCTATGCCCTCCGACACAAAATCACGACATTAGGGACAATTGGACAATAGTTCTCCCTGGCGAACCACTCGCTCTAGATAAATATCCGCATTGCAGCCCGCCCTCTCGGCCTTTATGCACTAGACAGGCGCATTTCAATGGTTCGGAAAGCCTGAAAGGCCGGGCAATGGCGGCTGAAGACCAGTTTCAGACGGCGGCCCGTCTTCACCAGCCGTGCGGCCATATACATAAGTTCTTGCATCACGGTTTTGATCCGACGCCGTTTGGCGGGATGGCGCACCGGAGTCTCTCCATCGACAAGTCCGAGCTGGCCGATGAATCGCAAGATATTGTAAGACAGTCCCCCCAGGGTCAAGATCAGGGCGTTGGTGGCGAATTTACCCGAAGGAAGCCTTTCCAGATCCATATCAGTCTTGATTTCACTATGGAACTGTTCGCTTGTTCCGTGGTCTTCATAGAGCCCGATTACCTGCTTCATCGGCAGATCCAAAGTGGTCCACCACCCTTCGATCTCAATTTCCGGGACGAGGAGCCTTTGTCCAGAGCGGTCGACGGTACGCTCCACCGCACGCATCACCCTTTTGAATTGATAGGTCTTCCCTTTATGGACCTGGCGGATATGGACGGTGAGCAGCCCGACTCTTTTCCCTGGGCGCGGCATGACGACCTCACCTTCTTTGAAAATTCGCATGGCCCATTCGATTTTGTCTTCCCGCCGGGGATTCCACTTTATGATATAGCTTACATTCCTTTGGCCTGCCAAGCTAACGCGAGTATCCAACGCATCGTGGGCAGAATCCAGACGAATCAGGATTTTTCGGGAAGTAAGACCGCGGGCTTTCTGAATAACCCGCTCAATGAGAGGGATGAATCCCTCCTGGCTATGCTGGCTGCCTTGCCTCAACTCGAACTCCAGGCACCACCCCTCGGTCCCCAAATAAGCAGCCATGGGCGCATAGCCGTCCCGGCCATTGTAGATGCGGGAGACTCCTTCTTTTTTGGTCTTGGAGTTGTCCATACCGAAGACATCGCAGTCCAGAGGGACATGTCCGGTCTTCAAGGGAGTGATGGGTACACGGGCTTTCTTGAGGAATTCCACCGAACAGGTATCGGCAAGAGCAAAGAGATCGGGTGCAACCTCGTCCAGTCGCTGTCGCAGAGTTTCAGTCGAAGGAACCTTGGAGATTCCCAAGGCTTCCCTGAAATACTCGTCTTCCCTTCGGTTGGTGACGGCCTCAAAATCACTTTGCCCAATTGAAAGGAGTCCGAGATAACTACGCAGGATATCGTCCATGCCAATGCCACCCGGGCCCACTGGAAAGCTTTTCTTGGCCTTGACCGGAAGTCCGCACAAATCATTGATACAGTGTCCGACGAGCACGAGTCCGGAGTTGGAAGTATAAAATTCTTTGTCGGACTGCTCAATAATAATGCGCTTCATGTTCACCTCCCAAGTGAATTCGTGTGAGGTGAGTTTGTACCACAAATGACTAGTTATTGCAAATAGTTACCGCAGTAATGGCGAGAATTTGATATTTGTAACTTCACGGATTCAGGTGAAAATAAGATCTTTTATCATGGCGGCACTGCGGTGGCTATAGAGGCGGGTCTGCTCACCCGGCAGGACGTTCTGATATCGCTTCACGAAATGGAGCAGGATGTACGTGAAGCCCATGCCCTAAGCATCGGCCTCACCCTTTATCCTCCTTACCCCGCCGGCAGTTTCATTAATCCTGTGATGGCTCCCTATTCCTACCCAAACGGGGGAGATTGGACGTGGTTCGGCGCAAGAATGATCACACAACTTGTCCGATATGGCTATGCCAAAGAGGCATATCAGGAAATTCAGCCTTTCGTAAACCGGGTTATCAAGAACAATGGCTTCTATGAATGGTACACCATTCAGGGAGAGCCTCGGGGCTCCAATGCTTATCGTGGATCGGCGGGAGTCTTGATGCAGGCGATCGAAGCATTGCGGGAGTGGGTGAAAAACCCCTCAAAGAATGGTTTTCCCGCTGTCAGGGCGACTGATGAGAGAACCGTAGACTTTAAAGAGTCCGCATGGCCTGGCGTTATATACGGTACTCAAGGCTTGTACCCTCCCGAGTCGTGGGGGACATGGTCTTCGGGGGGTGTCGTGACTTTCGAATTCTGTAGTCCCCTTCCGAAAAAATTCGCCGTCCATCTCTTCGCGTACGCATTTGGACTAAATGTGGGGAAGGAGTTTGTCGCCCGCATAGGAGATTGCACCGTCAGACTGAAGTTTTACAGTGAGCAGGCGTTCGACGCCTTCAAACGTCCGTAAACCCGCATGAATGCTAGATCGAATTTTTAAAACTTCAAAAAGGTAGTGCCACGAAGCATTTATTTTAGGCTTGATATCTCATGGTTATATGAGCTATTTTGGGAGTGTCCTTAATAGGAGACGCTCCCATGTTCGTACGAGTCAAGAAATCAGGAAACAACCAGTACCTGCAAATCGTTGAAAACAAGAAATTGCGCGGCAAAGTGGTGCAGCGGGTCATAAGCACCATTGGTCGGCTCGACCGGTTGCAGGAAAAAGGAGAGATCGAAACCCTGTGTCGATCTCTTTCGAAGTATTCGGAAAAGGTTCTCCTCGTGCTCTCCGGAAAAAGCGACATCGGCGTCGAGACCAAGAAGATCGGCCCGGTATTGATCTTTGAAAGGATTTGGGAGGCGCTCGGCATCAAGAAAATCCTCGAACGGGCACTTGCAGAACGGTTCTTTTTCTTCAACGTCGAACGAGCGATTTTCCTCACCGCCCTGCACAGGCTTCTCGTATCGGGGTCGGACCGGTTCTGTGATAAGTGGCGCAGGGACTACCTCATCAACGGAGTGGAGGAAATCTCCCTTCACCATCTCTACCGCGCCATGGCCTTTCTCGGTGAGGAGATCGAAGACCAGGCGCATACAACTCTCTTTTCTCCCCGATGCACGAAGGATGCTGTCGAGGAGGCCATGTTCGCCCACAACCGCAATCTCTTCAGCAGCCTCAATCTGGTTTTTCTGGACACCACCTCGATCTACTTTGAGGGAAATGGCGGAGAGGAACTGGGCAGGCTTGGCCACAGCAAGGATCATCGTCCCGACCTCAACCAGATGGTCGTGGCCGTTGTGGTCGACAATAGGGGAACGCCGATCTGCTGCGAGATGTGGCCGGGCAATACCACGGACGTCAAAACGACTATTCCCGTGGTGGAGCGCATCCGCAAACGGTTCCATGTGGAGCGGTTTTGCCTCGTTGCCGACCGGGGAATGATCAGCAGGGAGACCCTCGAAACCCTTGATCGGCCGGATAGCAAAGTCCGGTACATTCTTGGGGAGAGAATGCTGTTGGATTTCAAATTAAATGGACTGATTTTTTCTGATTAAATGGAACAACCGCATTATTTGGACGGATGCCTCGTTTTGTCTATGGTTGCCTTTGCATTCCTGACTGATCTGTCCAGATAAAGATCGATCCTTCTGTGCCCGGCATGATTACCCCAGCTTATTCTCTCCGATAGCAGGCGACTGCGGATTTCATTTTCTTCATGCCCCCTGCGGGCCAGCGCCAAAGCATAAGCGAAGTCGGTCTCGGACTCACCTCCTCGGTCATAGTCTGAGCGGCAGATTTTCTTCATGCGACACACAGCCCCCCTTGGGGGTGGATGGGAAAGGATCTCATCAGAGGTCGGCACCTCTACGATTAAGTGAGGGACTTGAGCCTGCGAGGTCCAATGTAACCGTTCAGGGCCACTGCACACAAGGTTAGACGAGGGTCGGATGTGGAGAGCCCGCGAAGGCGGCCGTCATGACCTGAGCAAGGAAATGAAAAGGGTTTCGATTCTGGAGCCTGCAAGTCCTGGTGACGGTAAGGGAGCGTTCCGTGAACCGTTCCCCAGATGGCGATTGGCTGCCGAAACAGATTTTTCGCCACTGCACGGCAAAGCGCAATGCGCGCTCCGCAGCGTTGTTGGTAGGCTCAACGCCTTCATGGAAGATGAAGGTAAAGAGGTGATTCCAGTTCTTGAGCGTCCGGCAGGCGCGGGTGGCGACAGCAGTGTCGCTGCTGGATTGATAGTGTCGGCATAATCGCTTCATGCGGCCTCGGATAAGGGCGCTACTCTGCCTGAGTTCTTCACGGGTAAGGGCTTCGTCGAGGAAGGCATACCAACAGGTGAAGAGCTTTTCTATTTCGTTTAGCATGCATGTGGCGAACCGGCGGGCGTCGGGGCTGCCGCGGACTTCCTCCAGGGCTTTGAACTTCCTGATGAGGTGCGCCCAGCAAAGTTGTCTGAGGCCGTTCCTATGGTAGGAACTGTAAGCGGAATGGTCGTCGCTCGTTATGATTCCAGCGAAGGCTTCTCCCAGTACAGAGGAGAGAACGCATGAGCCACGGCTTGCGGCGACGCAAAAATAGACCGCAACGGATGAGAGAAAGACCCATAGGGTTCGGCGCTCTCCCTTTGATTTCCAGCCCGTTTCGTCGATATTGAGGTTTTGTGCGTTGGGCAGTGTTTGCCGGATTTCATCCACTACGGGCTCAAGCTCACCGGTGACTTGAGCCAGAATATTACAGACCGAGCCCAAAGAGATATCGATACCAAACAAAGTGCTCATGATCTCGCAAACACCTCGCCGAGTGCCGAGATGGGATGAAACCAGATAGGCGATGATGGCGTGGACTCCGGGACCAAAGCTGCCTTGGGCTGCTTGCGCGGGCATTGAGGCACGGGTCCTGTGACCACAGGCGCACTCAGTTTCGTGACAGCGATATTCGGTTTTGATAGGTTTAAGCTCCGGGACTTCAAAGACTTGGTGTCGAAGTGGCGGGGAGGTTTCCTTGGCTCCGTCAGTTTCCAAGGGTAGGCAACATTTCTCGCATCTGGTAGCCCAGAGATCATGGACGTGATCCATCTCCTCGACAGGCAAAAGTTCCCGGCACTTCCCCGTATGACCGGTTTGACCGCCGTGTTTTTTCCCTTTAAGCGCGGCTTTTTTCCTGACGACTTCGGGACCGTCGGAAGATGGCGGCTTCGAGGAATTTGTCGAGTTTTGTTGCTGGGAGCCGAGTCCGTTCTTGAATGTCCTGTTTTCGAGATCAAGTTCCAGAAGCCTTTTAACGGTGGGCTCCTTTCCGGAATCGTAGAGGGCTTCGGCTTCGCGCTTATCCACCGCACAACCTCTGTTTGAAGTCGCAGCGGAGGGGATAGCCCCAAACGGCTTTGAGGGACCGGTTGGGCTGATGAGTGAGGTCGTCTTTACCGCGACCCGTGGTTTTGCCCATGTATATCCAGTTTGCGGCCCGATAGCAGGTCCCCTTGAAGCGCGCAGTATCGACAAAGGTTTCAAGGAAATAGAGAGGATGCCCATAGATTTGCTCCCAATCTCGGGAGATCCTTCCGGCCATCCTTGCCAGCAGATGGGAGGCAAGATTTTGGACGCGGACCCAGGGTGGCAAGAGAAATCGCGTGTTGTAGGCCAGCAGATGGAGATTATTGCGCCGCATTTGGCCATCCCATCCAATGAAGCGGTCCCGGCAGCCGATGTGCCGCGGGGCGGAGGACCACGCAAAACAGGCGATGGGGCGTTCCTGTGAAAAGGCTATGTATTTGAGGTGAGACCCAACGGGCTGGGCGTAGCCCAGGTAATGGAATTGGGCGATGAGGCCGTTATAGAGTTGTTCAAATTGAGTACGCCTTACCTGGCGGACTACGATGGGGTGGAGTTCTTTGAGGTTCGTTTCGATAGGAGTTTGGTCAACTTCAACCAATTGGGGAGCGTTGCGGGCGATGTGCCAGCCTCCCGTGCGCCGTCGTTTTGGAGGCAGCTCTATGAGGCCATGCCGCTCAAGATCTAAAAGAAGTCCCCTGCAAACCATGTCCTTGGGTTGGCCGTTGGGTTGTACCCAATTCCATGCCCGGCAGATTTTTCGGGAAAGAGAGGTCCTATGTTCATCGGGGTATCTCTCGATCAGCTCCCGGATGAATGCGATATCCCCCGCGCCAACGGCACGGCCTCTGTGAACAAGGATCGTTTCCATGTGTCCACAGATACCTGATTTGGCGAATGAACGCACGCAAAAAAATCATGACCGTGCAGGGGGGCTGAACGATTACGGTCCAATCTATCCAGATTAGCCTGGCCAAGGGATATCTGCCGCTTTCGCTGCCATACTTGTCCTTGCGGTTGCGGAAGCCGGGGCAACGACCCCAGCGGTCGTTCGGGTCCGCTCCGGGATCGCTGCCCATCCTTTTTAACCAGTAGCGCTTTTCGTCAAGCGATAATGGTCTTTGGCTTCGAATCCAAACCTGGTAGTTTCGCGGCGAGGTCTCTACCACCATTCGCCCCGGCTTCCATGACCTGTCGGCGTGTCGGTGTTGACGACAGATGCGCTCCCAACAAAGATCATCTGCAAGCAGATATCTGGACTCATCGACCGGTTGCATCAGGATATGCCGGCCGTTGGCGTTTTCTGCCTTGAGGTAGCCAATCCTGGATGGGGCGGGATCGACGATCCAGCGCCCCTTGGCCATGTCCAGGACGGCCAGACGCCAAGCCGAGCCAAAGTAATCGGCGAGCTTGACAAAAATTTTTCTCATCAGAAAAGCTCGCTGGAGGCTGTTCTCACGTGCTCGGCGCTAACACTCAAGCATTGGTCTTGAGCGGCGGCGACAAGAGAGCCTCTGGCCAGGTGATTGGCTTTCCTGAACAGGCCTGCCGATCCCTGATAGATGGCCGTAACCGCAGCCTCCTCGAAAAGATCGCGCTTTATGCCTGCAAGCTTCAGATGATGCGCAAGATAGACTTCCATTTGCCTGCGATCGGCACCCTCAAGATGGGACCTGGCAACGATTCTTGAGGCCAAGGGGCGCGAGCCGGGATACATCAGCTTATCGATAAGGTGTGACTGACCCGCCAGGACGACGGGCAGCCACGGCTTGGAATCCAGTTCGAACTGACACAGGGTGTGGAGTTCGGAAAAGACTTCGAGCCTTAAAAGCGAGGCTTCATCGACTATGAGCACGATTTTCATCTTCTTTTCGCACACCAGGGCGCATATCTCGTGTCTTATGCGTCCCAAAAGAAAAGCCCGTGACGAACTTGAGGTCTCCACGCCCAGTTGTCCCAAAAGCATCCTGTACATCTCAAGGATGGATCCGCAGGCCGCTGTAATCGATATGGTTCGATACTCGGAGTGGTGCAGGCGACTTGCCGCGTATCTGAGGGCGGTCGATTTGCCGCTTCCGATCTCACCGGTTAAAAGAGCTATGGCCCCGAGGCCCACCGCATAGTCAAACCGGCTGCAAACCCCCTTGATCTCTTCGGTCTCCAGGATGTCCTTCAACCCCGGATCAGAGGGGAAAGGCTCCCGCTCAAATCCGAAAAAGCTACGGTAGCCAGGATTCATGACTTGCCCTCCGGACCTTTTGCGCCCGACCAAAGATTGCCTCCTCTATAGCGACTTGGGACAGCAGGCTCGACCATCTGGGGATTGTTGTTGCTGTCACGCTTCACCCGGCAGTTGACATGGATGTCCACAGCGGGCAGGAAGCCATAAGAGCGCCCGCCCGCGCGGACTTCGACACGGCTATCGTCCTTTTGATGGTAGAGCAGTTCAACCTGCTTTCCGATCAGGCAGACCGGCCCCTCGAAGATTTTGCCGTTCAGTGTGATCGTCCTGTCTTTGGCTACCCTCCGTCTTGCAAGCTGTCTGAAGTGATCCCTGAGGTCCGCGGGGGCGACTCTGAGGCACTCCAGCCTGGAGGTGAAGCGAGCATGGGGCGTTTGCGCCGTAGATGTATGCTTTCTTTGGTGATAGGCATTCTCAAGCCACAGACCGAAAGCTTCGTTGAGACCGCACAGGCTATCCCCCTTAAAACCCGAAAGGAATCCCTCACGGACCGTTCTGAAAAACCTTTCAATTTTTCCCTTTCCCTGAGGCTTGTAAGGCCGGGCATGAATCAAGGCTATGCCAAGGGATGCGCAGACCTGCTCAAGATGATGGCTCCTGAATGCCGCGCCATTGTCGGTATAAAGTTTTCTTGGCAAGCCCCGCTTCATAAGGGCCTTCTTGAGTGCGTCCATGAAGCATTCGACTCCCTCCGATAAATAGAACTCCCCGTGAGGCACAAGCCGGGAATGGTCATCGAGAAAGGCTATGAGGTAAGCCTTCCTCATTTTTTCCCCTGCCATCACCATCGGGCCGTGAAGTACATCCGACTGCCAGATCTCGTTTGCAAGCTCGGCCTCGTACCTGCGCCGGTCTTCGCACTTTTGTCCCTCCTGCTTCATCATCCCTTCCCGCCTGATTAACCTGTAAACGCCGGAGTGATTTAGCACCGCCTCCGGGTTTGCCTCCCTCATCTTGGAGATCAAGTCCTTGATCGTCACCCGTGGAAACTCGCGCCTTAAAGCGAGCAGGGATAGACAGGTCTCTTCATCCATGGCCCTGGTTGCCCCACGGTCCGAACGATCCGTGGTCAAAAGAGATTCAAGCCTGCCGCCTGCGGCCGTATAGAGCCGAGCCCATCTCAAAATGGTGGTGCGTCCGATCCGGGTCCTGCCGGAGAAAGGAATATTCCACCTCCGCTCGCATTTTTCCCGGATCAGGCGCTCCCGCTCCCCGCGTGAAAGCTCCTTCGTGTTTACCAGTTCATGAATCACCCCGAACCTGAACGTAGCCACCTCTTTTTTCTGCTCTTCTGTCATAAAACGCCTCCTTTTATGGTTATTTGAGGCTTTCTAGGACATTGGCGGCTCTTATTCCATGACACCCTTCGGTGGGGTGGGTAAAAGGTCGTTGGCCATCAAAATTGGATGGACCTGCTAACCGGTATTTTGCCCATCTCGATCAGCCGGTCAAAGGCCGCAAGAAAATGATCCCGGAAAGGATCGCCAAAATAAGCCAGGACCTTTCGTTTAAGTGCTCTTAACCAGTGGGCCTTACGTGCGCGCGAGACATCGGAATAGGAAGGTTTTTTCTCAGCCGGCCCGCAGATAACGGCGCGGATCGTTTCGATGGGAGACTGGAATCGGTCGAAGTAGCCCACAGGCTTGAAGCGAATAACGCAACCACAATTAGGACAGCGATAGCGGCGTAGTAAAAGGCCGGATGCGAATCCATCAAAATAGGCCATGACAAATCCGTGTCCCCAAGGCCTCCGCGCCTTGCATCGTGGACAAACCTCCGGCCTGGGCCACAGATAATCGCGGCCTTTCTCGTAAATCTCCTTGAGACCGACGACGACAGACAGTATCATCAGTTCACCTTTTGGGGGTACATCGCGTACCCATGTTTCGGGGCGGTGAGTTCTGCCAAAACTCCCGCCCCTTCCAATAAAAAAAGGCCTCTTTGGTGAGGCCCATTTATTCGACAACATCTGCCTGCCTGTCAATCTATTCTGAAAAAATCCCCCTCATTTTGGCCGTTTATTCTGATTCC
>CAWEZA010000105.1:0-69407 GCA_963813125.1 uncultured delta proteobacterium | reverse complement strand
GGGGGGACTTGCAGCGGCATTCTGTCAAACGATACTTACACGACCAGTCCCGTAGAGTCGAACTGTACGGTTACTGTCACCTTTAGTCTATCTCCGCACCAAACCCCTCCGAAAAAACGGTGAAAATGATTGAACCGAGTTGAAGATTTAAAAATTTAAGTCTTTGAGATTTCAAATTTTAAGGGAGGTAGAGGCGGCTTGGGGGTAAATAGTGGTGAATTCATTTTAGGGGAGAGAGGTTGAGACGCCATCGGCGCAGGGCCGAACACTGGTTGGGGGAAATTGCGAAACGCGATTCCCGACTCTTCGTCCACTCGCAGATGGGGATTTTGCCTGCGGCTCGATGATGGGAGCCGGATGAGCCGAGAGGCTCACGGCCGGTTCTGAGAGGGCCTGGGGGTGCGATTCCCCTGGGCTACTCACCTCGTGGTTCTCTGTCGACGAGGAAGTGATCAACCTGCACAAAATCTGATGAGGATAAGCTGTGTCGGGGCAAGGCGGATAGCTGAATTGAGGGAGGAAATTTGAATTGGTACCCGACAGCCCCCGGGGGGGCCATGGCGTTACTAAACTCATTTGCGGGGTGCCTCCGGTCCGTGTGGATTGTCAAGGCCGGAGATAAAACCCCAGTACCTTCCTGCTGTGGTCGTCTATGGTTGTGATTTCCGCCCCTATGTTGTTGCCGATGATGCGGCGGACGGAAACGACCAAGTTTACAGTTTTATCTTCCAGCCGGAAAATAATCCTCAGTTTCTGGTTGAGCTGGAACGGATTGACCCCTGATACTTTAAATTGCACTCCACTAAGGGAGATGTCCATTAAATGAATGGGTTCGCCTTCGGCCAAATCGGCCTTCGTGAAGGATATTCCCCGTATGTCCACCTGTTTACGGTAATGTTGCCTTTTCTCGAAGAGGACTATAAAATTGTTGCCGCAACCACATTTCACCAGACTCGAAGGAGGGGCCTCCCTTTGTGTAAAATTTATCTCCCTGGATTTCCCGCAACCCCCGCAGACTATCGTGGCGTTGCGTGTTTCGTCCAAGTAGACCTTAACTTTTTCCATTACTTGTCCCTTAAAAAACAAAATATGCCGTAAAGCAACCGGCCTGCTGCGAAAACTCACTCGGGGCAAGTGGATGCGACATTTCATGTGATCGGCTTCATTTGGGATTTTACCATTTGAGTGCCGTTTGCCAACAGGAATTATTTCGAGCGCGGGCAAATTTCAGCTTAACAGTTATTAAGATCGAGGGGAACTGATCCCGAGTTGATAGCCTCGAGGGTTTGTGTTAGATTGACCTTGCGGTATTAACGATTCCAACCTTTATCCATTTGCGCTCTATATGTGGCCTTTGTCGTTGAAATGTCTGATTATTGTCAGACTTTAAGGCCTTTGAAGTGACTTTGCCTGGGTGAGAGAGAATTCAGAGCCATGAAAAGGTGCTGTTTCATCTCATTATGGGTCATTCTCGCCTCGACCCTGGTCTTTGCCCCTTTGGCTGCCGGGGCCCCTTGAGCGGGTCGGTCCGACTTGTCTGCCCGGAAAAACGGCTTGTGACCCGCTGTGGCCCCGCCGGAGCAGGGGACTTCAATAAAGACGCACAATCGGACATCCTGTGGGAAAGTTCGGTCACCGGCCAGGCGATCGTCTGGCATATGAAAGACCCGCCTCACTCCAGGAAGGATTTTCTCCAGAATCTTACCACCCCCTGGAATATCCTGGACTTTGATGGTTTCCATCGCGACCGATCGCCGGACATCTCCTGGATGACCCCTGAAACCGGAAAGATCGCGGCTCCCTGCATGCGTAATTTGGTTCATTTGGACCTGGAGGTCCTTGCGGTCCGCGCTCCCCCGATCCATCGGTTTTGTTCCTGTTTGCCTGCCCTGAGAAAGTTTTTCAACTTCGCTTCCGAAATTTCGAATGGGGGGGGAAATGGAACTCAAGAAAGTTCTTGTGGAAAAAGAACCATACGAGGTGTTTAACGCTGATTTTGCACCGGTCAGCCTCGAGGAGCGCTTGATGAATTGTTGTGGTCTTGGTTCCACTTATATTTGCGGTCAGAATGCGGCCTATCCATAAAGAAAGCCGCTTTTGGAAGCTGTGGCCCCTGGAAATTTTTGGTTGGAAAAGACTCAACTGTTGAGTCTGATTACCAGGGCCTTTTTCACGTTCGTTTCTGACATTTCTGATGAAGGAGGAAAAAAATGGAACTGAAAAACGTAGTTGTGGAGAAGGAAGTATACGAAGCGCCCAGAGCTGATTTTGCACCTATCAGCCTCAAGGAGCGGTTGATGAATTGTGGTCAGGGTTCCACCTAATATTTGCGGTGATAATTCGGCCTATCAATAAAGTCGTTTTTTGAAGCTGCGACCCTGGAAATTGTGATTGGGAGTTCCTGTGGACTCAGCAGTTCAGTCTGATTACCATGCCCTTTTCACGTTCGTTTCTGACATTTCTGATGAAGGAGGAAAAAAATGGAACTGAAAAACGTAGTTGTGGAGAAGGAAGTATACGAAGCGCCCAGAGCTGATTTTGCACCCATCAGCCTCAAGGAGCGGTTGATGAATTGTGGTCAGGGTTCCACCTATATTTGCGGTGATAATTCGGCCTATCAATAAAGTCGTTTTTTGAAGCCGCGGCCCTGGAAATTGTGATTGGGAGTCGAGTAGGGCGGGCAAAAGCGTAGCGTTGCCCACCCTGAAGTTTCCTGGCGGGTCTTTCGGCCCCTGCGAGGTTCGGCTTGGCGGGAAGCCGGGAGATTCGCCACAAAATGTGTCTGATAAGGGATGTATCCGGAGTTTGTATGAAGCGCAAAGACGACCTGATGTTGCAAAAAGTTGGCGGCCAATCCCTTTTGATCCCTTTGGGCGCTAAAGTGTTGGACATGAACGGCATGGTTGTACTCAACACCACAGGGAGCTTTGTATGGGAGCTTCTGGCGCGGGAGCGCTCCTTCGAGGAACTGGTGGACGCCGTGGTGGAGCGGTTCGACGTGGAAGCCGGCCGCGCGCAAGCCGATGTCCGGACATTCGTGGACGATTTATCCAGGCAGGGATGGATAGATATATGACCGAAATTATCGAATACGCTCCATTCGTCAGGGAGTTGCACGAACAGGCGGCGAAGTTAAATCAGCCCATTAACGGCGCTTTTGAGCTGACGTCTTTCTGCAACCTCCGGTGCGGTATGTGTTACGTTCGGCAGTCCTCCAGTTCCAGCGCCCCGGTTGTGAAAAAGGAATTGTCCTCCAGTGAGTGGCTGGAGCTTGCAAGGCAGGCCAGGGAAAGCGGCTTGCTCTTCCTGCTGCTCACGGGGGGAGAGATCTTTTTGCGGAAAGACTTTTTTGAAATTTACGAGCCCCTTACACGCATGGGGTTTATGATCACCCTGTTTACCAACGGTGCACTGATAACTCCATCGATTGCCAAACGGCTGGCCAAGTCCCCTCCCAGCCGTGTCGAGATAAGCCTCTATGGCGCGACAGCCCCCACTTACGAAAAGATTACCGGTGTTGCGGGAAGCTTCGGCGCCTGCTGCGCCGGGATAGAAAATCTTATCGCCAACCGTGTTCCGCTCGTACTAAAGAGCACCCTCAGCCGCTTTAACGTGGCCGAACTCGAGGACATGAGGCAAATGGCGCAGAATTGGGGCCTCCAGTTCTATGCGTCCTGGCTTCTTTCGCGCAGGCCCGACAATCAGGGGTCGGAAGTGGAAGATTATCGCCTCTCGGCAGCCGAGTGCGTGGAGTTGGAGTCGACTGACCGGGCTTCGGCAAATGAGTTGCGCGAGGCAGCTCTTAGCGGAACGGCATCGGATGGTAAAAGGAGTTTTTATTGCAAGGCGGGCAGTGCGGCATTCATCGTCAATCCATACGGGGAGATGAACGTTTGTTCTCTTTTGCCCGAACCGGGCGCCCGGGTGCTTGAGAGCGGTTTCCATAGCGCGTGGATGGAAGTGGTGAAATATGTAAACCGGGCGCCTGCGCCGGCTTCCGAGTGCGTTGCCTGCGGCGACAGGATTTTTTGCGGGCGCTGCCCCGCGTGGTCGCTGATGGAGAACTCCACTCTCACTGACCCGGTCCCCTATTGGTGCGGGATCGCCCGAACGCGAAAAGAGCGCTACCGGCGCCCTTCGGACTCCGAGCCCGGTTCCACGGCGGATTTGGTCAAATGAAGTTTTCCGCCCTTGAACTTATGCCCATCCTGTGCGCCGCCCTGCAAAGAGGTCAGCACGTTCGGATGACGGTCACGGGGGGAAGTATGCGCCCATTTCTGCGGGCGGGCGGTATTGCCGAGCTCGAACCGATAGGCTCCGCGCCTTTGGTGGGAGATGTTCTCCTGGTCCGGTGTGGTTCCGGGCCCGGTCGATATGTCCTGCATCGGCTCGTGCGGGTGGAAGGCGAAAAACTTTTCATTCGCGGCGATGCCCAGGAGTACAGTGATGGACCTTTTGCGCAAGAAGACATTCTGGGCAGGGTGGTCGAGTACTGTTCAAATGGACGCGTTCGCAGGTTGGACTCCGGGGTGTACCGTTTTCTGGGGCGGGCATGGCTCCTGTGTTTTCCTCTGAGTGTCCGGATGCTCCGACTTGTCGTTAACCTCAGGGGGGCGCAATGAGATCACTTGAAGGTAGCGGCGCCCCATCGGGATTTTCCTCGGCAAAATCATTTCTTTCATCGATTCTCGAGTACGCCGGAAAGAGGGCCTGGGTCTATTTTCTACTCATGGTCCTGGTCGGGCTTACCGAGGGTGTCGGCCTGTTTATGTTGATTCCCCTCCTGCATCTCATAGGCTTTGGAGAAGGGGGGGCTTCCGACAGCACATCCTTGTTCGTGAAAGGTTTTTTCCTCAAAACGGGGATTCCCTTTACCCTGGCAACAATTCTTTGCGCCTACATGGTCATCGTCTCAACATTCGCCCTGGTCAACAGGTACCTCGACGTGCTGATCGCAAGGATCAGCCTTGGTTATGTCCAGTCTATGCAGGACCGGATATACGCCGCCTTCGCGGGGGTCGAATGGCTGTGTTCGATCCGGACGAGCGGGGCGGACATAATCCGGGTTTTGACAAACGATTTGATCCGGCTCGGGGCCGCCTCAAGGCAACTGCTCGACGGAATTTCCGTGGTTGTGCTTACCCTTATTTATGTCGGGGTTGTTGTTTGTATATCGCCTGTCATGGCTTTTTTTATTCTGGCAAGCACCGCATTGATCCTTGTTTTGCTGCAACCCTACAACAGGCAGGCTCACAGCCTGGGGGTAGTGTTCCACAGTGCGACCAGTGATTTGTACTTCGTTGCCGGTGAACACGTAAGCGGAATGAAGGTCGCCAGGAGCTACGGCCTCGAAGCCGAGCATATAAAGAGGTTTTCGACGATAACCAAAGAAATTTTCGACAAAGGCGTTCGTTACCTTCAGGTGGACTCGACCACGCAAATGTTCCATCAGATTGGGGCAACGGTGGCTTTGAGCGTCTTTTTCTATGTCGGGGCGGGACTTCTTGCCATCCCTCCGTCTTACCTGATCCTCCTGGTGCTTGTCTTTGCGCGCTTTTCACCGAAGGTGTCCCTGATCCAGCATCACGTCCAGTTCGTTAGCAACTGCCTTCCGGTCTACCGCGCCGCAACCCTCATGCTCAGTCGTTTCGAGGACGCGAACGAATCGCCGCCGTCTTCCCCTGTTACACCGCTGCGGCTCGAAAGCTCCATCCGCTTCGATAAGGTGTCGTTTTCCTATGACGGCCGCAAGGGGCCTCTTTCCCTGAGCGAGATCGATCTGGTCATCCCGGCTCGGAGCACGGTCGCGGTGGTTGGGGCCTCGGGCAGTGGAAAGACCACTCTTGCCGACCTCATCATGGGGTTGCTTTCGCCAACAGACGGCGCCATCCGCATTGACGAAAGGCCCCTTGCCGGGGAGTTGGTCTATAACTGGAGATGCTCGATCGGGTATGTGCCCCAGGAGAGTTTCCTTTTTAACGACACGATCCGTCGCAATCTCTTGCTGGTCCAACCGGCCGCTTCTGAAGACGAGCTTTGGGAGGCCCTGGACAACGCCGCGGCCGCCGGTTTTGTGAGAGCTTGTCCCGAGGGTCTGGATACCATGGTCGGAGACAGGGGCGTGAGGCTCTCGGGCGGGGAAAAGCAGCGGATAGCTCTGGCGAGGGCTTTGTTGCGAAAACCGGCGATGTTGATTCTAGACGAGGCTACCAGTTCCCTCGACAGGGAAAATGAAAGACAGGTCCTCGGCGCCATTGAAAGACTCCACGGAGAGCTGACGATGGTCGTTATTGCCCACCGGCCGTCAACGATTCGAAGGGCTGACAGCATTGTAGTGCTCGAAAAGGGGCGGGTCGTGGAAACCGGGACATTCCATTCGCTTTCGCAAAAAGAAGGCGGGCAATTTTATAAACAGATGGCTCAGCGGAACTGAAGAGATCGTCTCTTATACCAAGTTGCGTTCAAAATGATACCAATGCGAGGGCATGAGGCTTTGTCCTGCGTAGGGGCGGGGTTTATCCCCGCCCGCATCTTGAACGCAACTTGGTATTAGGTTTTACGCCTGGCCAACAGTAGTCCGATCGTGGGATCAGAGGAGGGGGCCATGAATGTGCGGAAATCCACTGGAGCAAGGCGCCGCTGCGGCGAAAGAACATTTGTTTACGCAGTGCTGATAAGTTTTTTCACTATCTTCGCTCTCTTGATCGCCGGTCTTGCGCCATCGATTGATGCCGCCCAGTCGAGTCCCCTTAAAATCATCCGCATTACGCCTTCGGGCAGCGATGTTCCGCCCGGCAGGCAGATCGTGTTCGAATTCGACCGCCCGGTCGTGCCCCTGGGCGGGATGGAACGAAAGGCCTCGGAAATACCCATTTCGATCAAGCCCGCACTTTCGTGCCAGTGGCGATGGCTGAACCCTTCGAGCCTGGCGTGCGGGCTGGACGAGCGCCATGCGATGGCGCCGGCGACCCGCTATACCGTAACGGTCGGCGCAGGGATAAAATCGGAGGATGGGGCGCAGTTGAGCGGACCCGTCATACATTCCTTTGTAACAGATCGGCCCAGGACCACCTACGCGTCATTTGACAGTTGGCTCTCGCCGGTAAAACCGGTAATAAGGGTACAGTTCGATCAGTCTGTGCGGCAGGATTCCATCGAGGCGCACGCATTTTTCAAGCCTGAAGACGGGGGACGAATCGGCGTCACAGCCGAGGAAAGCAAGCAATACGAAACGCGTGGGACACCTGGAACTAATTGGCTGCTTACGCCTGTCGGCGACCTTCCCGGGGGCGGGGAGGCAAGCCTCGTTATCGAGCCCGGGATATTATCCGTCACGGGCACGGAACCCGGTATCGAAAATCGCCCGGTCATTACTCTGCGCACTATGGTCCAGTTCCGCTTCGAGGGTGTGCGCTGTTCGGACCGCGGCGGCGCGGCCTTGATTATTCGCCCCAAAAAGGGCGATTCGAACCCTGCTTTGAAGTGCGACCCTTCAACCACCGTATCGCTTCTGTTCACTTCTCCCGTAGCCATTTCCGAACTGAGAGAAAAACTCCCGGTCACCCTGGAGAAAAGCACGGCCCCAACCGGCGCCGGGGCCGCCGCCGCGAAAAAAACCCCATCCAGTGTGTGGCCCGATGAGGAGGGCGCAACTCCGATGTCGCAGCGGCCGGATAAAGACGGTTTCTATTCCTGCGACATTAACTACGGTGCTCTCAGGCCGTTTAGCAAGTATCGCATCCATGCCGGGGTAAACACTGTAAAAGATGGATTCGGCAGGCCGATCACAAACGCGATCGACATGAGTTTCGATACGGACCACTGGCCGCCGGGCTTAAGCGTCTACAAGGACATGTCCGTTCTCGAAAAGGGGCTGGATACCGATTTGCCGGTCTTTGCCGTAAATATCGCCGGGATCGATTTTCTCCATCAGGAGTTTACCGCGGCAGGGGTGACCCCGGTGCAATCGACGGCGATCCCCGGGCCCAAAGCGCGGGATGTCCAGGCAACAATACCGCTCGGAATCCGAAAGCTCATCCCGGCGGAGTCGGGAGTACTGACGGGGACCGTTTTGCCGCGTCCGCCGATTTATCAAAACGGGAAAAAGCAGGAGCCCGGTTTCATATTTGCGGAAATAACCCCGTTTCAGGTTCATCTCAAAATGGGCTATTCGAACTCGCTGGTGTGGGTGACAGATCTCAAGACCGGCATGGTTGTGCCCGGGGTAAAAGTTGAGTTCCGAAAGGATGCCTGCAAGGCCGTGGGAACCAGCCCGGTATTCCTTGGCAGTGCTGTGACCGATTCCAACGGCCTCGCAATGCTTCCGGGGACTTCGGCAATAGACCCGAAGCTGAAATTCGCCGAGGGTTATTCGCAGGACAAGAATCAAGGATTGTTTTTGCTGTGTCAAAAGGGAAAGGACATGGGCCTTCTTCCGCTCACCTATCATTTCAGGGTCGACTCGGAAGGGGCAAACTATGACTACATCCCCTCCTGGATGAGGCAAAAGCACGGCCACATCCGGGCATGGGGCGCAACCGCCCAGGGGGTCTATAAACTGGGGGATACCGTTCAGTACAAAATCTACGTGAGAGATGAGCGGGGAAGGAGTCCTGTCCTGCCCCCGCAGGCTTCCTACAGCCTCAAGGTGGTTGACCCGGCCTCGCGGGTCGTCTTCCAGCGAGACAAAATCAAGCTTTCGCAGTTCGGCGCAACGGACGGTGAGTTTCTCGTCCCTAAAAACGGCGCGGTGGGCTACTACAAGTTTCAGCTCAATTCCGATTTCGCCAAGCTGGATCTCGAACCGCTCCAGTTTCTCGTTAGCGACTTTACTCCGTCGCCTTTTCACGTCACCACCGATCTCAATGGAAAGAGTTTCTTTGCGGGCGACTCGGTCACCGTCTCGACTCAGGCCAAACTCCATGCAGGGGGGCCTTATGGCGGGGCTCCCATGAGCGTTACGGCATCGGTAACCGCCGTGCCCTTTCACCCGGAAAACCCTCTCGCCCGCGGATATCAGTTCGATGTGGTCGAAAAAACCGACAAATCGGAAAGCGGACAAACCTTGCCGGAGGCCCAAACGGTTTTTAAGACCAAGGGCAAGCTTGACAATAACGGTGTTTCCGATACTCCGTTTACACTCCCGCAATTGCCTGTCTATTACGGGCGGCTGACTGTCGAGAGTTCGGTAAAAGACGAACGCGGTAAATCTGTCGCGGGTCGCGCCACGGCAACCTACTTTGGGCGCGACCGTTTCGTGGGGCTGAATATAGACTCCTGGGTCCTGGAGGAGGCAAAGCCGGCGAAGGTCTCCTTCATCGTGACCGATCAGCTGGGAAATGCCGTTGCAGACCAAAAGGTCCACGTGGATATAGACCGGCTGGAGATAAAAGCGGCCAGGGTAAAAGACGCGGGCTCCGCCTATCCGACCCGCTACGAGGAAAACTGGGTCCCCGTCGAGTCCCGGGACGTGACCTCGGGAGACGGGCCGCGGAGCTTCGAATTTACACCGAAGCAATCCGGGACGGTGAGAATAACGGCCTCCGTTTCAGACACGAAGGAGAGAACACAAAAGACCGCAATTAGCAGCTGGGTTTCAGGCGAAAGCTTCGTGCTGTGGAAATCCGAGGAAGGAAACCTGCTAAACATTTACCCCGACAAGGAACAATACCATGTGGGGGATACGGCCAAAATTTTCGTTCAAAATCCGTTTCCCGGAGCAAAAGCGCTGGTTACCGTCGAGCGCTACGGCGTGCTGGAGCATTGGGTGAAAACGCTAAAGCGCAGCGCCGAGGTGATAGAGTTTCCCGTGTTGCCCGATTATCTGCCGGGCTTTTACGTTTCCGTGGTGGTCACCTCCCCCAGGGTCGAAAAGCCGCTCAGCCCGACGGGCGAAGACCTGGGCAAGCCCGCCTTTCGCATAGGGTATGCCCGACTTGAGGTAAAGGACCGGTATAAGGAGATCGAGGTAAAATGTACGAGCGATAAACAAGTCTACAAACCTCGGGACACGGTTAAGCTCCAGTTCCAGGCGAGCCTGCGGAACCTTGCAAAGGGCGAATCCGCACCGCCAATCGAGCTTGCCGTCGCGGTTCTCGACGAGTCGGTCTTCGATCTTCTAAAAGAGAAGAGTAAAGCTTTCGATCCCTATCAGGGTTTTTATAAGCTCGATGAACTCGATCTCGTCAACTACAACCTGCTGATGCAGCTTGTCGGAAGGGAAAAGCTGGAGAAAAAGGGCGGGTTGCCCTCGGCTTCGGCCGGGTTCGATTTGGGCATGCGTTCGCTCTTTAAATTCGTAAGCTACTGGAACCCCTCCCTCAAGGTCGACCGGGAAGGCAAGGCGAGCGTCGAGTTCAAGGTCCCGGACAACCTGACCGGGTGGCGCGTGCTCGCAATGGCGGTAACTCCCGGAGACCGAATGGGGCTGGGGCAATATTCCTTTAAAGTCAATCAAATGACGGAAATAAGGCCTGTTCTCCCAAACCAGGTGATGGATGGAGACAGTTTTGAAGCGGGCTTTTCGGTGATGAACAGGACCGACAAGGCCCGGAATCTCGAAGTGAGCGTTAAAGCCGAAGGGCAGGTCGCATCGGGTGGATCTTCCAAGACCTCGATCACGCAGACGATCGCCGCCGAACCCTATAAGCGCTACGTGGTCCGGTTGCCGGTGAAAAGTTCCGGAAAAGGTGAGATAATTTTTACCGCCCGGGCCGGGGATAACCTGGACAGGGACGGCCTGAGGCAGAAGCTCCAGGTCTTGCCGCTCCTCGACCGAGACGTCTCGGCCGTCTTTGGGACCATTACTTCTAAAAAGGCCTCACAACCGATCGTGTTTCCCGGGGAAATGCGGTCCGGGTCGGGCTCGCTTGCCGTGGGGGTCTCGCCCTCAGTTCTCGGAGGGCTCGAGGCGCCTTTCGAATTCATGAAAGTCTACCCCTATGAATGCTGGGAGCAAAAGATCAGCAGGGCGGTCATGGCGGGTGCCGCTGCCGGCCTTGCGCCCTGGTTTTCGAGTTCCTTTTCGTGGAAAAACGCTCCCGCGGAAGCCGACCGTGTGCTGGCGGAAGCCTCCGAGTTCCAGGCTCCAAACGGCGGAATGGCTTTCTACGAGCCCCGCGACGAATATGTCAGCCCGTTTCTTAGCGCTTTTACAGCCAAGGCGTTCAACTGGATGAGGGAATTGGGTCATGTGCCGCCCGCCCCGGTCGAGGAAAGACTCACCAAATACCTTGGAGATATTTTAAAGCGCGACCAGTCGCGGGACCCCGCTTCCCGGAGCGTCATGTCCGACGTGAGGGCGCTTGCCTTGTCGGCGCTCGCCGATAACGGAAAGGTCTCCAAAGCCGACCTCGAACGCAGTTACATGCACCTGGGTGAGATGAGTCTTTTCGGAAAGGCCATGCTGCTGGATGCTATGACAAAAGTGGAGAACACTCAGGGAATGCGGGCAAAAGTGCTAAAGAGCCTTCTCGCCCATTCCGACCAGAGCAGCGGGACGATCAGGTTTTCCGAACAGCCCGATTCCGCGCTGTACTCCATCCTCTCGTCGCCGGTTAGAGACGACGCCGCTATTCTCATGGCCCTTTTGTCGAACAGGGCAAAGAGCCGGACGGCCAGTCTTGCGTCCATCCCCTTAAAGCTCATGGCGACGATCGTTGCGAGCAGAAAAGGCAGGAGCCATTGGGATTCCACGCAGGATAACCTCTTTGCCGCAATGGCGGCCCTGCGCTTCAGCAAAGCGTTCGAGACGCAAAAACCGCGCTTGAGCTTCCATGTGCTCTTAAATAAACAGCCGCTCTGCCAGGGCCGCTTCGATAATTTTTCCGATAAGCCGGTCAATTGCGACTACCGTCCAAAGGATTCGGACAGGGGCGAAAAGTCGGTTGTAACCGTTGGCAGGGAAGGGCAGGGCAGGCTTTACTACGATACGCTGCTTTCCTGGGAGCCTGTCAGGATGAGCCCTGAATCGGTCAACGCCGGGATAGAAATTCACAGACAATACAGTGTGGAGCGGGATGGAAAATGGGTCTTGGCGACCAGTCCCATCCAGGTCGCAACCGGTGATCTCGTGAGGGTGGACCTCTTTGTGTCGATACCCTCCGAGCGCTATTTCGTAATCGTGGAAGACCCTGTGCCGGGTGGCCTCGAGCCGGTGAACAGGCAGCTTGCGACCTCCTCGGAAGTCGATGCGCAAAAGGCTGGAGCCCGGTTCGCCCCCGATTCTCTGCGCGCCAAATACTCCGACTGGCGGGACTTCGGGGATTCCCGTTGGAGTTTCTACCACAAGGAGTTGCGCCACAGCGCGGTGCGCTTCTACTCGGAGCGGCTTGCAGCCGGCCATTATTACCTCTCCTACGTGGCCCAGGCGATAGCCGGGGGAGAGTTCACGGCTCTGCCCGCTCATGCCGAGGAGATGTATGAGACCGACGTCTACGGCAAAAGCAAGCCTGCCAAACTGAAAGTGGAACTCGCTAAATGAAAGTCTGGCGCCATAATCGCAAACTCTGTATTGCGCTTGGTGTCGTTAGCATTGCCTGCGCCGTCTTCATTCTTTTTGCCTTGAAGACGGCGCGGGACCTTCAACCGATTCCGGCATCTTTTTCCTTTGGCAATTTGCAGGTGAAAAAACCGGAGCTTTTGGACCGAACGGGCGCAAACACCCTTTCCATAAGCTATCAGAACAGGTGGAGCGTTCAAACAGCACCTTTGTATGAAATCCCTCCTTGGCTCCGAAATGCGTTTATTGAGTCCGAGGACCATCGTTTTTTCGAACACGGCGGAGTCGACTGGCCGGCTCGCGCTCATGCCCTGGTGCAGGACCTTCTGGCCCTAAAAGCCGTGCGGGGCTCGAGTTCGATTACCGAACAGGTCGTCCGGATGCTTCACCCCAGGCCCAGGACCCTTTGGTCCAAGTGGCTCGAGGGAATCGAAGCGGCCCGTCTCGAGAAGCGTTTTTCAAAAAACCGGATACTGGAATTTTACCTGAACCAGGTGCCTTACGGGCATCAGAGGCGCGGGGTCGTGGAAGCTTCCCGTTTCTATTTCGACCGCGATCCCGAGACCTTGAACATCAGGGAGTGTCTGGCGCTGGCTGTGCTTGTCCGGGCGCCTTCGGGACTAGACCTTAGAAAGAGGCTGGGTTTATCCCGAAAGCGAATCATGAAGCTCGCGGAACGCATGCGCGGTCGAGGTTTTCTCAGCCAATCCGAGTATGTGGCCGTACAAAGCGAACCCATTGAACTGGCTCACTCCCGAAGAGTCATCGACGCGCCTCAATTCGTTCAGTATGTTCTTGGCACGCTAGGAAACCAATTTTTGAACTCTCACGGATCCATCAGGACAAGCCTCGATGGGCGCCTTCAGCAAAAAGTCGTCCAAATTCTCTGGAACCGCATCCAGGCCCTGAGATCGAGCGACGTGGGCGATGGGGCGGCCCTGGTAGTGGACAACAGGACCGGGGAGGTGCTTGCGTGGGTAAGTGAGAGTAATTCGGCGGGAGAATCGAAAGGGTGGGTCGATGGCGTTACCGTCCGCAGACAGCCGGGTTCCACCTTGAAACCCTTTCTCTACTCGCTGGCCATGGAAATGGGGTGGACCGCCGCGACCGTTATAGAAGATTCTCCTCTCGTGGAACCCGTAAACTCGGGCCTTCACGTTTTCCGCAATTACAGCAGGACCTATTACGGTCCGGTCCGGTTGCGGGTTGCCCTTGGCAATTCCTTGAATACCCCGGCGGTTAGAACCATCAGTTTCACTGGAACCGAGCGCTTTCTCGAAAGACTCCACGCCTTGGGCATAACGGGCTTGAATAAACCGGCTGAATTCTACGGCCACGGGCTCGCCCTGGGAGACGGGGAAGTGAGCCTTTTCGAGCTGGTGCGGGCGTATTCGGCCCTTGCGCGTCACGGCGCTTTCCTGCCTCTGAGCGTTCTTTCCGGCTCAAATCTATCGTCCGGCCAAATCCGCCAGGTGATCGACCCGGGAGTTGCGGCCATTGTTGCCGACATATTGTCCGACCCGCAGGCAAGGCTCCTGGAGTTCGGGGAGGGAAGCCTCCTGCGTTTTCCGGGTCTTACCGCCGTTAAGACCGGCACGTCCTCGGACCATAAAGACTGCTGGACCGTTGGTTTTTCGGATAGATACACCGCCGGCGTGTGGATGGGAAACCTGAACGACCGCCCCACCAGGGGGATAAGCGGGGCTATCGGGCCGGCGCTCGTTTTGCGCGCGATCTTTGCCGAACTCGACCGGAATGCGGAAACGGGCTCATTTACTGCCTGGCCCGGCCTCGAGACCGTGAGCATATGTTCTGTGACCGGGTTGCTTGCCGGACCGGGCTGTCCGCATGTCGATGAGAAATTCCTGCCGGGCGTCGCCCCTGTCCGGAAGTGTACGCTTCATTGCGGTTCGACTTGCGAACATCATCCATCGGCCACTCATCGACCGCCCCCCGTTATCCGGCTGCTCGAGCCTTTCCCCGGCCTCCAGATTGCCGTTGACCCCCGGGTTCCACTCCGGCTCCAGGCGTTTTCCTTCAAAATCCCGCAGGGGATCGAGACGGCAAGGGTCGAATGGGTGTTGAACGGTCAAGCGGCAGGGCAGACGGGGAAAAACCTCCACGAGTTTCTGTGGCCGATTCGCCGAGGCCAATTTACTCTTTTGGCCAGGGTTTGGCCTGCCGGCGGCGGAACTCCCGTGCAAACCCCCGAAGTAACCTTCCAAGTTAAATAAGGTAGGGTTGAGGTGCAGGCTTCTAGCCGCGACCTGTCATCATGGCGGTAGGAGCGGCTTCCAGCCGCGACCCGTCTTGATCGCGGTAGGTGTAGGCTTCCAGCCGCGACCTGTCTCGATCGCGGCGGGAAGCCGCACCTCAACCGCACAACGCAAACGATCTGTCCTCCCCCCACGATCTCGACGGTCTCACATCAAGATCAAGGCTGGAGCAAATACCCATGGTCGCATTCCCTCCCCGGTTACCGCACACCGTGTTTATAGTTAATTGTTGGGTGGGCACCCGTGCCACCACGAATTTCCCTTATGGACAATCTATGGGAGGCTGATCAAACCGACCCTTAGAAAGGCTATGCAAAAGGGGATCTCAAGTTCATTTTGCACGGTGAGAGGCTAACCAAATCCGGAGTCCGGTACGAAAGGATAAGCGAGGCGACCGGCCGGCCGATCCTTTTGGAAGATATCGTAAAAGGCTACGAGTACGACAGCGGCGACTTTGTCGTGCTAACCGATGAGGATTTCAAAAAGGCCGCGGTCGGGATCACCAACCCCGATAGAGAATTCTACCCCGACATCGGAGTCACCAAGCGCGATTTGATCGACTATTACACCGAAGTGGCAGAGCGGATCATCCCGCATCTCGAGGATGTCGAATGGGCAAAAATGATAGATGCGGCCCTTTTCCTGAGGGACAAATTGAAAGGGCTGGGACTCACGAGTTTTGTAAAAACTACCGGCGGAAAAGGACTGCACATAGCTGTGCCGCTCATCCCCGGGGCCGATTGGGACGGGGTGAAGGAGTTTTCGCGGGCGGTTGCGGAAAGCATCGTGAGGGAGTTTCCCGGTGACATCATCGCTACGATGTCCAAAGCGAAAAGAAGGGGGAAAATCTTTATCGATTATCTGCGAAACCGGCGGGGAGCCACGAGCGTGGTCGCCTACTCCACGCGCGCCAGGGCGGGCTGTCCTGTTTCGACTCCGCTCGCCTGGGATGAACTCAGCGAAAAACTGAGGTCGGACAGCTTAAATATCGGCAATATCCGTGCAAGGCTCGCTCATCTAAAGCATGACCCCTGGGAAGGGTATTTTTCGGTCCGTCAGACAATCACTGCGGGCATGAGGAAAAAAGGTGGGGCCGGCGTGACAGGGGATGTAATACCGAGTAGCGTTCAAAATTATACCAATGCGAGGGCATGAGGCTTTGTCCTGCGTAGGGGCGGGGTTTATCCCCGCCCGCATCTTGAACGTATAAGAGGTCGGGTCATGAAATTGACGCTGTTTGACTGGTTTTCCTCCCCTGCAAAGAGTCAAATGCTGCACAAATATCACCTCGTGTTAACCTGAATGTAACAAAGCATGGCTATAAAGAGTGTGCACGATTATCCGAGGTTGTTCTGAGGGGGGATTCAGACATCCAATCATCGGGTAAGCGCTGTTCCCACCGGCTCTACCTGCTCGCCTTGCCGAATCGGCTCTTGAGTTTTGCTGGACATATATTTTTTAGGGGGGGAGTCTCTGCAATTGGAGTCTCATTCATTTTCCCGCTGTGATTTCTTATGTGAGTTATCGATTGAAATTCAACTGATGAAAGGAAATTTAGATATGAAGATGCGAAATGCGTTGGCCGGCTTTGTGGTCTTGCTTATTTCGGCTTCGCCCCTGGGCTTTGCCAGGGCGGCGGATGTGAGGCTTACCGGCGCCGGGGCCAGTTTTCCCGCTCCGCTCTATGACAAGTGGTTCAAGGATTTTCACGGGCTTCATGAAAATATTCTCGTCGACTACCAGTCGGTTGGTTCCGGCAGTGGGGTGAGGAACTTCATCAATAAAACGGTGGATTTTGGGGCTAGCGACGCTGCTATGACGCCCGAGGAAATCGCTCAGGTCAAGGACGGCGCGGTGCTGCTCCCGATGACCGCCGGCAGCATTGTCCTGGCATACAATCTCCCTGGGGTTACCGAACTAAAACTCAGCCGGCAGGCCTACGCGGGGATTTTTCTCGGCAAGGTAACCAAGTGGAACGACCCGCTGATTGTAAAGACCAATCCGGGCGTCAAGCTGCCTGACGGCCCGATCAACGTCATCGAGCGGGCAGACAGCAGCGGAACTACAAACGTTTTCACAAGGCACCTTGCGGCGATCAGCCCCGAGTTCGCAAAAAGCGTCGGGATCAATAATATGCCCAACTGGCCTGTGGGGACTCGCTCCAAAGGAAACGAAGGCGTGACCGCCGGTATTCTTACCACGCCGGGGTCGATTGGCTATATCGAATACGGCTATGCGGTAGGCCAGCAGGTGGCGATGGTGACCCTCGAAAACAAAGCCGGAAAATTTGTAAAACCCACCATCGAGTCCGCGATGGCTTCCCTTGCGGCGGTGAAGTTGCCCGAAAACCTCATTGCATGGCTGCCCGACCCGGATGGGGATGCTTCGTATCCGATCGTGACTTTCACCTGGATGCTTTTCTATAAAAAATATAACGACCCGGGCAAGCTCAAAGCTGTCAAAGACGTGGTTGACTACTGTCTTATTGAAGGCCAGAAGAGCAGCCGGGAACTCGGCTACATTCCTTTGCCGGCCTCCGTTGTGGCAAGAGACAAGGCTGCACTGGATACCATACAAGCGAAGTAGGCCATAAGAGAGGATTGGAACGATGGCTGGTATCGGCCTGAAATCTACTGCGGGGAGTGATTCGATCACGCGTGCTCCCACAGCAATTGAGAAGTACGGCAACTCTGCTTTTCGCATGGCTTGTTATCTGTTTGGGTGGCTAACCCTGGTGCTCGTCTTGTATATAGTCTACACGATCGCGCACCAGGCCGCCCCGGCCATCAAAAAGTATGGGTTGGGGTTCATCTCGGGCACGAAGTGGGATCCGAACACCAAACAGTACGGAGTGCTGCCCGAAATCTGGGGTACTTTATACAGCTCTATGCTGGCGCTTTTCATTGGCACGTTCTTTGGCGTTGCGGTGGCCATATTCCTTAGCGAGCATTTTCTGGCCACGCTTGCGTTTTCCGTGTTGAAGGTTTTGCGCGTTCAGTTCCATTCGTTCTGGGGAAAACTGCCCGATCAGCTCGAAAATCTGCTGAAAAACCTCGTCGAACTGCTCGCGGCCATCCCCAGCGTTGTTTACGGGCTATGGGGGATCTATTTTGTGATTCCCCTGATCAGGCCCCCATGTCATTGGCTGCAGACAAAACTGGGCTGGATTCCGGTTTTCAGCACCACGCTGAGCGGCCCGGGCATGCTGCCGGCAGGCATTGTGCTCTCCATCATGATCCTGCCGACCATTGCAGCCATTAGTCTAAACTCATTGAACGCTGTTCCCCCGAAAATTAGGCAGGCCGCCTACGGGCTTGGGGCCACGAGGTGGGAGGCCATCCTGGCCGTGATACTGCCAACGGCGTTCAAGGGCATTTTCGGCGCCGTCATCCTGGCTTTTGGAAGAGCGCTTGGCGAAACGATGGCCCTTGCCATGCTGGTGGGCAACTCGAATGTGATCAGCTGGTCCCTGTTTTCGCCGGGTAATACTCTGGCCGCTCTTCTGGCTAATAACTTCTCGGAGGCGGGGCCCTCGGAAATCGGCGTATTGATGTTTGCGGCCCTGATCCTGCTCGGCATAACTTTGCTCGTCAACGTAGTGGGGGCTTTTATACTCGATAAAGCCTCGGAGGGCTGGGAAGGAGGCAGATAATGAACCCGACAACCGTTCCGCCGGTGCACATCGGCTCGCCTGACAGCGAGTCGGTCAAAATAGATATGCACCTTCTGGAAAAATCGCTGCGTCGCCCGAGAGCCGCATTCAGTTTCTTTATGAACAATGTGGTCGCTCTGATGACGATAGCGGCACTGGTGCCGCTTTTTTCGGTGGTATTGATGCTGCTCATACGAGGCGGGAAAAGGCTGAGTTTGTCCATTTTCACGCAATTGCCTCCCACGGCCTTCGAGCACGGCGGAGGGTTTGGCAATGCCATTGTGGGAACTTTGTTGATGGTTGGGCTCGCGGGGCTGATCAGTATACCCTTCGGTATTCTGGGCGCGGTGTTTCTTTCGGAAGTTGCGCCCGAGAGCAAAATGGCAAAGGTTGTCCGCTTGTGCGCGAAGCTTTTGACCGGTTTTCCATCCATCCTGGCGGGCGTTTTCGCCTACGGGGCGGTCGTTCTGATTACCGGCGGGTTTTCCGCCTGGGCTGGAGGAATTGCCCTCTCCATCCTGATGCTGCCTACGATAATGCTTACCGCCGAAGAGGCGGTCCGCATGGTGCCCTCAAAGATCCGCGAGGCGGCGATCGGAATGGGTGCCACCCAGGCGCAGAGTGTGTGGATGGTTCTTTTGCCCGCGGCATTTCCGGGGATTCTAACCGGAGTCATGCTCGCGGTTGCCCGTGCGGCCGGTGAAACCGCCCCGTTGCTTTTCACCGCCTTATTTAGCAACTACTGGTTTGGGGCCGGCGGCAACATGAGCCTGAAGCAGCCCACGGCTTCCCTGGCCGTCTTGATATACAACTTCTCAGCGATGCCGTTCAAAAACCAGGTCGAACTTGCCTGGGCCGCCGCCCTTGTGCTGGTGCTGATGGTCCTTACCGTAAACCTTGTGGGGCAGGCCCTTTCCCGCTCCGGGACGAACAACTGATACCAGGTTTCTCCCGCGTAGGGGCGGGGTTTATCCCCGGCCCGATCGTGAACGCAACCTGGTCTGAAACGGTCTGGCTAACGAAGTTGGAAAGATAAATGGAGGCAATGCATATGAGTTGTTCTTCCCAAAGCGCGTTGGATTCCACGGCTTCAAACGGAAACGGCGTGATTATCGACTGCAACGTTCAGGAGCTGTACTACGGTAAATTTAAAGCGGTGCGCGACACCAATATCCCGATAGAGCGCGGAAAGATCACCGCCTTCATCGGGCCTTCCGGGTGCGGCAAAAGTACTGTCCTGCGCTGCTTGAACCGCATGAACGACCTCGTGCGCGGTTTCCGGTTCGAGGGGCAGGTGTGTTTCCAGGGTACCGATATATATCACAACTCCATCGATCCCGTAGCCGTTCGCCGCTTCATCGGGATGGTGTTCCAGCAGCCCAACCCTTTTTCCATGAGCATCTTCCGCAATGTGGCCTTCGGCTTGAGATTGAACGGCTTCAAGGGCAACAAGGAAGAGCGGGTTGAAAATGCCTTGCGCCGCGCAGCCATTTGGGACGAAGTCAAGGACAAGCTGAACGATAGCGGCTTATCTCTTTCCGGCGGCCAGCAGCAGCGTCTCTGTATAGCCCGGGCCATCGCAACCGAGCCCGAGGTTTTGCTCATGGACGAGCCTTGCTCTGCTCTGGACCCGATTGCCACCAGGAAAATCGAGGAACTCATGCTGGAGCTAAAGGAAAAATTCACGATTGTGATTGTCACGCACAATCTCCAGCAGGCCCAGCGCGTGGCGGACAAAACCGGTTTTCTGTACGTCGACACCACCCAGGGCGGCCGCACTGGTTACCTGGTCGAATTGGGGGACACCCGGCAGATATTCGAGGACCCCAAGGAAGATCACACTAAGGACTACATCAGCGGAAGGTTTAGCTAGTCTTTTGTCCTAAACTGCCGGGTGGGGAGCCGAATATGACGACGAATCGCATGAGGCTTTTTGGCCTTTTCTTGCTAATGGTTGTGCTTGTTGCCGGATGTTCCCGCTCAGGGGGGGATGCGCAAGAGTCATCCTCGACCGGAACGGCTTCGGTTTCCTTATTGCTCCAGGGCGCGGGCGCGACTTTCCCTGCGCCGTTGTACAAAAAATGGTTTGCCCTATATATGAAATCCCACCCCGGCGTGGTTGTAAAATACGACGCGGTGGGAAGCGGCGCGGGCATCGAACGGTTTATCGGAAAAGATGTTGCGAAAAATAAACTCGTCGATTTCGGCGCAAGCGACGCCGCCATGACCGACGCCGAAATCTCGCAGGTGGAGCGGGGCGTTACAATGATCCCCCTTACCGCCGGGGGCGTCGTCCTGGCCTATAACATTCCGGGGCTCCAGTCCAGGTTGAGGCTGAGCAGGAAAGCCTGTGCCGGTATCTTTCTTGGAAAAATCACGAGCTGGGACGATCCGGTCATAAAAGAGTGCAACCCGGGGCTGAATCTCCCGAAATTGACGATCGCCACCGCCGTGCGCAGCGATGGCAGCGGCACGACTTTCGCCTTCACCAAGCATCTCGATGCCGTAAGCCGGGAGTGGCGCGGGAAGTACGGGGCGGCCAAGTTTGTCGATTGGCCCGGAAGGGCGCTGCGGGGCAGGGGAAACGAGGGCGTTGCGGGTCTTGTCAAACAGTCGGTGGGCTCCATAGGCTATATGGAACTGGGGTTTGCTCAAAGGCTTGGCCTGGATACCGCGGTTCTGGAAAATATGGCCGGGAACTACATCGCGCCGAGCCGGGAAAGCGCCATGGCGTCCATGGCCTCGGCAGTGCTTCCGCAAAATCTGCGGCTCTTCATGCCAGACCCTGACGGGCCGAATTCATACCCTGTAGTTACGCTTACCTGGGTTCTGCTCTACGACAAAAATAGTGACACCAAAAAGGTTGAGACCCTTAAAGACCTCTTCAACTGGTGCCTCCATGCGGGGCAGACCTACAGCGATGGGCTGGGATATCTGCCCTTGCCGGAAAATATCGTCCAAAGAGGAGCCGCCGCTTTAAACGGCATAAAACAGTAAGCAATCCCCCGGGAGCGACGCTCCCGGGGGATTGGCGAGGTTGAAAACTCAATCTCGTAGGACTTCACCTAAGACCGTACTTCCGTTTGATCTCTTCGAAGGGCACCCTCTCCTCATTTCGCGCAAGGACCTTGTCCGACTCCTCGATGTCGATGCGGTCCTCCAGGGCCTCCAGGGCCTCCAGGGCCTCGATGTCCTCGATTGGCACCACGGCCGCAAGCGGCTTGCCTCGCCTGGTGAGCACCACTCGCTCTTTGGCATAGGCCACGCGGTTCAAGATTTCCGAAAACTGCTTTCTTGCCTCAGCGGTTGGGATGTCCATGGGGTGTCTCCTGTCTCATATTGTTTTGTACGAATTGTACAATGACATCCCGCGTTCTCTATTTGCCCGCCCGGCTCTTTCTGCTCATGGCCAGCCGCAGGCCAATATGATCGATCCGTTTGAACCCCTCAGGTAATATGCCGCGGTATGAAGCTCGTGCAAACCAGGTGGAACCAAGCCATGCCCCGCCTCTTATGACATGGAGAGTTCCGCTCGCCGGCCCCTGCGGGTTTTCGCGCGGACTCCGGCTGTAATATTTCGGGTCGTACCAGTCGCTCACCCACTGCCACACATTGCCGCTCATATCGTATATCCCGAGGCCGTTTGGAGCCTTCAGCCCCACGGGATGAGTCTTTCCGCCCGAGTTGTCCGAATACCAGGCAAGAGTCGACGCCCTGTTTCCGCCCGAGTACTTTTCTTTTTTGCCTCCGCTTCTGGCCGCGTACTCCCATTCGGCTTCGGTGGGAAGACGGTAGTTTTTGCCGGAAATCCGATTTAGTTTTTCGATAAACGCCACTGCGTCCTTCCATAACACCTGCTCGGCCGGGCAGTTGCCGCCGCAGTCCTTAAAGTGCGAAGGGTTGCTGTTCGTAACAGCCTGCCATTCAGCCTGGGTCACCGGGTACTTGCCGATGTAAAAATCATCGACGCACACCTCGTGCACGGGTTTTTCGCTAGTGTGCCCACCCCCGAAAGTGTCTCCCATGTGGTAGCAGCCGCCCTTTACATACACCATCACGATTTTTGGCGCGGAATCCGCCCGGCCCGCCGCCGCAATTAACAGCGCGCATGTCAGCACAAAGGTTGCTGTCGCTTTCATCCCCATCCCCCGGTTTGCTGTTTTGACCAAGAACCATTGCCAAGAGGAGTCGGATGCGCTTACGACTTGCTCCATTGTGACATATGGCGGGAGGCTACATATGCTGACTTGCGGTCGCTATGAGGAGCAGTCGCCCCACTTTGCCAGAACAATAGGGAAATCCGTCATGCCTTCCCTACGGGTTACGGTCGAAAACCCTCCATCTTCCAGCAAAGCTTTTAGTTCAGGCAAATTTGAGCGGCCGTTCTTATATAAATGCGCCTCGACGACCATCCTGGGCCGAATTTCCCGTAAAAGCGGCATGGCTTGGGAAAGTACGCACAACTCAGCCCCCTCGATGTCCATTTTTATGAATCTAACAGTTTTGAATTTGTAGCGCTCTAATAGCGTTTTCAGCGTGAACGTCCTCACAGGCTTAGCCGCGCTGGCTCGCCCGATGACTTCCGCAAGGCTGGAACTCATGCCCCCCTCCGCTTGGAAGAGCTCTTCACCATCATTATCCCATATTGCTCCGTCCTCTATGGATACATTTACCAATCCATAGTCGGATACATTCCTGCGCAGAGCATCCAAACTTCGGCTGTCAGGCTCCACAGCAATAACACTGCCCTCTTTTCCAACGGCGTTGGAGAAAATGAGAGTGGAAAGGCCGGCATAGGCACCCAGGTCAAGAACTTTGTCCCCGGGCTGTAGATTTGCAAAGTCGAGGTAACACTGTGTTGCCTCCTCTGTTTCGGGATGGGACGGGAAAAAGAAGCGCATTCCGGACGCCTTGAGCGTGTGGTAAGCAGGTCGGCGAAAATCCACCATCATTTCGTCCTGAGCAACCTGCGGTGGTTCGACGGCGTCAAAATAGTAATTAAATGACTTGATATGATCGATCGAGCACTCCCAGGGATGCGATCCGTGGAGGATGACCCGTCTCGGACTTCCGGGACTGCTGATCCGAAATTCACCGGAGTGCGAATCATCCAAAACCAGCCCATGTTTGAGCGCAAGGAGGAAAAGCGGCGCATATGCCTTGGCCCCTTCGCAAATATCGATAACCATGATGCCTGCCTCACGCCACCGAACTTCAAATTCTGCCATGATTTCCTCGTGGTGGGGCGGCGAGGAGATAAGCATGACATCAGGCCGCAGACGAGGTATTTCACTGATGGGGTTAATGACTTGCCCCTGTATTTGCTGCCCGTGCAGTGATGGGTTGCGGTCCACAATACCCACAATGTTAAGCTTGCGAAAGTCAGGGTTATCAAAAAGATCTCGAGTATGGCCTCCAGCCGCATACAACACTATCCGCCGCGCGGTCTGAATCCAGGCGGGCATAAGCCTTTCCAGGCAAGCCCGCGCTTCCAGGAGCACCAAATCACCCCAAAGTGTCACAAATAGCCTCCATTCTCAAAGAAGAGCGCGTTGGCTCGAATACGAATCGAACCCGAATGCCATTTTGTCCCGGTTTTCGGAGCAAAAGTTAGGCCAACAAAGAACCTGTGTCTTGCCCCGCTCCGAAATTAGACAGTCTATGCCGGTCAGTGGTACAAAATCGGTGATCGAGGACTGAATCGAGACGCATATATTGAATGCCTATCTGTCCGGCTAAATCATGAACATTAAACACATATTTTATATCGCACTTTCGGGTTGGGAAAGGCTTTTTTGCGACGATTATTCTTCCCCCGGCTGGCACGACGTACTGCAAGCTGATATTCAGTGCGGCAACGATACGAGCAAGCGGGGGAGAGGCCTCATTATGGCGGGTTCGTTTGCGTCTCTCCCGAAAAGCTTTGTGAATATGATGACTTACTGATAATAACTTACTGTACGTACTCGACTGGATTGAATGAAGAGTCGAAAGGGGACAGGCTCAAATAATTTCTTCTATATTATAGACATCATATGATGTTTTTAGATAGTTGCGATAATATAATTGGGCGAAGTCTCGGTGCCCGGAATCGGGGGCCGCACTCCCCCGGGATGGGTGGTCTGAATCGTCGGAATACCAGGGGTGTGATAAGGTTTATTCCTGGAAGCCCGAAATTGGCATGTAACTCACGGATTTAAGATTCAGACGCCCACGGATGCTTTTATGTTCGAGGGGACAATATGCGTAATGCACGCAACAGTTCCCTATGACGTGGAAAAATCGATACATACCATGGGGATTGCCAATGATATACTCATATTATGAGCTATACCATGGCTGACTCGTGAAAATCGGGTTCGTTTGTCTAAAATCCGCTAAGACATGCTCAAATCGGGAGTATGATATACCCAGGCACAATTAGGCTTGACTGGCACGATACTTGCCCAGAATACTCATGAAAAGCGAGAGAATGTCATGGTTTTGAGCATTTGATTCTAGAGGAACAGCTGTAAGTTGTTTTGATCATGGATGTCTGTGGAATGGTCAAAAAAATGACACACGTGGTGCCTGATTAAAGTTTCGATGGCGTCTATAAGAGCAAATAGAACTGTTGTGCAGGAGCGAATATGTTCGATGTCGAAGGTTTTTATTCTCAAGCCATCCTGGATTCCAGGTTGGACCTCGGGCCCCTTCTCCGGTATGTAGGCTCTTTCGAAAACCTCGTGTTGTGGGGGGCTGCCAACTTCGGGAAGGCGATCGGTGAGTACCTGGGTCGCCAAGGAATAAGAATTACTGGTTACTGGGACCTTAGGGCCGCCGCATTAAAGGAGTTAAACGGAATCCCCGTTTTCGAGCCTTTTACTGGCGGCTTCGAGCCGAAAAATACGCTGGTGATTTTTTGTATCAACAACAATGTACTGAAAATCCGCGCTTGGGCTGGCCTGCAGGAAGCGGGTTACCACAATTCGATCAAGGGAGAGTACTTCTTCATGGGCGCAATCTGCCCGTTTACAAAAGAAACGGGAGTCAGGTCCAAGGTGTGCATCGATCCGCTGGTCTGCCGGTTTGTTTGCTGCGAACGGCTGTCGAACATCGTGGCGGAGCGGGCGGTATCGTTAAAGGGCCCCAAGCCGGGGGCGCCCATCCATCTCGTCTACGCCTGTGTTATCGTCAATTCCACCTGTACCATGAACTGCAAATACTGCGTCCAATACATCAATAATTACCCCAAAGATAAACGCGTCAATGTGCCGGCTGAACGTGTGTGCGCCGATATCCGCGCTTTTCTCGGCGCGGTCGACAGCATCGGAGGCGTTTCGGTCATGGGCGGGGAAACGTTTGCGCACCCGCAAATCCACCTGATCGCCGGCGCCCTTTCCGAGCAGGAAAACTTCGGGCTTGCTTCTTTCCCTACCTCCGGAACCGTCCCGTTTGACCCTCGAAAGCTGGAATACTTCCGCGACCCACGTTTGAGTATCAATTTCGGCAACTACACACGTGTCCTTTCATCCAAGCAGCAGGACATCTATTACAGGAATATTGAACTGGTAAAGAGCATGGGGCTCTCGCACACGATCGGGAACCCGATGCTGGAATGGATCAAGCCCTCCACCTTGTATGACTTGGATAAAAGCACCGAGCAGCTGATCCATGACAAGGGTGGTTGCCAGATGCCGCCGAGGAACCTCCAGGCGAGGGGCGGCAAGCTTCACCCGTGCGATCTGGGGGTTGCCGTCCACAATATAGAGATCGCCGATTACCCTGACAGCTATGTCGACATTGCCTCCACTCCGGACGTCTATGAGCTGCGGGAGAAGGTTCGCACCTTCATGAATGCTCCCTACTATAGAACTTGCAGCCACTGCAATGGATACTATGAAAATTGCGAAGCTATGGTGCAGGGGCATCATGATTTTACCTGCCCGTCAGACCAGTATTGATTCGAAAACAGGATGAGGCCCGTAAGAACTTGCTGAAAAATGAGTGAGCTCATCATAAGGTTTCGTTAAATATGTATGTGCCGGGCGAATTGACAAATCCGATGCCTGGGCAGGCTAAATTAACACGCCTGTTAGTCAAGGACTGACCAGTCCGCTAAGGTTGATTCCGGTAAAGAACCTTACCGTACTCTTGATGCTATCCCCGGCTCAAGCGCAGGTTTTTAGCAAAGCTCCGATAACAAACGCACAGGCATGGCACATGATATGGAAGTGGATGCATTATGCCGATCAGAGGTAACTAATAAACAATGGATAGAACGTTATTTATACATATTGGTCCTCCTAAAACAGGCACTACAGCTATACAGAGGTGTCTTTGCATTAACAAGAAAATACTTGATGAGCACGGGCTGCATTATATTGATACATTGCGCTATTGTCATGGCGGGCATAATCCACTTGTCATGGCGCTTCATTATAAGCGTTATGGAACTCATATTGACGATGATAGTATGTGTTATGGAAAGATGCATGAAAAATATTTGTATGAGTTATCAAGTGAAGTTAACCGTAATAAGAATAGATCACCGATAATATCATCTGAACTTATTCCTATGCTTGGTAAGGATGAGGTCGACGACTTACTATCACTATTTCCTCCACTTAAGACAAAGGTGATATATTATGTCAGGAATTTCAGAGACCTGCTGACTAGCTTTGTATCGCAAATTATACGTAACCAACATCTATATAGTGTTGATGATCGCATTACATCGATCTACTGTCACGTGGAATCCTTTGTGGACAACTGTAAGAAATGTCTGGATATATGGTCAGATAAGATAGGCAGAGAGAATATTATTTTTAGAAAATATGATGTCAAATATTTCCCGAAAGGGAATATATGTCACGATTTTCTTCATGCAATTGGATATTGTCAAACCGATGATTTAATCATGTCCAATGAACTATATAATAAATCGTTAAAGACGTGCGAGACAATATATTTCAAGGATCTATTAAATAGGCTTACACTTAGAACAAGCCAACTGGTAATTGAAAATCACCTCTATGCGTGGGAAAAATATCATGCCGGCACGTCGTTCTATCTTCCTAACGACCTAGCCGCTAAAATTGATAATGACGTAGTAAAGGTTCATCATTTCTTGCTTGAAAATTATTTAGATCATAGTTATGCCGATTTACTCAACAAACGTGTTCCAACAAAGAGGAATCACGACTTCACCCTGTCATATTCGGACTTCATAAATATCATCAATTATCTTGACTCACGTATTTCAGGCTTTAAGGAAGAGTTCTTTGAAAGCCTTGCTATTACTCTGAACAGATCATATGACCATGAGCTGTCGATTCGCCGCTCTGTGGGTAGACTTCTAGATTCGCTTTGGGGCAGGAAAGCGATTGCGTTCTGGGGATGCGGGGATGTCGCCAACAGGATATTAAAGGATCACAAGGCGATAATGGACCTTCCATTGTATATGGTCGATAAGGATGTTAAAAAGCATGGAAGTTATTTCCATGAACATAAGATATTGTCTCCGTCAGTAATCGCAACGGAGGACATTGACACTGTTATTATTGCTTCTGTTGCCTATGCTGAGGAGATCCACAAAGAGATAAAACGCCATTATTCCAATGTGCGATATATTATCAAGCTGGATTACTTAGCAGGTAAGATCGATATTCAATACCTGGAGCCTGAAGTATGTCATGATCTGCCATCTTGAGTAATTTATTGATACCTGTGTATATTAGGCCTTATCTCAATTCCGGGTCGATAAGGTCGGCTGCCAAAGAAGATATCTAGTACATCGTCAACTTAGTCATATTATGTTATGTTGCCTTCCCGAGGGGGGCAACGGCCATGAACAAACAGTTCAATATCACGCTTACAGGTGAGGAGCGTAGAGAACTTAAGCGCCTTGTTGACACCGGGCGGAAATTGGCCCGGAAAATTACACGAGCCGGCATCTTGCTGCTCGCCGATGCCGGGAAAAAGGACCGGGAGATCGCAGATGCTCTGCAGGTAACCATGCAAACAGTACATAAGGTACGTAAACGATTTTTTATTGAAAAATCCGTTAACAGTCTGGAGGAAAAGCCACGGTCGGGCAAACCGCCGAAGCTCGAGGGGGTTGACGGCAGCACCGAACCGGTATCGAATACGCGATGTTCATGAAGATGCTTTCTGAGCTCCATTACCCTGACTGAAGTTTTACAGTGAGCAGGCGTTCGACGCCTTCAAACGTCCGTAAACCCGCATGAATGCTAGATCGAATTTTTAAAACCTCAAAAAGGTAGTGCCACGAAGCATTTATTTTAGGCTTGATATCTCATGGTTATATGAGCTATTTTGGGAGTGTCCTTAATAGGAGACGCTCCCATGTTCGTGCGAGTCAAGAAATCAGGAAACAACCAGTACCTGCAAATCGTTGAAAACAAGAAATTGCGCGGCAAAGTCGTGCAGCGGGTCATAAGCACCATTGGTCGGCTCGACCGGTTGCAGGAAAAAGGAGAGATCGAAACCCTGTGTCGATCCCTTTCGAAGTATTCGGAAAAGGTTCTCCTCGTGCTCTCCGGAAAAAGCGACATCGGCGCCGAGACCAAGAAGATCGGCCCGGTATTGATCTTTGAAAGGATTTGGGAGGCGCTCGGCATCAAGAAAATCCTCGAACGGACACTTGCAGAACGGTTCTTTTTCTTCAACGTCGAACGAGCGATTTTCCTCACCGTCCTGCACAGGCTTCTCGTATCCGGGTCGGACCGGTTCTGTGATAAGTGGCGCAGGGACTACCACATTAACGGAGTGGAGGACATCTCCCTTCACCATCTCTACCGCGCCATGGCCTTTCTCGGTGAGGAGATCGAAGACCAGGCGCATGCAACTCTCTTTTCTCCCCGATGCACGAAGGATGCTGTCGAGGAGGCCATGTTCGCCCACAACCGCAATCTCTTCAGCAGCCTCAATCTGGTTTTTCTGGACACCACCTCGATCTACTTTGAGGGAAATGGCGGAGAGGAACTGGGGCAGGCTTGGCCACAGCAAGGATCATCGTCCCGACCTCAACCAGATGGTCGTGGCCGTTGTGGTCGACAATAGGGGAACGCCGATCTGCTGCGAGATGTGGCCGGGGAATACCACGGACGTCAAAACGACTATTCCCGTGGTGGAGCGCATCCGCAAACGGTTCCATGTGGAGCGGTTTTGCCTCGTTGCCGACCGGGGAATGATCAGCAGGGAGACCCTCGAAACCCTTGATCGGCCGGATAGCAAAGTCCGGTACATTCTTGGGGAGAGAATGCGCAACGTCAAAGAAGTGGGCGAGAAGGTGCTCGGCGCGCCGGGCGAGTACACAGAGGTCCACCCTGAGGGCGTAACCACGAAGGACCCTTCCCCTCTGAAGGTAAAGGAGGTGTGGGTCGAGGACAGGCGCTACATCGTATGCTTCAATTCCAGGCAGGCGAGAAAGGATGCTCGGGACCGGGAAGCCATCATCGAATCGCTCAAGGAGCAGCTCAAAAGGGGAGCCAAAGCCATGATCGGCAACAAGGGCTACCGCAAATTCGTCAAGATGGAAAGCGGGAGTATTTCCATTGACCTGGAAAAGATCGAGGAGGAAGCCAAGTATGACGGCATATGGGTCCTCAGGACCAACACCGCTCTCTCCCCCAAGAACGTAGCACTTAGGTACAAAGACCTTTGGATGGTGGAGCGCGCATTCAGGGACATAAAATCGACCTTCGACACAAGACCGGTCTTTCACCAACGAGATGAAACAATTCGCGGCCATGTCTTTTGCAGCTTCCTTGCTCTCGTCTTGAGGAAAGAACTCGACCGCCGGCTCGAGGCCGCGGGTCACGCCGATTTCGAGTGGTCTGATATAAAGCAGGATCTGAAGGCACTCCAGGAGATCACTATAGAGGAGAACGGGAAAATGCTCGCTATCCGGAGTCAGTGCCTCGGCGTCTGCGGCAAGGTTTTTCAGGCTGTGGGCGTTGCCATTCCGCCCACGATCCGGGAGCTGGGATGACCTCCGGGAGGGAACGCCCAGGTAGTGCCACGCTCCATGTTTATACTCGTAATATGCCGTTTTCACAGAATAATTGTCTGAGTACTGTTAAAGATCAGCCTGAGGCAGAAAAGATCGTGATCATCCAAGACAACCAGAGCACCCATAACCCTGGGTCCTTTTACAAGGCGTTCGGCCCGGAAGAGGCACACAAATAATGAATTAAGTTGACAATGTATTAGTGCAGCATTCCATAAAAAGGGCGATATTTGGAGGAGTGCCCCCTGGCCCCTGAGAAACCCGGGGTGAGGACGCACTGGAGGCGGGCGCGAGCTGTGGGTGCAAGGGGTCCGAGACCAGCCTTTGGACTCAAGGCGAAATTCAGACCTCAAGCGGTCGGGCGAGCCCATCGGTGTTGTCTCGGGAAGTATGGCGCGCCGTGCCGGCTGCATATAGGCGCCGGCAGTATCATCGATGCCAAAGCGGCGACTCAGCGGATTTCAGAGCACTTCACCAATTTTATGCCGCGCTCTTCGAGCCACTTCAGATCGGAAGCGATCTGATCCTCGTGGAGGGGAGAAGCGATAAGCACGAGGTCTGTGCCCAATTCGGGAATGGATGCGGGCGGGATTACCGCTTTGCCCATGAGGACCATGGAGTGAAGCTCTTGGTTTTTGTCGCTCAAGGCGGTAACACGGGCATCTTTTAGCGCCGTGTAGGCGAGTAGTTCCATTGTGAAGGCGCCTGCGGGATAGATGACGATACGTGTTTTGTCACGGACCCAGCCCAGGGAGCGCTTATGGATGCGAGCCATGTTCGGCAACAAAGGAGGAGTGTCCGTTTCATGGTATTGCTCTACCACCGGTTTCTGATTCACGACATTATAGGAATGCTTAGTGCATAGTGCAGCGATGGATTTGGTAAATGGATTTCTGATATCTTTAATTCTTATGGGTGTCATTCCGCTAAACTGTATCAAGCGACAAATGGATTGTGCTGAAAAATGGGATATATGCTCGTGCATGCGGTTAAGAGGGTGTCCCGGTAGAAAAGTTGACTCGAGGTCAGAGGCTTCAACCGGCACATCCAGGTAGATAAACCCCCCAGGGCTTAAGTACTTTGCTAGATCAGCCATCATAGTGATGGGGTGGGACACATGTTCCAGCACGTGAGAACAGATCACGAGGTCGAAATATCCCTTTATGAGCGGGGCGGCTTCGAAGGAAATGTCATAGGTTCGCACCTCGGAGTCGGGGAAAGCGCCCCTTGCCAGCCATGCATCTTCTTCTCCGCCAAAATCGAGCACTCTCGAAGGAGCTGTACTACCGTTGGGAAACATAAGGGCGAGCTGTTCGACACGCGCTCGATGATAGAGATTGGAGCGGTCAGTATGGTTTTTGTAACTATAGGCCCAGGTCGGCTCAAGCTCGATGCGCAACGCATTGTAGCGCTCATCCCTATAGCCGGCGTACAAGAACAGAGTTTCATCTTCGGATAATCTGTGGTCAAAAAAGGAAAAGTCACATGCTTTGCAATAAAGCCTGGAAATGTTCGGGAGAGGCTCCTGGATATTACAGCGGGACCTTATAAAAGGGGCGATGCTCGCCTTTATACCCGAAAGATTTTCCTTCCCGCATAAAAGGCACTTTTGTTCTTTGACCATTTTGCCTCACAAATTTAAATAACGCCACATCGCATTCCCCAGAAATACAGGGCTTCTGATCCCGTGCTCAAACCAAAAATCCGAGTTGCAATTAGATTGATTAATGCTTGACGATAAGTCAAATCCGCCAGACTCACTTCACTTTTTAACATATTCCTCAATCACCTAACAAGTACCTACGCAAGATCTAGACCAAGACTGTTAGTGGCCCGGCTTTGCAGGGATGCGCGGGGAGTATTTCAGGGTGGGGCATTGGCAGCCGGGAACTCCGAACCGTTCATGCCACGCAATAGAGCTGTGAGATGAAGCTGGTTTGGAAAATGTGCGGATGTTATTGCCTTGGATTTGGAATAAGGTCAAAAAGTTGACTTTACCAAGGTTTCGTTACAGGGTGCATTCAGGCAGGTTCTGCTATCCCGTGCTTTATGGGCTTATCGGGGATAGTTTGGTTGCATTTTTTTCGTGTCTTGGTAACATCTTTTTTGAAGCGGGTGGATTTTGGGGGAAGCGATCACTCTGTTTACGGTGAAGTATCAATTAGAAAGAACAGGAGGATCTGCTGGAATGGCAAAGAAATTGCTAATGTAAACATCGGTAGGTATTCGAGGTGAATGCACGTCACTTCTGTGCGGGTGGTCATTGCGACCCTGATTTTGTCGCAAGCCTCGGAGCTGCGAGGGGTGGGTTGCCGGAGAAAGCGGATAACGGGTCGGAGCATGGATTCCGAACGCTGCGGAAAAAGAAGAGGGTTTTTCGATTTTCTGGAAATGAGCGCCGAAAGTCCAATGGATGTCCGGCCGCATGGCCGCAGAATGGACTGTTCTCGGAGAGAAGGTGCGGAACATGAGGAGAGCGTTATGAAAGTCGTCATAATGTGTGGCGGATTGGGTACGCGTCTTAGGGAGGAAACCGAGTTCAGGCCAAAGCCGATGGTTCCTATCGGCAATAGACCGATTCTGTGGCACATCATGAAAAGCTACGCTCATTACGGTTTTAATGAGTTCGTGCTTTGCCTCGGCTACAAGGGGGATTTCATCAAGGAGTACTTTTTCAATTACGAGTTTCTTAACAGCGACTTTACCATAGAGTATGGGAACGGGAAAAACATTCAGATCCATAGCGAACACCCCGAAAAGGCCTGGAAGGTCACACTCGCCGATACGGGGGATAAATCTCTGAAGGGCGCCAGGTTAAAGAAGATCGAAAAGTATATTGACGGAGACACCTTTATGGTAACCTACGGCGACGGGGTTGCGGATGTAGATATTGCTAAACTCGTGTCCTTTCATAGAAGTCATGGCAAGATGGTGACCATTACCGGCGTAAATCCTGTTTCCCGCTTCGGCGAATTGAAAGTCGATGGAAGCACGGTAACACGTTTTATGGAAAAGCCTGAGATCGATTCAACAATGGTCAATGGTGGATTTTTCGTTTTCAATAGGAAATTTTTCGATTACCTTACAGTAGACGATGCTCAGGATCTTGAAGTTGGAGTTTTGGATGAAATTGCTTCGATGAAACAGCTCATGGTATACCCCCATCGAGGCTTTTGGGCTTGTATGGATACTCTTAGAGATGTTGATTATTTGAACCAGTTGTGGGAATTGGGCCAGTCAAAATGGAAAGTGTGGTCATAGCACATAACTTTTTATAGTTCCTTGTTTTGTACGACCTATATATATGGTCATTAGTTGTATGATATCATTAGAGAAGAGTTAAAAATGGATAAGCCGCTTGTTTCTATCCTCATTCCGACATTCAATAATTCGTCGACTTTGAGCAGATGTCTCCAAAGCTTACTCGATCAGGATTATGAAAACCTGTTGATAGTCACGCTGGACAATCGATCTGATGATGATACCTACGACATTCTTTTGGATTTTGAAAGAAGAAACCGTGATCGTCTATATACCGGCCGGTCCTTCACCCGTCTCAGTCGGAATGAACATCGCGAGTTCAATAGGGGGTTGATGAATCCGAGAACGAGGTTTGTCCAGTATCTCCAGGCAACCGACGTTCTTTTGCCAAACTACGTTTCACACTGCGTGGATTTGTGCGAGTCAAACGAACAGGTGGGCTGCGTATTGACTCATGCCGATATAATTCATCCTTCAGGCAGGATAGAAGATGCGCTCAGGCATCACCCAAGCGATTGTATCATTGCGGGCGATACCCAGATGGAATCCTTTATGGCCAATGGTTTGGACCTGAACGTGGTCAAATTTTTTCGAACGGAGGTTTTTAATATTTCGCTGAGAGAGGGGTTCGTCTTTAATCGCCTTCTCGATTGGCTTCCCATGGTAACGGCATGCTCGGTTTTCGATATGGGCTACATAAGTGACGCCCTGGCATTGCGAGGCGATCTCAAAGCAATTCAGGCGGAGGAGTTTGTTCCCGAATTGGAGGAATTTTTCGAGCACTATCTTTTCCTTCAGGCGTTCTACAATATTGGGGTAAAACTTGAAAGAAAATCGGTCTGCGACAAGCTTCCCGACGCTATCCGGCGCTTGAGCCTTGAATGCATCAGGTGTTGTGCGCAGTTGTCCAGGCGGGGGGACGTCCAGAATGCCATGGTTTATCACTCTCTTGCTTTGGCCTATCTGCCCGAGATTGCCCAAACCGATGATTACAGGCAAGCCGCCGCATCCTTTGAAAATCTTTCGAAGGGTTTGCTATGACCGGGATGCCGCTCGTTTCCATCCTTATTCCAAATTACAACTACAGCAGGTATCTGGAGGCTTGCCTCGACAGCGCGCTCAATCAAACTTACGAGAACCTGCAGGTCGTCTTCGTCGATAACCACTCTACGGATGATTCCTACGATATCGCCATGGATTTCCGTACCCGGTACAAGGATAGAATCCGTGTTTATCGAAATGACGTCAATATCGGGGGGTCCCAGAATCACCTGAAAGCCTTTCGTCTAATGGACCCGATGACCAAATGTCACATTTATTTGTCCTCGGATGATTTTTTCCATCCGGATCTGGTAGCGCGTGCGATGGGTATCATGAAAAATTATCCATCCGTTGGTTTTGTTATTTCGCATCGGAACGCCATCGACGAAGATGGCCGAATTACCAGCGAGATTCCATTTTATAACTGCAACTGTGTGGTTCCCGGCACCGGGCAGATGGAAGTCTTCATGATGGCCGGTATTGGCGTCGCTACGCAATGTTTGCGAAACCGACATGCGGAAGCTTCTGGAGAGTCAATTCGGGCATACCGGTTCGATATCGGAGGGGACTGGTTTTCGAACTTCTGCCTCGCCTCCGTGTCTGACATGGGCTACATACATGAGCCTCTATGTACTTATAGAACCCACACCGTAAACGTCACGAGCCAGGCAATCAAGAACCTGACAAACAGCATGGAGCACATTCTGATGATCCATGCCTTCAGCGAGATGGCAACGACCCTTAAGCGCCCCAGCGTAACCGCGCGGCTTCGGCCGGCCCTCGAAAAGCTGGGTACGATGTGTCTTCGCTATTGCACACAACTACTCCATGAAAACGACGCGTACACCGCCAGGCGCTATCTGCACCTGGCCCCGGTGCTGAAGCGAGACATTGCCGATGACCCGGCCTGGCAGACCCTGTGGCGCCTGTCCCATGTCGAAGGTGAAGAACTCAAGCAGGGTTTGATCGAATTCGATAAAAACAGTCCTCAAAAGAGGATCGTTTCCTACGATCCCCCTGAGGGCTCCATAAGATTATAACCCTATGAATAATGAAAAGGTCCTTACCATCATCCAGGCCCGAAAAGGGTCGACCCGCCTTGCCTCAAAGGTCCTGCTCGACCTTGCCGGAAAACCCGTGCTCGAACACGTTATCGAAAGGGTCGGCCGCAGCAGGTTGACCGGCGAGTTCATCGTGGCGACTACGGTAAACCGCGAGGACCTTGCCATCGTTGCGCTCTGTGCGCGCCTTGGCGTAAGCGTCTACTGCGGAAGCGAGAATGACCCCCTCGAACGCTACTACCAGGCGACAAAACTTTTCGGCGGGGCTCACATCGTGCGCATCAAGGCGGATTGTCCGGCAATAGACCCTCAAGTCATCGACGACGCCATCGGGCTGCATATCGACTCCGGCGCCGATTACACCGGAAATACCCTCGAGCGAACCTATCCCGTAGGCCAGGACGTCGAAATCATGACAAACCGGACGCTCGAAACCGTCTGGCGGAAGGCCGGCCTTGCCTCCGAGCGCGAGCACATAACGATCTACATTCCCAAGCACCCCGACAGTTTTACGATCCACCACTTCAAATCCACGCCAAACCTGTGCTCCAAGCGATGGACCATCGATAATCCCGAGGACTACGAACTGCTCCGCAAAATTTTCGACAGTCTCTACCCGGCCAATCCCTGCTTCGGCATGAAGGATGTTCTCGATTTTTTATTGAAAAATCCGGATCTTGAAAAAATCAACGCGCACCTCGACATCGAGGCGGGAGTTCGCAAATCGCTGGCCGGGGACCGGGTTGTCGATCTGCCTGGCTCGTGGCCTCAAGGGGAGGAAAGAAAATAGATGGCTAAAATATCGACCGTTATCCGCGAGGATGCGGCCTGGGTTGCAGACCGGGTGGATATGTCGCAATTTTGCGGTAAAACCGTCCTTTTGACCGGCGCAACGGGCTTTGTCGGCTCATTTCTCCTGGATGTATTCGCCGAATGGAATAAAATCGGCCCGGCCCCCGCGCGCATTCTGGCCCTGGACAATAACCTCGTGGGACTCGTCGAGCGGGTTGCCCATCTCGATGGGCGACCCGACATAGCCTTTTTCACCCACGACATCAGAAAACCCTTCGAACCCGCCGAGCCGGTGCATTACATCATCCATTGCGCGGGCGTTGCCTCGCCTACATTTTACCGGCAATTTCCCTTGGAAACCATCGATGTAAATGTTGACGGCACGAGAAACCTCCTCGAGCTTTGCCGGAGCCACCCGGTCGAATCCATGCTGCACTTGAGCACCAGCGAAATCTATGGAGACCCGTCCTCGGATTCGATTCCCACGAGTGAGGACTACCGAGGTTTTGTCTCCTGCACTGGTCCGAGAGCCTGCTACGATGAGTCCAAGCGGCTCGCCGAAACGCTCTGCGTAATCTACCACGCGAAATACGGCGTGCCCGTAAAAGTCGGTCGTCCTTTCAATGTCTACGGCCCCGGCCAGCGTCTCGACGACCGCCGCATCATTCCGGACCTCATGAACGCCGTCCTAAATAATGACCCAATCGTTCTTTTAAGCGACGGGCGTGCCACGCGCTCCTTCTGCTACATCCGCGACGCAGCCTGGGCCATGCTCTCGGTCCTGCTCCTGGGAAAGTCCGGCGAAGCCTGCAACGTTGGAAACGACCGCGAGGAAGTCACCATGCTCCAGGTCGCGCAAACCTTAAAGGAGGCTTCAGGCTATGAGTTGCCGATCGAACACCGCGCAAGCGGTGACCCCGACTACCTCGTGGACAACCCGCAGAGGCGCTGCCCCGACTTGGCCAGGCTAAAAGCCCTGGGAGATTTCGACCCGGAGGTTCTCTTGAAAGAAGGGCTCGCTCGAACCCTTGAGTCCTACCGGGAGGAGCAGGGGGGGAAAAGATGAGAGTCTGCGTTTTCGGAGCGGGTTATGTCGGATTGGTCACCGCGGCCTGCCTGGCGGAGCTCGGGCACACGGTTTGCTGCGTGGACGTCGACCCCGTCAAAATCGAGTGCATCCTGGCTGGAAAAGCCCCCATTCACGAACCCGGGCTCGAGGAGCTTATCCGAAGGGGGCTTTCGTCCGGTCGGTTCCACGCCGCAATAGACTCACGAAAACTCCTCGAAGAGTTTGAAATCTCGATTATCGCCGTTGGAACGCCCGATACCTGCGGCCGGATCGATCTCAAATATGTCCTGGAAGCCGCGGGGACAATTGGGGACCATATCCGCGGGTGCGAAAAATTCCACACCGTTGTCGTAAAAAGCACGGTCATCCCGGGAACTACGGCCGGACCCGTTCGAGAGCGGTTGGAAAACCGCTCGGGGAAAAAAGCGGGCGTTGATTTCGGCTTGGGTATGAACCCCGAGTTTTTGAGGGAAGGCTCGGCTGTCGAGGATTTCATGCACCCCGACCGCCTGGTGCTGGGCGTCCTGGGGCCGCGGACCGCCGAAATCATGAAAGCGCTCTACGAAATCCATGATTGCCCCAAATTGATGGTCCACCCCACCGAGGCCGAACTCATCAAGTATACGGCCAACAGTCTGCTTGCGACTCTGATATCGTTTTCAAACGAGATATTCAATACCTGTGAAGCGCTGCCGGGAGTCGACGGCCGCACCGTGCTCCGGGGCGCTCTCCTCGACCGCCGCTGGACGCCGAGTATCGACGGGAATTTGGTAAAACCCGGTATACAAAGCTACGTAATGGGCGGAATAGGCTACGGCGGCAGCTGCTTCCCCAAAGACATGAACGCCATAACCGCCATGGCCAGGGATCGCGGACTGAAGGTCCCGTTGCTCGATGCCGTGGTGGAGGTAAATCGCGCCAGGCCCGCGGCGATCGTCCAACGCCTCGGGTGCGAGGCCGGAAAGCTTGCGGGGCGCAAAGTCGCGGTGCTCGGCATGGCGTTTAAACCCGGGACCGACGACTGGAGAAATTCGCCGAGCCTCCCGCTTATTGACGCTCTGATAGAGGAGGGGGCAGACGTTGCCGTATGGGACCCCATGGCGGGGGCAGGTTCGGTCGAGCGGTGGCGTGGGAGCGTGAGCCTTGCGCGAGACCCTCGACCAGTTTTAACAAACGCGCACGCTGCCTTGATCGCCACGGCCTGGCCTGAAATCGCCCTGTGGCCGTGGGATGAACTGGCCCTTATCATGGCGCAGCCGATCGTTTATGATGGCCGCAATTTGATGGCGGACTTTCTCTTTCCCCAGCGCATTCGATACATTCCCGCGGGTTCGGGACGAGATACGGAGAAACCTGATGGACCGATCTGAAGAGCTTAGAGCGAAAATCCTCGAACTCACCCGGGACTTTACCGGGGCGGCGCATACCCCAAAGCCGTTCGTTCCCGGAAAGAGCCGCATTAACTATTCCGGTCGGGTATTCGACGAGGCCGAGGTCGTAAACCTTGTCTCCTCATCGCTCGATTTCTGGCTTACGGCCGGCCCTTATGCCGAAAAATTCGAAAAAAACATGGCCGGTTTTTTTGGCGCGGGGGCTTTCACGCTGGTGAACTCCGGCAGTTCCGCAAACCTTCTGATGGTGGCGGCGCTCTGCGCCGAAAGCGCCGCAAAGGCGCAGTCCGGTCCCGGGCGCCTCGTCCCCGGCGATGAAATCATAACTCCAGCGGTGACTTTTCCCACCACTCTGACCCCGATTGTCCAGAACCGCCTCGTGCCGGTCTTCGTCGACTGCGAGGTGGGCACGTACAACATCGACCCCTGCCTGGTGGAAGATGCGATTGGTCCGCGCACCAGGGCCATCTTCGCCCCCCACACGGTGGGAAACCCCTGTGACATGGCGGTGCTTACCGAGGTGGCCGCGCGGCGAAACCTCTGGCTCCTCGAGGATTGCTGCGACGCGCTCGGCGCGACTTTCGACGACCGCCTGGCCGGCACTTTCGGCGCCATGAGCAGCCTTAGCTTCTTTCCGGCTCATCACATGACGATGGGCGAGGGTGGCGGCGTGATTGTCAATAACCCTGAATTTAAAAAAATCGTTCTGTCGCTCCGGGACTGGGGAAGAGACTGCTGGTGCGAACCCGGGTGCAACAACTCCTGCGGCAAACGCTTTGACCGGCAGCTTGGGGAGTTGCCCCACGGCTACGACCACAAGTACATCTATTCGAACCTGGGCTACAACCTCAAGGTAACGGACATGCAGGCGGCCATAGGTCTTGCCCAGTTCGAAAAGCTCCCCCGGTTCATCGAGGCGAGGCGAAGGAATTTTTGGAGGCTGTTCGAAGGGCTGAAGCCCCTCGAAGACTGGCTGGAACTGCCCCGGATCGATCCCAGGGCAAACCCGTCTCCTTTCGGGTTCCCGCTAACCGTTCGCAAGAGCGTGGAGCGGCGAGCGCTCGTAAATCACCTCGAAGGGGCGGGGATCGAAACGCGGCTGGTCTTCGGGGGAAACATTCTCAGGCAGCCCGGTTTTCTCAATATCGAGCGGAGGGTGCACCGAAACCTGGAAGGCTCTGACCGCATCATGCGGGACACTTTCTTTATAGGCGTCTATCCCGGCCTTGACGATCCCCGGATCGACTACATGATCGAGCAGGTACACGAATTTTTCCGCATATGACGTAGGCGAATTGAATCCATTTTAAGGAGTTGGCATGTATATAAAACACCTGAAAAAACATATTGTTCATAAGGATGTTAATATCTACAAAACATTTTGGCAGTTTAGCATGTCAAATTTACTTATCATTGTTGTAGATGACAATGAGAAATTCATTGGCATAATAGGGAAAGACGATTTTCGGAAAGCGTTGTCATTATCCGATATTGACGAAATGACAGCGGGTGATCTTTGCAATAGCAATTGCAAGCGGCTCTTTGACGACCAGGATGTTTACGCCATAGGGCGGAGCCTGTTTATCGATTTTCCTTTTGGAAGCATTCCTGTAATAACCAGGGATAACGATATAGTCGATGTTTTTACGAGGGAAAGAGCCTTCTATAGGCAACTGTATACGGAAGAAAAATTGCCGCGCATGAATTACGCCACCCAAATATGGGGCGCGGCTTTTGAAGCTAAAAAGCTTGGTTACGACGCTATGAGTGTGATCGAATTCGGCGTAGCCGGTGGCAATGGTTTGTGTAACTGTGAGTTTCACGCAAAAGAGATCGCGCGAATTTTGAATATTCACATCGAGGTCTACGGTTTCGACTCTGCGTGCGGTTTGCCTAAAAGTGATCAAGGGTACAAGGATATGCTCCATCTCTGGCCAGGGGGCTTATTTCCTATGGATCTGCCATTGTTGGAGGAAAGGCTCGAATTCGCAAGATTGGTTATTGGCGAAATCAAGCAAACATCCGGTGCATTTTGTGAGGGCTACAACCCTGCGCCCATCGGCGCCATCCTTATCGACGTTGATTACTATTCTTCAACCGTTCCCATTTTGGACATGTTTGAAAAGGATGATCGATTCTTTCTGCCAAGAGTTTACATGTATTTTGACGACGTCAACGCCTATTACGAATTTTCAGGAGAGCAGCTTGCGATAAAGGAGTTCAACCAACGCCACGACCACCTGAAAATCTCTCCGGAAGGCGTGCCGCTCGATTCAGCCGGCGGTTGGGTGGACGGGTTTGAAGGTTGGTCGGGGTGGGCGCCGCCGATCAAACGGTTGAAGATGTGCCACAGGTTCGCTCACCCTCGCTACAACGAAGCTCTCTACAAGGCAAATGACAAATCCATCCAGGCTGCCTGGACAACGGTCCTTAGATAATGGCAAAGCAATGATCGAAAAAGCGGTGAATAGCTTACAGTCAGTACGCTCACAGTGTCAAACACTTCCGGAAGATGACTTTGTTTCCCCGGATGCTTCGGTCATCGAGGCTCTCGACGGGCTCCGCATCTTTATTACGGGAGGAACCGGCTTTATCGGCTCATGGCTCCTGGAATACCTCTACAGAAAGAGCCTCGAGCACTCCCCGGCAGTAAAACTCCTGGTCCTTAGCCGCAATCCGAAAGGCTTCCTTGCGGCAAACCCGCACTACGCATCCTGGCCCTCGCTCCGGATGATCGAAGGGGATGTGCGCAATCTTGATTCCCTGGACGTTGCCGCCGACTGGGTCCTTCACGGTGCGACGCCTGCAAGCAGAGACTTAAACGATTCCGCTCCACTGGACATGATCGACATCATCGCGCGGGGGACGGAAAACGTTCTAAAATTTGCCGGCCGCTGCGGGGCAAAGCGGTTTCTGTTTCTTAGCTCCGGCCTGGCCTATGGCGCGCAGCCCGTCGAGCTGGAAAAACTTGCCGAAAATCAAATGGGAAGGCTTGATGCCTTGGATCCTAAGGCTGCCTACGGAAACGCCAAGCATTTCGCCGAACATCTCTGTATGCAGCACGGTCAAGCTTTCGGCTTCGAGGTCTGTATAGCGCGTCTTTTCGCCTTCGTTGGGCCGCTTTTGCCTCTGGACGCCCACTTTGCGGTGGGTAATTTTTTGCGGGACGCTCTGGCGGGCCGCACTATCCGGATCCAGGGGGACGGGACGCCGCTTCGGACCTATCTTCACGCCGCCGATCTTGCCCGCTGGCTTTTGACCCTGCTCGCGCTCGGTCGTGCGGGCGAAATCTACAACGTCGGGTCGGATGAAATCGTGAGCATAAGGGAACTGGCCGAGCGGGTAGGGGGGCTGTGCGGGGTGGGGGTCGAAATCGCCAAAAAGCCTGAAATTGGAAAACTCCCCTCGCGCTACGTTCCGGATATCCGCAAGGCCCGGGATGAACTGGGGCTGCGCCCCCTGTGGGACTTGGGCGAGGCCCTTGGCAGGACTCTGGCCTGGCATCGTGAAAACCTGAAAAAGGAGCCCGCATGAAGCTTCGAGTCGCAGACTACATAGCCAACTTTCTGGTTGGTCGCGGGATTTGCGATGTGTTCCTGGTGACCGGGGGCGGCGCCATGCACTTAAACGACGCCTTCGGCCATAACCCGGGACTGCGCTATTGGCCGTGCCATCACGAGCAGACGTGCGCGATGGCCGCCGAAGCCTATTTCCGCGCGACCCGGCGTATGGCCGCGGTAAACGTCACGACCGGCCCCGGGGGCACAAACGCGGTAACGGGCGTCTACGGCGCGTTCGTCGACTCACAGGCCATGATCGTAATATCGGGGCAGGTGAAATGGGAGACCTGTGTTCGCTCTACAGGACTGCCCTTGCGACAGCTTGGAGACCAGGAAGTCGATATCGTCTCGATAGTTAAACCGGTCACCAAGTACGCCGTAATGGCGACCGATCCCATGACTGTCCGCTATCACCTCGAACGGGCGCTGCACCTGGCTCTCCAGGGCCGCCCGGGCCCCGTCTGGCTCGATATCCCCGGAAACGTGCAGGGCGCGCAAGTAGAAGCCCAAGACCTCGCTCCCTACGACCCGGCCGAGGACGCGGGCCTGGTTCCCTCTCCCCTGCTCGCGCTCGTGGGCGCCGACCGAGTGCTCGCCGAGCTTCGAAAAGCCCAGCGCCCGGTTATCCTGGGCGGCTCCGGAGTGTGGACGGCCGGCGCCGGGGAGCTTTTCCAAAAACTTGCGGACAGGCTCGAGATGCCTTTTGTGACCGCCTTCAACGCCCACGACCTGGTTGCCTCGACCCATCCCCGCCTTGTCGGCCGGCAGGGCACGATCGGCGACCGGGCCGGAAACCTCGCCGTCCAGAACTCGGATTTTCTGCTCATCCTGGGAAGCCGGATGAACATCCGGCAGATCGGCTACAACTGGGAACTGTTCGCACCGGTCGCCCGCATAGCGATGGTCGATATCGACGACTCCGAGCTGCGAAAACCCACCCTGCGCGTTGACCTGCCGGTACACGGGGACCTCCGGGTCTTTCTCGAATCCCTTCTGGAAAAGATCGGGCCGGAGGAAACATTCCCGAATCGCACCCTGAGTACCTTGCCTGGTGCCGGGAGCGCTCCGCGGCCTTTCCCGTGGTGGTTTCGTCCTACCTCGAAAAGGATTCGCCGGTAAATCCATACGTTTTCATGGACACGCTTTTCGAACACCTGGACAGTGGCGACGTGATCGTCACCGCTAACGGGACGGCCTGTGTGGCCGCTTTTCAGGCCGCAAAGACCAAGCTCGGACAGCGGCTTTTCTCCAACTCGGGAAGCGCCCCCATGGGGTTCGACCTGCCGGGCTCGATTGGCGCCGCCGTCGCAACCGGGGCGCGCCGGATAATATGCCTTGCCGGCGACGGCAGTTTAATGATGAACGCTCAGGAGCTTCGAACCATCAGCTACAATCGGCTGCCGGTAAAGATCTTCATGCTCAATAACGATGGGTACCACTCAATACGCCAGACGCAGCGAAACTATTTCCCCGGTACAGATGTGGGCATCGGCCCCCAGAGCGGCCTGGGGTTCCCCGATTTCCGCCTGTTGGCGCAGGCCAACGGGTTGCCTTACGCGCGGATCTCGAAGCACTCCACCATGGGGGGGGCGATTGTTGAACAACTCAGTGCCGAAGGCGCATCTTTTTGTGAGGTAAAAATCGATCCGGAACAGCCTTTCTCGCCGAGAATGGCATCCAGATTGCTACAAGACGGGAAAATGGTTAGCGCGTCCCTTGACGACATGGCGCCGTTTCTCGGGCCGGAGGCATTGAAAGAGAATCGCAGATTCATTAATTCGAAAAGACCCGATTAGGAGAGAACTCGATGGTTATTTCACTGATACACCCGCAGATAAACAGGAACATTTTCGAGGATCTGTTCGTCCTCGAGATGGCTAATAACCACTGGGGAAACGTCAATCGGGGGCTCGAAATAATCAGGCAGTTCAACCGGGTTGTTCGTTATAATAACATCCGTGCGGCCATCAAGTTCCAGTTCCGCGACGTCGATACTTTCATTCATAAAGAGTATAAATGTCGCGAGGATATCCGGTATATCAAAAAAACGGTGGACACCCGCCTTTCGCGAGACGATTACGCAACGCTTGTCGCCTTCACGCGCGACAGGGCGATGATCCCTATGGCTACGGCCTTTGACGAACGCTCGGTCGACATGTGCATTGATCTTGGAGTCGATATAATAAAGCTCGCAAGCTCCGATATAAACGACTGGTTCCTTGTCGAAAAAATCGGCCATACCCATAAGCCCGTCATTGCATCGACAGGGGGATCTACTCTAAAGGATACGGACGACCTCGTCGCCTTTTTCGCCAACCGCAACATTCCTCTTGCTCTTAACCATTGCGTGTCGCTCTACCCCAGCGAAGACTACGAACTCGAACTGAACCAGATAGATTTCCTGAAAAATCGCTATCCCCAAAACACGATCGGTTTTTCCAGCCACGAATTCAACGACTGGACGGCATCGATGCTGATTGCCTACGCGAAAGGTGCGCGGACCTTCGAAAGACATATCGATATCGAGGTCGATGGTATTCCGGTAAGCCCCTACTGCTCGCTTCCCCAGCAGACTGACACCTGGTTCAAGGCGTTCAAAAAAGCCAAGGAAATGTGTGGCAACCCCGGCTCGCAGAAAAGAATTCCTCCGACCAGGGAAATAGAATATCTCGACGCGCTCGTTCGCGGGATCTATCTCAAACGCGATTTGCCGGAAGGCCACGTCCTTAACCACGACGATGTCTACCTGGCGATTCCTCTGCTCAAGGGGCAGCTCTCCTGCAGGGAATGGGTGGCCGACCTGCGGCTGGGAAGAGCGCTCAAAAAACACGACAGCGTAAAGTTGGACGACCTTGCCGATCCCTATTCCCAGACCCCCGAGCTTCTGGAAGTTATCCGAAGGCGCGGGATGTAGAACAGGATTAACAGGATTAAAGAAGGGCTCAGGAGCCAGACGCTCTGGTTCGAGCGGATAATCCGATATTGTGTAATCTCTATCTGCTCCTGTCTTAAAAATCCTGTAAATCCTGTCTCAAAAGCTTTTTTTTGACAGGATTAACAGGATTAAAGAAGGGCTCAGGAGCCAGATGGTCTGGTTCGAGCGGATAATCCGATATTGTGTAATCTCTATCTGCTCCTGTCTTAAAAATCCTGTAAATCCTGTAAATCCTGTCTCAAAAGCTTTTTTTTTGACAGGATTAACAGGATTAACAGGATTAAAGAAGGGCTCAGGAGCCAGATGGTCTGGTTCGAGCGGATAATCCGGTATTGTGTAATCTCTATCTGCTCCTGTCTCAAAAATCCTGTAAATCCTGTCTCAAAAGCTTTTTTTTTGACAGGATTAACAGGATTAAAGAAGGGCTCAGGAGCCAGATGGTCTGGTTCGAGCGGATAATCCGGTATTGTGTAATCTCTATCTGCTCCTGTCTCAAAAATCCTGTAAATCCTGTCTCAAAAGCTTTTTTTTTGACAGGATTAACAGGATTAAAGAAGGGCTCAGGAGCCAGATGGTCTGGTTCGAGCGGATAATCCGGTATTGCGTAATCTCTATCTGCTCCTGTCTCAAAAATCCTGTAAATCCTGTAAATCCTTTAGTACCTCAAAACCGGCTGAGCGCCCAGGATCCTTATCCGGGCCTCGACCGCCTCCGCGATTTCCTCCCAGGCGTAATGCGACCGGACGTATTCGGACCCGGCGGAACCCCTTTCCCTGGCGGCCCCGCTTTCCTGGCGGACCTGCCTCAAAAGATGCGACAGTGAGTCGATATCGGGTTCGAGCACCCAGCCCGCGCCACCTGCGCCCGCCAGGCGAAGCTTGGGCATATTGAAACTGACGGTTTGCGCCGGGATCAAATAAGCGCCCCCCGGTTTGCAGAAATCATCGGTTGCTCCGCCTGCTGTGGCGATCACCGGAACTCCACACGCCATCGCCTCGAGGACCGACACTCCGAACCCCTCGGCACGATAGGGGTGAACGAGGCAGTCGCAGGAATTATACATCCCTGTCATCTGCTCCGGGCTTAGCCAGTCACTGTAGTGTATGATTGCCGGTCCACCCGAATCATTTTTTATGTCACCGATTATCTTAAGAATTTCAGGGTCGGACGGTCCGCGGCGGGAATCCTTCACGATCAGGACCACGTCGTCCCGGCGGGTAAAAGCCCTGCGATAAGCGCTTAGAAGAACATCGATTCCCTTTTCCCACACCAACCGGCCGACAAAGAGGAACCTGAACTTTCTCCCCGGTTCCGGAACGGGACGTGGAATGGGGTGAAACCGTTTGACGTCGATGCCTGCGGGTATCGTGAAGACTCGCTCCGCCGGGATTGCGCTCGAAATAAAGGTCTGCCGGACGTGAGCGTTGGGCGCCCAGATCTCGTCCACCATGGATGTGATCGGCTTAACCCAGTCTGCCGGAATCTTTCCGTACGGCCATGACTGCATCATTACCCAGCGTCCCTGCTGAGGGGGGGCGAACACGGGGGGCCACCCATTCCTCACGTGAATATCGGCTGCGCCCGAGAGTTGCCGGTGTAGCAGGCCGGAGATTTTTTGCCGGAAATCCTCATCGTTTTTTGCACCGGGTTTATCGGAGGCAACGATTGAAACCTCGTGAAGTGGGGCCGAAAGCCGCTGGCACAGTTCCCTGTTTATGGAAGCATGGGAGTCATGGGAAAAAAGCGGGCCTTCCCAGACTATCCGCGTACTGGCGCTAATCGGCTCACTTGCGCCCTTTGACTCCTTCCGGTATTTCCACCCGGCGTGAATCGCTCTAATCGCCCCTTCGGTAACCGCTTCCGGACTCATTAAAAAAGAAGGTCCGTTCGACATCTTTACCGTTCTTTCGCTTGCCGGCATGTCATAAGCCCGGCGCATCGCCGTGCGGACGTCCTTTACGTGAAGCTTTGGCATAAATGTATCTTTGTGATGCGGCTGATACATCAGCATGTCTTTGGTCAATTCATACCGAGCGTCGGGATCGACCGCTATCCCGATATAGGGTTCGGTCGGCAGTTCGTTTCCGCTCGTGGTTTGGAAGTACCCGAGGCCGTCGGCCATGATGATCATCCGCTGCCTTGCCCAGGCCTCGCTGATCGGGGCCGTCGGGCAGGTGTCGGTGGAAATGTAGGCGCTGCAGCTGTCCATCAGTTTAACGATGTCCATCCTGCGCCCGAGGTCGTCATTTATGGTGATCGCCGCGTCCGAGCCGGTTTTTTGCCGCAGGTTTTCCACAAGACCCAGCAGGTCCCGCCTGGGTTTTCCGGGCTGTGGGTGCCACGAAGGGTAGTTGACTTTAAAAAAGAGTTCCACCCCGTCGTTTCCCTTGAATTCTTCCAGGTACGCCTCGATAAGCGTGTCCCAGCGCCGCCTCGGCTGGAACATGGCCACTGACAGGAAACGGAAGCGGGGCGCGGAAGGCTTGAGGTTCGGCGGATCGAGTACGGGGTTATTGAGCCAGGGGTTTGGCCAGTACACCACCTGGACTTTTTCGGGCGGTACACCCGCGTTTATGAACACCTGCCTCTCCGTTTCGGTCAGGAGCCATACCTGGTCTAATTCACTAAAAACCGAAAGCCACTCGGCGGGCGGAGCGTTGCCCTGGGCGCTTCCTTCAAACGTCGTGGTCATTATCCGGATGTTTGGCTCCGGCAGCTTTACCGCTTCCAGCCAGCTCTTGCTGGGTACATGCGAGACGATATAGGTGACCGGGGGGACGATGGGGGTGGTTTCAAGGCGCCTTATGAGGCCCAGGTCGCAGTCGTTTATGCCCAGTTCTATCTCGTTTACCGGCAATACCCTGATTCGCGCGCCCGCATCGTGAAGTGCCGCAACGAAAGTGCGCGACGCGCAGCCGTAGCCGCTCCGGTTCCAAAACGGGGCGAGCCAGACTATCGTTCCGGGCAGGTCATAGAGTTGTGTGCTCAATTTTTAGCTCCTGAAGTATTTCCCTTTGAAGAGGCGCCAAATTGACATCATAAATATTTGACATGGATGTTACATTTTTGGCGCTGTCTTCTCCGAAAATTTCTGCGCCCCCTCAGAATATTCCTCTAAAACACGACCAGCCGTGAAATGGTTCCAAAGTCGTAAGCGTTCACCACGGAACCCCATTTTTTTCTTCGTGCTCTTCGTGCTCTTCGTGGTCGAATCTTAGTCCTGCAGTCCGCTCAGACCTGCGGGTCAGTAGTCAACCACGAAGAACACGAAGAGCACGAAGAAAGAGCAAAAAGTCGGGCTATAAAGCCCCGGCAATTCTTCGTGGTGAACGATTACCCAAAGTCGCGGAGGTTAATCCTTTCAATACCCGTGCCGTCGCCATGGCTTAAAAACTGCATCTTCGAAAACCGGAACAAACATGCTCGGAAGAAGAAAGGGCCGGTGTCAATGAAGATAATCTGGGAAGGCTCTCAACTGGTTGCCCACTCCGTTGGGCTCGTGAACAGGGAGTTGAGCCTGCAATTGATCGATTCGGGTTGCGAGCTGTCCCTTGTCCCTTGCGAAAAGGACACTATCGGGCCCGAGGCCGATCCACGTTTTTCAAAGCTTGTCGAAAGGATCGGAAAACCGCTTTCCGCCCCTGCGGACATCCATGTAAAACACCACTTTTCCCCCGATTTTACCCCACCCGCGCAGGGCCGGTGGGTCATGATTCAGCCCTGGGCCTACGGGAGGCTGCCCGAAAACTGGGTCGAGCCCATGGCTGAGCTGGTTGACGAAATATGGGTCCCCGGCGCGCACGCTCTTAAGGCCTATAGCGAGAGCGGCATCCCCGAGGATCGCGTGCACCTCGTTCCAAACGGGGTAAACAGCGGCCGGTTTTTCCCCGTAAACCGGGAGAAGCCGGGCGGGCAAAAATTCAGGTTTCTTTTCGTGGGCGGCTGCCTCTGGCAAAAGGGTGTGGATGTCCTTCTCAATTCTTACAAAAAGGCATTCCGAAGAATTGATCCGGTTGTCCTGATATTGAAGGATTCCCCGCGCCAGGTGTTCCAACAGGAGCAGACGGCTGCCAAAATTATCAGGGAAATGCAAAGCGACCCGAACGCTCCCGAGGTGATCCATTATACCGAATTGATCGAGCCTGCGAAGATGCCGGGGCTCTATAACGCCTGCGACTGCCTCGTTCATCCTTACCGGGCTGAGGGGTTCGGGCAGGCTGTGCTCGAAGCCATGGCTTGCGGTCTTCCGGTGATTGTGACCGAAGGGGGCGCTACCGATGATTTTTGTCCCCCCGGCTACACCTTCCGCATACCATCGAAACGCTTCGATTTCGCCCCTGGCGGTATAAGGTTTGCCGGCGGTACGCCCGGCTGGGTGCTCGAGCCTGACGCTGACGCCCTGGCGTCGATCTTGAGCCGGGTGTTCGAAGACCGGGCAGCGGCGCGAAGAAGCGCGTTGGAGTATTCGGGGCGCATCCGGGCCGATTACGATTGGGCAAGGATAGGGCGGAAGGTGATGGCCCGGCTCGACTCTCTTGCCTCAAAACCGATTTTAAGAAACAGTGGCTCCGCGAAATCTGTCCAACCAGGCCGCCGGCCGTCACCCCCCTTGTGTATCCGGTGGGAGGGTTCCCAGTTTGTTCATCACTCGCTGGCACTGGTAAATCGTGAGATCTGCCTGCGATTGATAGATTCCGGGCATGAACTTGCCGTCACCCCCTATGAAAAGGATCAATTCGGTCCGGAAGTCGACCCTCGCTTCCCAAAAATTGCGGGCCGCGTCGATGCGAAACTTTCACGGTGCCCCGATGTGCATGTGCGCCACCAATGGCCCCCAAATTTTAGCCCCCCTCCCGAGGGCCACTGGGTCATGATACAGCCCTGGGAATTTGGCAGAATCCCGGAGCAGTGGGTCGCTCCGATGAGCGCTTTGTTAGACGAGATCTGGGTTCCGAGCCGCCATGTTTGGAAATCCTATGTGGCAAGCGGGGTGCCTTCTGACCTCGTCCACGTCGTCCCCAATGGCGTGAACACCGATGTTTTTCACCCCGGTTTGACTCCTTACCCGCTTGCTTCCCGAAAACGGTTCAAATTTCTCTTTCTCGGGGGTACTATCTGGCGAAAAGGGATCGATCTGCTGCTGGAGGCATTCAGAACGACTTTTTCCAGTAACGATGACCTGTCCCTCGTTGTAAAGGATATGGGGACGGATTCCTTTTACCAGGGACAGGGTGCCGAAGCGACCATTCGGGCGATGCAAAGTGACCCGAAGGCCCCCGAAGTGGTCTATATGAAAGAAATGCTAAGCGGAGCGGATATGCCCCGGCTTCTTGCGGCCTGCGACTGCCTCGTGCATCCCTATCGCGGGGAGGGCTTCGGCCTGCCCGTACTGGAAGCCATGGCCTGCGGCCTTCCGGTAATCACCACGGAGGGGGGAGCCACAGACGATTTCTGCCCGCCCGACCAGGTTTTTCTGATCCCGGCCGTGCGCAAAGAATGCCGCATGAAGGACATGAGGCTGGCGGGAGGTGCGGGCTGGGTGTTGGAACCTGATTTGAATGGACTCAAAGCCTTGATGCGGCAGGTTTTCGATAACATGCCCATGGCGAAGCAAAGAGCCCTCAAGTTCTCCGAGCAGGTAAGACGCGACTATGACTGGCAAAAAGTGGCCGAAAAAGTTGAGGAAAGAATCAACCACATTTCCCGCAGGCCTGTCAGAAGAAACGGGTGGACTCAGCCTGGATAAACTTAATCCGCACCAAAACTCGCCATTCCGTCAGTCCCGCACTTTCTGATTCCGGAAGTCTCCCATCCCGTCATTGCGCGACGTTTAAGAAATCAGGAGGCGGTCCTTCAGCCACGATGCCGGTTGCGGAAAACGAGCAGCAGACCAATCGCGTAGATAGACGTTGATACAGGCATGATCTTCGTTGCGATCCAGTCGGGAAGGAAAATGTCTGAAATGCCCCGCCTTCCGGCAATCTTGTAGATCAGGGTGGAAATGGGGCATTCGAACCCGTTTACGGCAAAAACCACACCGATCATGAACACGAAAGCGGCCGTCCACAAGAGAGATAGGCCTTCTTTGCCGAAAAGACCGCAATACAAAACATACAGAATGCAAGCTGCGGCACAAAAGAATACAAAGGTGTGGATCATCTTAAGCAACAAAATCCAGTTCATAATCTCAGCCATTCTACCCGGGAAGCAGGGAGCGGGAAAAAGAAACCATTCCCGCTCCCTGCTTTGAGCACTCAGTCCACTACTTTGAATCCAGCATCGCCAACGGCTTTGACCATCGCGGCCTGATCCACCGATCCGGCGACCAGGGCTTGTTGCCCTGCCAGATCAACCTCCGCGCCGGTTACACCAGGCACCGCCTTTATGGCTTTTTCAACGGTCATCTTGCAATGCATGCAACTCATGCCTTCAATCTTAATGACAGTCTCGCTCATCATTATCACCTTCTTTCTTGTCTCGTTAGTCTTTTAGTTTTTTGCCGTAATTTCTAAGCAACAGAGAATTCGTTACAACGGATACAGATGAAAAAGCCATGGCAAGGCCGGCCCATTCCGGCGGAAGGAGCCTTCCGGTCAAGGGATAGAGGATGCCGGCGGCCACGGGAATTCCGATTAGATTGTAGATCAAAGCCCAAAAAATGTTTTCCTTGATCTTGCTTAAAGTTTTCCTGCCTAACCGAATCGCCCTTTCCACATCGAGCAGGTCGCTGCGCACTAAAATGATATCTCCCGTCTCCTTCGCCACATCGGCTCCGGACCCTATGGCAATCCCGATATCCGCTTGAGCCAAGGCGGGAGCATCGTTGATTCCGTCGCCGACCATGGCAACTTTCAGCCCTTGTTCCTGGTATCTTCTTACGATATTGATCTTATCCTGGGGCAAAACCTCCGCGGCTATCTCATCGATTCCGACTTCCTCACCGACGACTTGGGCGACCCTCTCATTGTCCCCGGTAATCATGAAAGTTTTCAGACCAAGGCCGTGCAACCGCTTGATCGCCTCGCCGCTGTTTTCCTTGACGACGTCGGAAAGAGCGATCAAGCCAATTCCTCGCCCGTCCAGCGAGACGAACATCGTCGTCTTTCCGGCTTCCGCCAAGGGCTGAAAGTTCTGCTCGATATCCCTGAGATCGATCCCATGTTTGCGCATGAGCTTAATGTTGCCGATGAGCAGGGGCCGGTTTTGATAAGAGCAGGCGATGCCGTGCCCACTCTCCTCCCGGTAATCCTTGACGTCCGCGATTGCCGCCTCTTGCTTTCCGGCGCGAATCACGACTGCTCTGGCCAACGGGTGTATCGAAGGATTTGACCCGGCTGCCGCTATTCTTAGAAGTTCTTTTTCTTTATAGGGAGGGGCTGGTATTAGATCCGTTACTTCCGGAGCGCCTTTCGTCAGCGTCCCGGTCTTGTCGAAGCCGATGACCTGTAGGTTCGAGATAGCCTCCAGCACGGCCGCTGATTTGAAAAGAATGCCCCGATTGAGGCCTACGCCGCTTCCGACCATGATAGCCGTCGGGACCGCCAAACCTAAAGCGCATGGGCAAGCGATAACCAGGACGGCAATCGCTGCCGTAAAGGCAAAGACAAACGTTGAGTGAAGCGCGAAATACCAGATCAGGAATGTTGTCACCGCCAGGGCCGTCACCACGGGAACAAAATAATTGGAGATCCTGTCGGTCAGACGTTGGATCGGGAGCTTGACTCCCTGCGCCTCCTCCACCATTTTGACAATCCCGGAAAGAACAGTATCGTTCCCCGTCTTCGATGTCCGAATTTTAATGCACCCCGATTTGTTGGTGGTCGCCCCGATCACGGCGTCACCCGGTCCTTTTTCCACCGGGATGGATTCTCCCGTGAGCATGGATTCATCGATGTCGGCTTGTCCTTCCGTGATCTCCCCGTCCACGGGGATCTTCTCTCCGGGTTTGACCAGGACTAGGTCCCCGATTTTCACATCGGATGCCGCAACATCGCGTTCCTCGCCGTTCACAAGAAGCCGCGCCCTGCCTGCTTGCAGTTCCAGAAGCCGTTTGAGAGCCTGACCCGCTCGACCTTTCGCTTTGGTCTCGAGGTATTTTCCAAACCGCACAAAGGTAATCAGGACTGCTGAAGCATCGAAGAAAGTCGGTCCTTCAAAAAAGATATGCGGAAAGGTCGTGAGGAGGCTGTAGCCGTAAGCGGCCGTAATCCCGATGGCCACGTAGAACGTCCATGTTGGCCGATTTATTCTTTAGCGAAAGGTACGCTCCCCGGTAGAAGGTCCAACCAGCGCCGAATTGGACGATAGTCGCCATGGCGAATGTGCTGAAAGTCAAAAATTGGGATGCCGGCAGGAACCACATCATAGGCATGATCGGCAGCGAGAAAACGGCACTGAAAATAACCATGTCGCGCTGTTTGAGTGCGGTTCGGTCTTCCTCGACCTCCCGCCTGTTTTCCTTGGGAACATATCCGGCATTCCGGATCTGTCTGAAAATTCCGCTCAAGTCGACGATTCGCGGGTCATAGTTAACCATCACCATCTCGTTGGCAAAGTTCACCGAGGCCGTATGTACTCCGCAGGTCCCTTTGAGCTTTTTCTCGATTGCCAGAGCACAATTGCCGCAGGCCATTCCACTGACTTTGAACTGATATTTATGTTCGGATGCATCGGCCCTACTTGTCGACAGTCGTTCATGCATTGCCGTCTCCCTTTTGTATTTAATATACTGTACCCCGCTACCCTATGCGGCCCCTCGCTCTTTCTGGCTCAACAGCCTTCCGGCTCAAGCATCGGCAACGAAATATCGGTAAGCGCCTTGACCTGGCCTTTGACCAGATAGGCAATCAGCCTTCTCGGCCGCCTTCCCTGGAAGTCTTTCTACTCAAACACATAGGCCGTTCCCACGCTGTTTAGGAAAAACTGGTCGGGCATTTCGTGAGCAAAGCTGTTGATAGCTTTCCACCCCGTGCAGTGCATGGGAATGATGTTGTCGGGCTCGTGCTTTTTCATCTCATTGACCGTCACTTCTATGATCGGCTCGAAGATTGGTCCCGTGAGGTGGAAGCCTCCCATGACCGCATGCACTTTCCCAACCCCCGTAATCTTTTGCGCGTGCATGACGGTATTGATGATGCCGGCGTGAGCGCATCCGCTTATTACCACGAGTCCCTTGTCTTTGACATTTAGCACAACCGCCTGGTCGTCCTTGAAGGGGTCCACGGACCACCTGGAATCCATCTTGATCTCGGCCCAGGGAAAACCCCTTTCAAAATCCGTCACTCTGTCGATTTCCCCCAGGCTGAGCACCAGGTCGGAGCACCACATCGAAGCAGTCCGCGTTTTCCGGATTTGCGCTCCCGCATCTCTCAGAGCACTCTCGGCCAGAGTCGGCATTTCCTTCTGGCCGAGACCCGGGATATTAAAGCGCCGTGGAAAGAACGCATCCGGATGCAGGATAAGTTCGCATTTTCCGGAGGCTTTTTTCAAGAACCCCAAAAGGCCTCCGAAATGATCCATATGTCCATGGCTCAAAATGATTCCCTCGATGCTCTCTGCCTCGACGCCGTAAACCTCCATGTTGTGCGGAAGCGCATTTGGACTCAGAGACGCGTCCATCATAATCGTGTGTTCGTCCGCACCGGCACGCACTTTAACCAGGATTGAAAGCCCGTGTTCCGCGACCGGCGTCATGCCGCCCGGCAGGGGGGGCGTCTCATGACCCCGCGGCTCTCAAGCAAAAAGAGATCTGTGTAGTTGTCAACCAGAACTGTAACCGACACCGATTCAGCTTCTCGCAAATTCATCATCGCTTATGACCTCCATGATATTCCGAGTGTGCTTTTACATCCCCAAATGCTCAGGGACAGTAGGTGTCTCTGGGGTTACTTGACCAATTTGAAGATAGTCTTGAGGACTTCATCAATGACTTCTTCGCGCCCCTCCTGAAGTTGCTCCATCACGCAGGATTTCATATGCTTTTCCAACAGTAACTTGCTCACCCCGTGCAGAGCCGACTGGGCCGAAGATATCTGGTTCAATATATCGTCACAGTACACGCGGCGCTCGATCATGCCCCTGATACCTCGAACTTGCCCCTCGATGCGGTTCATCCGGGTCACAAGCTCCTGAATAGTCTTTTCGCTATGGTGACTCTTACGTTCCCCATTTTCTTCCACCCCCCCGTTGCAATGTGAACAGGGACCCTCTGACTTTTCCATGCGATCATCTCCTCATGCTGGCGCTCTCAAGTGGTTATATAGTATACCCTCCCACCCTATATTGTCAATGCAAAATCCTCCACTGAAATCCATCCACCTACTTGCATTGGGTCCTATGAGGTGCGGGGGGCGCTCGCCTGCGGCGCAGCCGCTCGCGCTTCTGTCCTTTGCCACTCTCACTCACCTCCGGCCGGGTCGGACGGCGCACCGCCCCAAGCTCTTTTGGCCAATTCCAGGTTGAAGCCGAGCGGGGTATCCTGTAACATCCATAAGTGCGTTTGGCATCATAATCTCTTAATCCTTTATTTCCCGCTTGGCTCAATCCGCATGTCGACGGCGCGTCAAAAAGCGCTGGCGCATGCGGGGAGGATGTGGCCTTGGCCCTCGATAGACTTTCCCTTCCTCTTGCCGGGAAGGTAATTGCCTTTATCCTCCTTTGCGTGGGACTAATCGCTCTATTTCGTCTCGCCCCGCCGTTTAGGGCCGGCAAAATTGCGGTGGACGATTTCGTCGAGTACTGGGCCGCGGGACGCCTCAGCCTGCATGGCGCCTACACCTACAGCCCCAAGGAGTTGCTTGTCCTCGAACAGCGGGCGGGCTGGCGCTACGGGGACCCGACCCCGATGTGGAACCCGCCGTGGACGCTGCCTCTCGTCATGCCTTTTGGAATCTTCGATTATCCGGTGAGCAGGCTTTTGTGGTTTGCGGCCAATACGGCCATCATTATTTTCTGCGCTTGCCTTATCTACCGTTTTTACGGCGGACCGCCTGCCCGGCGGTGGCTCGCCCCGCTGATCGCTTTTACTTTCCTTCCGACCCTCATCATGCTCATAGTGGGGCAAAGCTCGGCGGTCGTGCTCCTGGGAGCTGTGCTCCTCCTGCTGTGGGCCGAACGCGGGGTGTGGTGGCTGGCACCCCTTGCCATGCTGCTCATCACTTTTAAGCCGCATATCCTTTATCTGGTCCCGCTCGCGTTCTTTCTTTGGACGGTCGGAAACAACCGCTGGTCTCTGCTTTTTCTCTCCGCAACTGGCATCGGGGCGGCCGCCGGACTGGCCGCGATATTCAACCCGCACATTATCCAACAGTACTTTTATGGAATAAGCCACAATCATATCGCGCAATTCCCGACGCCGACCATCGGCCGCGCGCTGGTCTACTTCGTTGGCTTTAGTCATGTTTGGGTGCAATTTGTGCCGATGGCCCTGTCCGTAATCTGGCTCTGCCTCCACTGGTGGAAAAATCGCATCGACTGGAACTGGCGCGGTGAAATACCTCTCATCGCGGCGGTCTCGGTTCTGGCCTCCCCTTACGCCTGGCCGCTCGATTATGTCGTCTTGCTCCTGGCGGTTCTGCCCATGGCCGCGTCGCTGCTCCAAAGGCCCATGGACCGGGTCCTGCTTTTGGCCCTCGTTATCTACCTGGCCATCGAGGCAGCCACACTGTGGTGCCTTGGGCATGGCCACGGTTTTTTCTCTCTGATTTGGCTGGCGCCTTCGCTGGCGGGGTGGTGCCTGCTTGTGGCGCGGCTGACGCATTTCGACCGCGGATTGGCTCAGTTGCCCGCTCTTTAGGCCCATTAGGCGCCTGACTGCCCCCATGACATCGTGGGCGACGTTACTCTGACCGACGACTGCAGTACCGACAATACCGCCGGGCTTGCGAAGAGTTGTCTATGGCTGCAAAATTGCCGCGCTTCGTGCAATTCTGCATGTGATGGTGGCCGCTCCACCGCCGCTCTGAAATACCCGAAGGCCTGAAGCAACCTCGCCACGGCACAAAATAACCTGTTATTACAAGCATATATGGCCTGCACTCTGTAAGACCCTCCATTTCTTTTCCGCACCCCTGGATGTTTTTCTCAATGGCACCCCTCTTGCTCCCTGTGTCCTGACGTGTTGACGGATATAAGATCCCATCAAAATGAAAACTCAAGGAGGAACCCCGTGCCACTTAAGACTGCGGAACAATATGAACAGAGCTTGCGAAGCCTCAACCTGAAGGTCTACCTTCTTGGCGATCGCATCGAAAATCCTGTCGATCACCCGATCATCCGGCCCTCCATGAATTCGGTCAAAATGACCTACGCTCTCGCGGAGGCGCCCCAGTATGAAGACCTCATGACGGCAAAGTCCCACCTGACGGGCAAAAAGGTCAACCGCTTCTGTCACCTGCACCAGGGCACCGACGATCTCATCAGAAAGGTCAAGATGCAGAGGCTGTTGGGACAAAAGACCGGCGCCTGTTTTCAGCGCTGCGTCGGGATGGACGCGATAAACGCCGTCGACAGCGTGACCTTCGAAATGGATAAAAGCTTGGGACCGAATACCATAAACGGTTCGAAAAATTCCTTCTCATGATGCAGGAAGAAGACCTGACCGTGGACGGAGCGATGACCGACCCCAAAGGAGACCGGGGACTACCGCCGTGCAGGCAGGAAGACCCCGACATGTATGTGCGCGTGGTCGAAAGACAAAAAGATGGGATCGTCGTGCGGGGGGCCAAGGCTCATCAGACCGGGGCGCTCAATTCTCACTGGGTTTTGGTTATGCCGACCATCGCCATGTCCAAAGACGATGCCGATTATGCGGTCTCCTTTGCCTGTCCCGGCCGATGCCGACGGGATCTATTACATCTATGGACGCCAGTCCTGCGATACCCGAAAACTCGAAGGCGGCAACATGGATGTCGGCAATTCGCGGTTTGGAGGCCATGAAGCCCTTATGGTCTTCGAAAACGTCTTCATCCCCTGGGAAAATGTCTTCATGTGCGGCGAGCACGACTTCAGCGGCTTGCTGGTCGAGCGTTTTGCGGGCTATCACCGCCAGAGCTACGGGGGGTGCAAGGTCGGAGTGGGGGACGTCCTGATTGGCGCGGCCGCGCTGGCCGCCGATTTCAATGGGGCGGCCAAAGCCTCCCATATAAAGGACAAGCTCATCGAGATGACCCATCTGAACGAAACCCTCTATGCCTGCGGAATCGCCTGCTCGGCTGAAGGGACGAAAACGGAGTCGGGGACCTATCTCATCAACCTCCTTCTGGCCAATGTCTGCAAGCAGAACGTCACGCGCTTTCCCTACGAAATCGCAAGACTGGCCGAAGACATCGCCGGCGGCATAATGGTGACGATGCCCTCCGAAAAAGACTTGGCGCACCCGGAAATCGGCGACACCGTGCGCAAATACCTGCGCGGTTCCCCGGGGGTTCCGGCCGAACACCGGATGAGAATCCTGCGTCTTATTGAAAATATCACGCTGGGAACCGCGGCGGTGGGCTACCGGACCGAGTCCATGCACGGAGCCGGCTCACCACAGGCGCAGAGGATAATGATATCCCGGCAGGGAAACCTCGATCACAAAAGACAACTGGCAAAAGAACTGGCGGGAATCGCTAGGGTTGCTCTGCATTGGAGCTGTCCCGTGGGGCGTCTAAAACGCGTGGCTCAATACCCCGAAATCATATTGGTCTTGACGGAATGAAAGCCTTTTAGCCAGGAGAGATTCCAACTCGTCGACGGGACGGCCCCGCCCCCCTGGGACATCGGCATCCTGGTATGCGGGTGCGGTGTGGTGTGCGGCCCAGATCGATGATGTCGAGGTCCCCGGGACGACAGGATCGCCGAGGTCATCGTGGAGAAGCTGTCGAAAATCGTTTTAAGTGAATCCAACAGGAGGATCCTATGAACTGGAAAGATCATTACGAGCGCTCCACCGTGAGTGCCCAAACCGCTGTCAAGGCCATCAAGTCCAAAGACCGGGTGGTTCTGGCGCATGCGTGCGGCGAACCTAGAGGGCTTGGCGGCAATGGTCGAGCGTGCCGCGGAGCTTAGAGACGTGGAAATAGTTCACATGGTCGCGATGGGCAAGGCTCGGTACTGCCTGCCCGAATACTCCGAGTCTTTCCACCACAATTCGCTCTTTGTCGGAGCTTCGAGCAGGCATGCCGTAAACGAAGGCCGCGGGGATTACACTCCCTGTTTTTTCAGTGAAATCCCGCTGCTTTTCCGAAACGATGCCCTGCCGGTCGATGTGGCCCTCATACAGGTAACGCCTCCGGACAGGCAGGGGTTCGTCGGCCTTGGAATTTCTGTTGATTATACCAAACAGGCGGCAGCCAGTGCGAAAACGGTCATCGCGCAGGTCAACCCCCATGCTCCCAGGACGGGCGGAGACTGCAATCTGCACGCAACCGAGATTAATTTTTTCGTTCACTCCGATGATCCTCTCATCGAGTTGTCCCCGCCGAAGATCGGGGACACGGAAAAGGCCATCGGAAAAAACGTCGCCTCGCTCGTAAAAGACGGCGACTGCCTGCAGTTGGGCATAGGCGCCATTCCGGACGCGACTTTGACTTTCCTCGGAGATAAAAACGACTTGGGCATCCATTCCGAAATGATCTCGGATGGCGTCATGCATCTGGTCGAAAGAGGGGTCGTGACCTGTCGCAGGAAGAGCTTTCATCCCAACAAGATCGTCATCACCTTCGCCATGGGTACCAGTGAGTTTTACGGATGGCTCGACAACAACACGATGATCGAGATGTATCCTGTCGATTATACTAACAACCCTTCCAATATCGCGAAAAACGACAATGTCGTTTCCGTCAATTCGGCCCTTGCCGTCGATCTTCTGGGACAGGTCGCCGCCGATACCCTCGGCCCGAGGCAATTCAGCGGCGTCGGCGGGCAGGTCGATTTCGTAAGAGGCGCCAGGATTTCCAAGGGCGGCCGCAGCATCATTGCCCTTCCCGCAACGGCGTCTAAAGGGATGCTTTCCCGAATCGTCTCCGGGCTGGAAAGAGGGCAGGCCGTGACCACCTCGCGAAATGACGTCGACTATGTGGTGACCGACCACGGGGTGGCGTACCTCAGGGGAAAAACCGTGGCGCAGCGCGCCGAGGCGCTGATCGCGATAGCCGCCCCCGAGTTCAGAGACCAGTTGAGGTCAGAATTCAGGGAACTCTACGTGACGGCTTCGACCAGCCACAAAGGGGCATGAACCGGACCTTTGGCCACACGCGCCTGAAATGATTCAAATTTCCACCCTTTTCCAAAGGGGGGCCTCGCCTCTGGCCCCCCCTTTTCTAAAGGGGCAAGGTGGACTTAATTTCCCCCCTTTTCTAAAGGGGGGCAGGGGGGATTTGAAATTCCCCCCTCGTATACTTCAGACCCCGTGGGGTGGGCGTGGCACACTCGCCCGCGGCGCAGCCGCTTCAGACCCCGTGGGGTGGGCGTGGCACATCCGCCGCGGCGCAGCCGCCCGCTTCATCGATTCGCCATCTCACACGAACTGTTGTACCTTGCCCCTGAGTGGATTCTATCGTGAGATTTCCGCCGCCCAGTTTAGCCCGCTCCATCATGCTAAGAATACCGAGACTCCGGGATTCGCCGGTTTTGAGGTTATAGTCCAACTCCATTCCCTGACCATCGTAGGTGATAATGAGTTCTATTGCTGCGGCATCCCTTGAAACGCGTACGTCAACCCACTCCGCATTGCTGTGCCTGGAGACGTTATTTAGTGCTTCCTGGGCGATCCTGAAAATAGGCACTACGAGATTTTTCGGGATTTCAGCCTCCTCGATCTCGATATCCATTTCGATGTGCAGTTCGGGGTGGACCTTTATCAGTTCATCCCGATACCAGACCAAAGCGGAGATTGCCCCGAAATCTTCAAGATCGCTGGGCCTTAGCCCCATGTAAATGGCTCTGGTCTGATCAATGGAGAGCTGAATGGTTGGAATGAACTCCTCGGCGGCGCGGAAGGCCTCCTCGTTATTGCCGGCCTGCAACCTGTTGAGAATGTACTCGATTCGAACCTTGGACGCGACGAGAACTTGCTCGATGCTGTCGTGAAGTTCGGCGGAAAGCCTTTTCCTTTCTTCTTCCTGAGCGGCGATAAGCATTGAGGGCAGTCGCCGGAGTTGTTCGTTGGCGATTTGCAGCTCGGCCTTACGCTCTTTTAACCTGAGTTCAAGTTCGTCTCGCCGTTCTATTTCAGCCCTCAATTCGGCCGCTGTATTTTCAAGGATCTCTGTCTGCCGCTTTCGAAAAGCGATGTGGTCAGCCAATCTCGTCACCATGGACCGGAGGGCGTCGGCTAGAACACCGATCTCGTCTTTGCGTTTTAATTTCAATTCGAGGGGATAGTCTCCCGCACTCACATGACCGGCGTAGGAAGCCAGTTCCTCTAAAGGACCGGTAATATTGCGCGCAGTCAAAATTGATATCAGGAGGCATAGGAGAATTCCTGCACCGGATCCGAAAATAATCACCTGCCGGGCAAGACTGGTGAAGTGTGTCAGGGCGGCCCTTCGGTGTTCAAGAAGTGAAAATTCATCCTGCTCGATCTGCGACAGAGTTTTACGCATTGCATTAACCTGCAGCATGCCTTCTCGAGACTTCATGAAATCAACCACCGTTTTAAGCGGTATTGCGCCGCGGTCGACTTGCTGCCGAAGCGATATAAGAGGTTGCACTTCCGTTTGGAGAAAGTTCCGGTATTGCCCTTCAAACGCGTCGATCTTTTTTCGCTGTTCCGGACTGTCTGAAATGAGCCGCCCGATTGCCGTGCACTCGTTTTGAATGACGTTGACGTCCAGTTTCAGGTGTTCCAGGAAAGGCTCTCCACCTGAAATCGCAAAAGACATCTCGCTCACTTCCAGATTGAGAAGATCAGCCCGAAGCGCCTCCAGTTTCTCGATTTCCTGATCGGTATGAGCGGCTATTTCTTTGGTATCGAGCATCTTCGCCCCTGCGAGATAGACAGCAGTCAACAGTACTGCGAAAACCACGACCAGCGAAGCAAACCCCGGAAATAGAAGCCATCGTATTTTCATTATCGGAAATGTCCTTCGTGCACCTCGATATAGGACCAGTCGGCCGGATGAATGACCTCTAGTTTACCAAGTTAAACATGAATGGTTGAAAAAAATAGATCGTGATACCGATGTGTTAGTTATCACAAAACTTCCGGTGGCACACTTCGGACACGACGAATTCATCGGCTGGACAGAAGCGGCCCGCAGGAGTAATCTTCAGAGAGTGGTTTGAAACAGTTTTTTTCTTTACGGACTGTCCCGGAGGCTCATAACTGGACAAAAAGGCAGACGTGTGTAAAATCAAATCATGGAAATGGAAAAAACAACCCAACCGGATGATGTTGTGAGCCTCTACCGGAACGCTTTCAAGGAGTTCGGCAGCCGTGCGCTGTGGAACGTGCGCGAGCTTGAAGACCCCGGGCCGAAAGACGCCCTGGTGATCGCCCGCTATTTGCGCGTCGAGGGTAATGTTGCGGCGCGGCGTTTGGCGGAAAGGATTGAAAAGGCCTGTGATGCCGCTCACTAGGTTTCAATCACGAATCCTGCGCTTGCTCGCCGCACACCGCGACCCGGAAAGCTATGTTGCGGGAAGCACGCCGCTCAATCGTGAATGGACGCGCTTTTCCGAAGATATTGATATTTTCCACGACCGTGAAGAACGCGTTGCCCAAGCCGCGGAGGAAGACACGGCGGCCTTGCGGACCGAGGGGCTCGATATCGTATGGCAGCGCCGCGAACCCGCGATTTATACAGCCGAAATCCGCAGCGGCGATGAACGCACCCACCTTGAATGGGTGGTCGATAGCGATTTTCGTTTTTTCCCAACGGTGAAAGACGAGCTTTTCGGCTATATGATTCACCCTATCGACCTTGCCACCAACAAAGTCATGGCAGCAGCCGGGCGACAGAAAGCGGCGGATGCCGTCGATCTTCTCACCATCCATGAGCATGTCTTGCCGTTAGGCGCGGTCATTTGGGCCGCTGTCGAAAAGGCCCCCGGTTATACCCCCGAAGGCTTGATTGCCGAAATCCGGCGCAATGCAACGCGGTACAGGGAAGAGGATTTACGGGCCGTTCCCTCGAATGAGGTGATTGACCCCAAGATTTTTCACAGCCGCCTTCGCGCTGTGCTGGACGAGGCCGAAGCCTTTGTTTTGCGTATGCCTACCGAGAAGATTGGCTTGCTGTTTCTGAAAGACGGCAAAGTGGTGCAGCCGGACCCCGGCCACTTGGACGATTATACGACCCACGCAGGACAACGGCGCGGCCACTGGCCGACCAGCACGGCAATTTCGGCGGCCATGCTTGAACGCTGCAAAGAGAAACCGCCAACTCCTTAAAATTGGAAAAATGATGAACGGTTGATCCCATGCTCTTTTAAGATACCAGGGCGGGCACAAGTATTATCTACGCATTATCGTGCCCACCCTGGGAGAAGCCTTCAAATTATCTCAATCATAATAACCCGGGGCCTGTTTGAACTGTTTCCAGGCCTCGGGGTCGTGACCCGTCACGATGGCCGCCCCGTAAAGTTCGCGCAGGTTCTTCATCCGTTGAACGGATTTGACCGTCTCGCCGGCGTTCCACATAAGGCCCGGCAACACGTCTTCATTTATATTTTCCATCGTGTAGCAGGAGTCGGCTGCGAAAAACATGGGACCGCTGTTTTGCAGGTTGACCAGTATCGACTGGTGGCCCGGCGTGTGGCCTGGAGTGAAATAGATAAATATGGACCCGTCGAGAAAAAGATCGAGTCTGTCGTCCCGCCACCCTTCGAGGATTACCCACGGAACGTCTTTATCGAAATCTTTGCGGATGTAGGCCCCTTTCATGTAGTAGTCGGGCGCGTAGGCAAAGTGCAGTTCATCGCGCTGCACGATATATTTTGCGTTGGGGAAATGGCCGATACAACCCGCATGATCCAGGTGCAGGTGAGACAGGATCACGTACTTGATATCCTCGGGGCTCACACCTGCCTTTTTTATGGCATTCACACACCACTGCTCCGATGTCATGACCGGGTCGTAGGCGGCAAGAACCCCGCCCCAGTGCTCTTCCTTGTTGCCGATGACTTCGTAGGCATTGCCGGTGTCGAACAGCACCTTGCCCTTGGGATGATCGATGAGCAGGAAAGGAACGGGAACGTCGAAAGACTTGCCTATGTCACGACCCAGTGTAAAGTACTGCTTTTGGCTTTTCAAAATGCCGGCCTCGAAAAAATAAAGCTTCATCGCATACCTCCTTCTTCTCGTCGGAATCGGTTATGGAGATTAAATGGACACGGACATTTTTGAAGAATACTTTCTTCCCCGGTGCGCTGCTCTCATCTCGACTTGCAGCAACAACCACGGATAAGAGCAAACCCGGTGCCATCCGGGTGGAGGGCTCGAAACTCTTGAGATATTGTGAGGGATCGGCTCAGGGAAAGGACTTGCGGGAGTTGGAAAAAGACGGGTGAATGGATCGCGGCCTCTATAGGCTGCAATTTTGCACATCGGTCTGCATAAACGCAGCGGCTAGTCGGTTTTTCTAAGTTTTCTGATGAGCGTGGTAGGGTCGATCGCCAGGGCGGATGCGGCCGCGGATACTCGGCCATGTCTTTTCAACGCCTCCTCGATAATCCGTCGCTCAAATCGCCTTACCGCTTCTTTTAACGATATCCCCGCATCCAGGTCGCTCTCTTCTCCACACCGGTTTACCGAGATGGAGTCGATCACCTCGGAAGGCAGCTCTCCAACCGAGATCTGTTCGGTGGTGGAAAAGACCACCAGCCTTTCGATGACGTTTCTTAGTTCCCTGATGTTCCCCGGCCAGGGATAGGAGAGCAGGATGTCCTGCACATCCGCGCTCAGGTGCCGCATGATGGAGTGCTCGCGGCTCAGTTGCGTCATGAACTGGTGGATCAGCGGTAAAACGTCCCGTGGCCTCGCTCTCAAGGGGGGGATGTCTATGGCGAGCACTTTGATCCGGTAATAAAGGTCGCTTCGGAAACTGCCGGCTGCCACGCAGCGGCCAAGGTCTCTATTGGTGGCGCAAATGATGCGGACTTCGACCTTTTTCGTTTTGCTTCCGCCAAGCCGACGGACTCCGCCCTCATCCAGGGCGGAAAGAAGCTTCGCCTGGAGGTTTAGCGGCATCTCGCTGATTTCGTTTAAAAAGAGCGTTCCGCCTTGGGCCTCCTCGAAAAGCCCTGGTTTGCCACCCTTTTTCGCCCCCGAAAATGCGCCCTCCTCGTATCCGAAAAGCTCGGATTCGAGCAGTTCCTGAGGAATGGCCGAAGTATTTATCGCAACAAAGGGAAGATTCCTGCCTCTGGAACCCACCCTGTGAATGTATTGAGCCATTATGTCTTTGCCGACACCGGTCTCGCCGCACAGAAGAACAGGGGACCGGTAACCGGCGGCGTGGACTGCCTGCCTCATCATCGCAAGCGATAGGGGGTCGGTCGCTATTATGGGGAGATCGGCAAATACCGGCGCGATTACCTCGGTGCGTCCATGATCCTCCGCCTGCCGACTGGATCCGGTTGGCTTTCCCCGTTTGGATACAAGGGGAAAAAGTCGCCGCCGGTCTTCTGATTCCTCGATTTTGCGAACGATTTTTTCGAGCGGCAGGATGTTTTGCACAAAGGTCAGCACGTACTCGAGCGACCCTTGTTCGGAAAAAATCGGTCTGCCCGTAACGACCGCCTCCTGCCCGGTAATGATCTTCTGGAAAAGCGTTACGTCTTCCGTGCGTCCCGCCTTCAGATTTTCGAGCACACGCAGGGTGACGCTGCGCGAAAAATAACCCCGCTCCTCGAGTTCTCTCAGGTTTCTGCCCACCAGGTCGCTTTCCGGCAGGAAGGCGATTTTTTCGTAAGCCGGATTGACCCTGACAGTGTAGGCGCGGTGGTCTGCGACGTAATAACCGACGTAGGAATTCACGAATTGGGGGTGTTCCGCCTCCTGGAGCATCGCTCGAAAATCAACCGGAGTCCTGTTCCTGCCTCTATCCTTGAACGAAACCAGCAAATGCCCGATGGGGTTGGCGGCCGATATCCCCGAATGGAGGTCGATAACTTTGAAGGGGTCGCAGCACTCGTCTCCGCTGTGGTTTGAAATACGATGCCACAGTTCGGGAAGCGCCTCCCGCAGGTTCATCCCTCCAGTCGCCGCGATTCGGGCCCGGTAAGCTTTCATAAATGAGCGGTTGTGATGGATGAGGTGTCCGCTTCTGCTGACCGCCGCCACCATGACGTCTTCACTGTCGACCAGGACGGCGCGGAACTCGGGGGTGATGTCCAGGCGGCGCCTGCAGGTGCGCAGATCCAGCAGATGGTACATCACGTGCCTCCATGTAAGGACTTCTCGGTGGTGTCGCCGTGAAAACCCACAGCCTCATGCCTCCGGATCTGTGCACTGCGCTTTGGTTCCATTAATGATTCATCCGGACAATACAGCAACATTGACAGACTGGAAACGAAAATGCTTGGGGAGCGACGGGCTGAAAACCGACTGTGAACTCTCGGTTGTATGAGCAGCAGGATGAATGGAGCGTGATCGCGGCACTCCAGGCATTATGCTTTCTATATCACGAAAAACAAAATTTTCACAATGCTAAAATGTAAACCTGCGGGGGGGGGATCTTTTTCGTAAATTTGGGCAAACCTTAAAGCCATCCATGGAAATTGCCGATAATGCCAAGTGACGGGGTTTGAGTCCATATCCCTCGTGCTAGTCTAATGTGATCTCAGAGTCTTGGAGAAAAGGGACATAATGATCGATGCCGAATTCCAAAGCCTTCGCGATGAGCTTCGTCAAGACTTCCAGAAGAAGGATTCCAGGAAAGCTATAATCGTTTTGTCCCATCTGGGGCAACTCGACGTGGTCCAGCAAAGACTGGTGTTCTTCGAACTCAGCCGTGCGGATGCCGATTTCGTGTTCCCTTTGCTGCTCGCTTTTTGCGCCGGCTACCCCAAGATCTATATTGGGCTGCCGATGCTCCGGGGGGTGCTGATTTCAAAGGCAATCGATTATCCGGACCTGTTGCTCAAAACTCTTTGCGCCCCCGAGACGGAAAATAAAATTTTATGCATTGAAATCGCTGGGGAAATGCGCCTCGAAAAAGCCGTGCCTCTTCTGATCGAAATGCTGCTCATCGCCAAAGACCCCAAACTCATCAAAGCGATCATCGAAGCCCTGGGTCTCATCGGACTCTCGGATGCAATCAGCGTCATAAGCGACTTCCTCTACGTAGATAACAGGGAACTGGTGGTTTCCGCTGTTCGGGCGCTAGGTAAAATCGCCGCCCCTTCCGCCATGTTCCGGCTTGCCGAACGGGTCGGGGGAGATCATGACCTGGACAGGATGATCCTCGAAGTGTTCTCGGAGGTCCAGGACAATACGGCCCTTAAAAAACTCAGCGAAACCGTCGCATCCCATCACGCCCACATACGCAGTTTGGCAAATCGCTTGCTCGTTCGCATCGGCCCGAAGTCTGTCCCGTATGTCATCGAAAGTCTTCGCTCAGATGATGTGGACCTCCAGATCAACTTTTTGGCCAAACTGCGTATGTGGGCGTGATGGGATGCGACGGTTTCGCTTAGTTTTTTAAGGGCCGTCTTGTCCTGGACCTCCCAGAACGCTTTGAAGTCATCAATGTCAGGTCATGGTCTCCCCCGACCCGTTCGGCAAGCCGGAACATGGCGGAAGGGGCGGCGATTTTACCTCGCGCCCGAACAGCGGAAACCACCAGTTCCCTGTTATCTACGTAGAGGAAGTCGCTTATGACGCTGATTGTGCGAGAGTCCGATGAGACCCAGGGCTTCGATGATCGCTTTGATGAGTTTGGGGTCTTTGGCGATGAGCAGCATTTCGATCAGAAGAGGCACGGCTTTTTCGAGGCGCATTTCCCCAGCGATTTCAATGCATAAAATTTTATTTTCCGTCTCGGGGGCGCAAAGAGTTTTGAGCAACAGGTCCGGATAATCGATTGCCTTTGAAATCGGCACCCCCCGGAGCATCGGCAGCCCAATATAAATCTTGGGGTAGCCGGCGCAAAAAGCGAGCAGCAAAGGGAACACGAAATCGGCATCCGCACGGCTGAGTTCGAAGAACACCAGTCTTTGCTGGACCACGTCGAGTTGCCCCAGATGGGACAAAACGATTATAGCTTTCCTGGAATCCTTCTTCTGGAAGTCTTGACGAAGCTCATCGCGAAGGCTTTGGAATTCGGCATCGATTCGTATGTCCCTTTTCTCCAAGACTCTGAGATCACATTAGACTAGCACGAGGGATATGGACCCAAACCCCGTCACTTGGCACTATGGGCAATTTCCATGGATGGCTTTAAGGTTTGCCCAAATTTCGAAAAAATCCTCCCCCCCGCAGTTTTACATTTTTGCGTTCTGAAAATTTTGTTTTCGTGATAAAAGCATAATCCCTGAGTTCGCGATCACGCTCCCATTCATCCTGCTGCTCATTCAACCGAGAGTTCACGGTCGGTTTTCAGCCCGTCGCTCCCCAAACATTTTCGTTTCCAGTCTGTCAATGTTGCTGTCTTGTCCAGATGAATCATTAATCGAACCAAAGCGCAGTGCGCAGATTGGGAGGCATGAGGCTGTCGGTTTTCACGGCGGCACCACCGAGAAGTCCTTAATGGAGGCACGTGATGCTCATCTGTTGGATGTGCCGCCTGCAGGCGCGGCCTGGACATCACCCCCGAGTTCCGCGCCGTCCTGGTCGACGGTGAAGACGTCATGGTGGCGGCAGTCGCAGAAGCGGACGCCTCATCCATCACAACCGCTCATTTATGAAAGCTTACCGGGCCCATAGCCGATC
>CAWEZA010000104.1:0-14843 GCA_963813125.1 uncultured delta proteobacterium | reverse complement strand
CGGCCGGCTTGCATGGACGCGGATTCGGCTGAAGAGCTTCAACAGGTACGGTGAGGCGGCAATCAAGGGGAGGAAGATACGGCGGGGCTTTCCACGTCCGCGCGTCGCGCGTCAGGGGGGGCGGAAACGGGACCGCCGCTTACAGGGGCCGGAGTGGGAGCTTCGGCAGGAATGGAAGGGGCGGATCAGTTAGTCGGGGCAGATCAGTTAGCAGGGGCGCACGATCCTTTGGCGGAAGTGCACGCTCGTTTGGAGGGGGGTTTAGACGCGGTGGAGGCGCAATGACAGCGCGCGCCCGTGCCGGAGGCGTACGGGGCGGCAGGCGGAGGTAGAACCGCTCAGACCTTTAATTAAAATCATGAGTTCCCATTTTTGGACCTTGATACTCGAAGGGGGTTGCGGGCAGGCTGCCGCAGCCCTTTTTTTTGTTTGCGCACCCGCCAGGGGGCGCCCATTTCGACTGCGCGGGGTTTCGAACCGACATCGCCGAACTTGCCTTTTCGCCATGACATGGCGGCTGGGAGAAAACCAAAATGGCGATGGGCTATCGAGGATAAGTGAGATTATGGTATGATTGATCATGTCGAGCTATGTTTTTCGGAAGATGACTTTAACAAATAAGGCTAAAGGGAAAGGATCGACCATGAAGCTCAAAGTTGTCGTCCATGAAGCGGAGGAAGGAGGGTTTTGGGCTGAAGTGCCATCCATTCCCGGCTGCGCAACCCAAGGTGAAACATTCGAGGAACTGCTCAAGAACATCTATGAAGCAGTGGAAGGTTGCCTTTCTGTTGACATAGAGCCGGCTCACCCCATGGACAGCAAAACGCGGGTCTTAGAAATTGCGGTATGAAGAATCTTTCGGGAAAGGAACTGGCAAAAGTGCTCGAACTGCATGGATGGCGGTTGTTACGGACCCATGGGAGCCATTATATCTATGGAAAGGAAGGAGGCATCGTTCGCCTGTCGGTGCCTGTTCACGGCAACCAACCCCTAAAATCCGGTCTACTTAACCACCTCCTGAAAATGGCCGGCTTAAATGATAATGACCTCTAAGGTTCCTTGGTTTTTGGGAGGACATTGTAAATGATCAGCGTGCCCTCATGTAGAAACCCAGGACTTTCATGGCCCAGGAACTGGTCGGCGGGGTATCATAATTATTGGGGTCTCCGGTCATCCACCAGGCTGCGGCGCGGCATACAGCCACATATTGGTCTTTGCAGACCCCGTACTGCTCGCGCAGCACTTTACCCATGACGCAGGTAAGTATCTGGCGGGCGGCTTTAGGGTCAGCCGCAAATTCCTCGGGGTCCATTTGCTTTCCCGTACACCGCTTCGACCATCGAAGGATATTTCCCGGCTTGATCTTCCAATCGCTGTAGAGCCCGTCATTGGGGTTTCCCGTATGTGGAGCGGCGAGGCGAAGAGCTTCGACAAACGCGGCAACCTGTGCGTCGCTTACCGGGGACGGAGAGGGAGCGGTCTCATTTGGGAGGTGAGTCTTTTCAGGCGGCTTTGGCGCAACTTTTGCCTGTGAGCCATCGACTGGTTTGACCGTTTCCCGCGCGGGTTTTTCCGGCTCGGGTTTTTCCGGCTCGGGTTTTTCCGTCTCGGCTATTTCCATATTCACGTTTCGACCCGCGGGAACGATATCGGAGAGGATGTCCCGCTTGCCACTGTTTAAGTCTTCGGTCGAGTAGAAGGTGATCAGGGCTTTCCTGTTGCGCAACCGGTTGGCCGCTCTTTCCAGCGAGCCAAGTTTTCTCTTGTCCATATTCGCGTCAAAATAGAATACCCGATTGGGTACATAGACGGCCCAATTATCGACGTTTATCACCACAGCTTCAAGCTGGTTCGCATTGGAGGCCGTGCCGGAGCTATCCGCAAAGCAAAGGGTTTCCCGGCAAAAAAACCCGACCAGGAGAAACAGCGCCACGGATATCGTCGTTTTTATCAGCAGGTTTGACAGTTTCCGCCCCATTCTCGCCCTCGACAAGTCTCTATACAAAGCCAGTTAAAAGATTCATCACACCATTGCCGCCAAAGACTTTCGTTTGAAATCATACACCCCGGAAGCAGTGGTGATCAAGGCCGTAGAGGGAATCCGCGGACTTGCGGGGGCAAAACCCACACCGGCAACATTTCGGACCCGGACCATGTCGCGGTCTTATTTTCAAGTGATTGTCACGGACCTGTCGAACCAGCCTCAATATCTATGTGTGCGGGGAATTTCGCGAAGAGCTCACTTCGAGCCAGCTCCCCTCGAGGATTAAAGTAACGCATATTCCCATTCTCATCGCAAAGCCAAAACTCCCTTGCGCCTGCTTCGAAGTAAAGGCGGCTCTTTTCGTCCATCTCGGAAGCGCTATTTGATGGGGATTGCACTTCAATAACGATTTCGGGGGCCTCTGGAAGCAGGAGATTGCGAACCCCGTGCCTTTTGAGGAAATTGGCGCTCGTCCAGGCAACATCAGCAACTTTGACGCCCTTCGAAGTCTGGATGGGACATTCCGTCGAAACCCGGTCCCCTTCTCCCAGCCGTTCGAACAAGAGCGCTATCCGCGTTTGATATTTGCCATGCGTGAACGTGGCGGGAGTCATCATAATCTTTCCCCACTCATTTGTCTCGATCTTGAAAGGCAACCCCTTCAAACTCGGATGTTCGATTACCTCACGCCATTCCATCTATTTTTCCTTTCCACAAGGGAAATGGGTTCGGCTGCGGGTGATCAACTGGATCAGGCCGCTTCTTTTATTTTAATCCAGTGAGTTCGATATGTGAATCGGAAAGCCCAAGGCCCTCAGCGGCAAACTCGCCATCAGCCAAGCCAGATCGGTGTTGGAGAGCCGTGTTGGAAAAGCGCGGGAACCCGGCAGCGCCCAAAACCGGACGGGCCATTCGGCGGAAAAATTGGAGGCGAACCGGCTAAAAAATACCCGGTCGGTAAGCCCGGCATCACCATCTAAGTCTTCGGCAACGCCTTCAACCATGTGGACGGCCCTTCTAAAGAGCATAAGATCCGCTCCGAAACGCAGGCCGCCGCTTTGGACCGCGTCGTCGAGCAGCCTTTTAAGCCATGAAAACCCGGGCAACTGTCCATTTCGCACCCGCGCCAGCCCTCTGTCGACGGCACCTCTCAGAGCCGGCGGGTCGGCGGGCGGAGCCGGCGAAAGAGCGAGGACCGCATCGATGACTCTTTGGGGGCAAAGAACCATGCCCCCCAGGATGATTTGCATCATCTGCTCGCGCTCCTTTTGCCCGAGAAAACCGACGAGGCTCCAGTCCAGGACGGCAAGGCCGCCGCCTTTTACAGCGGAGAGATTTCCCGCATGCGGGTCTCCATGAAACAGTGCCCGGGGCTCAAGAGAGAAGACCGGCCTGGCGATAAGGGTCTCTATCAAGAGGTTCGCCATCCCCTTTTTGTCCAAATCCCCTCCGCCTTCTGTCACTTTCCGCCCCACGACCCGTTCCATGGCTGTGACCTTCGGGGTACAGAAATCGAAGAGGTCGGGGATAACGACCCGGGAGTCTCCCCGATAGAACCTGCGGGCCAGGGAGAGATTGGCCTGTTCTCTTTCGAGCCGGACCTCGTTAAGAAGCTTTTCCCGGACCTGCTCGAACGAATCCCGGTAATCGAGGTGAGGAATACGCAGGTCGTCGCACCTGCTGTCAAGAAAAGAGCCCACCCGCTCCAGAAGGGTAAGCTCCTCTTCCATGCGCTCTCGAACGCCAGGCTTTAGCACCTTGAAGACTCCGTCCAGGCCCCTTTTGCCCCCGGCAAAACGGAAGGGAGCGACAACGGCGACACTTGCTTCGGCCAGAGCGCGAGGCAGAAGCGTAACCCCCAGGCGGTCAAGAGGTCCCAGCTCACGTTCCAGCTCCTGCTTTACCTTTTCCATGGGAACCGAAGGGGGCATGGACTCGAGCCGCTGGAGTCTAATTCTGAGTTCAGAGGACAGATTCCGGTCTCTGGCCAGGGTTTGTCCGAGTTTGTGCAGCACGGGGCAACAGAGGGCCAGCCGGAACAACCGGTCCAACACGGTCGCCGTGGCGGGAAGGGTTGCCTGGGCGGCGGCGATTTCCGCCAGGCGGGAGGGACGCAACCCTTCGAGGAACAAAAAGAGGGCGCGCAGCAAAGGTCTGCGGTACTGGGCGTAAATATCGGGAAGCAGCCATTCGAGAGCTTTTTCGTTTATCAGAGTCTTCCAGCCCATGTTCACCTCTCTTAAGGATATTTGTTCGTAAAAACTCCCAACCCGCTTGTCAAACGGCCCAACCTGTGTTAGCAAAAACGTCCTCAACAGCGAATATGACGATTATTTAAACGCGTTCCCGCGGAAAGGACATTGGAGACTCATGGCCGAAATCGCCCCCTTCAGAGGATTGCACTACAACCTGGAAGAGGTCCCCGACCTGGCCCAGGTGACGATTCCCCCGTACGACGTCATATCCGCCGCGGAGCAGCGGGCCTTTCACGATAAGAACCCTTACAATTTCATACGGTTGGAGCTGGGACTGGCACTGCCGGAAGACACTCCGGAAAATACCCCTCACACCAGGGCGGCGGCATGGATTGAGCAATGGACCAGCCGGGGGATTCTCGTGCGCAGCCCCGAGCCATCCATCTACAGGTACGAACTGGACTACAGGACAGATATTGAACCCGTAAAGACGCGCCGGGGCTTTATCTGCGCTTTGAGGCTCGAGGATTTTTCCTCGGGCAGGGTTCGCCCCCATGAGAAAACCTTTCAGGCCGTAAAAGACGAACGGTTGAGCCTGATGCTCGCGTGCAACGCAAATTTAAGCCCGGTTTTCGCGCTCTATCCCGATTCGAACGAACAGGTCTATTCCGCTCTTTGCGGCGAAGGGCAGGCAGAACCGGAGGTTTCGTTTACAGACGCCTCAGGTATGGCCCACAGGCTCTGGCAGGTAACCGACCGGCCCGTCCTCGACCGGGTGCGGGACCTCATGCTGGACAAGCCCATTTTTATCGCCGACGGCCACCACCGCTACGAAACGGCGCTAAACTACAGAAATGAATTAAGGAAGCGGCATGGCGGAGTCAACCCCAACGCTGCCTACGAGTTCATAATGGTGTACCTGACGGATATGAACGAGCCGGGCCTCACCATTTTGCCCACTCACCGGCTTTTGAGAAATCTCGGCGACCGGGATTGCGAGCGGATGCTGGAAAAGGCCAAAGACCTCTTCCATGTAGAGCGCTTCGAATCCAGAAACGGCAGCAGCCTCAAATGGAAGGACGCGATCGGGGCCGGAGTCTTTAAGAAAGAGACCACCATCGGCGTCTATTGCAGCAAAGATGAGTTCGCCTACGTGCTCACGGCAAAAAGAGACGAGGTCTCGTCGCTTCTCGCCCGGAAAGGCACTCCCCCGGCATTGAGGACACTCGATGTCGTGGTGCTCGACCAATTGCTTCTCCGCGAGCTTCTCGGGCTTTCGGACCAGTTCCTCGCAGATGCAAAAAACATCAGTTTCACGCACGATTTTGCGCAGGCCGTCGAAGCGGTGGGCTCGGAGAAGTTCGATGCCGGTTTTTTCATTAACCACACACGAATCGAGCAGGTCCGCGACGTGGCGAGCGAGGGGCTGATAATGCCTCACAAGTCCACCTACTTTTATCCGAAGGTGACATCCGGGCTGGTGGTAAACCCAATTTTGCCCAACGAGGAAATCGCCTGAAAGAAAACCGGCTGCTAACCAGCGACGCTCTTTTTGACGGGAAGCTGACCGTTTGCCAGGAGCAAAAGGGATACCGCTTTTCGCTCGATGCCGTCCTGCTCGCCGGGCTTACCCGCATCCGAAAGGATGACCGGGTTATCGAGCTGGGAACGGGCTGCGGCATCATACCGCTCATCCTGGCATACAGGGCAAAGACAGAGCGCAAGATGACGGCAGTGGAGATTCAGCCCGAGCTTGCCGAACTGGCCCAAAAAAACGTCGATAAAAATCATTTCGGAGACAGGATCGAGGTCCACAGGCTCGATTTTCGAGAGGGGGCGTCTGTTTTCGAGGCGGAAAGCTTCGACCTGGCCATGAGCAACCCGCCGTACAGAAAGCCCGGCGCCGGGCGCGTAAACCCCGACAGGCAGAAGGCGCTCGCCCGCCACGAAATCACGGCGACCGTTTCCGACGTGTTCGAAGCCGCAAGGCGGTTGGTCCCGACGGGGGGACGGGTGGCGGTCGTCTACCCGGCGACAAGGCTCGCAAACCTGTTTGGCTCAGCCCTTGGCACGGGATTTACCCCCAAACGGCTTACGGTCATCCATTCCTATCCCGGCGGCCCGGGCAGGCTCGTTCACCTCGAGTGCAGCAAAGGCGGGGGAGAAGAGCTAAGGATCGAGCCGCCCTTCTACATTTACGACGAACCGGACCGCTATTCGCCCGCCATGCAAAACCTCTACACCGAATTGGGCTGACCAGAAATCCTTGTTTGCTTTTTTCCAACTTGTTATATTCAGACAACTGAGCGCACGGGAGACGGAGATGAGGCAAGCGGGCTTTGTCGAGACCTGTACCGGGGTTTTCATACTGACCCTTCTAGCCGCAATAGCGGGCGGGGTTTATTTCTATGGAACGTCCCACAGGAACCCGGGGGGCGGCCGCGCTGTCTCCCATGATTCTTCCAGTGTTTTATCCCGCCTTCCCGGGGACCTGGTCCCCTTTGGCCGCGAGGAAACGTTTGACCGAGAGAGCTTGTCCGACAAGATCGACGGCAAGGCCGACCTTTATCTTTCAAGCGGTTTTGTGAAACTCACGGTGAGCCGGTTTGCGAAAAAAACCGATGCGAAGAGCTGGATCGAACTCTCTATCTACCAGATGAAGGACCCGGCCGATGCGTTCTCGGTCTACAGCCTTCAGAAGCGAAAGGGTTCAAAGCCGCTGGATATCGCTGGGGGCGTTTCCGCATACAGCACGGAGGACGCGATCTTTTTTGCCGCCGGACCCCGGTATTTCGAGATAACTTCTTCCGCCCCCGGCATTATGGGCGACATGACGACCCTTGCGGTAAACCTGGTAAAAGCCCAACCCCGGTATTCGGCGCTAAAGACCGAGTCTTTTTTCCCGCGCGAATCCCTGGACCAGTCGAGCATCTCGCTCCACATGAGCGATGTTTTCTCCATGAGCGGGCTTGATCGCGTCTACACGGCGGTATATACCGACAGAGGCTGCCAGGTCACCGCGTTTATCTCCAGTCGAAAAAGCCCGGAGGAAGCGACCGGTATCGCCGCCGCCTACGGCACGTTTTTGCTCCAAAACGGGGGAGCGGCATCAGGTGAGATCCCCGAGGCCCCGGGCTCCAAAATATACAAGGTATTCGATACTTATGAAGTGGTCATGCACAGGGGGCGCTATTTTGCAGGCACCCACGAGGTTGACAGGCTGGATAGCGCAAAAGAGGTCGCATTGCGTGTCTACAAAAAGCTTGGCGAGGCGGTGCGATGAGTAAGAGCGTAAAAGACCGGGAGACCCGGCCGCAAATGGACAGGCGCGATTTTTTGATCCGTTCGGCAAAAGCCGGGGCAACCGTGGGTGTTGCGGCAGCACTTGGCTATTTTTTGCACGACCCTTTCGGCCCAAAGTCCCAGGCGGATAAGCCCCCGGCGGCCCTGCCCGACTTTTCGGTTCCCGGCGAAGGCAAAAAGATTGCGATAGCCACCGGAAGCGACAGGGTAAAGACCGTGGGAGGTGCTCTCAAGGCGCTGGGAGGCATGGGAAAATTCGTCAAAAAGGGAGACCGCGTGCTCATAAAGGTAAACGCGGCGTTCGCCTCCCCTCCGTCTCTTTGCGCGACCACCAATCCGGAGCTGATCGCCGAGGTCACCCGGTTGTGCTTCCGCGCCGGCGCGGCATCCGTTGCCGTAACGGACAACCCGATAAACGACCCGGAGAGCTGTTTTACATTATCGGGCATAGGAGAGGCCGCGCAAAGCTCGGGCGCCGAGTTGATTTTGCCGCGGGAGGCGCTTTTTTCAGACCTTACGGCCCCCGGATCGAGTCTTATACGGGACTGGCCGGTTTTGACCGGCGCGTTCAAGCGGCGTAACAAAGCTGATCGGGATCGCCCCTGTAAAAAGCCACAACAGGAGCGGCGCCTCGATGTGCATGAAGAACTGGTACGGACTGATCGGCGGCAGGCGAAACATCTTCCACCAGAACATACACACATTCATAAAAGACCTCGCCCTCATGATAAAGCCCACCCTGGTCATCCTGGACGGCACCTTCACCATGATTTCCAACGGTCCGACCGGCGGCTCGGTTTCCGATCTCAAGAGGACGAACACGATGATCGCAAGCACCGACCAGGTCGCAGCCGATGCGGCCGGGGCGCGCCTTTTGGGCAAAACGGCTAAGGACTTGCCCTTCATAATCAAGGCTGAGCAGGCGGGGGCCGGAACTTCGGACTTCGAGTCGCTAAAACCTCTCAGGGTGTCCACAGGGTAAAAATCGATGAGGATCACGATCGTCCGGCGAATAACCCAGGCATTTTTTTTCGCCCTGTTCCTGTGGTTCTGCGTTTGCGCAACTATCGGGAGATCATTTTGGCAACTGGGCGGCTGGCCGGTAAACTGGTTTCTGCAGCTCGACCCGCTCGTTGCGCTGGGCTCCATGCTCACGACCCGCACCCTGTACGCCGGGCTTGCCTGGGCGGTTGCAACAGTTGCGCTGACGGCGGTCTTGGGAAGGTTTTTCTGCGGGTGGGTATGCCCGTTCGGAGCGCTCCATCATTTCGTGGGCTGGTTGGGGTCGCTCTCCCGGTCCATTCGGGAAAGAGTCGACGTAAACCGCTACAGGGGAAGCCAGAGGATAAAATATTACGTGCTTTTATTCCTGCTTGCCCCGGCCCTCGCGGGGTTAGCGCAAAAGACGGCGGACTCTTCGACCATCGGCGCGATCGCAACAGTTGGTATCCTGGGAGGTCTGGCAATCGCGCTTGCAGCCGCACAGATAGCGGACGCGAAGATAAGAGGGCCCGTAACGGTATTTGCCGGGCTGGGGATAGTGTGGGTTTTTGCGGGCTGGTTTTTCAAGCTCGACGGCGTCGCCTCATCTTCGCTTATAACCGGGCTTCTCGACCCAATCCCGCTTGTGTATAGATCGGTAAATTTCCTGCTTTTGCCTTTGGCGGACTCATCGGTCCACCTGGTCACCTCGGCCCAGAGGCATTACGAAGGGGCGTGGCTGACAGGCGCGGTGTTTTTCGGAGCGCTTTTTCTAAACCTTGCGATTCCCAGGTTTTACTGCCGGTTCGTATGCCCGCTCGGGGCACTTTTCGGCCTGCTTGGCGGATACGGGGCATGGCGGATTGGAAAGAAGAGCAAAAAATGCAGCCAGTGCGGGCTTTGCGCCAACAGGTGCGAAGGCGCATGCGACCCTTCGGGGAACATCCGGATTTCCGAATGCGTGCTCTGCATGAACTGCCTCGACACCTGCCATGAGAACCTCATGGGCTATCATACGTTCAGGTCTCTTTCCGGGGAGACTGTTTTTCCGGATCTCGTCCAGGCGGGAATTCGTCACGACCGCGATCTGCGGAATCGCCGCCGTGCCCATACTAAGACTTGATGGAAAACTTGGGGCAAACTACGACCCGGCCCTCATCCGGCCGCCGGGGTCTTTGCCCGAGCCCGATTTTCTCGACCGCTGCGTAAGGTGCGGCCAGTGCGCGCGTGTCTGCCCGACCAACGTTATTCAGCCCGCTACCATGCTGGAGGGAATCGAGGGGTTGTGGACCCCGACTTTAAACATGCGGGCGGGAACGAGCGGCTGCCAGAAGGCGTGCACGGCGTGCGGTAATATTTGCCCGACCGCGGCCATACGCCCCCTTGTGCTCGATGAAAAACTGGGGTTTGGATCTTTTAGTCAAGCCGGTCCCATCCGGATCGGCACGGCTTTTGTCGACCGGGGCCGATGCCTTCCCTGGGCCATGGACAAGCCGTGCATCGTCTGCCAGGAGAACTGCCCGGTTAGCCCCAAGGCGATATTCGTAAAGGAGAGTTTCGCCGAGGTGCGAAACGGCAGACTGGAGGTGGCAAGCGTTTCGGGGACCACGGTTTTTCTTTCCAAACCGGTTCTAAAACCTCACCGCGTAGATACGGGCGACTTTTTCGTAGCGGTCGAGGCGAGCGGTAAATCGGAAAAAAGGAGGGTCGTTTCCAATTCCGGCAACTCGATAACCCTCGAATCGGAGGTCTCGCCAGAACTCATGGGGGCCGCGGGCAGGAAGTGTGTGCTGCAGATCCGGCTCCAGGCCCCGGTGGTCGACCCCGAGAGGTGCACGGGCTGCGGCGTCTGCGAGCACGAATGCCCGGTAAGCGGCCGAAGGGCCATAAGGGTCAGCGCCGAGGGAGAATCGAGAAGCAGAAAACATTCACTGTTGCTAAAAACCACTTAAACCCATTCGACAAGGAGAGGCAATGTCCGACAACAGCGGCTGTTCCCGTCGAAATTTTTTCAAGATAGCGGGCGCACTCGGCGCGGGTACGATCCTTCCTTTGGCAGGTGAGGAAGCGGAGGCTCAAGCCCTGGAGGAAAGTTCGGCTCCGAGCCGTGTCGCGTTAAGACCCTTCGGCAAAACGGGGGTGAAAGTCCCAATCCTTGGTCTTGGCGGAATGTTCGATATCAGGACCAACCATCTGCTTCTAAAGCAGGCCCTCCGGTGGGGCGTAACCTACTGGGACACCGCCGAAACCTACGAGGGGGGAAACTCCGAGATAGGGATAGGCCAGTTTCTTAAAAAATACCCGCAGACCAGGAAGGAAATCTTCCTGGTGACCAAATCGACGAAGTACCACCCGGAAGGCCTTAGCGAGTACCTGGACCAGTCACTTGAGAGAACCAACGCCGGCCACATCGATCTATACTTTCTGCACGGGATAAAAAGCCCGGACATGCTGGGCAAGGATATCAAGGCCTGGGCCGAAAAGGCCAAAGCGCAGGGGAAGATAAAATTCATCGGGTTTAGCGCCCACAACAATATGGAAGACATGCTTCTTGCGGCCTCAAAGCTGGGCTGGATAGACGGAATCATGCTCAGGTACGACTACCGGCTGATGCGCTCAGACCAGATGCGCAGGGCTATAGATGCGTGCGCCAAAGCGGGCATAGGGCTTACGGCGATGAAAACCCAGGGCAAGGGGTCGTTTGCGGTTGATTCGCAAGCCGAGCTGGCGCTTGCCTCAAGGTTTGTAAAACGCGGGTGGACCGACGCCCAGGCAAGACTCAAGGCGGTCTGGGAAGAACCAAACATTGCCAGCATCTGCTCGCAGATGCCCAACATGACGATCCTCATGTCCAATGTGGGGGCGGCGCTCGACAAAAAAAAGCTTACAGCCGTTGACCGGGAACTTATGGACGCCTACGCCCGGGAGACCTCCCCGGGCTACTGCGCCGGGTGCACCAGCATATGCGAGCCGGCTATCGGGCAGGCGGCGCCGGTTGGCGACATAATGCGCTTTTTGATGTACCACAACAGCTATGGGGACGTGGATTACGCGAGGGCCTGCTTTGCCGCAATTCCCCGTGATGTGAGGGAAAAGCTCGAGACAATCGATTTTTCACGGGCCGAACGGCTGTGCCCTCAAAAGATAAAAATCGCAGAAATCGTACGACGAGCCGTTATCACACTCGGATGAACCGAGGGGGCAGTCGAATACGCGCAAGAATGGGATTGCAATTGCCTCCGATTCGGGTTAAGAAGGGAAACTGCGATCATTAATGAGCTTCGAACCCCTTCATGTGTGAGAAACTTCCCGCGCCAAGGAATGAGTTGTCCCCCGCGCAGGGGCATCGATTGGAAACAGGAGAAAAATAATGGATCCGTTGTTATTGTCAAAGCGCGAAAAGCGAAAGAACGCGTCCCAGCTCGCTGATCTGTGCCTGACCTGCGGTACGTGCGCCGGCGGATGCCCGGTCACCGGCGTAGACGGCATGGATGTTCGCAAGGCCGTAAGGATGGTCCTGCTCGGCCTCGAACAGGAACTGGTCGATTCCAGATTTCCATGGATATGCACCTTGTGCGGTCGGTGTGAGTATGCGTGCCCCATGGGCATCGATCTGCTCGCAATGCTACGATCCGCCCGAGGCATGAGGGAGAGGGACAAGGTGCCCGGGGTTTTGCACAAGGGCGTCGCAATGTGCCTCAAGACCGGAAACAACGTCGGTATCCCCAAGGATGACTTTTTGTACCTCATGGACGACGTTGGGGCCGAGATGGCCGAGGAATTTCCGGGCTTCACCGTGCCTATCGACAAAAAGGGCGCCAAGATCCTTTTGACGATCAATTCCAAGGAGCCTTTCGGCGAGCCCGAGGACATGAAGTACTGGTGGAAGATTTTAACCGCCGCCAAGGAATCCTGGACGATCACCTCCGAGAACTGGGAGGGTGTCAACTGGGGGCTGTTCACCGGCGACGACGCATCGATGAAGGAAATCGTCGGAAGAATAGTGAAAAACTATAAGGAACTCGAGTGTGAGTACCTTCTGCTACCCGAATGAGGCCACGCCTACTATGCGACCAGGCTTGGTCTGCAAAAGTGGTTTGCCGGCGAAGGCATCAAGTTCCTCTCGGTGCACGACCTTCTGAAACAATATATCGAAGAGGGGCGCATCAAGATTGACAAGTCCGTACACACGCACCTGACCACCTATCATGACCCGTGCAATTACGGGCGAAAGGGCGAAAAGGCTTTCGGCCACGGATATTACGAAGAGCCCAGGTGGATTACTCAGCAGTGTTGCGACGATTTTGTCGACATGTACCCCAATCGGGCCAACAACTTCTGCTGCGGCGCGGGCGGAGGGGCATGGGCCGCCCCGTATAACGAGGAGCGCATCTTCTACGGCCGGGTCAAGGCTAAGCAGATAAAGGATACCGGGGCGAAGCTGCTCATCGCTCCCTGCCACAACTGCCGCGACCAGATCATGAAGAGTTTGCGCAAAGAGTACGACATGATGGGCCTGGAGGTTAAATATATCTGGGAGCTGGTAGCCGACTCTCTTATCATAGAGCCGTCCGAGGTGGAACCCGAAGAATAGAGTTTCCCACTGCGTTAGAAAAGCCCCAGAATCACTCTTATCGGTGTGTGAATGGGGCTTTTTTTATTTAAGCGGCCCAGGGTCATCGGTCTTATAATCCAGGCAGGCCCGGATGGGTTTTCGATCCTCTCCAGACCTCCACATCCCTTACTCGAGGAAATATGAGCAGGAAGCAAACAGCGACGAAAAAAGCAAACGATCTACCTGCGCTCACTCTGGAAGAGACCGGCGAGTTGGAAATGATCTTCGACCGCCTTGCCGTTCAGGACCCTGAAGGCGAGAGTTTTGAAGGATACCTCAAATCCCTTTGCAAAGCTCTTTCCGAAAGGCCCGGACTCGCGGCAACGATCATCGACAGGTTGAGCCGCACCCCGAGTCCGACCGGATTCCGGACCTTCCAGGCCCTGGAAGAAATCGTTAACGCCTCGTCATACAAAAGAAACGCCAGGCAGGCGGCATACCGCTTCTCGCAAAAGGGATTTACGGCCGCCGAAAAGAAGTCGTCGCCCGAAAAAGTCGTCCTCATCCGGGATGTGCATAGAACAGCGGTCGCACATCTATTCCAGGTCCAGGGCACGATGTGGATCGTCTCGGCCCTGATTCCGGACACCGCGGGCTATGCGCTTGCAACCGCATTTCTCGAAGACGATTTTTCCACATTCAATGTTCGGGTCGCGGAATCGGCCACCCATAAGCTCTACAAAGATTACCTGCAGCAACTCTCAAACCTTGGGTCAAGAAAAGGCGTCGAGGTGCCGCTGCCACACGCCGCCAGGCTCTTTTTCGAGATGCTTGAGTTTTGGACCGGCAAGGGATCGTATGCACAGCTCGAGCGGGGACGCAACCTTTTCGAAAAGTATCACGAACCGGACACATTGCCCTATGTCTGTGACCTGATGGAGGAGATAGAACATCCGGAGCAAAATTTCTCCGAAGTGCAAATCGAACCACTGCTCGAGGACATGGACCTTTCATGGTTGAGATTTGGGAAGGAGGAACTGGCGCCATGGCACGAAAAGCTAAGGAACCTTGGCAGCCCGCTCCTGGTGGTCCCGCGTGAGGTCCAGGCGGAGCGCGGCCGCGAGGTTATCGAAAAGACCGGCGACATTTTGTGCTCGGGGACAAGACGGCGCCTTTTCAGAAGATTTTTCGAAGAGCAGGCGATGGCTCTAAAGCTGCTGGAAAAAGAAGACAAGGCGCGCTGGGCATGGATCGTTGCAAGAGATCTCGCAGGGGAGTCGCCGGCCGGAAAAAATCCCGTCGTGTCCCGCATTCTAATGGATTCGATGAATTCTTACTGGCAGGAGGATTTCGAGCAAGCTGCCGAACCCGCCGAGCATGAGCGCCGAACGGAGTCGGGAATCATCCTGCCCTGAGACGGTGCGCAATATGGAGACTTTCCAGGTAAAAACAGAGGCCCACTGCTGCGCCGTTGACATCACCGACCGCATACAGGCCGTGTTGAAGGAAAAATCCGCCCGAAACGGCGTGTGTTTCATCTACGTTCCCCACACCACCGCCGCCGTAATGATCAATGAAGGGGCGGATAAGGATGTGATAGACGACGTGCTCGAAACACTCGACAGGATCGTTCCGTGGCAGGGAGGCTACAAACACGCGGAAGGAAATTCCGCGGCCCACATCAAGGCAATCCTCGCGGGAGCGAGCGCGCAGGTGATCGTCGAATCGGGAAATCTCGTCCTTGGCACCTGGCAGAGGATATTCTTGCTGGAGTTCGACGGCCCGAGGACGCGTAAAATCTTTGTCCAGTTTACGGGTTAGCGCT
>CAWEZA010000103.1:0-84487 GCA_963813125.1 uncultured delta proteobacterium | reverse complement strand
TCCGTCCCGGTGAAGATGAATGCGGAGGGAAACGTTGGCCTTCACCCCGATCAGTTCCCGAAGAGAGCCTATGATATGCTCAAAGGTGGGAGCCCCGGAGCGTGAAACCCTTGTCGCGTCGTGAAACGCTCGCCCCCCGTCAAGGGTCACCTGCAGGCTCTGGATTTTGCCAATTTCGGGCCCCGCGAGAATCCAGCATCCCCGGCAGGGTCGTCGCGTTGGTCACAGCGGATACGTTGGCCCCATGTTTTTTCGCGTACCGCAGAATCCGCTCTATCGCTCCACGGTTTCCGGGGAGCAGAGGTTCGCCTCCGATCAGGACAAAACCAGTGTTTTTCCCTCGTTCGCCCGGAAAGAGCTTGTTGAAATAGAGGCGAAAAAACTCGTCGACGAACCCCTCGCTCATTGGAGGAATATCACCTTTTTTTCGCAATGCGCTCTGATAGCAGTAAGAGCAGGAAAGATTGCACTTGTAGGTGAGGGTAAAGCCGATCGTCCTCCCGGCATCCGCCCGCAGGTACGAACTTTCGTCCGCTCCAAGGACTTGTTGGGCAAGCCTTCTGAACTCTTCTTGCTCCTCCCTTACGGACAGCCTGGTGAGATGCCCCCTGTTAAGAAGATGCGCAATTTCTTCGGGCAGAAGAAAGGAAAAATCCCGCCGGCCTTTGGAGCCTTGCATCTGGCGGGCCACATCCGAGGCAACCAGATCGATGCGCGAAGTGAATCCGTTGTAGATAAGGGAAAAACCCTCCCCCACATCGACACAATCCAGATAACCGCTGGTTCTAAAATTTTCTTTTCGCGCCATCCAGCTTATTTTTCTTCATGATGAAACATGTCTTCAATGTCAGCCCGACGAACTCCTTTACCTGGAGACAGAATTGCTCCGCCGTCGAACCGTTTTGAACTTTTATCCGGTTGATGCACCCGCCGCCGCAGAAAAACGCAATGGGGCATTCCAGGCACTCCGGTTTATCCCGCAGATGGGGTTTTTTGGAATTCCCGCCGGGCGTCAGATAGTCGACCCCTCCCCCGGCGAGGACGCCTCTTCGCCTCTCCTTGTGCCCGGCGTCGTCGATGCATTCATAAATATCCCCCAGTGAATCCACGACGCAGTGCAGGCCGGCGACGCACAAGTCGCAGTGCCTTCGAACGGGCCTGCTTACGGCGTCTTTCATATCCATGATCCGCTCGAGAAATGCAAAATGCGCGGTGGGAAGAGAGTTTTGCTTAAGCGCAACATCCTGGTAGAGCTTGCAGAAGATTTCCTGCTCCCGTTCCGAAAGGACTCCGCCGTGCAGATCCTCGGTGGACCAGAAGTAAACCTTCACCCTGTCGTGTCCCAGGAATTTTTCCCCTTCGAGATAGTCGACGAGGAGCCGTGCGGACTCAAGCTTTTCGGGGTGCAGGTGGATGCGGATAACCGCTTCGGCCCCGGTCTCGATCACCTTGCGAAGCGCCTGGATCGTCTGCTCGAACGTAGGCCCCCCGGACTGCGAGAACCTCTGTTTGTCATGGAACCCCCGTCCCCCGTCCAGAGTGAACTGCACGCTGTTGATTTTACCCTTTTGCGGACCTACGAGATCCAGCATGGTCGGCAATAAAACGGCGTTGGTCACGGTATGCACAAAGTTGCCGTGCTCTTTGGCGTAAGCAAGAATCCGGACTATGGCGCCGCGGTTTTCGGGAAGCATGGGCTCGCCGCCGTAGAGCAGAAGATTCGGACTCCGCTCCCCCCCGCCGGCCACCAGTTTATCCATGTAGTTGCGGAAAAACTCATCCACGAACGCTTCGCTCATCGATGAATCACCCGCGTTTTTCCTTATCTCCTTCTGATAGCAGTAAGCACAGGAGAGGTTGCATCCATAGGTCAGGACAAAGGTTATCATCCGGGCGCCAAAGGGGACTCCGCCAGGTTCCGCATTACAGACCGCGGCGGCGCGCGCGAGTCTTCTCATTTCCTCGCGCTCGCCCGCCGCGTTAAGCGTCGTAAGATGGCCTCTCACGGCAAGGAGTTCCTGCTCGGAGGGCATCAGGAAAGACAAATCGCTCTCAGCCCCGGGCGCAACCAACCTGTGCGCGATCTCGGATGGGACCACGTCGATGCACATGGAAAAACCATTGTACAGGAGCGAATTCCCGTCTCCGATGTCGACCACGTTGAGGTAGCAACTCGGCCTCATGATTTTTTCCTCGAATTAGCCGGACCGGCTAACCACGAACGGCCGCTCAGGCCCAGTTCAGTTCGCAGGCCAGCTCCTTTTGATCGGAGCCCTTGCCCGCCTCGATATCGCGAATCAGGGAATCATAATCAAATCCGCCGGCTTCCGATCTCATGTTAAGCGGTGTTATTCTTCCGACGCCCGGTTGATTTTCAGCGGGTTCTTTCGCCTGCTTCATCGTGTTCATTTTTCCACCTCCTTTTTTTGGTTTATCGGCATTAAACCTATTCCCTCTTGCCTGCTTTTTCCGCCTGGTTAAGCAGAAAACAGGCCCTCAAAGTCTGTGCGACAAACACTTTATTCTGCCTGCAGAACTGCTCGAAAACCAGGCCCCCTTGCGTCCTCGTTTTGCTTATGCAGCCTCCCGCACAAAAAAGGGCTATGGAACATTTCAAACACTCCGGCATATTTGCGGGATACATTTTCCTGTAGACCTCCCGCAGCTCGAAGTAATCGATGCGCCCCCCGGAAAGGGTCCCTATGCGTTTTTCCTTCCGCCCGGCTTCTTCGAGGCATTCGTAAATATCTCCGAGCGGGTCCACGGCGTAGTGCGTACCGGTGCCGACCGCGCAGTATCTCGGTTGAAACAGGTTCCCCATGGTCCCGGCATTCATAATACGCTCGAGATAATCAAAATTCTGGATGGGGATTTTTTTCTGTTTTAGCGCCACGTATTCAAACAACCTGGAAAAATCGTCTACTTCCGACGGGGACATATCCTTGGTATGGAAGGAATGGACGGGAGCAAAATAGACCTCCACGTTGTCGTGTCCCAGCAACTTTTCCCCGTCTAGATATTCCATCAACTCCCGGGCGGCTTCGAGTCCATCGGGGTGGAGATGAACCCGGACATTGGCCCTGGCTTCGGCTTCTATCAGAAGGCGAATCGCGCGGATTGTCTTATCAAACGTCGCCCCCCCGGCCGGGGTCACTCTTGTCTTGTCATGAAACATCCGCCCGCCGTCGAGCGTTACCTGCACGTTGTTGATCTCCCCGGCCCGCGGGCCCGCAAGTCCTGGCATCTTCGGCAGCAGCACCCCGTTTGTCGAAGCGGAGACGACTATACCATGCTCTTTCGCGTACCGCAGAATCCGCTCTATTGTCCCGCGATTTCCAGGCAGCAGGGGTTCGCCCCCGAAAAGAATGAACCGTAGTCTTTCTTTTGGCACATCGGGGAACAATTTATCCAGATAGCCGTGGAAGAACTCGTCCACGAACGCTTCGCTCATTTTTGCGAGGCGCGAGGTCCTGTTCACCCCGCTCTGGAAGCAGTAAGAGCAGGAAAGGTTGCACTCGTATGTCAGGATGAAGGAAATCAACCCCGCGCCCGTATATCGACCGTTTGGTCCGGTGGTACCACGAGCCGCGGCCTCCGCGAGTTTTCTCAACTCTTCCCGTTCGTCCTCTACGCTCAACCCGGTGAGGTGGCGTCTTTTCGCGAGATGTTCCTCTTCGGCGGCCGTGAGGTAGGAAAGATCTTCCCTTTGGGCGGGATCGGCCATGCGGCGGGCGACCCCTCTCGGGACCACATCCATGCACATGGACAAACCATTATAGAGCAGCGATCTCCCGTCGCCGATATCCACCGTGTTGAGGTAGTTGCTGGGCCTCACCTTCTCCACCCGCCTGCTCCGGCTCAAAAGGGGCCACCCCCTGTAACCTGCTTATATAACAGCATAAAACACGACATATAAAGGATATTTGCTGAAAGAGATTCTATCATAATCAACTCCCCTTTAGAAACATTAGATTAGCACTCCGCATAACCGGTGTTTTCCCGGACAGGATGACACACTGTAACATGACACTCTGCCAAGGATGATGCTTCGAGCTTGTTGGGGCCTCCCGGCGTCGGTTCTGTAACAAGACGAATTATCAAGATTTTTGAGGCTGCCCCCCATTTCCCCCTTTCGGTACGTTTGTTGCTCACCCACTGCCGGGATGTGCAGGCTGCCAAGAACGACCGAAAGCGTTTGGGATGAATCTAACAATCGATATGGAGACAAAGCGATGAAGGGTGGAAATTATGGAAAATGGCTGGGTTGCGCCGCGATTTTGCTGCTGTCGACAACTCTTTTACCGGTTTCCCCGGCTGGAGCCACTGCGGCGGTAAAGCTTGGCAAGGTCCAGAAAAAACAACTCGATACCTTCTTTAGTAATTTTTCGGAATCCGCCCTGAAAAGCTTCAAGCACAATTCATTGAGCCGGAAAGCCCTGTTGGATTTTGCCCTGGATCACATTTACAAAAACGACTACAAGTCCATCAGGCATGCCGGGAATAACGCGTATATTCCGATCGGCCTTGTAGACAAAGTGAGCGTGAAGTACTTCGGCAAAAACCTAAAAGAAAATCGAAAACCGGAGTATAAAGTCCCGGAAGCCAGTGGCGAAGCCTATGTATTTTCGCAAATCTCCACTTTGACGGCGGCGCCCGGGAAAAATCTTTTCAAAGCCGAAGGGGTTATCTATTCGGCCGACTCCGGCAGCACACTGGACCCGCACGCCACCCCGGCCACATGGAAAAAAGCCGGCGAAGAGGTGCAACAAATCGGAAAGTTTTCGGCATTAATCGAAAAGAAACCCTCCGGCGGATATATCCTGCTGGAATACCAGGTTAACTGAGCTTTTTGCAAAACATGCGGAGGAAACACACGTGAAGCGCATCGTAGTTCCGATAGCCTTTTTATTCCTCATGCTCGGCATCGTCGCCACCTCGCCCGCCCGGGCAGCCCAGATGTTGGGAGGCTACGGCCAAACATCGGTTGCAAACAAGACCGTGCGGGCCGCGGCCGCCTTCGCGATCAAAGCGCAGGCCAAGGCCATGCGCGCCCAGAAGGGCGTACGTACAACCAGACTCAAGCTTATAAAAATCCTCGCAGTGGAAACACAAGTCGTTGCAGGTGTCAATTACCGGCTAAAGCTCGAGGTAAAGGTAAACGGCAAGGTCAAACAGGCCGATGCGGTCGTTTTCCGGGGTTTAAAAAAACCTTACCCCTTTGAGTTGACATCCTGGGAGTGGTCCGGGCAGTAAAGACCGTGGTGAATCACTTGCGAGCCGGAAGGCCCTGCAGATTCAGCGGTGCCGGGCCGTCCGTTTTCGTGAGTTCGTTTATTGAAACAAAGGGCCCAGGAACTGAAAAACCTCGGATGAACTGTTCAAGGTTTTGGACCAATCAGTTCCCTTACGTCCCGCTCGTTTGACACATCCGTTTTTCGCGCGACGGCCCTGCCTCCACTCTCTAAAACCAGACCGAGCGTTTCGTTTAGAGCTTCTTCGTTCCAGTCGCTTAGAACGAGCGTCGCCCCTTCCCGCGAGAACAGAACCGACGCGGCCCGCCCAATGCCGCTTGCAGCCTCAAAAAACTCCTTCAAGGAAAAAACATCTCCTACCGATCTACTTGCTGATGATCACTTTTATCCCAGGGGAAAAACATGGAATTCAGCCTGAAAAAGAAAATCTTGTTGCCGGCTATCGTCTTGATCTTCATAGTCACGGGAATATCCAACTATATCGACTACCACCTCTTCTCCAAATCCCTGATTGAAAAAATTACAGGGGAGCTGTCGGCGGTCACCAGGTCAAAAACCGAACTTATCGACACCTGGGCGGCGGACATGAAGGCCATGATTCTCATCACCGCCTCACAGGCGATATATGAGAAGGCTCTAAAGGAGCAATCGGGGGAAACAAGGGTGGAAGCGAGCCATGACCTGGCCCATGAGGTAAAGCTCTGTTCGTGGTTTTCCTACATAAACCTTTTCGACGCCAGGGGGGAAGCTATCGCCTCCTCTTTGCCGGGCGTGGTCGGCAAAGTCAAAGTACCCGATCGGGAATATTTCAAGCGGGCGATGAAGGGTGAGGCCAATATCTCCACTACTTTTATTGCGCGAACAACCGGAAAAGCGGCCTTTGCCATAGCGGTCCCCATAACCAGCGGGGGTAAGGTGATCGGAGTGCTGTCCGGCGTACCGGATCTGGCAACCTTCGATCGCAAGTTCATCGATCCCGCCAGGATACTCGGTTCCGGGTATGTGGCCGTGTCCGATTCCACAGGCGTTGTTTTCGCACACCCCGACCACTCTGTTGCCATGAAGCTCAATCTGAAAGAGCAGGAATTCGGCCGAAAAATACTAGAGGAAAAAGAAGGCGTCCTCACATATGACTTTCAGGGGCAAAAGCATATGGCGTTTTTTGGTCAATCCGGGTTAACCAATTGGAAAATCATGGCTATAGTTCCCTACAAAGAAGTTATGAAAGATGCAAACCGGCTGGCTTATATCGAGACGGCGATGCTGATTGCCGGCCTTTTGGCGATCGGGTTGGTCCTGTACTTGATCGTCAACTCGATCGTCTCCACCATAAACCGGGTAACCAGAGGCCTGGAAAATGGGATCAAGGGCCTGGCGGTATCTGCCTCACAGGTCTCGGGCGCCAGCCAGGGGCTTGCTGAAGGCGCATCGGAACAGGCTGCCGCAATTGAGGAAACATCCTCTTCGCTCGAACAGATGGCTTCCATGACAAAGCAAAATGCCGACAACTCAAACCAGGCAAATTCCCTTATGGGAAAGACCCGGCAAGTCGTGGGAGAAGCCAACAAATCGATGGCTAGACTCACTGTATCCATGGAAGAGATCTCCAATGCAAGCGAGCAGACATTCAAGATTATAAAAACAATAGATGAAATCGCTTTCCAGACAAACCTGCTGGCCCTTAACGCGGCGGTGGAAGCGGCGCGCGCCGGAGAAGCCGGGGCGGGTTTTGCGGTTGTGGCCGACGAAGTGCGCAGCTTGGCGATGAGGGCCGCGGATGCCGCAAAGAACACGTCCAGCCTGATAGAACAAACAGTCAAGAAAATCAGGGATGGAGCGCAGATTGTCCAAAAGACCAATGCCGAATTTTCCGAAGTGGAAGCGAGCGCAAACAAAATGGGAGAGTTGGTCGGTGAAATTTCGGCGGCCACGGATGAACAGGCCCAGGGTATTAGTCAGATAAACAAAGCCGTTGCCGAAATGGACAAAGTCGTTCAAAGGAATGCGGGCAATGCTGAAGAATCCGCGTCCGTTTCCGAGCATATGAGTGCGCAGGCCGGACAATTGAAGGAATTAGCAGGCGACCTCTCGGCTCTTGTGGGAGGGGCGAGAAGGAGCGCGGACGCTCTGCCTCGTTTGGGAAACAAGGGCGTGAAGAAAGCGCGAAAGAGTGTTCCGGCGGGCCGCGCGCTTCACTAGGAAAACGATAACACCGCCGCTCAGCGAAAACCGGCAGCGGGAAGGCCATATCCCCCCCTCACAAACATGGTCGGGAGCAGGTCATCCCTTTTGACGAGGACATCTCCGAGTTCTAATCCAGCCAGCCCGAGGGGGGGCGCCGGCAAAACCGCGCCCCCCCGGGAATGGCTAAGCAGAGCCGGGTGCCGCTTCCCCCCACCCCGAGGAGAAACAGCACTTAAAAAACTAGAAAACCTCCTCATACAATGCCGCGACCTGGAACGGGTCGGTTACCGGCCGGGCATTGAAAAGCGTCGGGGTGTCGGCTATGGCATGGAAGGGGGCCATGCCCAGGATCGCCTTGTCTACTCCTATCTCCCGCAGGCGAAGCGGATGCCCGGCCTGCCTCATAAGCTCCTCCACCGCGGCGGCGGCGGCCAGTGCGGCCTCTTTGGGCGTAAGCACGGCCGTGTTTACCCCGAGAGCCTGGGCCGCCAGCGCCAGTTTGTCGGTGGCAAAGTCCACATTGAAGCGCATGACGGCCGGGAGCACTATTCCACAGGCCGTCCCGTGAGGCACGCCGGCCATTGTGCCCAGGGTGTGCGCCATCGAGTGAGCGAGCGCTACCTGTGCGATTGCAAAGGCCCACCCGGCCGAGGTTGCCGCCATTTGCAGGTTTATCCTCGCATTCTCATCCCTTCCGTTGGCGATGACTTTGGGCAGGTTTTGGGCTATGAGGCGGATGGCGTTCAAGGCGTGGCCGTCGCAGATCGGGTTCGACATTGTGCTGGTGAGGGCTTCGACTGCGTGTGTCATGGCGTCCATGGCCGTGGACGCCGTAAGCCCGGGCGGCATGGTCATCGTGAAGACCGGATCCAGAATGGCGGTGTTGGGCACGAGGTAGTTTTCCACGATGTACATCTTGCGGCCCGCGCTGCCGCTTTTCAGCACGGCCACGTTGGTTACTTCGCTGCCTGTTCCGGATGTGGTCGGGATGACGATATGGGGCGTCTGTGGTTCGGTAAGGCGCAACAGGGCGAGGTGATCGTCTGCCTTGCCGCCGTTTTTAAGTGTTACGCAGACCGCTTTGGCGGTGTCGATAACGCTGCCCCCGCCGACGCTTACGATGATGTCAACGCCGTTTTCCCGCGCAAGAGCGGTAGCCTTGTCAACAGTCTCCAGGTCCGAATCCTGGGGGATATCGTCGAAAATCACCACGCAGAACCGGCCGAGCGCCTCCCGGACCAGATCGGTCAGGCCGGCATTGCGCACGCCCGCATCGGTCATTACCATGGCGCGGCTTGCGCCGAGTCGCACGATTTCACGCTGGATGGACGCGAGGGCGCCGTGGCCGGCAATTATCAGGGTAGGGGTAATGTATTGCACGCCTGGTAGTCTTGGGTTGTCGGAAAAGAGCTTCATGGTGAAGTTGCTCTGGTGGTCGGCAAATGCGGCCATGTGAATGCGCTTTATCTGCGTGTATTCGGCAAGGCCCGCGTGGCCGAGTTCCCGGCCCACACCCGATTGTTTGTACCCGCCGAAGGGGCAAAAGTCGCCGAAGGAGTGATAGTTGTTGACCCACATGGTGCCGGTCCTGATCTTTTGCGCGATACGCTCGGCCCGCGCATTGCTGCTGGAAAAGACGCCTCCGGCAAGTCCGTAGATAGAATCGTTGGCGATGGCCACGGCTTCTTCTTCATCGTCGTATTTGAGTATGCACACAACCGGGCCGAAGATCTCCTCCCGGGCAATGCGCATGCTGTTCTTTGCACCGGCAAAGATCGTAGGCTTATAGTAGAAGCCGCCGGGCATGCCGGCCACCTCGGCGCGCTCGCCCCCTGTGACCAGCTCCGCCCCCTCGTCTTTTCCCAGACGCACGTAGCTTTCCACCGTGGCGAGCTGGGCACCGCTTACAAGCGGGCCCTGCTGCGACAAAGGATTGAGTTGGTAGCCCACACGCAGCGCCTCCGCGCGCACTTTGAGCTTTTCTATGAATTCGTCGTAGAGCTTCGAAGACACGAGCACGCGCGTACCCGATTCACATACCTGCCCCTGGTGGAAAAAGGTCCCGAACAATGCGCCTTCGACCGCCAGATCGATATCGGCGTCCTCACAGATAATGTTTGCCGACTTGCCCCCCAGTTCCAGGGTCACTTTCTTGACCGTGTCAGCGGCCATTTTCATAACCTGGCGCCCGACCTCGGTGCTACCCGTAAAGGCGATTTTATCCACCTCGGGATGGGTGCATAAAATTTTGCCCACCTCAGCGCCCGGGCCGGCAATGATATTGATGACACCTTTGGGGATACCCGCGGCCCTGGCCGCCTCGGCAATGATAAGGGCCCCAAGGGGGGTCGCCGTGGCCGGTTTCAAAACGACGGTGTTTCCCATCGCGATCGCCTGGCCGATCTTCCAAAAGGCCATGCTCATGGGGAAATTCCACGGGATGATGCCGACGCAGACGCCGATGGGCTCACGGCGGATGTAGTCGCGGCCGGGGGCAAAAACGTTTCCGGCGTATGGGATCTCTTCCTCCCAGGGAAACTTGGTCGCGGCGTAATACCCGTAGTTGCGCAAAAGCTGGGCCCCGAGCATACCCCAATATTTGGCCAGCCCGATGATCTGTCCGGAATCCATGGATTCGACCATCGCCATGCGCAGGGCTTGCTGAGTCACCTGGTCGGCGAAACCGTTTAGCTTTTCAGCACGGGCACGCGGGCTCAACCCGCTCCAAACCCCGCTGTCGAAAGCGCGGCGCGCGGCGAAGACGGCCGCTTCCGCATCGGCCGCCCCCGCCCTGGCCACTTTGGCGATGGCAACGCCCGAACCCGGATCGATCGATTCGAAGACGGCGCCATCGGCGGCTTCAACGAATTCGCCGTCAATGAACAGTTTGTAGTAATCCATTCCTTCTCCTTTGTTTAGATTTAATAAGATTAAACCCGGAATGATACACAAACTTCCTTTTGGAATACCGTTTGATTCCGGGAGTAAACACTGAAAGCTCAGGCGAACAGGAAAAAGAAGGCCGATGCAAGTGAGATAATGGACATGAATTAGATAAGGTTCATATGCGAAGCTGATGAGATCATTTAAAAGACGAAGGGCAAAAGAACGGTGAGCTGTGCCCCCAATGCTGTTGCTTTAGGGGAAGCGTTCACCAAGGAGTCCCATTTTTTCCTTCGTGCTCTTCGTGCACTTCGTGGTTGAATCTTAGTCCTGCGGTCCGTTCAGACCTGCGGGTCAGTAGTAAACCACGAAGTGCACGAAGGAAGAGCAAAAAGTATGGAGAACGGGTTCCTCGATTCTGCGTGATTTTTCTTAATACAACAGCATTGAGCTGTGCCCCCCGCCGCCCCACGCAATCCGGTACGCGGCGGCTGTGCCGCAGACGACTGCCCGCAACCGGAATGCCGGCGCCGATGGCGCAAAAATCTGTTCGAACACCTTAAGTCAACAACATTGCCGGGCGGCGTCCCACTCCTTTTTGCAACTCTTTAGCGACTTCAACACCTCGGAGATCACCTGCTCCCAGCTTCCTCCGAAGGGCTTGCGGAAAAGGCGCATCCCTACCGGGTACCAGGGGGAATCCGTGCGCCCGCTCAGCCAGCGCCAATCGGTCAACCGGTCCGGAAGCAGAACCCAGCAGGGCTTGCCCATTGCACCCGCCAGGTGGACCACGGCGGTGTCCACGCTGATTACCAGGTCCAGGCCGGCGATGATCGCGGCCGTATCGGCAAAGTCCCGCAGAGCGCCGCCAAGGTGGAGCAAAGGAAACCCGGCCGGCGGTCGTTCCGCCTCCTCCTCCCCCTGCCCTTTTTGCAAACTGACAAAGTGCACTCCGGACACTGCTCCAAGAGGCGATAGAACTTCCAGGGTCGGCAGGGACCTGTTCCTGTCGTTTTCGAACCTGGGGTTGCCCCTCCAGACCAAGCCGATTTTAAATCCGGCCGGCGGAAGTAACGGCAGCCATTTGGCCACCCTGGCCGGGTCGGCCTTCAAATAGGGAATCGGAGCCGGAATGTTATGCAGCCGTGTCTGGCAGTGATAGGGAAGGCTCAGCGGGAGCGTCCAGAAATCCCACCCCGTGGCGGACACTTCCTCGGGAAAGGAAAGCACCTCGTCGACCCCGGACAAGGTCCCGAAAAGCTCCAGCAGGCCAGGGTGACAGGTCAGCGAGACCCGTGCCGCCCCCATGGCCTTGAGCACCGAACCGTAGCGGCAAAAATGGATCATGTCGCCGTGGCCGCCCTCAAAACCGATGATCAGCGACTTGCCCCGCAGCGGTTCGCCATGCCAGCGCGGGAAGTTGAAATAGTTGTCCAGGTAGCCGTGCGATTTGCGACTTTCAAAGCAGCGCCAGCCTTCCTCCAGACATCCCCGGCGCAGCAGCATGTAGCCCAGGTTGAAGTAGGCTTTGGAATAACCTTCGTCGAGCCCTATTGCCGTGCGATAACACCGCTCCGCCTCATCCTCCCGTCGCATCCGGACCAGCAGCACCCCGAGATTTGTCCAGATCCCCGGTGACCCGGGCGACAAACGCAGCCGCTGCAGATAAGCGGTCTCGGCTTCGGCAAAGCGCCTTTCTTTTTCAGGCGGCGGCCCAGGGTCCAAATGAATCCCCGGACTTTCGGGAAGCAGGGCGGCGGCCCACTTGTGGAACTTTTCCGCATCCTCCAGCGCCTCATTACGTTTGAGCAGCGACGCCAGGTTGGCCAGTGCCCCGCCAACCCCCCGAATCAGCGCATGGGCTTGCCTGAAGCATACTTTGGCCCCTTCGACGTCTCCTGCGGCCAAAAGTCGATTACCATCGAGGACCAGGGCCTGGATCCGGGCCGATATCTGAATCTTTTCATCGACGAGCTTTTGTTCCACGACAACCCTCACCTCTATTCACAACGCCATCATAGCACATCTCAATCCGTGCGTCTTGTTCCGGACGCTCGCCAGGACAGGAAAGATGTGCCCGGGCTGAAAGATTGACATTGCACCCGGGCCTGGAGTTCATCCGCAATCCCGCCCATATTTCGCCTCATTATCCCGAAGGCTACCGGCCCGGTCCGGACGAAAAAGCCGACGAGGAGGTCTGGCGCAAGACTCTCGCCGAGTTCCGAAGGGATCTCGAAGCTCTGGACGATATGGTCCAAGACCCCAAGACCGACCTGTTTGCCCCCGTTCCACATGCGAAGGACTATAATGTTTTTCGCGAGATACTGCTTGCAGCCGATCACAATGGTTATCACCTGGGGGAATTAGCCATCATCCGGCAGGTGATGGACCTTTGGCCGGCGGACAGAAAATATCTGACAGGCACCCCCGAATAACATAAATACCTCAATACCTTAAATCCCATCCGATTGCTCACTTGACAAGTCACAGTCGCGGCAAGCGAGGCGTGTTTCCGGCCGCCAGTCCCCTCGAGTTCAAAAAAAATTTGAAGTTTTCCCATTCCTTTACCCCGCCCATTAATGTATTTTCGGCATGTTACGACCTCTAACCGGGCAAGTCCGGGATAGCGTGAAAAATTTGCGTTGAGTTTCATTTTTCTTCATTGAAAAGATACGGGCATGGCCGCTTGCAAAAATAAAGTCCATCGTTTCGGTTTTTCCATGTTTCAGGGAATTCTGCCCCTGGACAGGTCCCGGGTTTCCATGGATATCGTTGCCGGCATCACACTGGCGGCCCTGGCAATTCCCGAGGTCCTGGGCTACACGAAGATAGCCGGGACTCCGGTAATCACCGGCCTTTATACGATGCTCCTTCCCATGGCCGTTTTTGCAATCTTTGGCTCTTCACGGCACCTCGTAGTGGGCGCCGACTCGGCCACGGCGGCAATTCTTGCCGGTGGACTGACCGGCCTGGCGGCTTCAGGTTCACCCCAATACGTGGCGCTCTGCGGCTTGCTCGCCCTTATGGCCGCTGTCATCCTCATCCTTGCCCGCCTGATTCGGCTGGGTTTTCTGGCAGACTTTCTATCCCGCACCGTGCTCGTCGGGTTTCTCACCGGAGTTGGCGTCCAGGTTTCCTGCAATGAAATCGGCTCAATGGTGGGGTTGCCCAGGGGCGGGCAGGGAACCCTGGATAGATTGATATACGTTGCCCGGCACCTTAAGGAGATCAATCCTTACGCCCTTGGAACCGCCGCGGTTGTCCTCATTGTCATCCTGGGCTCAAAAAGGTTTTCCAGAAAAATCCCCGGTCCCCTCATCGCGGTCATCGGCGCGATCGCCGCAAGCTGGGCGATAAACCTCAAAGCCCGAGGCGTCGCAACTCTCGGCCCTATTCCCAGCGGCATTCCCGCATTCGGTTTACCGCATCTGAGTCTTAGCATCGGTGTTCTCATGAAACTCCTGCCCGTTGCCTTCTCCATATTTGTGGTCATCCTGACGCAGAGCGCCGCCACCTCCCGGTCCTATGCCGCCCGCTACAACGAAAGCTTCGATGAAAACGTCGACCTGGTCGGACTCTGCCTTGCCAACGTGTTTGCAGGACTTACCGGCACTTTTGTGGTCAACGGCAGCCCGACCAAGACGGAGATGGTCGACAGTGCCGGAGGCCGCAGCCAGGCGGCGCAAATCACCACCAGCGTCATCGTCCTGCTGGCGCTTCTTTTCATCACCGGGCCCTTGCAGTATTTGCCCGGTCCCGCACTTTCCGCCGTGGTGTTCATGATCGGGTTGGCCCTTATTGACGTTAAAGGCATGCGGAGAATTTACCTCGAAAGGCCGGTCGAGTTCTGGGTGGCGCTCATCACCGCGGTGGTGGTGGTCTTCGCGGGTGTGGAGCAGGGTATCATCCTGGCCATGTTTCTTTCGCTGGTGAGCCATACCCGGCACGGCTACCGCCCCAAAAACGTGCTCCTCGTGCAGACCACCCCGGAGGATTGGGCGGTAAAGCCGGTGGAAACCCAGGCCCAATTCCTCCCCGGGCTGCTCATGTACCGGTTTACTCACGGCATGTACTACGCCAATACCGAGATATTGTTCGACGAGATCACATGGCTCGTCAGGGAGGCCAAACCATCCCTCGCATGGTTCTGCATCTCCGCTGCCTCGGTGGATGATGTCGACTACTCGGCCGCGGCGAGCTTGAGGTCCCTTCACGCCATCCTCGCGGAGCACCGGGTAAAGCTCGTATTTTCCGAGGTTGCAGATCATGTCTACGCCCAGCTCAAACGCTCGGGGATTACGGAATTGGTGGGAGAGGACGGTTTTTATGCCTCCGCGGCTTCGGTGGCCCGCGCATATAAAAAGAGCCGGGAAGCACTTACAAGCTCTTAGCCGGGGCCTTCAATCCGGTATTCCGGGTCCTGAATGTGTTCGCCCTTGCATTTAGGACACCTTCCCGGTGAAGAAAACCGGTTCCGCGCTTCGAATTTGAATCCGCAGGCAAGACACACCGCCGGAGTTATTATAAGCCTGCCTCTTTGCGGCTTGAGCGAGCGGTTTATGTGCTCGAGGTGCGTATAGACATCCTTTTCGCTTATGCGGATGATTTTGGAGATGTTCTTTGCCCCGTTTTCGCTCTCGGATAAGAGGGCCACGATTTGCTGCCTGATTGTGCTCATAAAATCACCAAACCTTTTGGACAGGATTTACAGGATTTACAGGATTAAGAGAACACCACCTCCCATTTCCAGCATGCTCCTGGCCTGAACATCCTCAGCCTCCCAGCCTTTTAATCCTGTTACTCCTGTTACTCTTGACACTCCAAACCCTGCCAGATACAGTACCATAACATGCGGTACAGGGGGTGCCTGCATGCCGTTAATCCTTCCGATATGAAAAGGAGCAAAAATGCTTGATCTGCTGAAGAAAGGCATGCTTGCCGGATTAGGCGCCGCGGTGCTGACTCGCGACAAAATCCTCGAGACGACCCGTAAGTTTGTCGAAGAGGGGAAGCTTTCCACCGACGAGGCCGAAACGCTTACCGATGAGCTGATAAAAAACGGCGAGCGGGAATGGGAAGAAGCGGGCACAAAACTCCACTCGTCTTTCAAAAAGGTTTCCGAAAGCTTTGAGGTGGTTCGAAAAAAGGAGTATCTAGACCTTCTGGCCAGGGTCGAAATATTGGAGCAGCGACTTGGCGAACTGGAAAAAGAGCGCGGCCGGACCGCTTCCGCCGAACCACACTGACCCGCGGCAGCCGGTCTTCTCTAGATGTAGTCGAACCAGTATTCTTCGACCCGTTTAAAGTTCGACCTGACCTGGGCGCCTCCCCGGACAATTTCTCCATGCCCCGGCAGGAGAAGTTCCGAATCGAGAGATTCGAGTTCCTTGATGCTCTTTTTGAGCACGGCGCCGTTTCCTCCGGGCAGGTCGGTTCGCCCCAGGCCGTCCCGGAAAATCACGTCACCTGGAAACAGAGCCTTGCGCTCGGGCCAGTAAAGCGCCACCGATCCGGGGGAATGCCCGGGGGCGGGCACGATCGTAAGCTCGACGCCTTTTATGTTCAGGTTCCCCGGTCCCAGGAAAAAATCGGGCGTATAATCCTCGATGCCCGAAGCGGGGCCGGCCGATTCCAGCCTTCGCCGGACAAGGCGCCAGTCTTCGAGACCCATGGCGAAAAGAGCGGGCTGATTTCTGAAATACTTCGCCCCTTCGAAATGATCCGGGTGCCCGTGGGTCGAAACTACCAGGTCTATATCACCGACCTCTATCCCGAGCGCGCTCAACTGGCCCGCGATGTTTTGGAAAAAACCGAGGTGCCCCGGGTCGATCAGGATTTTTGCCGGACCGTCTATGAGATAGGTATTGCAATTGTTTGCGGACATCGAAGTCCAGAGGAAAGCGTGGAGACCGTCGGTTATTTTCATGGGCTTTAGATTCAGGTCCTGTTTGTGGGAAAATTGGAATATACAAATACGGAAATTAAATTCTAGGCGGAAAATTTATATTTTCAAACTCAAAATTGATTGGATAAACGAATTTGGGCCGCCCCAATAAGCAGCAGCATGAAATCCACGGGCAAAAGGAGCAGGTCGACATTCTTCTTTTGAACGGGCTCGTCCTGACGATGGACCAGGCTTCGACAATCTTCGACCCGGGAGGGATAGCCGTTCGCTCGGGGAAAATCGTCTCCATTGGCCCCGCGGACCGGATCAAAGCAGCTTATCAGTCGAGCGAGACCTTAGACATTTCGGGATGTGTGGCCCTTCCAGGGCTTATAAACTCCCATACGCACGCCGCAATGACCCTTTTCCGCGGGCTTGCGGACGATCTCCCCCTCATGGACTGGCTGCAGAACCACATTTTCCCGGCCGAAAAAAAGCTTACCGAAGAATGGGTCTACTGGGGCACGATGCTTGCCTGCGCGGAGATGATCCGCTCGGGGACCACCGGATTTTGCGACATGTACCTGTTCGAGCACAAGGTGGCCGAGGCGGCGAAAAAAGCCGGCGTCCGGGCCCTGGTTGGCGAGGTGCTCTACGATTTCCCCTCCCCCTGCTACGGGGAGGTCGAAAACGGGCTTGAGTATACCAAAAAGCTGATCGAAAAATGGCGAGGGGACCCTCTTGTCTCCGTAGCCGTGGAACCCCACTCGCTCTATACCTGCTCGCCGGAACTTCTCAAAAAATGCAGCCGGATGTCGGCGGACCTCGATGTGCCGCTCGTTGTCCATCTCTCCGAGACCGAAGCCGAAGTAAAGCAGGTGATGGAGACGTACGGCAGGCGTCCCGTCGCGCACCTCGATGCGCTTGGGCTCCTAGACCACCGCCTCGTAGCCGACCATTGCGTGGTCCTTGACGATGCCGACATACACATGCTCGCCAAAAACCGGGTAAAGGTGGTCCACAACCCGGAAAGCAATATGAAGCTTGCCTCAGGAATCGCGCCGGTCCCGCGCCTTCTCGAAGCCGGCATCACCGTGGCGCTTGGCACCGACGGCTGTGCAAGCAACAACGACCTCGACATGTTCGGGGAAATGGATACGTGCGCCAAGCTCCACAAGGCCGCATCACTCGACCCGACGGTCCTCTCCGCTGAAACAACGCTCCGGATGGCCACCGTGTCCGGGGCGGCCGCGCTTGGCTGGGAGGGGAAAACGGGGCAACTCGCCCCCGGCATGGCGGCCGACCTCATAGTCGTGGATTTCAAAAAGCCCCACCTCACGCCCGTCTATAACCCGGTAAGTCACCTGGTTTATGCGGCCGGGGCCGCCGACGTCCGCCACTCAATCATCGATGGGCAGCTGGTAATGAAGGACCGCGCACTGCTCACCCTGGACATGGAGGAAATCTTCGGCCGTGTCCGCGAATTCGCGGCCGGCATGGGGGCGGCGGAGGCAAGTCCCGCCTCACGGCCCACAGTCGCCCCAAAGCCTGCTGCCGCAGCCGCGGCCGTTCGCGAAGTCGACTGGCTCCTCTTAAACGCCGATTGGCTCGTAACCTGCGACCCGAACATGAGCCGCTTTCGGCATGGGGCGGTTGCCGTCGAAAATGGACGAATAGCCGCCGTGGGTCCTTCCGACGAGATTTGCAACCGTTTCCGGGGGCGAAAAGAAATCGACCTCTCCGGGTGCCTGCTCATGCCCGGCTTGATCAACGCTCACACGCACGCCGCCATGAGCCTTTTTCGGGGCGTAGCAGACGACCTGCCCTTAAGCAAATGGCTCGCAGAAAACATCTTCCCGCTGGAAAAGGCTTTCGTAAACCCGGAGAGCGTCTACCTCGGCGCCCTGCTCTCGTCCGTTGAGATGCTAAAAACCGGTACGACCTGTTTTTGCGACGGCTACTTTTTCGAGGGCTCCGCGGCAAGGGGTTGCCTTAAAGCCGGAATTCGGGCGGTCCTCGGCCAGGGGATTCTCGATTTTCCAACCCCCGACGCCCCCAACCCGGCAGATTTTCCGGCACGCGCCGAGGCGTTCCTGCGCGAGTTCCCGTCCCAAAACGGCCTTATCCGTCCCTCTCTTTTCTGCCACGCCCCCTACACGTGCTCACCGGAAACGCTAAAGAAAACCAAGGAGCTTTGCCGCGCCAACAAGATCCTCTTCCAGACCCACTGTTCCGAAACGAGGGAAGAGGTCGAAACGATGCTCAAAAATTACGGCCGGAGGCCGGCGATGCACCTGGGCGCGCTGGGGATACTAGACGAACTCACGCTGTGCGCCCACGCCATCTGGCTATCCGAAGATGAAATACGGCTTTTCGCAAACAGCTCCGCATCGGTCGCCCACTGTCCGGAAGCAGCTATGAAGCTGGGCTCGGGGACCGCCCCGGTCCCCGAGCTTGCCTCCCTTGGGGTGAAAATCGGGCTTGGAACCGATGGGTGCGCGAGCAATAACGACCTGGACCTTTTTTCCGAGGCCGGCTTTGCGGCGAGGCTCCACAAGGTCTTCAAAAAAGACGCCCTTGCCTGCCCGGCTGAAACCGCCCTCCGGATGGCCACATCGGACGCGGCGTGCGCCATCGGGCTGGGGGGTGAGACCGGAAGCATCGAAGCGGGCAAAAAGGCCGACCTCGTGGCACTCGACCTCGCTCAGCCACACCTTACGCCCCTCTACGACCCGGTAAGCCACATCGTCTACGCAGCTCGCGGAAGCGACGTGAGGTTCGTGTGGGTAGACGGCAGGCTGGTCGTAGAAGATCACGAGATCCTGACTGTCGATGAAGCCGAACTGCTTTTGGAGGCAAAACGGATGGGGGAAAGAATATTAGCTTTTAAATCCCGTCCTTGAAGTTTACGATAAGGTTTTTCAGGATTAATGTATTCGAACCACGTTGCTGCGGAGATTCCCGATGATAAAAGCAAGAGATATAATGACCACGGATATCGTCACGGTTACACCGGAAACGGAAGTAAATGAAATCGCAAGGCTCCTTCTCGAAAAACACTTTAACGGTGTTCCCGTAATCGACAATAGCGGCACCCTGGTTGGCGTGATTTGCCAAAGCGACCTGATCGCCGAGCAGAAAAAACTCCCGATCCCTTCCGTATTCGCAATCCTCGATTCGTTTATCCCGATTCATCCGCTGGGCAGGCCGGATAAAGAAGTGCAAAAAATAGCGGCAATACGGGCATCTGATGCCATGACGCGAAACCCGGCAACTGTCGGGCCGGAAGCGGGGATAGAAGAGGTGGCCGAGATAATGGTAAACCGAAATTTCCACACCATCCCGGTCATGGAAGGCGGAAAACTAGTGGGAATCATCGGCAAGGAAGACGTCCTGCGAACCCTTGTGTCCTCTGAGAAGAAGGCCTGATTCCAGATTATTTAGCCGTGCCGGGCCATTTTTTGAGGGAGCGTCCCAGGTAAAGATCGTATCGCCGGTGCTCGTTGCCGCCAACAAAGCCGGGAAGACGATTTACCTCCTGGAAATTGCCGGAAACGGCGGAACTACTCGAGCGCCCGCTTCCCTCGGGGCAGATGATCAGCGCATCCATACCCGTTTTCGGCCCCGGCCACATATCGTATTGGCTGCTGGGCTCAGCACCCGGAGTCCGCCACACGTAAACCCTCGGGTGGCCCGGGACGTAGAAGGCGAGTTCGGCGGCAAGATTGCGGTCGAAGGTGAGCAGGAAGGTGGTCTGCGGGCGGGGGACACCGCCGAGCACGCGACCCGCCTGGATTCCGAAATTCGTCCAGCCCTCCACCCTTCTCACCACCTTGTCGGCCAGCCGGCCGGGCACTGCCCCGGCCCAATAAGGCAGGCCGTAGATAAAAAGAGCCATTACCGCCCCGACGATTATTCCCTTTTTGAAATAGGGCCTCCAGCAGTCGAGTTTTCCTCCCGCGGAGATGTTCTCACAGCCCCAGGCCGCCAGGAGGACCATTCCCGCCGTATAAACCGGGGCGGGCCAGTTCGGCTGAATTTTCTGTCTCAGGCTGAGGGCGGCGATTCCCGCAAGGGGAACGATGCTGAAGGTCAAAAGGTAGAGCGAGCGCCTGTCGAGGGATTTAAATCGGTAAACCAGAAATCCCGCAAGACAAGCGAACAGAAGCCAGGTTATTGGGGAAATGAGCCCGATTTGCCCCCCGATGAAATCCGCGAAGGTAAAGAGGAAAAAGGCCCGGCTTCCCGCAAAGTGAGTCTCCGTGTGGTGGAGCGTTATCCAGCCGTGCCCGGCGTTCCAGAGCACGGGAGGAATCAGCGCGGCAAGGCCAAGGAGGCAAACCAGGTAGAACCGCACAGATTTCAGCTGACGCCTGTCGTCTTTACTAACCGTCACAAACACGAACATGAGGACGATAAACCCGGCCATCACCTGCTTGCTCAAAAGCCCAAGACCGATGACCGCCGTGAGGCCCAGCCACTCGCCGAAGCCACCCTGTTTTTTTTCCAACCCGGCCCAAAAAAAATAGAGGCCAAGAGACCAGAAACACATCAGGGGCGCATCGATGGTCATCATGTAGGCAAGAGCGACCGCACCGGGGGAGGCCATCCCCGCGGCGGCCGCCCAGAAAGCGGTTTTCGCGCCGTACATCCTTCTTGCAAGCAGGAACACGGCCACTGTGGAAATCGTTCCCAGCAGGACCGGGGCAGCCTCACAGCAGCGGTGCTCGAACCAAACGTTCGGGAAAAAAGCCCGATTATCCAGGCGACCATCGGGGGTTTGCTGAAATAGCCCCAGGCAAGCCGTCTTGACCAGTCCCAATAGTAGGCCTCATCCGAAGCGAGGTTTAGCGGGGAGACCACGAGGTAGACAAGCCGGAACAGGGTCACAAGGCTTATCAGTATTAAAAAACGTCTATTCCAGTCGATCCCCGTCTGGGCGGAGTTTGATACGGAGGGCGAACCGGCCACTGAAGATTTTAGCGACATAAGACCTTACCTGTGTCCCAAATGATCCGAATCCGCTTTCCTGAAGAACCCCACACCGCGAAAAGTGGCTACCCCAAAAGCGGTCACTCCCACGCCGATCGTTATCAGCCCGACATGAACCCCGAAACCGGTGGTCCCTCTTCCCTGCATCAGCTCGGAAATTCCGGCCAAAACGAGCCACACGCCCGTACCCCAGACGAGCAGGGCTGGCAGTATATCGCCAGGGCGAAGCCCCCTCCCGTCTATCAGGATAGAGAGCGCAAAAGAGGCGAAGGCCCAGACCCACCACGAAAGCACACGCGCGGGGGTAAGCTCCATGCAGTATCTTATCGTCTCGAAAACCGGGGCAAAAACGGAGCGAACACCGGAAGGCCGCCCCATATACCCGGCAACTACCGGGATGATATCCGCGCTCTCGTGTTGCTTAAGCCTGTCGAGCACGGCGGCGGCTCTCTGGGAACGCGATAGACCCGCTGCTCCAGTCACCTTAATGACGTTCCAGGTTCTCGTAAGCCCGGTCCACCCGTGCCAGTCGGTATCGGCCGCAAGGACGAGTCCCCTCGCGCGGCAGACGTCGAGCACCTCACGCCTTAAGTCCGGCGTAAGTCCGGGGTGGCCGCAATTGGCAATTTCGAAGCCGTCGACGCCGTCATCGGCAAGCCTTACGACGTCACCCGCCCGCAAATTGTTCAGCGTGACGACAATGACCGCCCCTCCGCAATCCCGGTGGACTTTTTCCACAAAGGAAGCGGTGTTTTCGCTGGACCCGAGTTTAACGTCGGGGTTGCGGCAAACGGCAATGACCATGGCCCTCGGTCCCGTGTGGACCTCGAGGCCCGAGAGAAACGCCGGCATGCGGGAAGCCTCCGAAGGCTTAAGCCCCCGTATTACGTGGTCGACAAGGTTATCGTGTTCGATAAAGACCTCCATGTCGTATCCACAGGACGTATGCCAGTCGAGGTTCGTCCTCATCGACACGAGGCCGTCGTGAGATATCACCGTGTGGGTGTGAAGATCGGCAACGACCCTGTTGGGATCATCGACCACCAGCCGCCAGCCTGGAACGCGGGCCATTACGAACAGGAAAATAAGAAGCAGAAGGCAGGAGGAGGCGATTAACGCGCTCCGGATGCCGGCGAGCGCAATCCGCAGGGCCCCCTTTTTCTTCTTCCCGGCTCGGAACTCGGCGAACATTCCCCAGACCCCGGCGCCAAGAAATACCCATATGAGCAGGGAAAGGCCGGCGAACAGGAAATTGGGCGCTCCAGCAACAATCCGCGTGGGGGCGAAAAAAGGCTCGATAAGCGCCGTCCACGCATGCTGCTCGACCCTCATCCCGGCAAGGCGCGCATAGTTTCTCGCGTCGAACGGGCCCTGAGGTCTGTAGGGAAGGCAGGCCAGAACGGTCAGGACCATAAGCCCCAAAACCATAATCACGGCGGCTTTATGGTACTTTTTCAATTTGAATCAGCTTGCTTTCTCGAGAACGGCCAGAATTCCGGCAAATTTCAGTTCGAAGGAGGCTCGAACCGTAAAACCGGCGCTGTCCAGTCCATTCTTTAGCTCTTCGGAGTCGAAGCGGTTCTCCTCGGGGTGCAGCAGGATGTGTTTGGTTATGAAGTTTTGGTAAAGCGAGGGGTAAAGCTCTTCGAGGAAGTAAGTCCCGCCGGGCTTGAGCACTCGGGAAATTTCGGCGAGCGCGCCCTGCCAGTCGGGAATGTGGTGGAGCACCCCGAAGCCGAACACGGCGTCGAAGACCGAGTCCGTAAGCGACAAGTGGAGGGCGTCGGCGGCGCAAAAGCGGATGGATTGCCTCTCTTGCGGGTGCAGGTAGCGAACGGCGCGGTTCATCATCATCGGGTCAAGGTCCGTTGCGCAAAGAAAAGCAGGGGAAAATTCCTCCCTGATTATCGAGGCCCCCGCCCCACGCCCGCACCCAATTTCAAGCAAGGACCCTCCGGCGGCAAGCCGGGCGTGCTTTTTCATCCACCCGATTTCCAGCCGCTGCTCGAATACCCTCAAAGGGTTGTTTACGACCAGCAATTCCGCCCAGTTGAGCTTCACCCTGCCCGATCCCCTTTTCTGCCCACGTGCGCGACCGATATCCCGTTTGTGAGCCTTCGGTACCTGACGTCGTAAAAACCGGTTCTTTCGAGAATCGCCCTGAGTTCTTCGGCGCCGGGAAACATCCGGATCGACTCCGGCAGATAGGCGTAAGCCGGCCCGCAGTTCGCCAGGGCCTTTCCTATCATGGGCATGAGGTAAAAAGAATAGAAGTCGTAGAGGCGTCGGAACCAGGGTGTCACGGGTTCCGAAAATTCGAGGCACATGAAGACCCCGCCCTTCTTCAGGACGCGGTGCATCTCCGCAAAGCCTTTTTCGAAGTGGGTCAGGTTCCTTATGCCGAAGCCGACCATCGCCGCATCGAAAGTCTCGTCGGGGAAGCTGATGTTTTCGGCGTCGCCCTGGACGTAACGGACATGGCCCGAGTGAGGCGTAGTCCCGGTTTTGGGTCTGCCGGCCACCATCATCTCCCAGTTTATGTCGTAGAGCGTCACGCTCCCTGAAGGAGCGACCCGCTCGGCGGCCAACCTGGAAAGGTCCCCGGTGCCCCCGCAGACGTCGAGCACCTTGTCGCCCGGCCGCAGGCCCATCATCCGCACAGCGATCCGCTTCCACTGGTAATGGATGCCCAAGCTGAGCAGGGTGTTCATATAATCGTATTTGTGGGCGATACTGTCGAAATGGCGGCGGACCCACTTCTCCTTTTCCCTCTCGGGAATTGTGAGGTATCCGAAATGGGTCGTCTTTTCAGTGTCGGGATTGGATCGGGACATTTTGAAACCGCGGGATTGAAAAATTTAGTGACAGTCGCCAAACGCCGGAACCACAGGCCTAAAGAACCAATCAGGCGGGTTTTTTAACGTATCCCGAGCGAATGCATCTCGTACAGGCCTTGACCCGCCTTACGCTGCCGTCCGGGTGCACGTGCCGCACCTGCTGGAGATTGGGCAACCAGACGCGCTTGGTCTTATTGTTGGCGTGGCTTACGTTGTTGCCCACATGCGGGACCTTGCCGCAGAATTCACATACTCTGCTCATCTTCGATATTCCTTTCGCGAAGGGCGGCTGCGCGCCCGTGGTGCTCACTCAAAAACAATTTCTATAGCAGAATACATCCACGGCATCAAGCATATTCGGCCTATTCCCCTGCCCACTCCATTTCCACCGCGGCGGCCCGCGGGCTCCTTCGGAACTATCTCGCCTATGATTTGCACCCCGTCTACCACGGCGCCGAGGAAAGCCGCTATGTCCTCGGCCTCCGAGGGTTCGACCACGAGCACGAAACCGATCCCGTTATTGAAGACGGAGTACATCTCATCCCGGTTCACGCCCCCTCTTTCCTGCAGGAAGCTGAAGACGGGCGGAACCTTCCAGGACCCCTCCCTTATCAACGCCTTGCAGGGCTTGGGAAGAATTCTTGGGATATTTTCGTAGAAACCGCCCCCGGTGATATGGGCCATCCCGTGCACGCGGTACTTGCGCAGCAACTGAAGCACCGGCTCGACATAGATAACCGTCGGCTCGAGCAGTTCTTCGGCAACCGTTCGGTTCAGCTCGGGGACCAGGCTGTCGGGTTTTAGCCCCAGCTTGTCGAAGATTATGCGCCTCACCAGGCTGTACCCGTTGGAATGCACTCCGCTCGAAGCAAGCCCGATGATCCGGTCCCCGACCCGGATGGAGGAGCCGTCTATGATTTGGGAATTATCGACAAGGCCTACGGCAAAGCCGGCCATGTCGTATTCATCCGCCTTGTAGAAATCGGGCATCTCGGCGGTTTCCCCGCCTATCAGCGAACAGCCCGCCTTCTTGCAGCCGGCGGCGATGCCCGAAACCAGCTGCTCGACAAGACCGAGATCCACGCGCCCCAGGGCGAGGTAGTCGAGGAAGAAAAGAGGCTTTGCGCCCTGCACGACTATGTCGTTTACGCACATCGCCACGAGATCTATTCCCACCGTATCGTGTTTGTTGGCCATGAATGCGATTTTGAGCTTGGTCCCCACCCCGTCGGTCGATGAGACCAGCACCGGGTTTTTCACGTCCTGGAGATTCAGGGAAAACAATCCTCCGAAACCGCCGATGTCCGTGATAACGCCGCTTCGGAAGGTCGAACGCACTATCGGCCTGATGCGGCTCACAAGATCGCTTGCCTTGTCAAGATCAACCCCAGCTTCCCTGTATAACTCTCCAGCCATCGAAACCTCAAACCTTTCCAAACAGTCGGGACTATAATGCCGGTATCGTGAATCCGTGGTTTTATGCCTTCTCGGAAATTCGATGCCGGCGGTCTTAGGGCGAAAAAGTGCGGATTTTCGCAATATACCACGCGCCGCCGAATAGTGAATAGAGAATAGTGAGCAACCGGTCAAATTGGCCGATGACGATTTACAGCTTTCAACCACGACCTTAGTTTGGTATGACCTTCATGGACCCTAGATGAAGGAAGACCCGATGGAACATAAGACTTTCAAAATCGAGACTACCGCGCAGGCATACCTCAAGTTGTTGAGCGAGCGGGGCGTCGAGTATCTTTTCGCCAACGCCGGGACCGATTTTGCCCCTCTTATTGACGCTTTCGCTTTCTTTGCCGCAACCGGCCAGACCACCTTGAAGCCCGTCGCCGTCCCCCACGAAAACGTGGCGGTCGCCATGGCGCACGGCTATTATCTGGCCACAGGGAAGCCTCAGGCGGTGATGGTCCACGTCAACGTGGGGACGGCCAACACGGTAAACGGGATCATCAACGCGGCGCGGGACCGCATCCCGATCCTTTTTACCGCCGGGCGCACGCCGCTGACCGAGCAGGGGCTGCCGGGCTCAAGGGACCTTTGCATCCACTGGGCCCAGGAGTCTTTCGACCAGGCGTCCATGATACGCGAGTATGTCAAATGGGACTACGAACTGCGCAATTTCACCCAATTGGAGGCCGTGGTGGACCGGGCGCTGGAGATCGCGATGAGCGAGCCAAAAGGGCCGGTCTATCTGACGCTTCCAAGGGAAACGCTCGCCGAACCTCATGATGAATTCACCATGTCAACCCTGCCGGCAAGACACTCTGGAGGCCTTCTTCACCCCGACCCGCGCGACATCGAAGCCGCGGCCCGGATGCTCGCGGCCTCGAGGTCTCCCCTCATAATCACCTCCTGCGCCGGAAGTTACCCGGGGGCCGTCGAGGCCCTTACCAGCCTTTCCGAAAGCTTCGCGATTCCCGCGGTCACGTTCAATCAGCGCACCTTGTCCTTTCCTTCCACCAGCCCCATGCATGCCGGCTTTTCCCCCTCTCACCTGATGGGCAAAGCGGACGTGATTCTTGTCGTTGAAAGCGATGTGCCCTGGTACCCGCACGTGAGTCAGCCCTCCGGCGAGTGCAAGGTCATTCAGCTGGGGGTCGACCCGCTCTACTCCAGGTACCCCATTCGCAGCTTTCCGCGCGATCTGGCAATACGCGCCGATCCGGCCACGGCTCTCCGTATGCTCGAGGAGGCGCTCTCCGGACACCGCGGGGGCATGAAAGAAAAAATCGCCGAAAGGTTTTCCTGCGTCAAGACCCTCCACGATGCGCAACGGGCCGCATGGAGGAAAGAAGCTCAAAACGCGGGCGAAAGCTCTCCTATCGACCCCGTCTGGGTCTCGCACTGCATAAACGAGATAAGGGACGAGGAGACCGTCATCTTAAATGAGTACGACCTTTTGACAAACCATGTCGAGCTTGCCCGACCCGGCGACTATTTTGGCGGCACGACCGCCGGGGGCCTTGGCTGGGCGCTCGGGGCCTCACTGGGCATAAAGCTCGCCTGGCCGGGGAAAACAGTTCTGGCCGCTGTGGGCGACGGCAGCTACATGTTCGGAAACCCCACGCCCTTTCACTTCGTCTCCCGCGCTCTCGGCCTGCCCACCCTTACCGTGGTCTTCAACAACCGCTGCTGGAACGCCGTGCGCCGCGCCAACGCGGCCATGTACCCCGAGGGCTGGGCAAAAAAGGCAAGAATCTTCCCCTTGACCGACCTGTCCCCCTCTCCCGACTACGAAAAAACCGTTTTCGCCTGCGATGGCTACGGCGAGCGTGTGGAAAAACCGTCCGAGGTGCTGCCCGCCCTTCGAAGGGCACTGCATGCGGTCAGGGTCGAAGGGCGCCAGGCCGTGCTGAACATGGTCCTGAAAGACCCCGGCAAATGATATGCGGGCGGGGATAAACCCCGCCCCTACGAAAAGATAGACCCGGTGGCAAAGGGACCCGGGCTAGGTGATGGATCAAGGCTCTTTTTCGGCTTCCCCCCCCCCCGGTCCTGGCAATGCCGAGGGGTTGCAGGATTTCAGATATTATACGGTCCCTCGCCCTGTCGGTCCCCAGGGGACGGGTTTCACTGTGGATGCGCATGAGGTCGGCGGCGTGGTTCAACATGTTTTTACGGCCCGCTTCCCTGGCAGCCTCGATGAGGCCCCAGTCGCCGGTTAACCGAAACTCAAGGAAACCTTCCCGGATCTGCGGGAAAACCGTCCGCGAGATGGCCCGCTGGAAAGCCACGTAAAACCCGAGGGAAGACTCGATCCGGTTTTGCACGATGTGTCCGAGAAGCCCTTCGGGGTGAGTATCCGCAAGAACGTCTTTTACCACCCTGGCAAAGATTTCAACCGGGCTGTTCGCATAGTCGGACACCAGTTCCCGCCACAGGCCGTCCTCGAAGCTATTATCCAGAGCCTCCCCGATTTCGTGATAGACCCAGGTTTCGAGTTCCCGCCCGGCAATTTGGTCCAGCAGGTCGCCGAATCTGGACGCGTCGGCGCGCAATTCCTCAAGGCCCGCCCCGTAGCCGGAAAGACCGAAGGTAAGGGCCTCCCGCGCCGAAGGACGCGCCTCGTGGATCTGGTCCCACAAGAAAAAGAGCATGCACGAACGTCTGGCAAATATCTGTCTTCCGCGCCGCATCGCCGGGGTCATGAAAATGTCTCGGGCAAGCTCCCGGTTTACCACGTCGATTCTAAGGTCGCCCTCCGATCTCGACACGTCGATTTCGGCCAGAAAGAAGGTGGGTTTCATGCCGATGCCGTAGCCCGCCCCGTAGACCAGGCCCAGCGGGCGCAGCCTGCCGTTTAGTCCGGCCATGTCATATGGATCGAAACGATCTCCCCTAAAGGCGAGCGGCCCGATTTCCCCCTCCAGGATTTGCTCCCAGTGTTGCTCTTTTCCCTCCACCCATTCCATGAGTTCGGGCGGCTTGGGCTCCTGCCACGGCGCCATCCCCCGCTCCCATTTGTACATGTCCCTCAACCTCAGCAGAAGACCGCACAGCGAGTACACCCCGGCATGCCGGGCATCGGATATATCGCAGTTCTTTTGGACCTGGCGCATCAGGTCGCCTATTTCCGGCTCCAATACGAACTCCTTTCGATGTTGAATTGTTACTTACGATATTATCATGTATTTTGTCCGCCGCCGGGTTATCTTGTTTGCGGCACACGGGCCAAACCGCAAGGTCAACTCCGCACCCGAGCGGTTTCAGGGACGGTTGTCGTTTTAAGGCCAAAGGCAAAAAATGGTTATCCGGAAAGCGGTCGAAGGCTGGGCTTTTGTAGGGTTGAGGTGCAGGCTTCCAGCCGCAACCATTGCTCTTGTCGCGGCTGGAAGCCGCTCCTACAGGTCGATTCCCGAGAAGTCCGGATAAATAATAGTTGCCAATGGCCTAAGTCCACGGAGACGGATCGTTTGGAACAAACTCTTCTGCACCTGGTTTCGCACTATGGATATATAGGGATTTTTTCCCTGCTCGTGTTGGGAATAGTAGGGATCCCGGTGCCCGACGAAACGCTGCTTGCGCTGACGGGCTTTCTTATATTCAAGGGGCGCCTCCACATGGTCCCCGCCCTCGCCGCGGCTATTTCAGGCAGCATCTGCGGCATAACGTCCTCCTACCTGATCGGACGCAGCGGCGGGTACTACCTGGTCCACAAGTACGGCCACAAGGTTCACATTACTCCGGAAAAACTCGAAAAAGCCCGGCTGTGGCTGGACCGCACCGGCAAATGGGGGCTTGTGGCCGGGTATTTTGTCCCCGGCGTAAGGCACCTGACCGCCCTGGCGGCGGGAGCGACCCGTATGAGATACCACGTTTTTGCCGTTTTCGCCTATGCCGGCGCCGCCCTCTGGTGCACAACCTTCGTCCTGGCCGGCTTCTTTTTCGAAAAAGAATGGATCGGTTCGTCCGCATCGATTCAGCGGGTGGCTTTGATCGTATGCGGCGCGGCCGCTTTACTCCTGGTTCTGTATTATCTTGTGGCCCGCAGGCGCGGAAAGCACGGGTGAAGCGCTTCGTCACCGGGAGTCGAAGTGCCCCCTTCGCCGTTCATTGCCCGTTATTGCGACGTCGTCCCGGTTTTTGCCGAATTGGTTTGACAACGAATCCCGTTCTGATATTAGGGAGCTCAAATTTGCCGCTCAGCGACGTTTTACTCTGTACACGCGCCTTGACTGAGGCTGTTCATCCTTTATGAGGCTCAAGACAATGAGGGGCGACCCGTTCAAAATATCATTTATCGCATTTTGCGCCGCCCTTAATGTCGGGATCGCCTTTCTTGTCCAGCTTCTGAAATTGCCGATCTACCTGGACTCTGTCGGAACCGTTTTGGCCGCGGTTTTGATAGGGCCTGTTCCTGGAGCCGCCGCGGGTTTACTGTCGTTATTGATAATTACTGTTACCACCACACCTACAGCTGTGGCGTATTCTGGTACTGCCATTGCCATAGCGCTATGCAGTTCGCTTTTTACGAGATTCAAATTTCTCGCTAATATATGGGCCTCCATTTTCTGGGGTGTTATGCTTGGAGTTGTTGCCGCACTGGTGTCAGCGCCTGTTACAACATATGTGTTTCGTGGAGCTACTCTCGTTGGGGCCGATATTTTTACCGTTTTGTTCAAAGCTTCAGGAAAGTCGCTGCTAGAAAGTGTAATCCTGGGAGGTTTAACGACAGACATAGCCGATAAAGTGGCGACCGCCCTGTTATGCTTTTTCCTGATTAGAGCTTTGCCTGCAAGACTTGCCGGCCACTTCACTCAATCCCGTGTACTGTCGGAAAAGCCGGAGTAGAATGTCATGCATCCAGCCACCCGGTTTCTGATGGCTTTTTGTTTTGTCTTTGCGGCCCTGAATACCACGGTTCCCGTAAATGGCATCATCGTCGGCCTGGGAATCCTCTATTCGTTTTCGGTCAAGAGTCGAAACGGTTTCAACCCGGCCAAGGTTTTTGCCAGGATGCTCGTTTTCGCGATATTCGTGCTTTTTCTCATACACGGAATCGATTTTCACACCAGATCGATAGACTACACGGGGCTGCAAATTGTTGCGGAGGCGAGCGTGCGGTTTGCCTCGGTTTTCGCAGCGACTCTGTGGCTCGTAAAATGCACGACCCGGGAAGAACTCTATGCACTCATGCTCTCGCTCAGGATGCCGATGGCGGCAACCCTTGTTCTTTTCCGCTCGATCTGGTTTCTTCCCCACATTTTCAAAAGAGTAAAGGACGTTCTCCTGGCGCACAAACTGAGGGGCATCGGGTCGTCGAATGTTTTCAGACGCTCCATGGCGCTGGCACCGGCACTTTATGCAATTTTTGCGTCAATGCTTCTGGAAATCTGCGACAGCTCGGTCGCGCTGCTGTCAAAGGGCATCTGGATACGGGGGCGCAAGTCGTCTTTTGTTGAGTTGCGTTGGTCTTACAAGGACCTGATAGCCGTTGCGGCGGCCATGGCGGTTGTCGCTATCTTGATATTCAAGGGATGTAATATTGCTCGAAGTTGATAACCTGTCCCTGTCCCTGGCGCTGCGTGAGGGAGAAATCTCCTTACTTCGCGGGATCTCCTTCAGATTTGAGGGTGGCGCCCTCATCGGGGTGACAGGCGATGCCGGAAGTGGAAAGACAGCGCTTTTGATGGCCCTGGGCGGCTATCTTCCCTACTGGTCCCCTGCCTGCAAACCGACCGGGTCCATATCCATTTTCGGCGAGATCGTAAAACAGGGCACCGCGAGAAATGACACGGCGATTGTCATAGAAAATCCGTACACCCAGAATTCCGGGTTCAAATCCAACGCACTCGAAGAACTGTTGGTCCCCCTCGAGATGAGGGGAATTCCGCGCGACCTCATGCCGGGCTCGGCACGGTGCCTCGCGAACCGGTTCGGCCTCTCGCAGATTTTGGATTCCAAGCTCGAAAGCCTTTCCGGAGGAGAGCTGCAGCGGCTCCACATCGCCTCGGCCATGATTTCCCGGCCAAATCTCTTGCTGCTCGACCAGGTGCTGGCCGAGTTGGACCCCGGTTTCCAACAGAGGCTCTTTAAGATACTCAGGACCTATGCGATGGACCGCAAGGCTATCGTCATAGTCTCGTTTAACCCCGGCGAGGCCGATTTTGACCGGTTCGACGGAGTCGTGACTTTGCCGGGGAACCAACTTCACGAGAAGGTTTGCGCACCTGGTCAGCCACCTGTCCCGCAGCCACCGCCAAAATCCGCCGGACAAACACCGGTCCTTAAAATCCGGGACCTCCACTTCCGGTATTCGCCGCATCGGCCCTGGCTTTTCGAAGGGTTTGGTCTCGATATCCAGGAAGGCCGGGGATGGTTGATAATGGGACCAAACGGCAGCGGGAAATCGACCCTTGGGAAGCTGATACTCGGGATCGTTAAGCCGGATCGCGGCAGTATCGAGCTTTTGCGCTCCGATTTTTCCAAGGCGTCCAGCGGTGCAACTGCTGGGGTAAACTGCGCGTTTCAAAACCCGGACCTCTATTTTTGCAAGCGTACGGTGAAAGAAGAACTCGAATTTGGAACCGATAAGGAATTGGCGGCCGAACTGGCCGGTCTAACCGGACTCTCGGATTATTTGAACAAAAACCCGTATGACCTGCCAAGAGGCGCGAGAAAACTCCTCTCATTTGTGATCGCGGCAAGCTGCAGGCCTGCCGTGCTCTTTTTGGACGAGCCATCCCAGTACCAGGACACCGCCGGGGTGGCGGGTCTCATACGGGCGATGCGGTTTGTGCTCGACCGGAAGACCGCGCTTTTGTGCTGCACCCATGACCGCCGGCTGATAGACCAGTTTCCCGACTTCTCCCTGGTTACGCTGGGACGCGCGGTTTCGGCCACGCAGGTCTCCAGGGCCTGCCCCGCGCCAAACGGCCGCCCGGCGCCGGCACTCAGCCCGGGGCTTTTCGGCGATAAATCGGACATTGGCGACGCCAGGACCTGGTTTCAGAATACATGGCTCGATGCAATCGACAGTTGGGTCGAAAACGACAGGAAATGGAGCGCGCATGGGGGAGATATTGTAGAGCTCCTGGTTAAAAAAAACCCCGCCCCTTTTTCGCTGGGTAGTAATTCCCGCATATTGGACATCGGCTGTGGCGAAGGGAGAGAACTCGCTCGACTGAGGGAGTGGCTGGATGAAAACGGCCTCCCCGAGGTCCCGCTTCTGGGAATAGATGTGCAGCCCGCACTCATAAATCTCGCAAGGTGGGGATCGCTTGGGCGTTCGAACATCAAATTCGAAGCCGCCGACGGGGCCGACAAACGGCTGATCTCCTCACTTTGCAACAAAGCCCTTGGCGGGAAGGCAACGCTTGTAACATGCATCTATGTGCTGCATGACGAGCCCGATCTGTTCGGCATGCTGCAGGCCGTTTCGGAAAACATCGACAAAAATGGGCATTTTGTATGTGTGCTGGTTCACCCGGAGTGGACCGAAACACTGGCATCCAAAAGGTTGGTCAAAATCGTTCAAAAGGGCAGCCAGGATGGATGCAATGCAGCCCACTCCGGCCGGTTGACGCCAAACTGGCGTTGGCTTGGCCTCTATCCGGCCTTGGAGGATTGCGGGCGCACCGTCTACCTGCCTCACGCATTCAGAACGCTTGACGACTATGAAAAGGCGATCGTGAATTCCGGGTTCGATATCTTGTCTATCGAGCAAATTGGCGATATCTCGACAGCCGAATGCAACTCTGCCCCTTACAGCGCCGCGCCCTCGGTTTTGATAACAGCCCGGAAGTTGTAGCGCCTCATCATTTAAGCCACCCGGAGCTAATCTTCCACTATGGCCACGGGTCGGCACCACGCGGCACTCGCGTTTTTTATCTTGACTGGAAAGCAGCAAACCGTAAATCCCGTGGGTCTTCCGACGGAAGCTAAATTCGCCATCTTCTCCATGTGGCAGTACCCGGTGTCGATGCCTGCGAAATGAGCTTCCCAGATGACCTTCGGGTCTCCAGTCTCCTGGAATTCCCGCGCGAGAAACGGCAGCGGGCGGTCCCAGCTCCAGGCGTCTATCCCTACCACCTTGACACCTTTTTCAGTGAGATAGAGCGTACTCTCCCGGGTCATGCCCGCCCCCTTGACCAGGTACTCCGGCCGCCCCCAGGACGCGTCGGCGCCGGTTTGAACGAGAACTATGTCCAGGGGCTTGATTTCATGACCAATGCGGTCCAATTCGCCTTTTACGTCCTCCACGGTGATGCGCTCGCCGTCGGCTTTGTGGCGAAAATCGAGGATGACCCCATCTCCAAAGCACCAGTCGAGCGGTATGCGGTCAATGGTGAGTGAAGGCAAGCCCTTGTCCATGGTGGGGTGATAGTGGTAGGGGGCGTCCAGGTGCGTGCCGCTGTGCGTTGTAAGGGTCAGAAACTCCAGCGCCCACCCGAGCCCGCCCGGCAGTTGCTCTTTAGCAAGCCCCGGGAAAAACTCCTTCATCTGTTCGGCCCCCGCGGCATGGTCCACATATTGAATATTGGGTATCATCATGGGGGGGTCGCTGGGAATATTTGCTTCGATGCTGATACTGAGATCGACGTAACGTCTGCTGCTCATAACCAACTCCATTCTTTAGCTGTTGAATCGTTAATTCGCAGGAATCGACCTTTGCGTGCTATACTTCGAGATTGGGCGATCTGTAAAGAAGCTTGTTGGCAGGTTTTGAAGCGGGTTTAGCCGATAACGAACCGGACAGGATCCGCAGGGAACTAAAGAATTTTAGACAGGATTAACAGGATTTACAGGATTAAAAGGCTGGGAGACTAAGAATATTCAAGCGTGGAACATGCCGGGGATGGAAGGTGGTGTTTTTCCAATCCTGTTAATACTGTATCGGAGGAAATTGAGCGGCCAATTGAGATTCGGACGGAATTGGACAAATGACGGATAACCAAAAAATACTCGACCTGGAACAATGCATGAAGATAGGGCGCAGTTGCGCCTGCTACAACTTGCGAAGGGCGGCCCGCGCCACTACCCGGCTCTATGACGATTTCTTAAAGCCTAGCGGCCTCAGGACCACTCAGTACTCGGTTCTCATGGCGGCGAAATTACGGGGGCCGGTCACTCTGACCAAACTTGCGGATATGACCGTCACCGAGCGGACAACTCTCACACGCAACCTGACCGTTCTGGAGAAAAAGGGACTGGTGCTGATCGAACCTGGAAAGGACCGAAGAGAGCGCCGGGTGAGCATTACCGAACAGGGGGAGGAGGCGTTGGTCGCGGCCATCCCCATGTGGGAAGCGGCCCAGGCGCATATCGAGCAGGGAATGGGCGGCGAACGGGTCTCAGGCCTTCTCGGGGACCTCTCCGCGATCATCTCGATCTCCCGGCAGCGTGCCGCTGCACCCAAGACTGCCAGACCCTAGGCCTGCCCTTTACCCGTAAATCGTGACTGGACAAGCCGCGCCATGCCGTGTAGCATGTCGGTATGGAAACACAAAACCAACTCAAACGGACTCTGTCACAGCCTGAAGTAATCGAGCACATACGGTCGGTGCTCGATGAGAACGGCCATATGAACCGAACGATGGTCGCGGTACTGCTCTGTGAGCACTATGGTTTTTTCGATGCCCGGGGTAGTGCTCAGACGAGCAGCTGCCTTAAGGCTCTTCGGGAACTGGAATCCAAGGGCCACATTGAGTTGCCCCGACCTGTCGCGTCATGGACCCCCGGGAGTCCCAGGCGCCTTTCTGAGCCGGTTGCACCTCCACAAGGCGTTCCCGCGCAAGTCGGAGATTTATGCGGACTGCGCCTGATTGTGGTAGAGACTGAGAACCGGATGCGGATCTGGAATGAGATGATGATCCGCGAACATCCCAAGGGAGCAGGTCCCCTCGTGGGACGCCAGATTCGATACTTGATCGGCTCGGAGCACGGTTGGCTTGGAGCGGCGGGGTTTGGAGCGGCGGCGCTTCAGCTTCAGGACAGGGATCGATGGATCGGTTGGGACAGCGAAACACGACGCTCTCATCTGCACCGCGTGATCGGACTTAGTCGGTTTCTGATTCGCCCGGCTGTACATTGCCACAACCTGGCCTCCTTTCTTCTGGGAACGATCCTGCGGGCAGTGCCCGGTAATTTTGAAAACCGATACGGGTTCCGTCCATGGTTGGTGGAAAGCTTTGTAGACACGACCAGCTTTTCCGGCACCTGCTACCGGGCAGCCAATTGGGTGCGAGTGGGTTGCACCCAAGGTCGAGGGCGTCAGGATCGGCATTGGGAGATGGCCGAAACGCTCAAAGATATTTACCTCTATCCTGTCGAGAGGGACTTTCGCCTCAAGATGGGGCTTGCGCCAGACAGTGGTTTGAGTGGTCTTGAGATTGCGGATGGTCTTGGTGCGGACCAGTGGGCGGAAAAGGAATTCGGAGGGGCTCCGTTGGGTGACAAGAGATTGGGCGAAAGGCTTGTGGAATGTGCCGATGCAAAGGCAACTAAACCGGATCGCGCCTTTAGCGGCATAGCTAAAGGAGACTGGGCGGCAGTGAAGGGATATTACAGGCTGATAGACCACCCGGATGAAACGGCTGTGAACATGGAAAACATCCTCGTGCCCCACCGCGAGAGGACCATTCGGCGCATGAAGGCACAGCAGACGGTTCTGTGCATCCAGGATGGCAGCGATCTGGACTATTCCAGCCTGGACCGTTGTGAGGGGCTGGGAGTGATAGGCTCCAATCAAACCGGGGCCAAGAGCATGGGGCTGCATTTGCACTCCACGCTGGCCGTTACTCCGGACGGATTGCCATTGGGAGTATTGAACGCCCGGTGCTTGGCTCCTATCTCGAAATGCGAAACGGACACCCGGCGCAGTTGCGACATTCCTATTGAAGAAAAGGAGAGTTTTGCCTGGATTCTCGGGCTTCGCGACTGCGTGGAAGTGGCCGAGGAAATGCCGCATACCCGGCTGGTATCGGTCCTGGATCGGGAGGCGGATTTCTTTGAACTCTTTGATGAGCAGCGCCGGAATCCGTCCGTCGAACTCCTGGTGCGTGCCAAGCACAATCGGTCCACCACCGAGGAGGGAAAGCTCTTTGAAGCTGTCAAACAGACCGAAGTACGCGCCAATCTGCGCATAAACGTGGACAGACAGAGTGCCAGACCGAAGCGAAGCAAACAGAAAGCACGGCCCGGACGTTGCGCACGTACGGCGGAGACATCGCTTCGCTACAAGCTCGTGGAGCTGCGCCCTCCCGACTACCATAAAGACAAGCCCCCGATTGTTCTGTGGGTGGTGCACGTAAGCGAAGACAATCCTCCTGAAGGTGAGGAGGGAATTGAATGGTACCTCCTGACAACGATGAAGATCGAGTCCGTGGAAAATGCCCAAAGGTGCCTGCATTGGTATTGCCTGCGTTGGCGCATCGAGGACTGGCATAGGGTGTTGAAGTCCGGATGCCGCATTGAAGAAGCAGCCCACAACAGCGCCGAGCGTCTCAAAAGATCCATCGCAATCAATTTGGTCATTGCCTGGCGCATAATGCTGATGACCCTTTTAGGCAGACAGACTCCGGAGCTTCCTGTGGAAGTACTCTTCTCGGATCTCGAAATCGAAGTATTGAATGCTTACGCTAAAAAAAAGCCCTCAAGCTGCCGCTCCCACTTGGGGATGCGGTGCGCTTGGTAGCACAAATGGGGGGGTATCTCGGCCGCAAGAGCGATCCTCCCCCGGGGCACCAGCTGATGTGGCATGGTTATGGGTACCTTCAGCTCCTGTGCGAAGGATTTTCGCTCCGAAACGACTGAAACCGCCCCGGCGCAACTAACGGGTAAAGGGCAGCCCTAGGCAGCGTGCCGCTGCACCCAAGACTGCCAGGCCCAAGGAGCCGCTGCCTTCGGCGGCGGGCGGCGTGCCGCCGCATCCAATAGCGCCAAACCCAAGAATACCACTGCCCTACGCAGACGAACCCGCCGCCACCGCAGGTAGCGGCGTTAACGGCTTGGCAGACCCGGCCGCGGCGACTCGCCGCCCGCCACCGCAGGTAGCGGCGTCAACGGCCTGGCTGACCTGTCCGCGGCGACTCGCCGCCGCCGCCCGCGGGTTGCGCTCCCCTTAAGAGGTGCTTAAGTATCTTTTCATCGAAACGGTCTTTCGTCCGCACGTCGGGCAGGCCGGTTGGTGTTTCCTCGTGGAGGATGAGGGATGAAAAAATCCGGGCTGAAGCTGAGCGGTTTTCTTTTGCTCTCGCTCGCGCTTGTTGCGGCCGCGGTCCAGGCCAGGGCTACAGAAACCACCACGCCCGCCCAGCAGCTGGTTACGGGCTTTACGGCCATCGCCACCGGCCAGAGCGCCAGGTTGACGGTGATAAACGTTTCCGGCGAAAGCTCCCATTCTTCCGAGCCCGTCTTTATCGAGCTTTCCATCTACGACGCCGATGGGGCCATGCTGGCGCGCCTGCAGCCACCCGACCCGTGTCTGCCGGGCCAGTCGTACAATGTCGCGTGGATCAACCCGGCGCCTTCAGGCAGCACCCCCAGGTATGTGAGGGCGGCGATAAAGGTTTGGCCCGCCACCGACCTGTGGTCGTTTCAGTCGGTCTTCGTCAAGGGGAGCCTGGAGACGATAGATTCGGATGGGTCGACGAAAATATGGAATCAGCCCAACCCATTTTTCCCCGCCCTGTCCGTCCTTTTCCCTCCCCACCCCGTCTACCCTCTTTTGCCTGGCCCAGTCAATGTTTCATCGGGCCAGTCGCTCGTCTACACGCTCTTTTCCCCCGCACCGGCCGTTTCTTCCTGCCTGCCCACGGTGAAATGGGTGGACGCCCAGGGAAACCCCGCTCCTTCGGCCACGCAGGCAAACCCGTTAATCCCCCTGAACCCGGCGGAATCGACAAACGCCCAGATGTCGTATTTTTTCCCTTTCACACCGACCGTCCCGGGCCAGTACCGCCCAGTGGTATCTTTTGCCGGTTGCTCGAAAACGCCTGGCAACACATCGAGTTTTATTCCGTCCGAAATGCTCTTGGATAACTCCACGGGCAGAGTTGCGCTCCAGTGGCCGATGAGCCCCAGCTTCCCGCCCTCGCCGATTTTCTAGCGGCTGCGCCGCAGGCGAGCGTGCCTCGCCATCCGGCGCGCTCGCCGGTCTTACTTCCCGGTGAAAACCGGAGGTCTTTTCTCCAAAAATGACCGGATGCCCTCCTGGTAGTCGTGGCTTTCGAAGACGAATCTCCTCAGCCCCTGGACCCGCTCGAAAACATCCGGGGGAATGGGGTGCGCACCGGCAAGCAGGTTGAACTGCTCTTTGATGACCGAAACGGCCAGGGATGAACGGGACGCCATCCGCCTGGCCAGGTCCATCGTAAACTCCAGAAGTTCCCCGGAAGGCACCAGGTGGTTGAGTATGCCGACGCTCTCCGCCCTTTCCGCCATAACCGGTTCGGCGGAAAAAAACATCTCTTTGGCGACGTTCAAACCGAGCCTGTTTATGAAATGCAGGATGCCGCTTGCGTTATATGGCAGAGCAAGCTTCGTGGGGGTGATGGCAAAAGAAGACGTTTCGTCTCCGACCACGATGTCGCATGTCATGACCAGGTCGCAGGCGCCGCCCCAGACGCCCCCGTGGACCATTGCGATGACCGGCCCCGGATATCCCTGCACCGTACGCATCAACTCCTGCAGCGACTCGTTGTAGCAGAAGGGGTCGTAGGTCGACAGGGCCAGCTCGTTCACATCGATTCCCGCGGACCACACGGAGCACCCCGCGGGCGCTCTCAGGATAACCGCCGGGAGCTTCCGCTCCCTGAAGTCCCGCAGCCCCTCCAGGATGGCGCTGACCAAGCTGCTGCTCAGAGCGTTTCGCTTCTCGGGATTGTTCATGCAGACAATCCCCACATTGTCGACGACTTCGAGGTCGGCAAAAGACATAAAAAGTCCCCTTTTATTTAGTGACCGAATTCTTATATCTTAACCCGCCCACGATTGGAAACAGCGAAAAGGGTATTACCCGGTCGCAAATTGCCTGAATAAAGGCTTGAAATGAAGGCGTCAAAGCAATCTTGGTGAAGAGTGAACCATATGCTATAAGAAAGCAGGAGGTATCCCAATATGGATTTTGATCGCATCACCGTTGATCCTGCCCGAATGAACGGCCAACCCTGTTTGCGTAACTTGAGACTGACCGTCCGGCGTGTCGTGGAACTGGCTGCTATCTGCCCCGATCGTGAGGAGCTTCGCCAGGAATATCCAGAGCTTGAGGATGAGGATATTCGGCAGGCTCTCCTTTATGCGGCTGCAAATCTCGATGATCGTGTTCTTGACCTCCCGCTAAGCCATGAAACTGCTGCTTGATCAGGGGCTGCCGAAGTCGGCGGCAAAGTTATTGAGAGAGGCGGGAATAGACACTGTCCATGTCGGCGATATCGGTTATTCGACGGCTGATGATGCCGCCATACTTGAGAAGGGAAGGAAAGAAAAACGGATCGTAGTCACTTTCGATGCGGATTTCCATGCCCTTCTTGCTCTCTCACGGGCCGCGACCCCATCGGTCATTCGTATTCGGATAGAGGGATTGCACGGGAAAAAAGCGGCAGATCTCATACAGGCAGTTCTCACAAGCTGCGGTGAAGACTTGAAGAAGGGGGCAGTAGTAACAGTACGGCCGAAACGAATACGAGTTCGTCGTCTCCCCTTACTCTCCTGAATACTAAGGCCCGGTACAGTTTAAGAAACCGACTGGTCAGCGCCTTGAAATTCGACCTTTTATTTTGCCTCCTGGTTGATTATGGTGAAATATAGCTGGTGAAATCCTTACAGGGACTGATTTAGAGGGAACCAGGAAACAGCGTGAGTGAGGTCACGATGCTTTCACCGAGTGTCAGCAAGCTTATCACTGACTTAGCCGCGTCAGAGCACATTCCGGAAGACGTTCTCATCAGAGAAGCTTTAAGTTCTCTTTTGAGAGAGAAAAAGCGTGCTATTCAGAATGACCGACTGGACATCCTCAAGCGGTACCGGGTGTCGAGCGGCGAACCACTGGACGATAAGATCCGCGAAGGCATGCTGCCGGAATCTCCCACATGGGAAGATCGAATCGCTCTTGACAACCTCCAGGAGGCTCTGAGTAACGTTGACAGTGCTCTCGCCTCTCTATGAAGAGTTGGAGAAAACCGGGATCAGCGAATTGGGAGCGTGGCTCGATCAGGTTCAGTTTATCGCGACTCCTTCAGGCGTAGTCGTGAAACTGCGGTTTTAGCTTATAAACGGCGACTTTCTCGACGCCTATGCGGCGCAAAGCGGTCGTTTTGCTTTTCATTTCGAAGGGCGGTCCTCGGCGCGTGGCATTTACCGTCACGACAACGCACCTCATGGAAGTGGTTCAATATGTCCCACAAATCCCGGCACTGCCATTACGGCGCCGACAGCAACATTGTTCCAAGCAATCTCCCCGATGATCTCCCCGCTGCTTTCCGGACTTACTGTAAGCTGCTTCTTGATTTTCTTGAAGAAACTAATCCCGGCTAGTAAACATATTAAATCCATTTGCGTTATGTACTCGGGGCGCATCGGGATTACGTGCATTGGCAAGAAATGTAGACTTGGCAGATACTGGAATCATGGCAAGGTTGGGTGAAGGATGATATATTCCTGCCTGTGGCTCAGTGAAGCAGTCAGGAACGAAGGTATGCGAAAGAAAGGCTGTCAGGTTTTAATTGGCGGAATTGGGTTGGCCCGGTAAGGAACCGTTCACTCCTGAGGCATAATGGACATTGAGAGTATAATTGGCGCAATTAGCCGGGGTATGATCCGTATAAGCGATCATGCCGACGAAGAAGCCGAGGCTGACGGCCTGACATTCGATGAGATTTTTTTCTCGGTACTTCACGGGGAGATCATTGAGATTTACCCGGTTGATAAGCCTTACCCAAGCTGTCTTATTTTCGGGAGGACCTTTGGCGGTAGCCCCGTTCACACGGTTTGGGCTTATAATGAAGATAATCAGTGGGCAGTTCTTATAACCGTGTACCGCCCTGACCCCACCCGGTGGATCAACTGGCGAGAGAGGAAGAGACAATGATGCCATTTGAAAAATGCCCGGTATGTGGAAGTGAGATGGTGTCAAAGGAGGTTGAAAAGCTTCTGCGGGGCGGGCTCAACACAGCGACCGTAAAAGTAAGTGCAGAGGTCTGCCTTCGGTGCGGGGAGCGACTCTACTCACAAGAGACGGTCCGATGCTTTGAGCGCATCAGAGAGAAACTCAAGCGTCATGAGGTCGCGGATTTTCAGCCCATGGGACAGTCTTTCCTGGTGACAAGCTGCGACCTTGAGAGCCTCGCATAGATCTAAAAAAATCGGAAATCTTTTTTATTCCCGGATCATTTTGTAAGCGCCCGGGTTGCTGCCGGTATTTTCGGCTCTGGCAAGTTCGGTTGCGTGTTTTCATCAAGCTTAAGGTCATTTTTATTGAGGAAAATGGACGCGGCCTACGAGGCTCGGATGCTATAAAGCATGAGATCTTTGAAAAGGATGGAGGATTACTAGTGGCAATAAGTGCACATTCGCAGGCGAGCCAGGAATCCGCAAGACTTTGCGACAAGCTCTTTGAAGAACTAGGCCAACTGATCCCGAATTTGCAACGTAATCCAACCAAAGGTTCCTGCGGGATTTGGCAGACAGGAAGAACTCGGTTTGCATATGTTTATCATTCCAAGACAATGTCCCAAATTGAAATATGGTGCCGTGGCGATATGGATCAATTGTTAAAAAATGATCCTGGTTTAGGAGCCCAAGGAAGGAAGAATCCCGGACAAGGATGGGAGGAATCTTTTCCTGTGCGATTCCGCGCATACCGGCAAGAACAAATTTCAGTTGCGGCAAGATATCTGAAAGACAACTCGTATCCAGCATCGTCATTGAAATAATTGATACGCACTCTAACAACAGGATCAACCTGACGAACGGCTGTCTCCGGCGGCCTGATCCATGCCCATCTTGCATATGCCATCTATGTTCCGTGCGGAGGGGTTCTGCCAAAGTTAATTTATCTCTCCTCTGTACGTAGTGCATGATTCTGCAAAACACTTGTATTTTTGTTATCATTTCTTGAGTTCGACCGGGTCCCCTTGCTGAGATAAAGTCAGTTTTTCGGGGAGGGCGCTCCGCCCGCGTATCTTACGCGGTCTTGTCAACAGCGCCGTGTTCCAGTTCGTTGCCGGTTTGCCAAAGCGCAAGAGGGAAAGCTACGGATGAGAGTGGAGAAACCATTATGAACCAGTTGCCTGGCCTGAACTTTGGCTACAATCTGTTAAATCCTTCCACTGTGAGGTCTGCTTACCGAAGCAATTTGAGGAGAAGGCCCGGTCCGAGTTCCTCATTCTGCGGCACGGATAACGTCCATGGATAACCGGGTTTTGCCATCATCACGTGTGAGCTTTTTCGACGGGAGCCACAACCTGCGTTCCGGAGCTTGCGTACCGCCTCGGTGCCTACAGCAGGGTTTCAAAGTCCCGCCCATCACACAACCACTGCAACGGCGCTGCCGGGATCGAAGGATTGCCTGGATTCCATGTCTTCGAGCCATCCCTCGATTGCTTCTCTGATATTGTCAAGGGCTTCTTCTTTGGTCCGGCCTTGAGAGAGGCAACCCGGGAGAGCGGGGACTTCAGCCGCATAGTAGCCCAACTCATCTCGCTCGACGATCACGCGCAATCTCATGAGTCCTCCGTATACCGCCGGGATACTTCCCAACCGCAATGTAACATGAGAAAAAGCCGGAAGCAAACCGTAGGCACCACCGGCGTACCGGGGTTTGGGGGTTTTCCCTTGGCATGCACTCGCCGAATGGAGCGACATTTGCGATTTGCGCCCGATGCACCGTGGGTATTCACGCATACCGACCGTCGGCAGATGCACGCTGAGGGTATAGAGGAGTGGAAAGACAGCGGCCTCACCCCGGTCGAATCCGCGTATAACCTTTAAAGCTCCCGGTAAAGCTCCCGGACGCCTGCTGCCTCCAACTCGCCGAAGACGCCTTCCCTGACGCGTTTCCCGTCGTTTTTTCACTTGACAGAAATTTTGGCTGGGATATGATCACGTTGCAGCTACATTATAGCTGAGACGTAGCGGCCTCGATTCGTCGAGGTGTTTTTTGCTCCGTCACTATGCAGGAGGAAGCTGACCTGTCTTTTTGGGATAAAGTTTCCGGTTTTTAAGCGTGATTAGAGGAGACGATAAGGCATGAGATACGCCGAGACGGGATACAACCTGGAAATCGACTTGACCACGGGCAGCATCGAACGCGTGGAAACCGACCCGAAGCTTATGGAACTCCACCTGGGAGGTCTGGGTACGAGCCTTAAGCTTCACTGGGACAGGGTTGGACCCGAAGTCAAAGCGTTCGACCCCGAAAACCTTTTGATATTCAGCACCGGTCTTTTATGCGGCACACCGGCTCATAGCGCCAACCGCACGCTTGTGAGCTTCATTTCCCCGCAGACAGACCTTCTGGCCTATCCGATGATGGGTGGATTCTGGGCCTCGGAACTTAAATATGCGGGCTATGACAAGGTGGTCATTCGCGGCAAGTCGCCTAAGCTGGTCTATATCTGGATTCACAACGACAAGGTGGAAATACGCGACGCCACGTCTCTCAAAGGCAAGGGGGCGATTGAAACCCAGGAGCTCATAAGAGAGGAACTACACGATCCCAAGGCCCAGGTGTCGGCCATAGGCCTCGCCGGTGAAAACCGGGTTTTCGTCTCTTCCATCGAGCAGTCGAGGGGGAGTTCGGCAAGGGGCGGCGGCGGCGCGGTAATGGGGGATAAGAACCTCAAGGCGATTGCCGTTCGCGGCACAAAGGACGTGAATCTTGCGCGGGGCGCCGAATTCATGGGCCACGTCGATGATTTGTCAAAATTCATAAAGCACCGCAACGAAAATCCCATCAAGGGAGTCATGCCCATCATGTCGGGCGTCGGCTCTCCCCAGATGATGAAACACATAGATGAAAAGTGGCATACAGAGAGTTTTGCGTGGGGAAATGCCCGAGTGCGCAGAAAGGACTTCTGGACAGAGGAAATCGACAAGGCCTGGACCAAGAGCCAGACAAACGCGATAAAGCGCTTCATCAGCTGCTTTAACTGTCCGCAGCAGTGCGGAGCCCTGATTTGCCACGAAGACGTCCCCCCGTACATGATGAAATGCTTCTCGAAGCTGACCTATGCGATGGCCGCCTTTGTCGACGACCTGGATTTTTCCTGGAAAATCTGTAAGCGTGCTTTCGAATACGGACTGGACTCCTTTTCCACCCCGCAGATCCTGGCTTTCGCCGTCGAACTCTACGAGGCCGGCATCTTTACCGACGCGGACTTCGAAGGGTGCCCGACCGATAAGGAGGGCAGGTTCTTCTGGCTCCTCGACAGGGTTGCCCACAGGGAAGGCATTGGAGATCTGCTGGCCGACGGCACCTACTGGGCGGCCCGACGGATCGGCAAGGGCGCGGAGGCCTTCGATCACAACACGACCAAAAAACACGAGCAGATGAACATAAAGCTCGGAATGTTCGACCCGCTTTATTTTCTCATGTTTGCCACAAACGAAAAGATCAGCATAACCCAGATCGAGGGCAACTGGCCCCAGGCGCCTTTCCCTTCAAAGGAGGCAAGAGAAGAGTTTGTAGCCGACTGGCCGCAGCTTCCCAATGAAAAGTTCAAGAAATATTTCCTCGACTGGGAACCGCGTGGGGAATTTGCAAACCCGTATTACCCCACCCCCGAAATTGCAAGCGACATCGTCGACTGGATGGAGATGCTCCACAACATCGACGACGCTCTCGGACTGTGCGCCGGCATGGGGTCTTTCTGTTTCAAGCCGGCCTACCACATACACAACTACCCCAAATTCATTTCCGCTGCGACCGGCCTGGATATCGATGAGGACGCCCTCAGGAAGATAGTCAACAGGAGCCGGAACCTGCACCGGGCGTACAATAATATCCGGGGAATGGACAGGGAGGATGAAAAACCGCCTCAAGACCACTGGAAACACAGGTTTCCCGAACTCGAGGCGAAACTTCTATCGACCTACTACGAGTTCAAGGGATGGAATCACGACGGTGTTCCCACCAGAAAGAGACTGCACGAACTCGATCTGGACTATGTTGCCGACGAACTGGAGCGAAGAGGGATATTAAAAGATGGCCAAGATTAAAAAGACGATCAAGACAATCAAGGTTGACGCCGACAAGTGCAACGGCTGCAGGGCCTGCGAGATAATTTGCTCGGCTTATCACGCCGAGCCCAAATACAGCAGCATCAATCCGGCAAAGTCGCGCATCCAGGTGATCACCCACCGTCTCAAGGACATCTGGGTCCCGGTTTTCGCCGGCGAGTATACTCCCGCCGAGTGCATGGGCAGGGACCAATATATAATCGACGGCAAGGAATACGACGAGTGCGGCTTCTGCAGGGCTGCCTGCCCCTCCAGGGACATGTTCAAGGACCCCGATTCCGGCCTTCCTCTCAAGTGCGACATGTGCGAAACCGACCCGCCGCTCTCCCAGCCCAAGTGCGTTGAAGCCTGCCTCAATGAGGTTCTGATCTACCAGGAAAGGGTGGAGGAAGTCGAGGAAGAGTTGGAGCAAAGCGAGATACAAACAGGTCTTGAAGCGCTCGTCGATAAACACGGGTTCCAGAAGGTGATCGACGCCATCGCCCTCATGGCCAACCGGGGTTGACAGGGACCGCATTGATGAGAAGACAGACAGAGCACGTCAGGCAACTGAAATCCATGTACTCCGTCGAGGATGGGAGGGTCAAGGGCCCTCCCGGCTGGGAGAAGCTTCCCCTTTTCTGGTTTCTCCTGTTTCTGTCGTACAAGTGCACGAGGCGATGCAAGTTTTGCTACAGCTTCAACCAGGTTGGCGACGACGACACTACCGAGATGGATGACAACACGTTTAGCCGCCTGCTCGACTGGATTCCGGAAGTGTGGAAGGCCAACAACGTCAAGGTCAATTCCGTTGGCTTTCTAGGCGGGGAACCCTTGCTAAGAACGGACCGGATCAGGCAAGTGATGGATTCGGTCTATAAAAACACAAGCGGCATGCAGGGTTACCTCTACACCAACGGCGACCTGATCGATTCCGTGAACTGGGATGACCTCGAAGACATCCAGTGGATCTCGACCAACGTTACCGAGGTCGCCATCGACGAAATATCCCGGCGAATGGACATAGTGCGCACGAGGTCCAATGTCATCAACCAGACGGTTGTTGCCACCCTCGACGATTTCAACCTCGACAGGGTCTTGGACCTTACCCGGTTCGCAGTGGAAAACGGGTATCGGCTGCGCTATTACAGGGATCTGTTCAGAGGGGTGGACCCCGAGTATCACGTCAGGCTGCGGGTAAAATATCACCAGCTTTGCGATTTACTGGAACAGTACATCGAAAAAGGCTACGACATCCATACCACCTTCCTGCTCGATACGCTCATTCCGTCGTGGAACCACGAATCTTCTCCCTACCCCTGCGGAAGGCGGATAGCGAAAGTAAATCCCGACGGAACGATCGGGCCGTGCATAAGAAACCAGACGTTTAAAACCGGCAGCATATTCGATGCAAACCCGTTGGAAAAAATCGACTGCGGCGCCTTTCACTACGATTTCACAAACCCCAAAGCCCCGGGCGAATGCAAAGTGTGCGATGTAAAAACCGTCTGCCAGGGAGGATGCCCCAATGACAGACTGCTTCTGACCGGGACAGTGTCGGGAAAATCCCTTATGTGCGCTATACACAAGGAAATTATCCCGAGGCTGAATAACCTGGATAAATTGCAGGCGGGCCGGCGGAAAAACTCGGACGCGGTCCCCGCCTTCCCGCCGATGTGATCAAAAGGGGTGCTCTCAATGCCGATCTCTTGCCTGTCCACCAACAATTGCCGGCCACCTTCCGCTACCCGGCAAGATCGGCTGTCTTTATAAACATGTCGGCCTCCATTGGAGTCAGCGGCCGATTGCCGGCATAAACCCAGCCCGCATACAAATCCCATACTCCATTTAACAGCACCGTAAGCACTCCCGACACAAAGCGGCAAAGGTACCATTCTCCGAAGTCGCTCTCCGCATCCCAACCGATCCACAGGAAATCGCCCCAGCGCGCAACCCGCGGTCTGTTGAGAAATGGCGAACCCTCGGAGTCCAGCTCCTCGAACGATCCTTCGACCGATTGTGGCAGGCGCACAACCATTTGGTCCAGCGAAATGACTTCCAGGACCTCAACACCGAGGCATGCTTCTCTTTGGTTTTGCTCCAGGATCGTCGCCAGCCGGCATTTGACCAGACAGCTCTGGCGAACCTCATCCCGGTAGTCTTCTTCCCATCCGTTGATTGGTCCGCGAAAAACCCAAAACGGCACGGTTGAGGAAGCTTGAAAGCCTCGCCCCGCCCAGACAGCGATGAGATCGCCGACTTCAGGAAATTCTTCAAATGCGACCTCCCGGTAGGGAGGCCGGGTAACAAACTTTCTGCCCCAATGTTGCAGACCCACACTACCCTCGTCGCCGAAGGCGACAATCCTTTCCCACAAAAGCTCGGATGAGGGCACAATGGTGTCTTTCGGAATCCCTCCCAATGAAATCTGGACCTCATCCGACCCGGTGTTTTCCTGAGACATAATACTTTTTCCTATCTAGTGCCCATCCGGAGCTTCATGGTGGGCAACGCCCGGCACTTTTGCCCACCCTATAAGATCCGCACCCGGTTCAGGATGGGGGAGCGAAGCGCCGTAGGCCTCACCATTTAGGAAAGGGGGGCCTTCGCAAAAACGCAGGGCCCCGGCTTTCGCCAGAGCCCTGCGGGAATATCAACTTTTTTTTTGCGCACAGGCTACGGCCTTGGGAGAAGTCCGGCCCTTTCCGTTATCTCTTTGACCCTTTCCTCCCATTCGATAGCCATTATGTGCACACCGGCAACACCCGGAATTTCGCGCACCTCCTGTATTTGCTCCAGGAGCAGACGGATTCCCTCTTCGGCCTGGTCGGCCTTTGGAACCCCTCTTATGCGCTTTATAATATCGTCCGGGATGGTTATCCCGGAAACATTCTTGTTCATGTAGGCCGCCATACCGGCGGACTTAAGAGGCGTGAGTCCCGGGAGGATGTAGCACTGCTTGTCCAGTCCCATGTCGCACGCCATCCTCATGAATTCACGGAACCGCCCCATATCGTAGATGCACTGGGTTTGAACAAAATCGGCGCCAGCGTCGATTTTCTTGGCCAGCCTGATAACCCTGAACTCGAAAGGGTCGGCAAACGGGTTTGCCGCCGCCCCCAGAAACATCTTGATGCCCCCATCGACCGGATCTCCGCTGTTAACCGTGCCTTTGTCCCTGATGGTGCGCACCACGTCCAGGAGTTGCAGGGAATCGAGGTCGAAAACATTTTTGGCCTTCGGGTGATTTCCGAAGGACTGATGATCGCCGGTAAGGCAGAGCATGTTCTTGATCCCCAGAGCGTAGGCGCCAAAAATGTCGCTTTGCGCGGCGATCCTGTTGCGGTCCCTGGTGACCATCTGCATGATCGGTTCAACACCGTTTTTCACCAGGATGGAACTCGCGGCTATGCTGGACATGCGCACAACGGCCGTCTGGTTGTCCGTGACGTTGGCCGCGTCACAATAGCCTTTTACAAGCTCTATCTTTTTTTCGAGATGTTCGACGTTCGTGCCCTTGGGAGGTCCACACTCGCATGTTACGGCAAAATGACCGGAACTGAGCACCCGCTCAAGATTACTTCCCGATTTTGTAACGCCTTTGTCGCTCATACATCGTTCTCCTTACGGACGCCGAAGAGTCGGGGCCTGTCGCGCAAAAAAAGTTTCCGATACCCGCTATTTCGCTTCGTAGAGTTGTTCCCGGGTAGTGCGCCGAACCCCGCCGTCCGCAGCGGTCGACCAGTCTTTGATGGGCAGAAGTTTCCTGAGATCTTCCAGCCTTCCAAGCATCTTTAGCCTGTCATAGATAAGTTGCCACACGCACTCGATGTTTGCGGGATCGACCTCGCACTTGCCCTTTTCAGACCCGCCGCAGGGCCCGTTCAAAAGGTGCTTCGAACAGCGCGCGATGGGGCATATGCCGCCGGTGTTGGCGATTATGCAGCTGCCGCAGCCCGCGCACATCTCCGCCCAACGGCCCTGTTGCACCCCGGCCCCGTAGAAGGTCGTGTCAAGTCCCGGAAATATCGGTGTCTTCCCCAGCCGGTCGGCCAGATAATTCACCCCCACCCCGCAGGCAAGCGAAACCACGGCATCGATATTCTCCGATTCCACGCGGCTGAGGACCGGCAAAATAAATTCCTCGTCGCATTGCCGCTGAACGCAGTCTTCCAGGATGGTCTTGCGATGGCCATCTTTGCCAAATGCGATCCTCAAGCCCGATGCGAGAATCTGAACCTCGGCTTCTCCTCCAGCAAGACAGACCGTCGTGCACGTGCCGCAGCCGACGACCAGGACTTTTTGGAAATCTTCAAGATAGCCCTTAACCTGCAGAAACGGTTTAGGGTCCGCAACTATCATCGCGAATCTCCTTGGTTGGTGTGTAGTGACCTGTCAAACTCGGTTGCGCTCACGATGTGCCTCACGCTTTGAGCTTCGCTCCACCCATCGCCTCGATGCATCGTAAACCCAACTTCGTATCAGTTGCCCACTGCCGTTTGAATGTTGACCGCTCTAAGTTCTTCCCATATCCAGGGCAAGGATTCGCATTTCTTCAAAAAGAGATTTATTATAAATCGATATGAAGCTTGAATCTCAAAGCAGCCCAAAATCGGTTGAAATTATAACTCTTTTCCTATCAATCCCGCCATAATTATTTTAACAATCGCACAACCTTGGTCCTGGCAGGAAACTTTTGTTGGGCTGCCCGGCAAATTTTAAGTGGGATATGGGCTGCTTTTTTGCTATGATCTAAAGGTTTGTTTAATCCTTAACGCCCCCCAACTCAGAACAGCCGCAGCCCCGCAGTTGGTGTTGTCTCCGGTTCGGAAGAAGGGGCATTGGTCTGCTCGACTAGCCCGCACCAACTTTTCTGCCTCTACAACTCCGTCTCAGAGCGCCGCGGGCACCAGGCGATCTCTATCTCAAGGGGAAATCACCAATGTACAAAATTCTCGAAAAACAGGTTTTGAGCGATGTGACGAAACTAATGGTGGTCGAGGCGCCGCAGATTGCCCTCAAAGCCAGGGCCGGTCAGTTCATCATAGTGCTCATGAACGACCAGGGTGAGCGTATCCCTCTGACCATTGCCGACTACGACAGGACAGCAGGTTCGATCACAATCATTTTCCAGGAAGTGGGCAAATCGACGATACAGATGGGCACCATGAACGTGGGCGACTCGTTTAAACATATTGTCGGCCCGCTCGGACACGCCACAGAAATTGAGAACTTCGGCGAGGTCATCTGCGTGGGAGGCGGCGTCGGGATCGCGCCTGTCTACCCGATCGCGAGGGCACTAAAAGAAGCCGGAAATCACGTCATCTCCATCATAGGCGCCAGGACAAAAGACCTTCTGCTCTGGGAAGACAAGATGCGCGCGGTCTCCGACGAACTCATCATCACGACCGACGACGGCTCCCACGGTCGAAAAGACCTGGTGACCACGCCCTTAAAGGAAATCCTCGACAGCCGCCCCGGGAAGATAGCCAAGATTTGGGCGATCGGACCGGCAATAATGATGAAGTTTGTCGCCATGGCCACACAGCCCTACAAAGTTCCGACAATCGTTAGCCTCAACACCATAATGATTGACGGCACGGGGATGTGCGGGGGCTGCAGGGTCGTTTTGGACGACGGCGCCAAGTTCGTGTGCGTCGACGGCCCCGAGTTCGACGCCCACAAGGTGGACTGGACCAATCTTTTGTCGCGCCTGGCCTTTTACCGCCCCGAGGAACAGAAGGCAGTCGAGCACCACAAGGACCACGAATGCAAACTGGATCGCGCTATCGCTGATGGAGTAAGATAAATGGCACCGTTGACCCAAAAAGAACGCATGAAGATACCACGCCAGGAAATGCCCGTTCAGACGCCCGAAGACCGGGTGCAAAACTTTCAAGAAGTCGCGCTGGGCTACACCCTCGAGCTTGCCCAACGGGAGGCCGAACGCTGCATTCAGTGCAAGGAACCCCATTGCATGGAAGGCTGTCCGGTCGAAGTCAGGATCCCCGAGTTCATCAGGGCCGTGCGTGACGGCGATATGGCCGAAGCAGTAAAGATCATGAAGGCCAAAAACAACCTGCCGGCCATTTGCGGCAGGGTCTGCCCACAGGAAGTGCAGTGCGAGTCGCGCTGCGTTCTGGGCAAAAAAGGCGAACCGGTCGCAATCGGCCGGATCGAGCGCTTCGTCGGGGACTTTGAGCTCGAAAACAAGACCTTCGAGTTGACCAAGGGGCCGGCGACAGGGAAAAAAGTTGCGGTAATCGGCTCAGGGCCGGCAGGCGTCACCTGTGCCGTGGACCTTGGCCGCATGGGTCACGAGGTCACCATCTTCGAGTCCCTCCACACTCCAGGAGGCGTGCTCGTCTACGGCATTCCCGAATTCAGGCTTCCCAAGGAATCCGTCATTAAAGCCGAAATCGAAACGGCGGCAAATGCCCTCTCGATTCGCATACTCACCGATTATGTCATAGGCCGCACCCTCACCATCGATGAACTGCAGGCCGAATACGACGCGATTTTCCTGGGCACCGGCGCCGGGCTTCCGATGTTTATGCGCATTCCGGGCATCAACCTCAACGGTGTCATGTCCGCAAATGAATTCCTCACGCGCTTTAATCTCATGAAAGGCTACCGCTTCCCCGAATTCGACACCCCCGTCAAGGTGGGCAAAAGAGTCGCGGTCATAGGCGCCGGAAACGTCGCCATGGACGCCGCGCGCTGCGCCCTTCGACTTCAGTCCCTTACCGGCGCGACCGGGGCCGAAGTCCACATAGTCTACCGCCGCTCCTCGGCGGAGGTGCCCGCAAGACTCGAAGAAGTCCATCACGCCAAGGAAGAGGGGGTCATTTTCGACTTTTTGACCAACCCGGTCGGAATCCTTGGAGACGAAAAGAACGCTGTGCGCGCAATGCGCTGCATCCGGATGGAACTGGGCGAGCCCGACCAGTCCGGCCGCCGCAGTCCCGTTGCAATCAAGGATTCCGAATTCGACATGGAAGTGGACCAGGTGGTCTTCGCCCTCGGGACCAGCCCCAACCCGCTGGTCTTTTCCAACGCCGGGGGACTCGAGCGCACCAAATGGGGAACAGTCGTCGCCGATAACGAAAACGGCCGCACCACGATCAAAGGCATCTGGGCCGGAGGCGACGTCGTAACCGGCGCCGCGACGGTCATAAGCGCCATGGGAGCGGGCAAACGCGCCGCAGCCGATATCGACAGGTTCCTCAAAGGAGAAGTCGAGTGGCAGGCAAAAGCTTAAGGCAAAAGGCAAAAGCTAGAGACAAGAACTGAAGGCAAAAGCGCGGGGGTTGGGGGGACATGTGCCCCCCGCACCCCCAATCCGGACCCCCCGGGTGGGCGCGGCACACTCGCTTGCGGCACAGCCGCCCGCGAGCCATTCTTGAATAATCGTTTCACAATTGCCAGGCTGGATGAAATGGTGTGGGGACGGTTTTAAAGCGGACTCTGGAACCCGGTTCGTTGGCCGGCACCGCCGGCCAACGAACCGGGTCCTGTGGGGGTGCGGGGGGCACAGCTCCCCGCGCTTCAGTCCTTAGTCCTTAGCTCTTCGCTTCTGTCCTTAGCTCTTCGCTTCTGTCCTTAGAGGGAACTTATCAACGACACGAAATTTTCAGTCCCGGTGGACATCCTTTTTCGGCCCTCAACGACGACCACATCTCCGCTCGCCTGCATGAGTTCGCAGTGGCAGGCCACCTCATTGGCTGCGAGATCGATGCCGAAGCCTTTCAGCAACTCGGGCCGAAAATGGGCCGAGGCCACTTCTTTTAGTGTTTTCGGGCCGTCTTTGAGAATCCGGGCAAAATCGGAACATCTGTCTACATGGTGCCGCACGAGTTCGGCGATTCTATCCTTTAGACCCGGAAGGTTTAACCGGTCTCGATGGTAGAGGCGGTGAGCGGGGAGCATCAGGATATCGTCCGAAGGGCCGGCCATCTCCCCTATTCTTCTAAGGGAGCGGATGTAAGCCCTGAGGCCGAAAAGCTGCTGGGCTTCCTTCCACTTGTCGGGCAGGGCTGGTCGCATTATGGTGAAAAAGCGCTCCTGTGAGGGGTGGGGCGTAATGTCCGGCAGGATGGTATCTCCTGGCAGGAGCGCCTCGCCGTCGACCAACAGGGCCACGGCATCGGGGCTGTGCCCCGGTATATGCAGTATCTCGACGCCTTGGCCCAGATCGCCGTTCATGGTAAGGTCGGTGATTTCGAGCTTTCTTCGCTCCTGCTGATATTCGATGCAGTGGACCTCCGCAAAGGACGGGGGCATAGGACAGCACCAGCATGAAACCGGGAAATTGGCTTTCTTGCTCGAAGGGGCGGCCCCGGACAGTGGCTGCAAGAGGCGGCCATAGGTTTCATGAGCCCTCACGCGCGCCCGCGTGGCCTCGACAATCTCGAGGATTCCGCCGTCATGGTCCTCGTGGCCGTGCGAGACTACTATCGAATCGATATCGCGACCGCTAAAGCCCACCGATTCGATCATCGCGACAAGCTCCACCCCCTTGCCCCGTCTTCCCGCATCGAGCAGAAACGGCCTGTCCCCGGTTACGAGGTAATTCCAGGTGGGGCCGAGGTCCCAGTCGCCCCCGAAGAAATTATCCGTGGCAAACCCGTAGATGGCGCGCCCGGAAGAAAGGGTCGCGCGAATTATCATGTTGTTTCCCGCACTGTCCCCGCCCCGGATTATCTCGATTCGGCCGGATTTCAATTTGAAGTCTCCTCCCGGTTATTTTCTGATTTCAGGGATTCTGTATCAAAAAAGGGCGACCGTGCTATTTCCCGCCTGAGTTAAGGCAACTGCCGCATGTTCCATACACGGTCAGCTTGTGATCTTCCACGGTGAAACCGTGCCTTCGCCCGATTTCCTCGATCGTCTGGACGGAAAGGCACTCCCGAAAGTCCACGACGCGGTTGCACATGGTGCACACGAGATGGTGGTGGTGAGTCCCTCCGCAAACCCGGTACCTGCGGGAGCCGTCCGAGAGTTCGACGCGGTCGAGCACCTTGCTTTCCACGAGCTGCTCTATCGACCGAAAAACCGTGGCGCGCCCGATCCTGCCGTGCTCGGCCCGCAGTCCCTGCCACAGGTCGTCGGTGGAAAACGCCTCCCCCGTGCGCGCAAGCTCCGCCAGTTTTTCAACCAGGATCCGCCTTGGCCCGGTGTTTGGGCGGCTTAGATCGAAAAAGGCGTTCTCGATCCTTCGAACCTCGTCGTGCGCGTGATTATCGCCGTGGGCGCAAACCTGCCGCGGCGACTTCGAACGTGAACGGGACTCATTTTTCATACGCCGGCCCTTTTATGGTCGCCCTCACCACCGGTTTCCCGGTCCGCGTGAGGGTATTGGAAAACTCTCTTCGGGCGAAACCGCTTTCTGAGCAAAAGTGAGGCGGTGTATGCAAGCGCTGCGAGCGCCGAAATATAAAAGCCCGCCGGAAGATGGCGGACGGTCCCTTCAAACGTCAGGGCGAGGCCGCCCCATGTGACGGCGACCGCCGTTACGATTGAGAGGGCTATGGAGCGGGCCGGGCGGTTCGTGAGGTTGACCGCCGCCGCCGCCGGGGCAATGAGAAGAGAAGCCGTAAGAAGGATGCCCACAAGGAGCACGCAGGCCGCGGTCGTAAGGGCGACGATCGCCAAAAATGCGGCGGAAAGCACGCGCATGGGCACCCCGCGAGCTTCAGCCCCCGCCGGGTCAATCGATGCGAAGAGCAGGGGCCTGTGCACCATCGCAAGGGCCGCTACCGCTGTCGCGCAACTCGCAAGCGCGAGCAGTATGTCTTTGGAATTTATGGTCAGCATCGATCCGAAAAGAATATTCATGCCGCTTGCCGAGTGCGATGCGCTCGTGCGCGAATAGATGCTAAGGAAAAGCACGCCAAGCCCCAGGGCGAAGGAGAGCACCATGCCGACCTCCACATCCCGCCCTTTCACCCGCTTGCCAAACATTCCCAGTGTCGCCGCGGCTAAAAGCGAAAAGACTATCATCCCGGCCAGGGACTCGATTCCCAGCAGCGCCGCCGCCGTCGCCCCGGCAAACCCGATGTCCGTAAACGCCTCCGCCGCGAAGGCCTGCGCCCTTATGACCAGAAAGTAGCCTACGCTTCCCGCCACGACCGAGACGATGGCGCCTCCGATAAACGCGTGCGCCACTATTTCCGAACCAAACAGCCCGCTTAGCATTGCGCTTCCGTATTGTTCCATTCATCCGGGGTGGTCACGATCCCCATCCCGACTGGTCCCCTTACCGCCCTGGGCGAGGCCGCGGCACGCCTTCCTCCGCCCCTGTAGAAAATCCTCACCGGCAGGTACACGACAAAAGAGATCGAGGCGATAAAAAAGCTTACCGGCCAGTCACCGCTTAGCCCGGCCATGGTAACCCCGAAAAACACGTACGCGACCCCGAGAAGGGCTGCAAGCAGTATCGCCACAAAAGGCCTTTTCACCAGCCGGGTCGCGGTCGCCCCCGGTCCCACCAGCATGGTGAACACCAAAAGAGCCCCCACCACCTGCACCGCAAGAGATACGGTAACGGCAACGACCACCAGGAAAAGCAGGGTGACAAGCCCGGCGGGAACGCCTCTTGCCTCAGCGGCAAAGGGGTCGAAAGTGACGAAAAGAAGGGGCCGGAACAACAAAAGCATCAGGCAAACCGAAACCAGGCTCATCGAACCGGTCAGAATCACGTCGTTTCGGGTTATCCCCAAAACGGTCCCGAACAGGATGCTGTAGACACGCTCGGCATACCCGCCGTAGAGCGAAAGGAACATGAGCCCGAGCCCCAGAGCGAAAGACATCACGACCCCGATCGAAACGTCGCGCTCGCGAAGCTCCCGGCCGCTCAAACTCATTGCCCCGCCGGCCAGAATAGTCATGGCAAAAAGGCCGTAGACCGGTTTTACCCCGAAAAACACGGCGCCCGCGGCACCCGCAAACCCAATGTTGGGCAGAGCATGCCCCGCGAACGTGTACCCTCCCCCAATGAGAAAATACCCGACCAGCGCCGAGGCCAGCGCAATGAACACGCCGCAAAGCAGCGCGTTCTGGATAAACTGGAAATGGTACAGTGCCACAATCGAATGGAGCATCAGGTTTCGACTCCCAGGACAAACTTTTTCCCCATCGCTTCGACCACCTCGACCGGGTGGTTGTAGAGCGAACTCAGCGTTTCCCTGGTTATCACCGCTTCGGGCGCGCCTATGGCCGACCTGCCGTTCGCCATGTAAAGGACCCGGTCGACGTGCGCCAAAAGCGGGTTTATGTCATGGGTCACAAGCATTATCGCCACCTTGCGCGAAACACAAAGATGACTCACAAGGGAGATGATGTCCTGTCCGCTCGCTATGTCGAGGTTTGCCAGCGGTTCGTCGAGAAGAACGAGCCGGGGTTTGGAAATTAAAACCTGCGCAAGCGAAAGCCTCTGCTTTTCCCCCCCGGAGAGTTCCCCACCGCGGCTTCCGCGAACTCGGCCGCACGGACCTCCTCGAGCGCTTCGTCTACGAGCTTCCTGCGGTTGCGGCTCGGAAACCCCGGCCCCCAGCGGTGCCCGTCAAGGCCAAAGCCGACCAGGTCGCGCGCGCGCACGGCAAAATTGGTGTCGAGCGCTCGGAATTGCGGTGCGTAGCCGATCTCGCGATTGCCTCGGCGAGGCTTTCGGCCAAAGACCCGGACCTCTCCCGCCTCCGGCCTGATAAGCCCGAGAAGCAGCTTCAAAAGCGTTGTCTTGCCGGCGCCGTTTGGACCCAGCACGGCTATGAATTCGCCGTCCTCGACCGTAAGCGTCATCTCGTCCTGGATAACCCGGCCCCCGAAGCCGATGCGAACGTTTCGCAAAAAAACGGGAGGTCTCTGTGTGGAGACTGCTTCGAGCATCATCGCACGCCGCCTCCAGCGCCCATGAGTGCGTTTTCCACAGCCGAGATCTGGTCGAGCATCCATGACTGGTAGTGTTTTCCGGGCGGCATGGTTTCCGTTACGGCGACCACCGGGACCCCGGAGCTTTTTGCCAGCTCCTCGAGCCTTGCGGTGAACCGGTCGGCGGTCTGCCGGTTGTAGACCAGGACACGCACCATTTTCTTCCTTATCTGCTCTCGGGCGGTCTCCACCGTGTCGGCCGGCGGATCGATCCCTTCGGCGACCGCTTTTTGAAAATCAAACGGGGTCAATACTTTTAAACCCATCGGAGCGGCCTCATACATAAAGATAGGTTCGGTTAGCGCGATAGGTGTTCCGGAAAACCGCTTCGAAATCCCGGCGATTTTCGCCTCGATCCTCTCAAGGCTCCCGTTGAAAACCTTCAGGTTCCTTTCGAACTCCGCGGCCCGCGACGGGCGAAGCTTCTTTAGATCTGCTGTCAGAGCCGCGGCCACAGTTTTCATGTTTTCCGCGCTGTACCAGACGTGCTCATTTTCGGGGAACCTGACGGGAGAAATATCCCAACAAGTCAGTACAACCCTGCCTCCATTTGGAGAAGCCGACAGAAGCTTTTTCATCCAGTCGTCGTAGCCGCCGCCGTTCATGATCACAAGGTCGGCGCCCGCCACCTCCTCCGCGTCCTTTACGCTCGGTTCGTATTCGTGCGGATCTATATTGGGATCGGAGAGAACGCTTTTGACACTCGCGCAGGGACCGGCAAGCTGGACGGCAATGTCCTGGTAAAAATTCTCGGCGGCCACGATGTTTAGACAGCCTGGCCCCTTAGCCGGGGCAGATACCGGATGGACCAGGACGATCACGGCCACGGCCGTGGCAAAGAAGGCCCAAGCCCATTGGCAACTATTATTTATCCGGGCTTCTCTGAGAATCGACCTGTAGGAGCGGCTTCCAGCCGCGACAAGAGTCATGTTCGCGGCTGGAAGCCGCTCCTACAAAAGCCCGGGCTTCGACCGCTTTCCCGGATAACCTTTTTTTGCCTTTGGCCCAAACAGTGCGCAGAGCTTTAAAGGTCCCTGATTTTACCATTGGACATTCCTCGGGGTGCGGTGTATTGGTTAATGATACTCGATATCATTAACCCAAATAATAACTACCCCGTCCGGAAACGTCAATGAGATTGAGCTGATAAACGAACGAGGGTGCGCCCGGGAGCCCAAATTTCTTTTGGGGCCATTTTTTTCAGGTCCGAAAAGGAATTTTTAAAGTTATAATGTTTAGATTGATACGGTGAAAACGCGGGCTGCGGCTTGAAAAAGCGGCGGCTAAAAAGTGTTGGTCATCATCCGTTTGCCGTTTGTTTTGATATTCAATGCCAATGGAGGCTTGTGATGGAGTCTAGCGAGTTTGTCGAGATCGGGGAAGTTTTCGTCAAAACCGACAGGACCCAGGGGAATATGGTCATCCTGAAACGCTCGGAGGAAGACAGCCACTATTTTCTCATGTTCGTGGGAGATGCCGAGATCACTGCGATTGCCAAGGAAAAGGGTCTGGTAGAGCCGAAGCGGCCCCTGACTCACGATATCTATCTTACGATTCTCGAGCGCAGCGGCGTGACCTTCGAAAAGATCGAGATATCCGAAATGCGGGACAACACTTTTTACGCCAATATTTACGTCCGCATCAACGGGGAAACCTCGGTCTTCGATGCGCGTCCAAGCGACGCGGTCGCCCTGGCGCTCCACGAGAAGTGCCCGATCCTGGTCAGCAGAAAGCTCCTGCGGGTCGAACTGACCGCTGAGGAAGTCCAGGAATTCGAGATGATCGTAAAGACCGTAAAGTTCTGATTTCCCTTGATCATCGACCTTTGTAAAACTATCGTTTGACTTGCGGCCCCGTTTTGGATAGAGACTCAACCATCCGCTGAGGCTCTGCCCTGGCGTTGCCGCATAACTGACGATCGAGCCGGCGCGGGCCGGCTTTGCTGTTTTGACCCCGGGCCGCCCGTTGGCCGCCCCGCGTCGATTGGAAGTCTTTTTCACCTTGTGAGGACATTTTATGGCCATATCTTCTTCCTCAGCTACTTTTACCCGTTTTTTCGTCCCCGAACCCGATGTTGGAGATTTCTGGAGCCTTGTCGATGAAAAGCTCCGCGCCGGCGCTTTTACCGAGCCCGACGATTCCCAGACCGATGCGACCGGTTTTGCGTCCTGGGAGGATTTTTTCGACTCGTCTTTTTCCTACGGCTCCTACCGGAAGGGCGAATACGTCGCGTTCAATTTCCGGCTGGATCAAAAGAAGATCCCCTCCGTCGTGCTAAAACAGTTCGTGCGCCAGTCGGTGCAGAAATACCGGGACGAGCACGAGGGAAAATGGCCGAGCCGGTCGGAGAAGGCGGAAATCCAGGAAAATATGCAGGAGTATCTGCTAAGCCGCGCCTTTCCTCAACCCAGCTCGTCCGAAGTGGTGTGGGCGCCGGCGAAAAACCTCCTGGCCCTGGGGACTACCAGCCCCAAGATGATGGACGCCTTCCTCGAATTTTTCGAACGTCAGTTTCGAGTCTACCCGGTCCCGCTCTATCATGCTCCGTGGGCTTACAACATGCTTTCGCTCACACCCGCGCAGAAGGACACCCTCGGTTCCATAGTTCCGCTAAAGTCTCCGACGGCCCTTACCGACGGGCGGTTTCTCGGCACTGAATTCCTCACCTGGCTGTGGTACTTCATCGAATGCCTCGGAGGATCGATCCAGGTCGGCGAAAAGACCGCCGAAGTCCACCTTGGGGAGCGCATGACGCTTTTGCTGCCCCGAGACGGCAAAGAGCGGGTCGTGTGCACCTCGCAGGCGAACTTTCTCCACGAGGCGCGAACGGCCCTTCGCCAGGGCAAGGTCGTCGATGAGGTCCAGCTCCTTTTCATTATCGGCGAAAACGAGTACGTCCTTACGATGGACAGTTCGCTTTGGGCGCTAAAGGGCCTAAAGACCCCCAAGCAGCTGCCCGATTACGGAAGCGAAGACCCAGACGGCCGGTTCCTTGAAAAGATGTACTTCATCGAAGAAGTCTTCGCTGCCCTGGATGCGCTCTATATGCGCTTTCTTACCGAAAGGCTCACTCCGGGGTGGGAATCGGACACGCTCGTGGAACTTCAAAAATGGATCGATGAGGGCGGCACAGCTACGGAAAGCCCGACCGCCATTGCATAGCCCCGTAACGGATGAACGAAATCGGCTTCTCAACTGTCGCATACGTCATACGAGAGCACTGGCTGAGCGCGCTCCTGCTGCTCGTCTCGCTAACGACCATCTGCTTTGCCGTGGTGCTGCGATGGTACGTGCGGCGGCGCATCAGGGAAATGCTCGAGGGCGGCTTCGAGGAAGATCATGAACTGGATCTGCTGCCGGCACCTGGCTCGCTCGAGCGGCAATCGCTCGAATTTATCGCAAAGACCCGGGGGGAGATCTGGTCTATCCCCGAAGCCGAACTTCAGCTAAGCTTCGAGGCCTTCTACCGGCACGCCTCCAAGATTGTGCGCTCGGTAGGCTCGATCTATCACCCCGAAGCCGCTCAGCCCGAATATGAAGCCTCGCTCTCCGACACCCTGGAGCTTGTCACGCGGGTAAGCGCAAAGCTGGCAAGGCTCTCCTCCACCATCCCCGTAAAGTATGTCGGGAGCCGCAAACTCAGCGACTTTCAGCGCTACTACCAGGCCTATGTCAAGATAAACGAAAACCCCGTCTTGAGGCTTTTTAAAAAGAACCCTCACATCTATAAAGCCGCAAGGCTTGCCTGGAACGTAAAAAACGCGGCCAACCCTCTCTACTGGGCCGGCCGCGAGCTTACCCGCGAGGGTTATTTCATAATCCTCAGGTGGTTCTATTTGACCTTCACCAGCGAAATCGGAAAAGAAGCCATACGGCTCTACAGCGGAAAGCGCTTCCACCAGGACGAAGACCGCGATGCCGCCCTCGTTTGCTACCGGATGTTTCACACGATGCAAAAATGGGGCGGGCCGACCCCACAGGAGTGGGCAGCCTTTGTGCAGTTTGTAACGGGCCTTTCGGCCCTCGATTCCGACAGCAAACTCCACATCCTGGCAAGATGTTCCGAAGACCGCCTTCCAAAAGATTTGGAAGAGCGTACAATAGCCACCAAATCGGGAATAAGATGGTATAAGAGGGGCCTTAAAGCGCTGCTCGAAGCCGACGCGGCGGCGGCGTCCCCGGCAAAGGCAATGCTTGTCGAAAAGGAAATAGAACCGCCGGAGGAAACCGGGTAGGAACCCCTTTTCCGGCCTTCGAACCGGCCGGGCCGCGGACCTCGCCGACCGGACTCTAAAAAGAAAGGTTTGCATGAAACCAACCACCATAAGACTCGCAATTTTCCGGCTCCTGGCGGCGGCTTTTCTCGCGTGTGCTATTTTCGGCTGCGGCCCCTCGGCGCACCCGCCACAGAACTTTCGCGGCGTCGCCTGGGGGGCGAAGACATCTTCGGTTCCGGGTCTCCGCCAGGTTGCTGGAAACGGCGACCTCGCCCTCTATGAAAAAACCGGCGAAGTGCTCAAAATGGAAGACATAAAGCTCGACCGGGTGATCTATGCCTTCTATAAGGACCGCTTCTACATGGGCATGGCATACTTTCCGTCCGTTGGTTTCATGAAAATGGAGGCCGTTTTGACCGACAGGCTCGGCAAGCCCTCGGAAGTCGACAAAAACCCCAACGACCTTATATGGGACAGCGAAAACGTCTCCGTTCTGCTGACGCCGGCCGGCGCCAATCAGACTCGTCTGGTCTACATGTACAAGCCCATTCAGCTGGAAGTCGAACTAAAAAAATAGCCCGCGGCTTCCAGGGCGGATATACTAGAGCACAATCACATCTTTTTTTATCCTCGCGTATAAGGAGTAATCCCGATGGCAGACATGATAAACTTGGGGGCGAAGAGCACAGACCCGGCAATTCAGGAAATGATCCTCAAGGCCGCGAAAACGGAGGTAAAAACCGTTTGGGACCGCTACGAGGCCATGCAGCCTCAGTGCGGGTTTGGCGACGCGGGGCTTTGCTGCCGTCACTGCTTGCAGGGACCCTGCCGGATCGATCCTTTTGGTGAAGGACCGACAGCGGGCATTTGCGGGGCTTCGGCCGATACGATGGTTGCGCGCGGCCTGGACCGCGCCATCGCCGCCGGGACCGCGGCCCATTCGGGCCATGCCAGGCACCTTGCCCACACTCTTTTGAAACTGGCCAAAGGCCTGACGAAGAGCTACTCCATCAAGGAGGTCGAAAAGCTGAAGGCCGTCGCCGCCCGGCTGGGTATCGCGGTAGACGGGCGCCCGGACACCGATATCGCACTGGACGTCGCCAATGCCGCCCTGGCCGATTTTCATGAAAAGGACACCCCGGTCCTGTGGGCGACTACCGTGATAAATAAGGAAAGGGCGAAGGTTTTGTCCGATCTCGACCTTGTGCCCAAAGGAATCGACCACGAAGTATCCGAGATAATGCACCGCACCCTGTACGGGGTGGACGCCGATCCGGTGAATCTCCTGTTGGGCGGGCTCCGCTGCGCCGTTGCGGATCTTGCCGGATGCTACATGGGAACCGACCTTGCCGACATACTCTTTGGAATCCCGAAACCAAACTTCACGGAAGCAAATCTTGGCGTTCTCAAGGCCGATGCCGTAAACATCGCCCTGCACGGCCACAACCCCGTTTTGTCGGACGTCCTAGTAACCAGGGCGGATACTAAGAAAAGAGCGGCCATGGCGGCCGGCGCCACAGGCATAAACATCGTGGGCATCTGCTGCACGGGAAACGAGATCATGATGCGTCACGGTATTCCGGCCTGCACCCATTCGGTAAGCCAGGAGATGGCGATCCTTACGGGCGCGGTCGACGCGATGATCGTCGATTACCAGTGCATCATGCCGTCTGTGGCCTCCGTGGCCGAGTGCTTCTCTACTACTCTTGTCACCACCATGGACATCGCAAAAATCCCCGGCGCAAAGCATATTCCCTTCTCCGAAGAAACGGCCCATGAACGAGCGGACGAGATCTTCGATCTGGCCATTTCCAACTTCGTGCGCCGCAAAGGCAAACCCGTCGATATCCCCAATATCAAAACGCCCGTCATGGCGGGCTTTTCGGTGGAAGCCATCGTGGCCGCCCTATCCAAGCTCGATCCCAAGGAGCCTCTAAAACCGGTTGTAGACAACATCAAGGCCGGAAATATCCGCGGAGTATGCCTTTTTGCGGGATGCAACAATGTCAAGGTCCCCCAGGACAACAACTTTACGGTCATGGCCCGAAAGCTCCTCAAGGCGAACGTCCTGCTGGTGGCGACCGGCTGTGGCGCGGGGGCCCTCATGAGGCACGGGTTCATGAACCCGGCCAATACCGACGAGTTGTGCGGCGATGGGCTCAAGGCGGTTCTTAATGCCATAGGAAAAGCCAACGGCCTGGGAGGCCCCCTGCCCCCGGTTTTGCACATGGGCTCGTGTGTGGACAATTCCCGCGCCGTGGCCCTGACTGTGGCCCTGGCCCAATATCTCGGAGTCGATACGGACAAGCTTCCAGTTGTGGCCTCCGCCGCGGAGGCCGTTTCGGAAAAAGCGGTCTCGATCGGCGCCTATGCCGTTGCGGCGGGACTTCCGACTCACGTCGGGGTAATGCTCCCGGTCCTTGGCGGCCCGCTGGTCACCAAGGTGCTGACCGAAAAAGTCAAAGGGCTTACCGGCGGGTATTTTATCGTGGACCTCGACCCGGAATCGGCAGCCGATAAACTCATAGGGGCCATCGACGAGCGCCGCGCCGGGCTGGGTCTTTAGCCGGGTGCTCTAAAACCGGGGTCTTGTACGGTAAGAGATGGATTTAAGGAGCTTATAATGTCTGAGCCCAAAGAAATTTTTGTTCGCATGGATCGATGCATGGGATGCCATTCGTGTGAACTGGCCTGTGCGGTCGAACACTCCGCGAGCCGGTCTTTATACGGGGCGATTTCCGAAAGTCCGCGTCCGAAACATCGCGTTTATGTCGAGTCGGTACCCCCCTCGACGCCTGTGCCGATTGTTTGCCGCCACTGCGAGGATGCTCCCTGCATGCATGCGTGCATAGCGGGGGCTATCATGAAAACCGCAGAAGGTGTCGTGATCACGCAAAGCGATAAGTGCATCGGTTGCTGGACCTGCGTTATGGTGTGCCCTTACGGGGTCATCGGACGGCAGGTGGAGGAGCACAAGGCCTACAGGTGCGACCGCTGCCCCGACCGTGGTGTTCCGGCCTGTGTCGAGGCCTGTCCGACCAGGGCGCTCGTTTATTCGAGCGTTACGGAATTTTCAAAGGGAGTTCGCAAAACCGCCTCGGCCGCAATGCTCACAGGGCAAGGGGGATAAAGATGGCAACCCGGGAAAACCGCTACGTCATTGTGGGAGCTTCAGCGGCAGGCATGGCGGCGGCCGAAGCCATCCGCGCGCTGGATAAGCGCGGGTCGGTCACGGTTTTCTCCGATGAACCCGATCCGCCTTATTTCAGGCCGCTGATTCCGTTTTTGATAAGCGGGAAAAAGCGTGCCTCGGATATGGCCATGTCCGGGCAGGGACCTTACCGCGGCGCGGACATCGACGTGAAGCTCAATGCGCGGGTCCGCTCCATTGACTGCCGGGCGCGGACGGTCTCGCTCGCAGCCGGCGGGGAGATTTCTTACGACCGGTTGCTCATCGCTACGGGCAGCAAGCCCTACATGCCTCCGGAGATAGAGGGGACAGACATCGAGTCCGTTTTCGCCCCGAGAACCCTTGCCTCGGCCAGGGCTGTCGCGAACAGGGTGCGGGCCGCGCGCCACGCCGTCATGCTGGGGGGAGGCCTTTTGAACCTCAAGGTGGCTTTCGCGCTGCTCGAGCGCGGCCTCGAAGTCACTTTAGTCGTTCGGTCCCCGCAGGTGCTCTCCCAGTTGATGGAACCCGAAGACGCAGGTCTTATCCGGGACGCGCTAAACCGCGCAGGGCTAAAAATTGCAACCGGCGCAGGCGCCCGAAGGATTCTTTCCGATGGGAAAGGCGTAAGCGGGGTCCTGTTGGACGACGGCAGCGAAATTGGTTGTCAGATGGTGTGTATCGGCAAGGGAGTTGAGCCAAACGTCGGTTTTTCTCACGAAGGCATCCTGGTCGACGGAGGTGTCGTGGCTGACAGGCTCACAGCCTGCACAGCGCCCGATGTCTATACCGCGGGAGACGTCGCCGTGACCTTTGACCCCATCACCGGGGGCAGGATTGTCACCGGCCTGTGGACCAACGCCGTCGATATGGGCCGCTGCGCGGGACTTAACATGGCCGGAAGACCCACTGAATACGGCGGCGCGGTCGGTATTCTAAACGCCACCCAGGTGGCCGAGGTCGCCTTCGTCTCGATGGGGATCGTGCACACCGGGGGCCGCGATTATGAGACTCATGTCTCGGCTTCTCCCACAGCGTACAGAAAACTTGTGTTTTCACCCGACGGGACGCAGCTGGTCGGGGTGTTGCTCGTGGGCGACATCTCGCGGGCCGGGCTGTACCGCTCCGTGATAAAGGAGAGGAAACCGGTGTCCGGGATCAAGTCTCACATCATAAACCACACTCTCCACTATGGACACTTCATCAAATAGGAGAACATTTTTTACCCTGGGTCGCTCCCCACAATCTATTGACAAAGCCGGGGAGCTCTGCTAAAAGTCAAAAATTCATTCCCCGGTAGCTCAATGGCAGAGCGGGTGGCTGTTAACCACTAGGTTGATGGTTCGAGTCCGTCCCGGGGAGCCAGCAAAATCCAAGGGTTAGGCCAAGCGGTCTAACCCTTTTTTCTTCCTGCGCTGGAAATTGCAGTAGTTCGGCTCGCAAGCCCAAGACAGCTCTCGGATTTCGCCATCGCAACTTTAAGGAGGGGGGATATAAGCAGGGGGGAATGGAGGCAGCAAGGCGGCCCGGAAGGTTCCGGGTTTTTTAAAACCGCCTGCCTCGAGGTTTACGAGTCACAATTCCTGATCGAGAATTTTCAAAAACGGCGCCGGATTCAAGATGCGGATATCCCGGAACTTGCCCAAGTCCGTGAGGTGATGATCACCGGAGATAACAAAAGAGGCCTTTCCGGCCAGGGCGCAGGATAAAATCTGATTATCGGGTGAATGGGAGATGACCGAAAGGTTTTCCTTCGGAGTCACGATCTCGGAAAAGGACCCGACCCAAGAACTCGATCTTTTCTATCCTCAACTTGTCCCACCGGAATTTATTTTTCAAGACATATTCAAGTTCGGAGAGGATAAAGGCGGAAGTAACGTTTTGAATGACTCCTTTCCTGGCCAACTCCAAAATTCCGGCGGGCGTGCCGGTCGGACTATACACCCCGGAAATGAGGACGCTGGTATCGATGACGACCCTGATCATTCGGTTTTTTCGCTACGGGCCTCCTCCACCAGCCGGTAGACGTCCTCTTCGGTTTTGACACCGGTTTGGGCGGCCATCCCGCGGGCATAGCGGGTCAGGCTCTGGTATTCTTTTTCCTCGATGTAACGCCTCATCGCTTCCCGAAAAAGCTCGCTTCTGGTCCGGCTTTCTTCTTCGGCCAGCCGATTGAACTTTTCCAAAAGCTCCGGCAGGATGGAGATAGTAACGAGTTTGGTCTTTCTCAACATAAGCCTCCAAAATTACTAGGTGTAATACTTAGTACAACTATAGCTTATAATAGATTGCTTGTCAAATCCAGGAGCCGAAGCAATACAGATGGGGAATTCCGGTTTGTTTTTTGAACACCGCCGGCCTCACCCGGCGTTTCTATTTTTGGTTTTCTTGACTCAGAACTTGCAAAAAGGCGGCCGGATTTACGATGCGAATACCCCGGAACTCTGCTAAGTCGGTCAGGTGATGGTCACCGGAAACGACAAAATCGACTTGGCCTTCCAGAGCGCAGACCAGGTATTTATCATCGGTCGGATCGTCTTTTACTACTCTGACCGAATGCAAAGCCGGAGTCAGGATGGCGACTTTTTCCAACTTTTTGAGAAAGGAATCGATTTGTACCGGCGAGCGGCCGTGGAGCTTCTTGAGCTTGGGGAAGACGAGAATCCGTCGGACTTCCTCGATGATCGGCGCTGACATGACCAGCGAAAATTGGCCCTCGTAAACCAGTTCGATAATCCTGGCCGAGTTTCCGCGCGGCTTGATCAGAGCACTGGCGTACTGATTGGCGTCCAGAACGACTTTGATCATTTCCGGGCTTTAGTTCTTTTGGCGTCCTTTTTGGCAGCCAGAGTCGCTTCCGCGAGAGCCTCATCCAAGACTTTTTCAGGGACATCCTTTACGCTATTCTGAAAAGTTTTGACTTCGGCCCGGAATTCGTCCAGGTCTTCTTGAAATCGCCGGTATTTTTCCATCGGGATGATGGCCACCATAGGCTTTCCGGCCCGTTCGACTATGTAATCGTCGCCCTTGATCGAGACCTCGTTCATCACCTGGCCCAGGTTTTGGCGCGCTTTGAGGGCGGAGATGGTTTTTCGCATGTTGATAGACTTTCATTGATTATATCAATTACTACAACCATATCGATTGATATATTCAGTATAGTCCTAAAAGAAGGCTTGTCAAGTTCGAGGTCAGTAGGATCATTTACGGGATACATGACGATGTTCTAAGGGTGCTCGTAGTTTCCATCGGGCATCGGCGAGACGTTTATCGAATTTGAGTAAGGCTGAGCCGTTCTTCCCGGTGCCCGGATTGGTCCGTCCCGGGGAGTCCCGAAAGGCCAGGTTTTCCCAGGCCTTTTTCCTTTTCAAATGCACCTGAAATTTGGTTGCGCCGGCGGATGTCCGCCGTTTCGCTCGCCATTTCGTGTTTGCCAACAAACCCCGGCGTGTGCATAATCAATAAAGGTGGCAAGATTTAAAAAAGGAGTACCTTATGGGCCGGATCCAATATATTTCAGATGAAAACGACAAGATAACCGGGGTTATCGTCCCTATCGAATTGTGGCGAGAGATTCAATCCGAGAAGGAAACCGCCTATCTGCTCAAAAGCGAGAAGATGAAAGAAAGGCTCACCGAGGCCAGGAACCGAAAAGAGGGTATCCCTTTTGACAAAGCGTGCAAAGAGCTTGGAATTTGACCCCGCAGCCTTCGAAGACCTCGCATGGTGGGTTGAAGAGGAGAAAAAATGATCGCGTTTCACCGACAGTATCTGGTTGATGAGGAGGGAAACCCCAAGGCCGTTGTGGTGCCCATTTCGGAATGGGAGCAAATCGTCGATGCGCTTGAAGAACTCGAGGATATACGCGCCTATGACGATGCCAAAGGAGACACAACCGAAGCGATTCCCTTTGAACAAGCCATTTCCGAGATCAATAAAGGGATTTCCGATTGAGATATGAGCTTCTCATGAAAAGGAGCGCTCAGAAGCAGTTAGCGAGCATTCCTCAACCCAACCGCGACCACGTTATCACGGCTGTCCGCTCTCTCGCCGAAGCTCCGAGACCTGCCGGATAAGGGGAACCACAACTACTTGATCAATTGAACCTTAATGATCGATCCAGCCGGAAGAAAACTTTTACCCTCCGGGACCGAAGCCAGGGCGGTGGCCTTTGCGAGCGTCCTTAAAGGGGTTCGTTTCTTCATGGGATGAAAACTCGGCAACCCACTGCCGTACTCAAGAGTTCCAAAGAAAAAGTCCGTCCAGTCGAGATCGCTCCCCTTTAGCTCTGCTGCGAGTTCGGCATTAAGCTCCGGCAGGACCGGCTCATTATTTCCGCCAAGAGCAAGGAGACCGGGTAAAGCGATCTGCAGGAAGCCAACCAGGTTGGAAGGGGGTCCCCCGGCAAGCAAAAATACCGGTTTCCCATTCAGAATACCGAAACCGACCGCTTTGCCCGGTCCAATGCGAATCCGGTGAAAGATTTCTCTCCATCCCAGCTCCCCCAGGACCCGGGCCACTAGGTCGTGTTCTCCGGTCCAGGCCCCTCCGCTGGTTATCAGGGCATCGGTCTGGCCGGACAAGGTATCGATCGTTTTAGAGATGGCGTCACGATCATCTTTGGCTATCGCCAGGCGGGTTTTCATGCCGAATCGCCGGCACCAGCCGGCCAAGGTTATGATGTTACTGGCATAGAGCCCCCCTTCCGTAAGAGTGGAGCCCGGTTCGACGATTTCATCTCCTGTTCCGATCAGTCCTATCACCGGATTTTTCAAGACAGGAATTACGCTGTGCCCCGCCGCGGCAAGAAGACCGGCGGTAACAGGCGATATTTGGCTACCCGCCGCGAGAACACAGCTTCCCGCCGAGATATCGCCACCCCGTCTCTGCACATTCCCCGGTACGGCGAAGGATTGCACCAGTACCTCATGGTCCCCTTCTTTTGCATACTCTTCGGCTACGACAGCGTCGGCGCCCGTCGGGACGCGCGCCCCTGTCAGGACCTTTACGGCAGTTCCCGGCCGGATCGGAATATCCCGGTCGCCTCCCGCGGCCATCAAGCCCAAAAGCTTCAAACGGATCGGTTTCTCCTTCGTTGCATCGGCAACCTGATGAGATACTACGGCGTAGCCATCTTTTCGGGAGGAATCGATGGAAGGCGAATCCACCAGAGCATAAAGATCGGAGGCCACTATGCGGTCGACACAACCAACCAGGTCCACGTTTTCGACGGGAAGCGGCCTTACGGCCTGCCGGACAAGCTCCAGCGCCTCTTTCAGGCCGAAAGACATCGCTTTCATAAAGACAAGGCTTTCATAAGGACCTCTCTTCAATTCATCTCGAATACGACATTGTGTGGCGGAGTCGTCTCCGGTTTAAAGCATTACGGCTTTATGGCCGCCGGTCGTGCTCCGCGGTATAGCCCGCCCTGGCGTTGAAATCCCGCTCCATTTCCAGAATGGTTGCGCCAAGTTCCACCAGGCCGTCACCATCAAGGCTCAAACCATGGAAAGAATTTATGAGATCGAGAAGCAGTTGGATCGTATCGGGTTGATCCAACACGGCATGAGCCTTAAAGATACATATCCCTGTTGCGTCAATCGCCGCTGTTGCGATTTGCAGATCCTGCGGACGATCCATCCGGTGTCCGGGTTTTAGCGGATTGCCGGCGGGCGATGCCTTACGCTTTACGAGCGGGGCCTTTCCCACGCCCAAGATTTTGCCCGTAACCTCCGCGCCGTTTCCCAGGATGCGTCCGAGAAGGGTGCCCTGACCAATTTGGTGGAGCATATCGATGGCGCCTTGGCCGTCACCGAATTTGAGGAGACCTCCCTCCATGGCCATCCAAAGCGTGCCTCCCATCTCGATTGTATCGAGGCCGTAATTGTCGCCCAGAAAGTCCAGCTGCGCAATTGCTTCCGGATCGGAGATGCCGCACTGCCCGTCATGAGCCCAGACGGTTTCATATTTGGGCCGTTTACTTACGCGATGCCCCGCATTGTCGTTATTTACCCCTGAACATTGACTGTCGCATCCCTGGTGGCAACCTTCAGTCGAAAGAGTTCCCGGAACTCTCGAAACATCCGTCGAAACACTTTTCCCGTATAACGGCAAAAGGTCGGCGACACGGTGTTTCTTCAAAGCTTCTCCCCAATTTCGGCGGGCCTCCTTAAACTTCTCCGGGTTTTTGGGCGTACGCTCCTTCATGCCTGTATCATCGAGCACGATAACTTTAACACCCTTGGCTCCCATTACGGCGCCAACGCCCCCACGACCCGCATGCCGAGTCGGCCTCAGTTTACTGTCTGTAACGGCTATCGAGGCGGCGCTCATTTTCATCTCCCCGGCCGGGCCGATAGAAATGCAGGCGATTTTGTCTCCATGCTGCTGCTTCATCCTTTCAACCAGGTCGAAGTTCGGAAGCATCCTTAAAGAGTTTTCGACAGATATCTTTACCCCGTGTGCGCTTATAAAAACCTTATAGAGGTCGTCGTTTTGAGGTTTGCCCTCCAGTATGATTGCCGCATAACCCAGACGCGCAAGCGCCCTGGCGCCCTGTCCGCCCGAGTTGGCTTCCGTTAAGGCGCCGGTCAGCGGACTCTTGCAACCAACGGAGAGGCGTCCCGATATCGAGGCGATTGTTCCGCTGAGCATCCCCGGGGCTATAACAAGCTTGTTTTCAGGACCAAGGGCATGGCTAAGAGGCGCCACTTCCTTTGAAACCACAGCGGAGGTCAGGGCTCTACCGCCAAACCCGGCATACTCCCCCAAAGGCTCTTCAGTTGCCCTGGGTCCTCCCTGAGCCCCCATGTGGATTCGTAGAATTTTATCCATATTACTTTTTCTCCCTTCCAGCCGCGACCTGTCTTGATCGCGGCTGGAAGCCGCTCCTACATTTATCCCTTCTCCCTGGAAACCCATTCCTCCCCGTTCCAGACCCCCATTACCCTGCCGGAGTTTGAGATGTCATAGCCTCCCATGGAGGTCACTTTTTGGCGGAAAGAATCCGAAGCGATGACTTCCAGAATCGCTCTGATCTTGAAGTCGGACCAGGCGCTTTCGGCTATCACAAGGTCATAGCGCTCGCTGGCCAGCGGAATGAACCCGAGCCCCAGCGCCTTTGCCGAAGAATAGATCGCCATGCCGGTGTCGGCCCGCCCGCTCAATACTCCCACGGCCACACCCATGTGCGTATATTCTTCCTGATCATAGCCCCTGATTTGATCGGCGCCCATACCCTTCTTAAGGATAGTGTGGTCGAAAAGAACACGTGTTCCCGAACCGGCCTGCCGGTTTATAAAGACCACATCTGGTCGAAAAAGATCTTCTATTCCATTTATCCCCTTAGGGTTCCCCCTGGCTGTAATCAAGCCCTGCTCCCGCATCGCGAGCTGGACTATCCGCACTGGAACCCTTTTTAAATAACGTTCCACGTACGAGTAGTTATACTCCCCCGTTTGAGTGTCGAGCAGATGTGAACCCGCAAGATGGGCCTGGCCCCGCCTGAGGGCCATCAAGCCTCCGAGGCTGCCCACATTGCTCGATGAAAGATGGAACCTGCCATCACGGCTTTTGAGTTCATTTGCTATGAGGTCGATCGTGTTATCGTGGCTTCCAATCATCATGAGGGTGTAATCGAGCAGCTCTTTTGGCCGAAGGAGTCTGACCTCGACCTCGGCGCCATCCTCAAGACCTTCCTGCTCCTGCGGGATTTGCAGGATTGCGTCGGCGCGCGTAAGCGAAGTGATTATCGCAGCCCCCCTCTGGATAGGCATGGCAACGACTTTGCCTTCGACTCTGCCAAGGATTACACGAACAAACTCCTCAAGCCCCAGCTTGGAGGGCAGCCTCCGGCCAAGGCTCGCCCAAATCGTGGGAAAAGCCGGGCACTGGCGCCCCTGCAGAGAATAGAGCAGCGGTCTTACAAACTGCTCGAAAGCCATTACCGCCGATATGGAATATCCCGGGAGCCCAACGACAGGTTTTCCGTTCACAATTCCAAGAATCACCGGTTTTCCGGGCATCATGGCAACACCGTGCACCACCACTTCCCCCAGTTCTTCGATGACTGTCGAGATAAAGTCTCCCGATCCGGCGGAAGAGCCGGCCATCATCAAAATTACGTCAGCCGACTCGATCCCCTTTTGCAGCGCATCCTTTAGCGCTCCATAGTCATCAGGCTCGATATCGCCAAGGATTGGCGTCCCGCCGCATTCTTCGACCATCCCCGACATGATGATGCCGTTAAACTCTATTATGTCTCCAGGCTTCGCCTCGGCAGCTTTTGCAGCTGGAATAATCTCGTCCCCGGTGGGTTGGATAAATACCTTTGGCTTTCCCGGGACGTCCACAGTCAAGATCCCCGCCGCCAGCAAAGAACCCGCATCGGTAGGTCTCAAAACGTGATTCTGGGGCAGCAGCAACTCACCTGCGACGATGTCCTCCCCTACCTTGCGCACGTGTTGCCAGGGGAATGCCGCGGCTCGGATTTCTATCTCTCCGGGGGAGATGTTTTCGACATCTTCTATCATGATTACGGCGTCTGTGCCCTCGGGCAGTATATCGCCGGTATCGACCGCGTGTCCGTTTTCCCCAACTCTAAGCCTGACGGGCGCGGTTTCGCTTGCCCGGTAGGTATCTCCGGCGCGAACGGCATAGCCGTCCATCGCGGCGCCGTGATAGTGCGGCACGGAGCGCATCGAGATAATCGGCTTTGAAGTGATGCGCCCAACACTTAGAAACCGTGGGGACCCTCTCTTCCACCGTACGCAGCGCGCCGGTCAGCTCTTCCCACATCTTGCGCGCTTCCTGGAGAGTTTTCATTTTAAGGTAGATGTTTCTCTTATGAAGCCTCATCTCCCGAGCCTCCTGTGGAACAGATGAACCGTGACCGCCGAACCCGCATCCAGCCCTTCGACGTGCTGGGCAATAACGATGTACCCGTCGGATCTCGCCAGAGTGCCGATCATGGCCGATTTTCCAAATACCGGGGTCGCCGCGAGCTGTTCTCCCTCCCGGCTCAAAATCACCGGCACGTAATCAGTTCTCCCATGGACCGAGGGAAGCCTTCGGGTGAGCACCGCCTGCCTGGCGTCGATATCTATCCATGCCGGTTTTTCTTTGAGACCCTGCAGACTATAAATGCAAGGCAAAACAAACGTTCTGCAGATTGTCATGGCCGATACCGGATGACCCGGTAAGCCCCAGAGGATCTTGCGGCCAGCCCTGGCGAGAATAGTGGGTTTCCCGGGGCGTACGGCGACGCCATGTACGAGCAGCTCCGCCCCCGGAATGGACTCTATTACCGAGACGGTCAAATCCCTCACACCAACGGAGCTTCCGCCGGAGATAAGAATGACGTCGTGATCCTCCAATACCCGCCTGCATGTTTCGACCAGAGTATCCAGATCGTCGCCCACCACTTCAATGGTTCCCGTAACAGCTCCCGCTTCCAAAACCTGGGCCGACAGCGTATAGGAATTGATGTCCCTGATTTTACCGGGCGGAAGCCGCATGGCGGTAACAGGCACTATTTCGTCCCCGGTAGACAGGATGGCGACCCGCGGTTTGCGGTACACTGACACGGAGTCGATTCCCAGGGCCGCGAGAGCCCCGATATCCTGTGGCCGCAGAAGCTGTCCGCTGGAAAACAGACGATCGCCGGCCTGAATGTCTTCCCCGGCCAAAGGACGTTGTCTCCCGGCGCAACCGGTCTCATGACCTCTAAAGTCTCACTGTCGAGCCTGTTGGTGTGCTCGACCATGACTACCGAATCGGCCCCCTCCGGAAGCATTCCTCCGGTGGGAATTGCAATGGCTTTCCCTGGCTCGACTCGCGGAAATGAAATCTCACCCATTCTGACGTCCCCTGCAACCTGCATGAGCGCGGGCTGAGTTTCGGACGCCCCGAAGGTGTCACGTGCCCTTACCGCGAAACCATCCATCAATGCACGGTTGAAATGAGGGACGGACTCGGAGGCCGTAATCGGTTCGGCGAGGATACGGCCAACCGCGGAATAAAGTGCTGCCTTTTCACAATCCAGAGGTTCGAAATTTTCTACTATTCTTAAAACTTCTTCGGCCGTTTTCACTTTAAGAAAATTCGTCATCTTTAAGTGCTCTTCTCTTCTCCGGTCCCCGGGCTAATCCCTCGGAAGACGCAAATACCCCCGGTAAAACCGGAGGTATCTGAGTTTATCTTCCAACAGGCGATTATGTACTCGGGTGTCGCGTTCCCGTTTGATAAAAGCACCAGGGCCTTCCGCTTCCAGTTATGCGGCTTTCTCGATTCTTACACCACTTACCTTGAATGCCGGAATTTTGCTCACCGGGTCCACCGCGCCATGGGTAAGCAGGTTGGCCGCCGCTTCTCTGAAATGAAAAGGCACAAACACCATCCCTCGCTGTGAGCGTCGGTCGATATGGACTTTTGCACGGATACTGCCTCGCCGGGATGTTATTCTGATATATTCCCCCTCGGAGATTTCGAGCCCCTGGGCGTCTTCAGGATTTATCTCGGCAAGCAGTTCGGGATAGAGGCGATTAAGACCGGTCCCGCGTCTTGTCATGGTCCCCGTGTGATAGTGTTCGAGGACCCTCCCCGTGCTCAGCGTGAATGGATATTCAGCGTCTGCCGGCTCAACGGGCGGCTTGAACCCGATCGCAAAGAACTGCCCCAGGCCCCTGGTGAATTTTCCTTTGTGCAGTATGGGCGTGCCGGGATGATTTATATCCGGACACGGCCAGACAAGCCCCCCCGACTCGAGTCTCTCGTAGGTTATTCCCCCGTAGCTGGGAGTGAGCTGGTTAATCTCGCGCATTACCTCGCGGGCAGTGACGTTTGGCATCGTGTAGCCCATTCTTTTCGATATTTCGGCCACGATCCAGGTATCGTCTTTCGCAAGCCCGGGCGCCTCCACAGCCTTTCGCACTCTCTGGACGAGACGCTCGGTATTGGTGAACGTACCATCCTTTTCGGCAAAGCATGAGGAAGGCAGGACCACGTCGGCCAACTTAGCGGTTTCAGTTAAAAAGATGTCCTGGACAACAAAAAAATCGAGGCTGTCGATGCAGTGTTCGACATGTTTTTGGTCGGGGTCGCTCAGCAAAGGGTTTTCACCCATGACATAAATGGCTTTGACCTGGCCGGTTTCCGCCCCGCCAAACATTTCGGTTACGGTTAGCCCGGGTTTGGCGGCAAGTTTTAGCTCACCCCAGGCGGATGAAAATTTTTTCATATTGTTTTCATCAGTTACCGCCTGATAACCCGAAAAAACATTGGGCAGGCCGCCCATATCGCAGGAGCCCTGCACGTTGTTTTGTCCCCGGAGCGGGTTTACCCCTCCACCCGGAACGCCCATATTGCCGCAGAGCATGGCGAGATTGGCAAGAGATTTGACATTATCCGTTCCCGCGGTGTGTTGGGTTATGCCCATGGCATAAAGAATCGATCCCGGCCTGGCGCTGCCAAATAGACGGGCCGCCGAGTGCAAATCTTCTTCGGAAATGCCGGTGATCTTAGACACCGCGGCAGGTGAGAATGCCTCCAGGTGCTCCTTTAATTGCTCGAAGCCCTCCGTGCGCTCCTCGACGTACTCTTTTGCATAGAGGCCTTCTTTTATGATTATGTGCATAAGGCCGTTGATCCAGGCGACGTCGGTGCCGGGATAGGGACGAAGCCACAGGGCGGCATGATCGACCAGAGAAATTCGCCTTGGATCGATCACAAGAAGCTTTGCGCCCCGTTTTGTCACCGCTTCCTTAACATAATTGGCTATTATGGGATGATTTTCATCCGTATTGGTACCCGTGGTCAGGATGACTTCGGCTTTCAAGACATCGCTGATGGGGTTTGTCATTGCTCCACTTCCGAATGCGGCGGCAAGACCTGCCACCGTCGAGGAGTGTCAGAGCCTGGCGCAGTGATCGACATTGTTGGTGCCGATCGCCGCGCGCATGAACTTTTGAAAAAGAAAGTTTTCTTCGTTGGTACACTTGGCGGAAGAAAGTCCGGCGATGCTGTCCGGTCCGAACTGGTTTCTGATTTCAGTAAACCTTTTGGCCGTATAGTCCAGCGCCTCGTCCCACCCGACTTCCCGGAACCGGCCGTTTTCCTTTATCAGCGGAGTCTTCAACCGCTCCTCGTCCCCGATGAATTCGTAGCCAAATCGTCCCTTGACACACAAACTCCCCTGGTTAACCCCACCGTCAGACTTCGTGTGCACCCCCACTACCCGGTTTTCGAGCACGTCGAGTTCGAACTGACACCCACAGCCGCAATAAACACAGGTGGTCGTGACCCGCTTACCAAGCCAGGGCCGGCTTTTATACCGGCTAAGATTTTCGGTCAACGCGCCAGTGGGGCAAACCGACAAACACTCACCGCAGGATTTGCACTTGTCCGCGGCCACGGGGACCAGTCTCGCCTCTTCGCCTTCTCCAAGGATATCGATAGCTCCGATCGCCTTGATCTCCCGGCATGCCGCCACGCAACGACTGCACAGGATGCACCGCTCCGGCCAATAGCGGATAAGGGAAGTGGCATAGCCCGCGTCCCGTTTCTGCTCCCTGGCTTCAAACGGTACGTCGGTAATGCCGAAACTGTAGACCATATTTTGCAGCTCGCATTCGCCGGCCTTGTCACAGATCGGGCAGTCAAGGGCGTGATGGAGCAAAATCTTCTTGAGATTTATGACCCGCTGTTCGTGAAGGGCCTTGGATTCGGTGGTGACGACCATGCCTTCTGCCACCTGGATGTTGCAGGAAGTCACCGGCTCGGGCCATCCCTCAATCTGAACAATGCACATATTGCAAGTTCCGATTGGCGGAAGCCGCTTGTGGCGGCATAGACTCGGGATATCTATATCCGCGCTCCGGGCCGCTTCCATTATCGTCGTCCCGAAAGGAACCACCAGTTCGTTGCCATTAATCCTCACAGTCACCATACTCGGACCTTTCCTCTCTTTAAAAACTAGACGCCACCCGCTCTACCGATCCATTCAGCAAAGAACCACATCGGGACCCCAATGGCGCCTGTGGAGTTGGCGACCATGCGGCAGATAAAAGACTTTGCCACTCGTTAGGGCCGGTCGATCATGAACCGAAAAATGAGCGTTGATGAGCCCTGTATGGACTTCGCTCAGACTCGGCTTCAAAAACCCATGGAGACCGTACCTGATGGGAGATGCGGAACAAAATTATTTTCACATACGGGAACCTGAAAGTCAAAGCTTCCGCAGCTAAAATTCGGACTATTCCTGGGCGCTTAAAAAACTGATATAATTCAGATCGACTATATTGGACACAAAAATCAACTTCAAATGGACACGGATAAACTTGGCGGAAGAACCTCAAAATTCAGTTGTCGAGCAGTGCGAATCGGTCGCTGTGGAAATCTATGACCGAGGTGGCAAAAAACTGGAAAAGCCTCAACTGGTCATAAGGGAAAGACCGGTAACTCTGTATCTCAATAACAAAGAAATTGTCACCCTCCTGTGCGGCGGGCATCATCTCGATGAGCTTGCGGCTGGATTTCTCCATGCCGAGGGATTTCTTAAATCCCCGGAAGATATCACGGAGTTGGAGATAGATGACGAAGCCGGAACCGTGAAGATTTCGGCTGCCGAAGACGCTTCAATTACAGAACGGTTGTGGCAGAAACGAACGATTTCTTCCGGCTGCGCAAAAGGGTCTCTATTTTATTTTTCTCTGGACGCCCTTATGAGTAAGCCGGTCGAAAGTGACCTTCGTGTTTCGGCCGGGAGTATACTGGACCGACTCGAGGATTTAAACCGGCTGAGCGAAACATACCGCCATACTCACGGAGTCCATAATACCGCTCTGGCCGACTCTGAGAAAATCCTGATTTTCCGCGAGGATATAGGCCGCCATAACGCGGTGGACATGATCGTGGGATATGTTTTTTTGCATGGAATTGCGCTTCACGACAAGATGTTGCTGACCACCGGCAGGCTGACGTCCGAGTTGCTGATCAAGGCCGCTAAGGTGAACATGCCGCTGCTTATAAGCCGCAATGCGGCCACAAGCCTTGCGGTCGAACTGGCAACTTCGCTTGGGATAACGCTTATCGGGTATGCCAGGGCAGGCAAATTCACGGTTTACAGCGGGCGGGAAAGAATAGATGGCGGTCTACCTGGATAATGCTGCAACCAGTTTCCCCAAACCCAAGGCAGTAATCGAGGCGGCTGGAAAAGCGCTGGAGTTTATCGGCGCTTCCCCGGGAAGGGGTGCGTACAGGCTCGCCAGAGAGTCGACGGCGATCGTCTCCGATTGCCGGAAAAAGGCGGCTGCGATACTTGGCGTTAAAGACCCGGACAGGGTAATATTTACCAAAAACGCAACCGAGAGCATAAATATTGTCTTGAAAGGCTGGCTAAGACCAGGTGACCGGGTCCTCTATTCCGGCATGGAACATAACGCGGTGGTTCGCCCCTTACATAGGCTCGCATCCATGGGGGTTCGCATCGAAACGATTCCTTGCGGCTCCAACGGGTCACTCGACCTTGGAACCCTCAAGGAAATGCTTCGAATCGAGACCAGGCTGGTGGTGATGGTACACGTGTCCAATGTAAACGGTGCGTTGATGCCTGTTGAAGACGTGGCGAAGCTGTGCGGCCTGGCAAAAGTCCCCCTGTTTTTAGATGCTGCGCAAAGCGCCGGGCTCCAGCCCATTGAAGCGGAAGAACTGGGAGTTGGAATGCTTGCTTGCTCCGGGCACAAAGCCCTGCTTGGCCCGGCCGGTGTGGGAATCCTTTACGTCAGGCCGGACCTCGATGTGATGCCCCTCATTGAAGGCGGTACCGGCAGCCGTTCCGAGCAACTCGAACAGCCTGACTTCTGCCCGGACAGATACGAAAGCGGAACACCGAACCTGTCCGGATTGGCCGGACTCGGCGCAGGGATCGACTATATCCGGAAAACCGGGATGGACCACATCCTGAGCCATGAAATAGGCCTCGCACGCAACATTGAAAATGAATTGCGCAAAATTCCGAGTCTAAAAGTATTTGCACCGGAAAGGCGCGGATCGGGGTCGATATCTTTCGTTATGGAAGGAATAAACCCGTCCGATACCGGTTCCATACTCGACCAGGCCTTCGACATCGCGGTAAGAACCGGACTTCATTGTGCGCCTGTTGCGCACCGTACACTCGGGACTCTCCCTGAAGGCACCGTTCGAGTGTCACCGGGATTTTCCACAAGCGAAGAGAACATCGAGGATTTTTTGAGCGGGATCCGCTGGATTGCCGCGCGAAGATGATAACAAGACGATCCAGAGGGAGGCCCTGCCTCCGGTACTTCACAACCGGCTAGCGGAGCCATCCCGGGCACTCCGCGTCGGCCCAAAGGAAAACTCGAACGACCCGATCCACTTTCGCCGCAACACCTTCGAGATTGGATTGAGACGTGGATTTTGTCTCTTTTTGCCCCTCCCGCTAAAGGCTTCGTTCCAAGTTCACGACCTGGGAAGGCCCGAACTGACATTCGTTAAAAAAGCGAGTCATCCTGGAATCGTTGGAGTCGACCAGGGTGCTCACTTTTTGAACGCCAAGATCTTTTAAGTGATCCAAAAATTCGTCGATCAACCGCCTGCCGATCCCCTTGTCCTGGTAGGCCGGGTCCACGCCGATGGTGTCCAGGGTCGCGGTGTTTCGCGACAGCCCATATTCTCCAATAAAAAGGACTCCGAGCACGAACCCCACCACAGCTCCATTTTCCTCCTGCGCCACAATCGAAACGGGTAGATGATCCGTGGATTGAACCGACGTTTCGAACTTCACCCGATAGTACTCGCGCCGGGAAACGTTCAGTACTTTTTCGTCAATCCGCACTACGGCTTCAAAATCGCCGACCTCTAACAGTCTGAATTTAACTGTGCCGACACCCATCTCTTCACTCGTCTTGATGACAGAAATAAGCAGATGCACATGGATCAGGTTAAACACAAGAAAAGAGATACATTGCGCTAACCCGAAGTCAAAAAAGTATACAAGCAGAGGTTGGAACGTACAAGTACCAAGTCTATGGGGTCGGTTTTTATAGGCGTTCTTGCTTGCGGCCGTAACAAAATAGTGGTGCTGCTCGGAACCTCGGACCGTCTGCCACTTACCAGGCTTTCGGCCCTCAATCAGAATTTGGTCGCCCTCAATAGCATCGCCCGCGTCTCTGCGGACTTGATGTTCCTTCCTCCTAATCGACTCCGGCAATTTTGCGCTCCTGCTCAAGCTGTTCGCATGCCCGCACAATCAGCGGAAGCGGCAGGTCCAGTCCATTCACCAGGTCCACGTAGTCGATAGTCTCTCCGTGGTGCTGCTCGAAATAATCATTGATGATGATCTTTGCCGTCTCCATGCTCGTGAGGTATCGTTCCTCGATCTTCTCGGCTTCCGATCCGTTCATAATAAATCACCGCACTCTCAAAGTTGACGACCTTTCCGGTTACGCCGGCGGTTCCGGTCGCCACCTGCACGACAATGCTGCTTTCGGGGTGACTTTATCGTGCCCACCACCCTCATGACAGTGGCTTTCGCATGGGCACTGGTCAGGCGACCATGTTCATCGGCGTAACTTCTTTCTCTAACCTTCCCTCCAGCCTCTCCCTGGCAATTTCCAGATCATAATGGGCCTGAAGATTGACCCAGCTCTGCGCGTCGGTCCCGAAGAACCGCGCAAGCCTGAGAGCTGTATCAGCCGTAAGAGCCCTTTTCCCGGCGACGATCTCGCCTATGCGCCTTTGCGGGACTCCTATGGATTTGGCGAGCCTGTACCGGGTTATCCCAAGTGGTTTCAAAAAATCCTCGAGCAAGATCTCCCCGGGATGAACCGGCTGCATGCCCCTTTCCATGTCATTCTCTCCATCATTCGTTAATCTCCCCTCTCGATTCCCTGAAAACTTTTCGGGTTACCCTCATTATTCCCTGATGGAAGCCTAATCCTCTTTGCCCGCAAGGACTTTTTCGATGCGCCGATCCGGAACGAGCCAGATGGCTGCTACCAGCACATAAATACCCTGGGAAATCCAGTGAGACCAAAACGCTGCGGGAATTGCCAGAAGATACATCAGGGGAGATGTCTTGCCTTTCCAGTCGCTTCCGATGGCCTTTTTCAAAACCGAGTCCCGCCCCTGCGACGAAATGATGATTTCTTGCAGCATCCAGTAGGCGACTGAGGCCATAAGCAAAATTACACCGTAGAATGCCGAAGGCGCCGCGGCAAAACGGTTTTCGCCCATCCAACCGGTGGCGAAGGGAAAGAGGGACAGCCAGAAAAGCAGGTGCAGGTTGGCCCAAAGCATGGGTCCGCTCACCTTTCGGCACGCGTGAAGCATATGGTGGTGGTTGTTCCAGTAAATACCAACATAGACAAAACTCAGAAGATAGCTTAAAAAAACCGGAATCAACGGCTTAAGCGCATCGATTGTCTCGCGATGCGGAACTCGCAGCTCCAAAACCATAATGGTGATTATGATGGCGATCACGCCATCGCTAAACCCTTCGAGCCTGTTCTTTTCCATTGAAACCTCGAATTATCATGGTGCGCATCACCCCTGGAGTCGCCCCCCGTACCGTACTGCTCAAGACTTTGGCCAAAGCCAGGCCGCGCCGCGAACCCCGCTCGAGTCGCCGTGCCTGTTGCGGACTATAATTGTATCGGCATCCTCTCCAAACACATAGGAGGGCAAAAGCCGCGGCACGAGTTCGTAGAGTTCATCAACATTGCTCATGCCCCCGCCAAGAACTATTACGTCCGGGTCGAGGATGTTGATTACCTCGGCAAGAGATCTCGCCAAGCGATCGGCATACCGTTTCAAAGCTGACCTTGCGACCTCATCCCCACTGCGCGAGAGGGCGACGATCTGTTGTCCGTCAAGTCTTTCGAAACCGCCCGCCAGTCCCCTTGCCCTGGCGTAATCTTCGGCAAAACCCGTTCCGGATATCCAGGTCTCGACGCAGGACGGCCTCCCGCACCAGCAAAGTCTCCCGGGATATTCCTCTTTACTCATCCAGGGGAGAGGATTGTGTCCCCACTCCCCGGCCACGAGATTTTTTCCGGCCCAGGGTTTTCCGTCGATTGCGATGCCGCCCCCGCAACCGGTTCCAAGGATCACGCCAAATACCACGCGGTATCCAGCCGCCGCGCCATCGACGGCCTCGGAGAGCGCAAGACAGTTTGCGTCGTTCATGCAGCGTATCTCGCGGTTTAGCATCGCGCCAAGGTCTTTATCGAGCATATGTCCATTCAAAACGATGGTATTCGCGTTCTTTACGCGGCCCGATCGGGATGAAATCGTACCCGGGATGCCGAGGCCTACACTTCCGGGCCTCCCCACGGCCGATTCCGCCCCCCGGACCAATTCCGCGAGGTTTCTAACGATATTTTCGTAGCTGCTCGAATCGGTTTTAACACGTTTTCGGTAAATTTCGATTCCGCCGCCTTCGAGGGCTATGATCTCGGTCTTTGTCCCGCCAAGGTCGATCCCCAGTTGCATCGATTCCCCCCCCAAATCGTTTACTCTCACCCGATACATGCACAGTGGATCAGCTTGAAAGGATATTTGCGGCCGGGATGGGCGTATTATTTTCAAGAAGCTCCTCTAGATTTAAGCCTTTTACCCCCCTAAGTCCCCGAACCGAAAAATAGCCGCTGTTTGCCGCATTGTAGGCAGGGGATTTATCTGTCGCATCGAGAACTTCAGACCACCGGGCGCCAAAATATTTTTCAAAGCTTTCCTCGAGTTCTTCCCCATAGACATCGGGATGCACGAGCCAGACCTTATCGAGGTTGCCGACCGCAACCAGCCGGCGCGGGCTTATTCAGCCGCTTTCATAAAAATAAACAACCACATCGGACGCGGTATCACCAAACGATGCGAAAAGACCCGCCAGCGCTTCACCGTCCATGGTTGCGAAAACAACGAAGGGCCTCTTCCCGGCGATATCGAACATTCCGGCTACGCGGCCACATCCTACCGCGACAAAAAGAAGACCATCCGCCATACCCATCCCCTCACTCGGTGAAAGACGTGCCCAAAAGATACTCCCAAGCGGTCGAACCGATCAAGCATTTCAACCGATCGTCCCTTCCAGAAGATAACTTTGGCGAACCAAAGCTCCACTCTCCGGCGCGGGTGTCGAGGGCACGGATACTTACTATCCCCAATCCAAGCCTCGTGGGGTGGGCGTGGCACACCCGCCGCGGCGCAGTCGCAAACGCGAAAACCCCCACGAGCCCGAAAGGGCCCGAGGGGGTTCATATGAAAAGATTTGAGGCGGCGGCGACCTACTCTCCCACGCAGTTTGCCCGCGCAGTACCATCGGCGCAGAGGAGCTTAACGACCGTGTTCGGGATGGGAACGGGTGTGGCCTCCTCGCCATTGCCACCGCCTCAAAGACGGATGACACTTTCTATTTTTCCGAAAAGGGGTAATACAAGGCGTCTTCGTTTTTCCTGAAC
>CAWEZA010000102.1:0-120091 GCA_963813125.1 uncultured delta proteobacterium | reverse complement strand
CTGTTGGTCGATGCCGACCGGCTCAGTCACAGCCAGGACCGCTTCTTTGATATGCATGCCGGCATGGGTTGGGTCGACGCGCTAAGAAGCGGGAGGGATATCGAGGATTCCTTTCAACGTGTAGGGCAGTCGAAGCTTTTTGTAAGCCGGTGCGGCAATTCCTCCGTTTCCACGCCTGAAATCTTTACTTCCTCGTTTGACAAGATGTTCGAAAAATTCAGGGCGGACTTCGACCTGGTTTTGATCGATTCAGCGCCTCTGGCCGTATCCCCCGACGGTCTGGCCATCGCTTCCAAGGTCGATGGCGTCGTGCTCGTGGTCGAGGCTGAAAAATCGAGATGGCAAACGGTAAGGACATTAAGAGACAGTATTTACAGGGTTGGGGGAAGCATACTGGGAGTCGTTTTAAACAAGAGGCGCTTTTATATTCCCAAGTCCATATACAAGCGCTTATAACGCCAGGCTGTTCAACTGACAAATCGGAAGACAATCATGAAAGAGGTATCGTCGACGGCTGTTTCGAAATTTCCGTCCACATCCGAAAATTCTTTGTCCACAAACCGGATTGAATTCGATGAGGAGGCTTTCAATAGAATTCTGGTGTTGGAACGTAAACGGTCGGAGCGCTCGAAGAGGTCTTTTATGCTGATGCTCGTCTCGCTCGATGGGTTGCCCGAAGTCGAGATCGGCGGCGAGTTCCGCGCAGAGGTGTTTTCAGGCCTTGCATCAAGCAAAAGGGACATAGACGTACTGGGGTGGTACAGGCAAGATTGGGTGGCCGGAATCATTTTCACCGAGATATCCGGCACGGGAGACCGGGCTATAAGCGAGCCCATTGTAGAAAGAATCAAGGCAAAGCTGACTTTGAGACTAGGGCCGGATAAAGTCAGAAGGATCCGGGTCAGTTGTTGGTTTTTCCCCGAAAAGCCGGGACGGCGGGATATATCCGCTCACCTGGCCCTCTATCCGGACATCAGGGAGCGGATCGATTCGCATAAGAAGGGGTTGTTTGTAAAACGGGTTATCGATTTGTGCGGTTCTCTTATCGCTCTAGTGGTGTTTTTGCCTTTTTTTCTCATTATTTCCGCAATGATCAAGCTGAGCACGAAGGGCCCGGTCTTTTTCCGCCAGGAGCGGGTGGGGCAATACGGCAAGACGTTCACGTTTCTCAAATTCAGGTCGATGTATGTGGATAACGATCCGTCGATACACATGGAGTATACGAGGAGCCTGATCCTGGCCGGGGAAAATGGCGCGGGTAGCGACCAACGGCAAGGGGGCGGAGTTTTCAAAATCAGGAACGATCCCCGTGTTACCCCGCTTGGGAGATTTCTGAGAAGATCGAGCCTCGATGAGCTCCCTCAGTTTATAAACGTGTTTGCCGGCCACATGTCTCTTGTCGGCCCTCGCCCCCCGATCCCGTATGAGCTTGAAAATTATGACCTGTGGCACCGGAGGCGCGTGCTCGAGATGAAACCGGGCATGACCGGAATGTGGCAGGTCCGTGGGAGGAGCAGAACCACATTTGACGAAATGGTGCGCTTGGACATCTATTACATAACGCACTGGAGCCTCGGGCTCGATCTCAGGCTTATCCTCGGGACGCCGCTGGCCGTCTTTGGCGGCAAGGGCGCGTATTGACGCCGTATAATACCGGTTCGCGTTCAAGATCGAACGATGGGGGCTCCACGCTCTTTAGCTTTTCCGCAAAGGAGGAGGACATGATTCGGATGGGGATAGTCGGATATGGATATTGGGGGCCAAACATTGCCAGAAATTTCGCCAGAGTCGAACAATGCCGGGTTGTAAGGATTTGTGACTCGAACCGGGACGCCCTCGAGCGTGTTCGAAAATCGCTGCCGGGAATAGAGACGACAACCGAGTTGAGTGCGGTGGTCGAGGCTGCGGACATAGATGCGGTGGCCATCGTTACGCCTGTTTCCACTCATTTCGACCTGGCAAGGAAGGCGCTGGAAAACGGCAAGCACGTGTTTGTGGAAAAGCCTTTCACCGCCAATTCAGGCCAGGCGCTGGACTTGATCGAGCTTGCCGAGCGCAAAAACCTAAAGATAATGGTCGATCACACATTTCTTTTTACCGGTGCTGTCCGAAAAATCAAAGAACTGGTCGAGGCGGGCGTATTGGGCCAACTGTATTATTACGATTCCACCAGGGTAAACCTCGGCCTTTTCCAGCATGATGTCAACGTCATATGGGACCTTGCCCCGCACGACATTTCCATAATGAACCACGTGATAGGCAAAAAGCCCGAAGCCGTGGTGGCAACCGGGGGGAATCATTTCAGCGAGCATGAATACGTGGCTTACGTCACGGTGTATTTCCCAGACGAGGTGATCGCCCACGTGAACGTCAACTGGCTGTCTCCGGTGAAGGTGAGGACAACGCTTCTTGGCGGCGAAAAGAAAATGCTGGTCTGGAACGACCTGGACGCGGACGAGAAAGTAAAGGTCTACGACAAGGGGGTGGAGATAGGGAGCCGGCTGGGCGTCTACGATTTGCTCGTCAGCTACCGCTCGGGCGACATGTGGTCGCCCAGGCTCGACCAAACCGAAGCCCTGAGGCTGGAAACACAGCAGTTCATCGATTGTATCCGAAACGGCGACGAGCCCCTAAACGATGGTTGGGCCGGACACATGGTGGTAAGCATGCTCGAGGCAGCCGACAAGTCGCTAAAGAATAGAGGGGGCCTGGTACGCATGTGAATTGTTGTGGATTTGCGATACCTGAACCCAAGGGGTGCCCGCACGACCTTTGACCTTCAATCGAGGAGCTTGCGACCTTGACTCTTGATACTGGAATTTCGACTTCTCGCCAAGCGAGACCAACTTTGGACCGTTCGGCAACCGGGGTCCCTTTTCTGGACCTTGTCGCCCCACACCTGGAACTAGAAAATGAACTGGTCTCGGTGTTTCGCTCCGCACTTAGGAGCGCGGAATTTATCGGCGGAAGCATGGTCGAGGGGTTCGAGAGCGATTTTGCCTCTTTTTGCGAAGCGAAATATTGCCTGGGTACAGGAAGCGGAACGGACGCTTTGCGGTTCGCGCTGATTGCCGCCGGAATATCCGCGGGCGACATTGCGCTCACCGTCCCCAATACCTTTATAGCCACAACCGAAGCGATCTCGCAGGCGGGGGCAATTGCCGACTTCGTAGATGTTATTGACTCGTCCTGCAACATGGATCCGGAAAAGCTCCGCGAGTACCTGGAAACGCGCTGCTCGTTTGAAAAATCAGGCGGGCTGATTCACCGCGAAAAGGGGCGCCGGGTAAGGGCGGTGGTTCCTGTGCATCTCTACGGCCAGCCGGCCGACATGGATCCGATAATGGAGCTGGCCGAAAAGTATGGCCTGCTGGTAATCGAGGACGCCTGCCAGGCCCACGGAGCCGAGTATTTCTCGAAGCGGGAAAACTCGTGGCAGAAAGCCGGTTCGATCGGGACGGCGGCGGCCTTCAGTTTTTATCCCGGTAAAAACCTCGGGGCCTGCGGGGATGGGGGGGCGGTAACCACAAACGACTCCGCTCTGGCGGCCAGGGTGGAGATGATCCGCAATCACGGCCAGGTCAAAAGATATTATCATGACATGGAAGGCTATAACGGCAGGCTCGACGCGATACAGGCCGGGATCCTCAAAGAAAAACTCAAGCATTTGGACGAATGGAATCTCAAACGGCGCGAGCGCGCCGGTCAATACAACGAACTTCTGGTGAAGGCTCCGGGTGTAGCCGTTCCTTTCGCCGGGCCGCGAGTGAGGCCCGTCTGGCACCTCTACGTGATACGGACAGAGAGAAGAGACGCTCTGCGGGAGCATCTGGCAGGCCAGGGCGTTGCGACCGGCCTCCATTACCCTGTCCCCTTGCATCTGCAAAACTGCTATCGCCGGATGAATCTCGTGGCCGGCTCCTTCCCGGTGGCCGAAGCCGCCGCGTCGCGCATACTCTCGCTGCCCATGGGGCCAGCCCTTACCCGCAGCCAGGTCGAGCGCGTTTCGGAGCTCATCGTCAGCTTCATGTCCAAGACCTGATCGAGACCTCCATATTGTTGAAAGAGGCGGCGGATTTTTAAACCGACGCCCGCTGACATCCCGGCCTGAAAAACCGTCGGGCTCCGAGAGTGCTTGAGATGTTTCTAAGAGACATGTACTACCAGGTGCGACCGTTTGTTCCAAGACCCATCCAGGTGATGATCCGACAGCGGATTGCCGCGGCCAGACGCAAACTGGAGCGGGATAGATGGCCCATAGACCGCGGGGCGGCGAGCGCGCCGCCTTTCTGGGAAGGGTGGCCTGAAGGCAAGAAGTTCGCGCTGGTTCTCACCCACGATGTCGAATCGGCCGCCGGCCATGCCCGATGCCTCCAATTGCTCGAACTGGAAATGGCCAGGGGATTTCACTCCTCCTTTAATTTCGTAATCGGAGGCTACGATGTTTCGGCAGACCTCAGGCGACATCTTGTCGAAAGCGGCTACGAGGTAGGAATTCACGGCGTCTACCATGACGGCAAGGACTTCAAGTGCCGGCGGATTTTCGAAAGAAGGGCGCCCATTATAAACGACCGTCTGAGGGAGTGGCAATGCGTGGGCTTTCGCGCCCCGGCCATGTATTGCAGGCACGACTGGCTCCACGAACTGAGTATAGAATATGACTCTTCCACCTTTGACACCGACCCTTTCGAATTCGAGGCACCCGCGGCGAAGACGATATTCCCGTTCTGGGTAAACAGGGGCATAAACGGCAACGGCTACGTGGAGCTTCCTTACACCCTGGCGCAGGACTTCACCCTATTTGTGCTGCTCAAGGAAAAAAACATCGATACGTGGAAACAAAAGCTCGATTGGATCGCCGGGCATGGTGGAATGGCGCTCATTATCACTCATCCCGATTATATGAGCTTTGGCGGCAGTAAGACCGGGTTTGGCAAATACCCCGCCGATTATTACGCTGAGTTTCTCGACTACATCAGCGCAAATTACGGTGGTCAGTTCTGGCATGCGTTGCCGAAGGAAGTCGCCGGGTTCTGGAAGGAAAGGCACAAGGTCTGGAAGCATCGATACGGATTGGATGGGCATCGGAAAATGAGGGTCTGCATGCCGGTCTATTCCTTCTATGAGACGGACAACCGGGTCATTCGATACGCCGAGACTCTTGCAAAACGGGGAGACGAAGTTGAGGTAGTCGCTTTAAGACAACCCGGCCAACCATATCACGAGGTCATGAACGGCGTAAATGTTTTCAGGATCCAGGAAAGAATCCTCAATGAAAAAGGGAAGCTCGATTACCTGTGGAGGTTGCTGAAGTTTTTTTTCCGTTCAGCCAAACTGATTACCAAGAGGCATTTAAGAGCCCCCTATGATTTGCTTCACGTGCACTCCGTGCCCGATTTTGAAGTCTTTGTCGCCCTTGTGCCCAAGCTGACCGGTGCGAAGATAATCCTCGACATTCACGACATAGTTCCGGAGTTTTACGCGAGCAAGTTTGGGGCCAGCCAGCAGGGCGCGCTCTTCAAGGTCCTTGTGGCCATCGAAAAACTTTCGACCCTTTTTTCGGACCACGTCATCATTTCCAACCATCTTTGGGAACAGAGGCTGACGGAGCGCTCGGTTCCCTCAGGCAAGTGCACGGTGATCTTGAATTATCCCGACCCGGGGATTTTCCACGAACGCGAAAAATCGAGAACGGACGGGAAAAAAATAGTCATGTATCCCGGCTCGCTCAACCATCACCAGGGACTAGACATTGCAATACGCGCTTTTTCAAAGATATCGAGGGAACTTCCAGACGCTGAATTCCACATCTATGGCGAAGGTGGGGAAAAAGACAGCCTGGTGGCCCTGGCGGCCTCTCTTTCCATCGATGGATGCGTCAAGTTCCACAGCGGTGTCCCCATAAGTGAAATAGCCAAAGCAATGGCCGATTCAGATCTGGAATCGTGCCCAAACGGGATAACACCTTCGGCAACGAGGCATTCAGCACCAAGATACTCGAATTCATGAGCCTTGGGGTCCCTGTTCTCGTATCTTCGACGCGGATCGACAGGTTTTATTTCAACGACGAGGTCGTGCATTTTTTCAAAGCGCAGGATGAAGACGACCTGGCCGAAAAGCTGCTTTTTATGCTCAAAAACGAATCCTTTTGCAAGACTCTTTCAGCGAGCGCGCTGGTCATGGCGCGGCAATTTTCCTGGGAGCTCAAAAAAGCGAAGTACCTCGAGGTGGTCGACTCGCTAGCGGACTCCTGGCGGGCAAAGACCAAAGACGGTCTGCGCGGGTGGGACGCGGAAAGCCTCAAGGGCCAGGGATAGATTTTTAAACCTTAAGTTTTCGGGAGGTCCTCCGGCATGGCCGATTTGCCCTTATACCGTGAGACGCTCAGATGCCTCGGCATGAGGGGAATGTCTGAACTTTTACTCGACAGGCTTTTTAGCTTCAACAATGTGTTCATACTCCAGAAGAGTCTTTCGACTGTAGCCGCGCCAAATCCCCACAGGATGCAACTCTCGATATCCAAAATCGAGGAAAGAGACTGGGATGAGATTCTTAAACGGGCACGATGTCTGGATGTCGAGTCGAGACGAGAAATTTTGGCCCGCGCATTTTTTTTTAGAAACAATTTCAGGAATTGCTTCACGGTAAGGAGCCGCACGGGCCTCATCGCCCATATCCAATGGATTGTATTCCCTGAGGAAAACGAGGTGATCGGCTCCTGTTACGGTGGTCTTTTCAAGCCGCTCGAGCGTTATGAGACAATGATCGAGAACGCCTTCACGTTTCCGAGATTTAGAGGCCTGGGGTTATACACCTATGCGACCAGGCACCTTTTGAATCTGGCCGGACAGCTGGAATACAGGAAAGCGACCGTTTATGTGCGTTCCGAAAAGTTCGCCTCATTGAACGAATTAATTGGAATGGGTTTCAGCATCAAGAGGGTTGTCCGGGAGTATAAATTCCTGGGTGTCACTCGAAGAGGTCTGGATGCCCGGGTTAGGGACAGGCGTCAACCGCACGGGTAAATGATTCAGCAAGGGGCACCGCGGTCCGGGGGGCCAAAGAAAACCGGAAGCCGCGGTTTGAGGAAAGGGAGGCAACCAGCATGAATATCGCTCAACTCGTCCGTGGATTTGTAGTCGAAAATTTTTTATTTGGCGACGACAGGCATCTCTCTGAAGATGAATCATTTCTGCGAAGCGGGATAATCGATTCAACCGGCGTTTTGGAATTGATCAGCTATCTCGAAGCAACGTTTAACATCATGGTCGAAGACGACGAAGTGATTCCCGAAAACCTCGACAGTCTAAGGAGCATCTCCAATTATATCCAAGCCAAACAGGCGGGCAACGGGGCTAGCGCATGTGTGCGATAGCCGGAATCCTGGCTTTAAAGGAAGGCAGGATTCCGCGTGCCGAAGAGATGGCGACCATGCTGGGTCCGCTCCATCATCGCGGCCCGGACTCATCGGGCATATATCTGGACGACCGGGTGGGGCTCGGGCACAACAGGCTGTCCATAATCGGTCTTTCGGGTGGCGCTCAACCCATCCACAACGAAGACCAAAGCTTATGGATCATCTTCAACGGGGAAATTTTCAATTACCTGGAGCTTAAGGGCGATTTGCTAAAGAGGGGACACCGCTTCCACACCTCCACGGACACTGAAGTGATCCTCCACCTGTTCGAGGAAAAGGGGGAAGAGTGCCTGGATTCTTATGAACGGCCAGTTTGCCTTCGCCATATGGGACAGAAGAAAAAATGAACTCTTTCTGGCAAGGGACAGGCTGGGGATACTTCCCGTGCATTACACCATTCACAAGGGCCGATTAGTATTTGCCTCGGAAATAAAGGCCCTGTTCTCGCTTGCCGAAATCCCCAGGGAAATAGACGAAATCGCTATGGACCAGGTCTTTACTTTCTGGACCACACTCGAAGGCAGAACATCTTTTAGAAATATTTTCGAAATTCCCCCGGGACATTATCTCAAGGCCACCGACAGGGGGGTTTTGGTAAAGAGGTACTGGCAAATACCATGCATCACCCGGGAGCAATGGCTGGATTGGCCCGAGGATGAAATCTGTGAAAAGCTCGAGGATTTGATCGTCGACTCGGTTCGACTGAGGTTGCGGGCCGACGTCAAGGTCGGCTGCTACATAAGCGGCGGACTTGACTCCTCGGCGATCGCCGCCCTCGTAAAGGGCCGTTTCAAAAATGAACTGAGAACCTTCGGAATCAGGTTCGAGGATGGAGCCTTCGATGAAAGTGGGTTCCAGGACTTGATCGTCGCTCACCTGGATACGGATCACTCCTCTTTTGTGGCCCAAAACCGGCGGCTCCTCGATTGCTTTCCATCCGTTGTCCACCACTGCGAAAAGCCGATCCTCAGGACTGCGCCCGCGCCTTTGTACCTGCTTTCGGACCTTGTTCACCGGGAAGGCTACAAGGTGGTTCTAACGGGTGAGGGGGCCGACGAGGCATTCTGCGGATACAATATTTTCAAGGAAGCCAAAATTCGTGCGTTCTGGGCAAAAAGGCCTCAGTCCGAATGGCGGCCGCTTCTGCTCGGAAGACTCTACCCTTATGTTTTTCAGGACGAGCGTTTGAAAAAGATGCTGCCCGGCTTTTTTTCCAAGGGCATCGAGCAAACAGACGAGCCTCTCTATTCGCATCTAGTCAGGTGGCAGAATACCGCCAGGACGAAGATTTTTTTCTCCGAGGATCTCAAGGCCTCGATCGGCGGATACAATGGTTTCGAGGATATCCTGGAAAGTCTTCCGCCAGGTTTTGACAGGCTGGATGTTCTCACCAGGGCTCAATACATCGAGATGTCGGTCTTTATGAGCAACTACCTGCTTTCCTCGCAGGGAGACCGGGTGGCGATGGCCCATTCGCTCGAACTGCGGCCGCCGTTTCTCGACCACCGGATTATCGAGTTCGCCTGCCGGGTCCCTGCAAGTTTGAGGATGCGGGGTCTACGCGAGAAGTACATACTGAAACAGGTCTTCAGGAAGATTTTGCCCGAGCCGATACTGAGCCGGCCAAAACAGCCTTACAGGGCGCCTGTTCCACCGATGGTTCTTAGCGGGGATATGTGGAGAGAGGCCCTTTGCGACTCCTCCCTGGACCGCGCTGGGCTTTTCAACAAGGCGAGGGTGAGGAGGTTTGAGGCCAAAGTGATGTCTTCGCAAAAAATAAGTGAAATCGACAGCATGGCCCTTACCGGCATCTTATCTTCCCAACTTCTCCACGATCAGTTTATTTCGGGATTCCCGTCTGTTGCACCAAAGAGGGTCGAGCCGGACCTTCTTTTCGATTACCGGACCAGGTCCGGGGACCGTGGAGCCGATTCTCATCCCATGACACATTGAGGGCTTGGAGTATGTTCACCCCGGTGCTCGTACACGACTTTTTAGAATTATCCGCAAATCGTGATCCGAAAAAGGAAGCTCTTATTTGTGGAGAAGAGCGTTGGACGTATGAGGCGCTCTTAGAGGCATGCGTGCGGCTGGCCGATTATTTTGTGCGGACGGGACTGGGTTTTCAGGACCGGGTGGCGATATTTTTGGAGAATTCGGCTGAGGCGGTAATTTCGATTTATGCGACGCTTCGCGCAGGAGGCGTGTTTATCGTCGTAAACGGCTCGGTTAAGCCAAGGAAGCTCGAGTATATTTTGCGAGACAGCGGGTCTTCGATCCTTGTGGCCGACGGAGCCAGGGCGGCAGCGGTTGTGGAGGCGGCAAGAAAGATCGAAAATCTAAAGATCGTCTGGGTCGGGGAGCCTTCCATCTTGCCCGTATCCATGAGGTCGCGCACTTTTTCGTGGGCGGATGTCTTCGGCCGGCCGCCTTCGGACCCGGGCTCTTCCCTGGCGCCCCGTGAGGCGGAGCGGTGCATCGACCTCGATCTTGCCTCGCTGATATACACTTCGGGGTCGACGGGGGAGCCCAAAGGGGTCATGTCATCGCACTCAAACATCGTTTCCGCAGCCCGAAGCATCATTCAATACCTTGAAAACAATGGCGGGGACAAGGTGCTAAGCGTGTTGCCCCTTTCGTTTGATTACGGACTGTACCAGGTACTTATGGCGTTCATGTTTGGGGGCTCCGTGGTGCTCGAGAGATCTTTCGCCTATCCTGTAAGAATACTGGAGAGCATACAAAGGGAAGGGATCACGGGCTTTCCAATCGTGCCCACCATCGCTTCGCTGCTGCTCAAAATGGGAAATCCGGGCAAATACGATCTGAGCTCCATAAGGTATATAACGAATACGGGCTCGGCTTTGCCGATGGATCATATCCGGAGGATGCAAAGGATTTTTCATCCCGTGGAGATATATTCCATGTACGGGTTGACCGAGTGCAAGCGTGTCTCCTACCTTGAGCCCGCACAACTTGAGTTCAGGCCGGGTTCTGTCGGAAAGCCGATTCCCAACTGCCGGGCATCCGTTGTCGGCGAGAATGGAAATGAACTGGGGCCTGGCGAGGTCGGAGAACTGGTAGTAAGAGGCGCCAACGTAATGCGCGGCTACTGGAACGCGCCGGAGCTGACCGAAAAAACGTTCAGGCGGGGCCGATTTCCCGGGGAGACCTTTTTGTACACCGGCGACCTGTTCAGGAAGGATGAAGAGGGCTTTCTTTACTTCGTCGCGAGGAAAGACGACCAGATCAAGACGAAGGGCGAGCGGGTGAGCCCGAGGGAAATCGAAAATATCGTGTGCGAACTGGAGGCGGTACTGGAGGCGGCGGTGATCGGGGTTGACGACGAGACTCTGGGCCAGGCGATAAAGTGCTTCGTTGTTTGCCGGCCGGGCTTTCAAATTGGGGAAAAGGAAATAATCAGCCACTGTGCAAACAACATGGAGTCTTTCATGGTCCCACGGCACGTGGAAATCATTTCGCGGATGCCCTGGACAGGACACGGAAAAATTGACAGGCAGGCTTTGAGGACGATTGGCGCCGGTTCGAAAAAACAGGGTGCGGGTCTTTCTCGGGTACCGGATTTTCAGCACTGCCCCGGCGCGAGGTGAAAGACATTCTATGGGATTTACAAAGGACGCGCTCCGTATAGATCCGGCTGCGGCATCGGCGGCGATCGAAAAGGCCCTGAGGTCGGAGGTGTTGGGAAATCTGCGGCGCAGGGGGGCTGTGGTTGCGGTAAGCGGAGGGGTCGATTCCGCGGTGGCCGTGACTCTTGCGGCCCGGGCCCTTGGTCCGGAAAGGGTGTTGGGGCTGATACTTCCGGAACGGGAAGTCGGGGAAGAAAGCGAGCGGCTTGCCCGAAGTCTTCTTGACGGCCTTGGAGTAAGGGGGCTCAAGGAGGACATCACCTCTGCCCTGGACGGTTTTGGTTGCTACCGGCGAAGGGATGAGGCCATTTGCCGGTTGATCCCCGAATACGGGGAGGGCTGGAAGGTCAGGATCGTTCTGGGACACAATCCTTTGGAAAGCGAAGGGTTCAATATCTTTTTTCTCGAAGTTATTGCGCCCGGTGGAGGGGAAGCCCTGCGCAGGCGCCTCCCGCTGCGTGAGTATCTCGATATAGTGGCCTCGACAAATATGAAGCAGCGCAGCCGCATGACAATCCAGTACTACCATGCCGAACGGTTGCGCTACGCGGTGGTGGGGACGCACAACCGGACCGAATACGATCTGGGGTTCATGGTGCGCCATGGAGATATCGGGGTCGACATTCACCCCCTGGCAGGCCTTTTCAAGGTGCAGGTCTACCAGCTTGCCTCCTGGCTTGGTGTGCCGGAAGCCATCATCTGTCGAGCCCCGTCGTCGGGAACCTTTCCGGCGCCGCAAACCGAGCAGGAGTTTTTTTTCAGCCTTCCTTTCGAGTTGCTCGATCCCTTGCTTTACGCCGAAGCAACGGGTGTTTCCGTTGTGGAAGCGACAACGGCCCTTGGCATTCCTGTCGAAGCCGGAGAGAGGATCTACCGCGATATCCGCAGCAAGCGCAGCTTTTCCGGCCACATGCGCCGGGAACCCGTTGTCTTGAACCCATTGGAAAATTCCGAAAACGCCCGGCCTTAAAAGCGACCTCTGACAAAGCGGTCGCAGGGTGAGGCGGCGGGCCACGATCGAGCAAACCATGTCAGAGGTGCGCTTCAGCATAGTCATTACTTGCTACAACCAGCGCGAATTCATATCTGAGGCGGTCGAATCGGCCTTGATGCAGCGAAGCTCCCTAAGGGAGGTCATCGTCGTTGACGACGGTTCCCGGGACGGTTCGACGGATATATTGAAACGATACGGGAACTCCATCAAGTTGCTGGCGCTTCCCGAAAACCGTGGCGCGATCGAGGCGCGCAATCGGGGCGCGGCCCTTGCCGGCGGAGAATACCTCGTTTTCCTGGACGGAGACGACCTTTTTGTCTCGTGGACCCTGGATGTTTTCGAACAACTCGTGACGCAGAGGCGTCCGGCGGTAATAGCCTCCGACGTGCGCTACTTCGATGGGCCTGCGCCGGTGTTTGGAGCGGGCGACGCGCCTGAAAGGCTCGAATTTGTGGAGTATGACGTGCTAATGGCCAAGGACAGGCCGCACGGTTGGTATACGTGCGGACTGGTGGTGTCCCGGCAGGCGTTCCGGGATGTCGAGGGGTGGACGCCCGGGCTCTTCCATCTCGATAGCCTGGACATGGCTGCCAAACTGGGTTACCGCGGAAAGAGCATTCTGATCTTTTCGCCCTTCACCGCGCTTTACCGGATGCATGCCGGAAATTCGGTTCATTTCGTCCCGCCCTTTCTGCGATCGGCGCACCTTATAATCGACAGGGAGCGCGCCGGCATCTATCCCGGCGGCCGCGCAAAAAGGTTCGAAAGATACGCGTTCCATGGCGGCATGGTTTTCTATTGGACCCGCAGGGCGTTCGAGGCGGGTCTATACGGTGGCGGGCTGAGATTGGCGGCGCGCGGATGTCCGATGATACTGGCCGCCGTTTTGCGCAAATTGATCATCTCGATCAAGGGCAGGCGCCGGATCGAAGTTGGTCAACCGAGAAGTTTCCTTTTATCGGATTGACAATTCAAAATGGCGGTAACACGCGTATTGACGGGGCACCTTCATGACTGGGGCCGCTTTGTTCTCTCCCGCAGGGACTCAACTATCTATCATACGCCACAATGGCTGTTTATGATCAAGGAGGCCTATGGGGGCGAACCCTGGTGCGTCCTGGCCGAAGACCGGCATGGGGAAATCATTGGCGGGCTGCCTCTTGTCACCGTAAGAAGCCGCTTCACGGGGACCAGACTGACCTCGGTGCCGGGCGGTCAAACATGCAATCTCCTGGTAAGAGACCAGGAAGTCTTCGACCTGATCCTGGCGTATCTTTGCGAACTAAGAAAGGAATGCGGGTTCAAATATATAGAGCTAAGAACCGATGACGAGTTCAGGTTCACCCATCCCGGCCTTGTCCGGCAAGACATGGGATTTAGCACGTATTTATTGGACCTGGGTCCACCCCTGTGTGACATTTTCTCTTCATTCCATGGCAGTTGCATACAGCGCCCAATAAAGAATTCCGCAAAGCTCGGCCTGGTTCTAACCGCCGGCAAGGCGGAAGAGGACCTAATGGAGTTCTACAGCCTGTATTACGGTATGCGCAAAAGGAAAGGGCTCCTGCCTCAGCCCTATATCTTTTTCTCCAAATTGCGGTCGATCATGGCGCCTTGCGGAAAAATTGAAATCCTCTCCGCTTCCCATGGCGGACGGACAGTAGCTTCGGTGCTCATTCTAAAACACGGGGATACGGTTACCTACGAGTATGGGGCAAGTCTTGACGAGGCCCTCCACCTCCACCCAAGTCATTTCCTCCTATGGGAGGCGATAAAACGGGCCAGGGAGGAAGGCTTCCGAGTGTTGGACTTTGGCAGGACCTCGGATGAAAACAAGGGCCTTTGCCAATTCAAAGGACGGTGGGGAACCAGGCGGATGGCACTGACCTATTATCACATCCGCGGAAGTGGTCAGGCAAAGTCCTTTAGGACCAGCAGCGCGCTTCAGGGATTGATGTCATGGTCTATTCGCTCACTGCCCGACGTCTTTACGCGGTCTTTTTCGAGAATTCTCTACCCTCACTTGCTTTAACCGGGGTCGAGTCTGCTCATTGAGTAGTTTCAACATATTTCGGAGGGGAGGGGCCGGTGAGCGAAAACTGGAATAGACCGGATATCTCCGTGATCATTTGCACGCACAACCGCGCCGACTCTCTTCGCGTGACCCTCGAGATGCTGGCGGCCGCCGACAGCGATGGAATCCGGGCGGAGGTGGTGGTAGTCGACAATGCGAGCAGTGACAACACCAGGGAAGTCGTCTTCTCGTTTAGGGACTCGATGGCCGTGCGGTATTTGTATGAGGAGGTCCCGGGCGAGTCGGGAAAGAGTCGCGCTTTGAACCGGGCACTCGATGCGGGTGGTCTTGGCGAAATCGTCGCGGTGCTCGATGACGACATAAGCCCGCACCCGGACTGGTTCAAGGGTGTCATGGCCATAAGCGGCCGCTGGCCGGACAAAGATATCTTCACCGGGAACACCTACATCATCTGGCCCAGCGAGGATGTGCCCGGCTGGGCAAAAAGGCCCCGAATCCAAAGCTGGCTATTTTCGGCTTCCTCCTTTCCCAAGGCCGATACACCGCTGGAAGCCGGGAGATGGTTTCTTGGGGGGCACTTCTGGTTTCGCTCCAAGGTGCTCGAGGGCGGCCGGCGGTTCAGGAACCTCTGGCTTGGGGACGCCGATTTCCAACTCGATCTGGTGGAACAGGGCTTCTCGGGGATTGTTGGAAGGGAGGCAAGTGCCGGGCACAGGGTGCAGCCAGGGCTACTGTGCAAGGACGAGGCTTTGATTCGGGCGCGCAAAGTCGGGAGCGGGTACGCCTGGATGCGTCTGCAGCCGTACCGGGCGAAGATAAAGCAAGGACGCCTTCTAAGGGAGCATCCCATTCTGGGGCGCATATTCTGCCTGCTAAGTTACGCGAGATGGCGGCTTTCGTATTTTGCCAGCTATCTTTACCCGTCGGAGTCCAGCCGCTTCGGGCGCCGGCTGATAGCCACCGAGCGAATGACGACCTATCGCGAGCTATTCCGGGCCGCAAACCGCCTCGGGGATTATCCGGTCCGGAAGCGTGGCAAACGGGCCGGGGGCTCGATCGATGCGGAGTCGGAGCCAGGGGACATCTCCATCCAGTGCCAGGAGACGGGTGAGCCGAGGAAGGGATCATGTGCGTGAGGTTTGAGCCGTCATGCAGCTATGAAAAGATTCACCAGGCCGGCTTTAAAGGCCAAACCGCGTTGGCGTGGGTCTCGAGGGGATTAGAGGACGCCTGCTGGGACAGGTTCCTGCAGGAGAGCCCTCTGGGACAATTTCAACAGTCGACGATATGGGCCCGGGCCAAAGAACCCGGCGGCTGGAGACCGGTGAGGGCGGTCCTTACGCTCGATGGCGAAATTGTGGGCGGTTTCCAGATTCTGCGACTTTCGCGATGGTGGGGCTCGATCGGGTACGTAAGCAAGGGGCCGGTGGTGTCGGAAAAACATCCGGAGATGGCCGATTATGCTGTCGAGCTTTTGCGGAAGGTGAGCAGGGGCGAAAAGCTGCGGGCTTTGGTGGTCCAGCCTCCGGATTTTTGTGAGCAAATGGGGCCGCGTCTTACCGGGAGCGGATTTATGCCCGGCTCCTCAATCGATGTGATCAGAGCCACCTGGGTTTTCGACTTGAGGGATGGCTTTGAACCAGTCGAGCTGGGGATGGCCAGGCAGACGAGGAGGAAGGTGCGGCAGGCCGCGGCAAAAGGCGTCAGTATCCGGGAGGGAGGCAGGCAGGATCTGGAGTCGTTTTTCAACCTCATGCTGACGACCTGCAGGCGGCAGAGTGTTCCTCCAAAACCGCCGGGCGTGCGACACCTCCTGGCGCTGTGGGATGCGGCAAGCCCTTCGGGGTGCATCAGGCTGATCTTTGCCGACTACGATGGAAAGCCTTTGTCCGGGCTGATCTGTATTGCATTCGGCAAGACCTTCAGCCTGTGGAAAAGAGGGTGGAACGGCATGGAAGGCTCGCGACACCCCAATGAGCTAATTACCTGGGAAGGGCTGAAGTTGGCCGAACAAAACGGCTGCGACTATTGTGACTATACGGCTTTTGACAAACAGATGGCGGTAAAAATACAAAATGGCGAGCCCCTGTCGCCCGAGCAGGAACGTAGCCGTCACTGCTTCATTACGCGTTTTGGCGGAATGCCACGATTGTTACCTGAACCACTTATGTATTTTCCCAATCCTTTATTTCAGTCAGCTGCCCGGTTTTTCAGCACGATGAGCGGGAAGGGCCGCGAGGGCGGCAAGTCTTGCTCCAATGGGCCAGGGCAGCTTCCAAAACCGGTCTGGAGTTCGGATCAAAGCTCGGCTGTCAAATGATCTGCGAGGATGTGGATGCGGGGGCCACCTCCTGAGCCCCGGCGCGCACCTTCTGTTTCAAACACACCCATCAAGTTCACTTCGAAGTCTTCCTTTCGCACAGTCGGCGACGTCTGCCCAGATCCGCATGAGCGAGGAATCCCGTCATGTTGAAACAAAGAGTCGAAACGAGCCTCAACCGTGTCGAACGGTGGATCGAAGCACACGATTACAAGGGCTACGATCCATCCGACGGATTGACATCATTTTTGCGTCCTTTGACATTTGGCAACACTCTTTTGGAAAGAATCCTTCAGCAGGTCGGAAGACAAAGCCCGGTGAACATGAGGCCTCTTATGGGGATAAAGCCGCTCGATTCCGCCCAGGGCAGGGGCTACGCGGCCTGGGGTTATCTCGAGAGGTTCAGGCAAACGGGGGATCAAATCTACAAGAAAAAAGGTCTGGACTGCCTCGAGTGGCTCGACCGCAACAAGTCGCCAAAATACGAAAGTCACAGCTGGGGATACTATTTCGACTATGCGAGCCGCGGCGGCAGGAGGCCCGGGCATGAATCGACGACCGTGTGGACCGGGTTGGTGGGCCAGGTTTTTCTGGAGGCTTACGAGCTTTTCGGATTGGCGCGGCATCTTGAAGTGATCAAGAGCATCACCGACTGGATTTTAAACCTTCCAAAAGAGAGGACGGAAAGAGGCGTCTGTCTAAGCTACACAGCCACGGAACAAGGCTCGATTCATAACTCGAACATGATCGGGGCGGCCTTTCTGGCTGGTGCATCAAGATACACACATGAGCGTGAGGCTTTCGAGGCGGCCCGCGAGGCGATGGAATATTCGTGCGGCCGACAACTCCCCGACGGGGCCTGGTACTATGCGGAGAGTCCAAACTGCCACTGGGTCGATAACTTCCACACAGGCTACAACCTGGACAGCCTGAAAAGATATGCGGGGTACGCTCAAGACCGGACTTTCGACGAAAACCTGAAAAGAGGGTTGGACTACTTTTGCCGGACATTCATACTTAGTGACGGCTTCCCGAAATATTACTGTCAACGCGCCTACCCGCTCGATATCCAATGCGCTTCCCAGGCCATCGAAACCCTGGCTTTTTTCGCCGAGGACGCACCCTGTTGCCTGGGGCTGGCGTGCAAGGTCGCCAACTGGACCATCGAGAACATGCAAGACGATGACGGCCATTTCTATTATCGCATGTATCCCTTTCACATCAAAGCCAAAGTTCCCCTCATACATTGGGGGCAGGCAACGATGCACAGAGCGCTTGCCTGCCTGCTGGCCAAACTGCGCGCGAATTTCGAACAGGGCCGGGAAGCCGTTTAGAAGAGCTCCAGGAGGAGGACCGGATATGCAATATTCGTATGTTTTGGTCACACCTGCCAGGAACGAGGAAGAGTATATCGAGGGGGTAATCGGATCGGTAGCCTCCCAGAGTATTCTTCCCCTTAAATGGATCATAGTGAGCGATTGTTCGAGCGACCGGACAGATGCGATCGTGCGCAGCCATGCGAAGACGATGGACTTTATCGAATTAGTGCGAATGCCAGAGCGCAGGGAGCGCAATTTCGCGGCGAAGGTGGAATGTTTCGATGCGGGGCGAAAACTTCTTGTGGGGCTTGACTATGACATTATCGCAAACCTGGATGCGGACATCACTTTTGGCCCGGACTATTTCGAGTATCTGCTGGCAAGATTTGCTGAAAACTCGCGCCTGGGAGTGGCCGGCACACCTTTTGTCGAAAACGGCGGCCAGTACGATTACCGGTTTACGAACATCGAACACGTTTCCGGTCAGTGCCAGCTTTTCAGGCGGCAATGTTTCGAAGATATCGGCGGATACAGGCCGATCAAGGGTGGCGGCATAGACTGGGTGGCGGTAACTACCGCGAGGATGAAGGGGTGGGAGACGCGCACCTTCACGGGAAGGACGTTTTTCCACCACCGAGCCATGGGAACGGGCAACCGGAGCGGTTTGCGCGTCCATTTCAAGCAGGGCCAAAAAGATTACAGCTGTGGCAACCACCCGCTCTGGGAGGTTTTCAGGGCGGCCTATCAGTCTTCGGGAAGGCCTTACATTCTCCGGGGGCTTCTCATTCTGTCAGGATATGCGTGGTCTTCGGTGAGGATTTCTAAAAGACCGATCCAGGCTGATCTTGTACGGTTCATCAGAGTGGAGCAATTGAGGAGACTGAAGCAAAAGTTTTTCTCGTTAACAGGAAGAGTTTTATAATTCCTTATCTAACCAAAGAGAGGGCCCCCGTGGCAAATCTCGTTTCCATCCTGATTCCTGCTTATAATGCCCAAAAGTGGATCCGGCAGACGATGGAATCCGCTCTTAATCAGTCCTGGCCACTGAAAGAGATCATTGTCGTCGACGACGGTTCCACGGATAAGACTCCCCAGATTTTAAAAAGCTTAGAGTCCCGGATTGTCAAAGTCGTAAGGCAGGAAAACAGAGGCGGACCCGCCGCCAGGAATATGGCCCTGCTACATGCCCAAGGGGATTTTATTCAATGGCTCGACCACGACGACCTCCTGGACCAGGACAAAATTTTAAACCAACTGCAAAGCGAAAGATACGATGGTGATCCAGCAACACTGCTATCGGGATCATTTGCGGAGTTCTATTTCAGCAGGGTCAGAGCCAGGTTTCGCTCAACTGCTCTATGGCGCGATCTTGAGCCCATCGACTATTTCCGGATCAAATTCGAGCAAAATACATGGATCCATCCTTCAGTCTGGCTGGTAAGCCGGCGACTCACCGAGGCGGCGGGGCCCTGGTCTGAGGTTAAGTCACCATACGATGACGGGGAATACTTTTGCCGGGTTGTGGCAGCCTCCAGGAAAATCGTATTTGTCTCAGAGGCCCAGTCGTACTGGAGGGTTGGCAATGTCAAGAGCATGAACCGCAACAGGTCCGAGGAGGCCATCGAGGCGATGTATGCGACGACACTTATGAGCATAGCTCATTTCCGAGCGATGGAAGACAGCCAAAGAACCAGAATGGCGTGCGTACAGTGCCTGCAGGATACGTTTAACGCCTTGGGTCCAAACTGCCTGGCCGTACAGGAAAAGGCCCGGCGTTTCGCACAGGAACTGGGAGGCCGGGTTTCGTTGCAGCCTCTCAGGCCCAGGTACCGTCTAATTGAGCGGGCACTGGGCAGCAAGATCGCCGGTGTGATGCAGGAGGCGATCCCGGCAATGAGGGAAGGGGTTCTCAAGGGCTGGGATAAGCTGCTTTTCATTGTTTCGAACCAGAAGTAGCGTTGCGTTAATCGCGGAAGGATATCCCTTTCATTATGCGTTTGCTGACGACAATATGCGGCAAGCAGGTCAGGATTGAGGGCGGGTTGTTGCGGATAGCCCGCCTCGAGGCCGATTCGTTCCAATTTCTCGAAGACCCGGGCACCATGCTCGAGGCGCTGCGGGGGTGCGGGACCAGGGCCGACCTGTTTACGTTCCTTCAAAGATTGCCGGAAACCTCGCCCAAGTATGACTACCCCATGGAATGGGACAATTTCGCGGCGCTGCGGGTGAGCACCTTCGACCACTGGTGGAACGAACAGATAGGTTTTAAGGCCCGCAACAAGGCCAAACAGGCCGAAAAAAAAGGGGTCGTAGTCAGCGAGGCCCCCTTCGGCGACGCTCTCGTCAAAGGAATATGGGAGGTCTATAACGAGAGCCCTGTCCGCCAGGGAAGGCCGTTTGCACACTACGGCAAAGATCTGGAGACCGTTTACCGGGAGGAGGCGACCTTCCTTGAGAGCAGTATCTTCATCGGGGCCTTTTTTGACGATAGACTCATTGGCTTTGTCAAACTGGTCCACGACGAGACGCGAACTCAGGCGGGGCTGATGAACATAGTTTCGATGATCGGACACAGAGACAAGGCGCCAACGAACGCTCTTGTGGCCCAGGCCGTAAAGTCCTGCGCGGAGCGCGGGATTTCCTACCTCGTGTACTCGAAATATACTTACGGGAAAAAGCAGCAGGACGGCATCATCGATTTTAAGGAACGCAATGCTTTCGAGCGGATCGATGTACCCCGCTATTACGCGCCGTTATCGAGCCTTGGGCGGGTGGCATTTCGGTTGGGCCTTCACCGAGGGCTTGTCGACCGTGTCCCTGAGCCTTTGCTGGTCAAATTCCGCGAGATCCGCAAAAACCGGCTCGATAGAAGTACTACCAAGTCGCGTTGAAGATCGGGCGGGGATAAACCCAGCCCCTATCACAGGAAAGGCTTCCAGGCAAAAGGAGAAAAGGCAATACCGTGCCGGGCATACTTGGAATAATAGGAGGCGGGCGCAAGGAGAAAAGCGCGGCTCAAGTCGAAGCCATGCTGGCATGCATGAAGCGCGATCAGGCCGGCCCGTCGGGGGTCTTTTCCTGTGAACACTCAGAGCTTCGGGCGGGTTGGACATCCCATGAAGGCTCCTTTTCAGCTTGCATGCCCGTATGGAACGAAGCCCGGGATGTATTGCTGATATTTTCGGGCGAGGATTTCACAGATCTTTCCGAGATCGAACTTCTCCGGGCAAAAGGCCACGAGTGCAAACCAAACGATGCCGGCTACCTGGTTCACCTCTACGAGGAAAAAGGCCCCCGGTTCATAGAGCAGCTAAACGGGTGGTTTGCCGGCGTTCTCGCAGACTTTCGCAGAGGGGTCATTATTCTTTTCAACGACCGCTACGGCCTGGGGCGGATTTATTATCACCAAAACAGTGAAGGCTTCTATTTTTCCTCGGAGGCCAAATCGCTTCTCAGGGTCATGCCCGAATTGCGCGAAATTGACTTCGGCAGCCTGGCGGAATCCTTCTCTTACGGCTGCGTGCTTGGAAACAGGACGCTTTTTCCAAGGGTCTTTTTGCTTCCGCCCGGATCGAGGTGGATATTCGATTCTTCAGCCACTCCGAAAAAGCAGACCTACTTTACTCCCTCGCAATGGGAAAGCCAGGAGATGCTGGGCGGGGAGGCATACTACGGAAAGCTCGGTGAAACATTTGCCCGAATACTTCCAAGATACCTTGGCGGGAGCAGGCCCGCCGCGATGTCTCTTACCGGGGGACTCGACGGGCGCATGATCATGGCCTGGGCGGATTGGCACTCTTTAGAGCTGCCCTGCTACACATTCGGCGGCCTGTACCGCGACTGTGCCGATGTCAAGATCGCCAGGCGGATCGCTAAGCTCTGCGGGCAGTCCCACCAGACCATTTGCGTCGGCCCTTCATTTTTTCGCGAATTTCCATCGCTTGCCGAAAAGGCGGTGTTTATTTCCGACGGGACTATGGATGTTTCCGGGGCGGTCGAACTTTATGTAAACAGGATCGCCGCGCAGATTGCCCCAGTGCGTCTTACGGGGAACTACGGCTCTGAAATCGTGAGAAGGCATGTTGCCTTTAAGCCTGGAGGTCCTTGCGAGGCTATGCTCGATTCTGAATTCGCCGGACTCGTTCGAAGAGCCTCATTGACCTATGAAGATGAGAACAGGGGCAATAAGCTGACATTCATAGCTTTTAAGCAGACGCCCTGGCACCACTACGCCCGGCTTTGCGTCGAGCAGTCGCAGCTTACCATGCGCTCGCCCTACCTGGACAACGACCTTGTGTCCACCGTATATCAGGCTCCGCCGGATTTGGCCGAAAGTGTGGATTTATCGCTTCGCCTCATTGCCCGGGGAAACAATCGGCTGGGCCAAATCCCCACCGACCGGGGTCTTTGCTACAGGCCCGTACCCGTTTTCTCCAAGGTTTTAAACGGTTGGCGGGAATTTACGTACAAGGCCGAGTATGCATACGATTACGGCATGCCGCAGTGGCTTGCGGCCATCGATCATGTGCTTGCCCCATTACAGTTGGAAAGGCTTTTTCTGGGCAGGCAGAAATTCTACCACTTTCGTGTCTGGTACCGCAGGGAACTGTCCCAATATGTGCGTGAAGTTCTCCTGGACGAGCGAAGCCTCGCCAGACCGTACGTAAACGGGAGGCGGCTGGCCGAGATTGTCGACGCCCATGTAAATGGGCTGCGTAACTATACCAGTGAGATCCATCTGGCCCTCACAGCCGAACTGATCCAGAGGAGTTTGATCGAGAGTCTATGACATAGACGCGCAGCGAAAAGGTCTCTTTTTTCATCGATTGCCCGGACGTGGTAGAGAGCGTGCTTTGGCACATTTACTGCTGTTCAGATGCCGAGGATCGTGCCTGGCTTCAGGCAGGGTTCGAAACACGCTTGTTTAATCCGAGTAATCAAGAAGAAGGAGACTACATGATTTTGGACAAACACACTTCCAGCGGCAAAGCAATCAAGTATTCCGTGATTGTGCTTGCCATTGTGGCGGTATCGGCCGTCTTTGCGCAAAAGGCGCGCGCCGTTTATTCCCTACCGGCGTCGAGGGTTGTCAACTGGTCCACGGCGGGCGTAATCGGCGGCATCCCGACGAGGAGCACGATCTACAAGACCTTGCAGGCCTCAACTTACGGCAACGGTTCGACCGACGCATCGAGCGCGATCAACAGCGCTCTTTCGAGCTGTCCGGCCGGAGAAGTGGTGCTGCTATCATCGGGCACATTCGAGATAGCCAACCCGATCAAGGTTCCGTCCAGTGTGACGCTGCGTGGCTCAGGCCCGCAGAGCACGATCCTTAATATGACGGGAAAAGGGATGGGGATTCTTTTTGGCGGCAATATGCCCCCTTACGGCACAAGCGCCACGAGCAATTCCGTAGCCATTTCCAGCGGCTACACAAAAGGGTCTTCATCCATCGTTTTGAGCGGTTCTCTGTCCGGGCTGGCGGCAGGAAGCCTGCTCTGGCTAAGCGAGAAGAATGACTCTTCGGTCCCGGTCACGCCTTACGGCGGGGGCGGCGACTGCACGTGGTGCGACGACGGACTGGGTGGTACCCGCAACCTTGGGCAGACCGTGCGTGTTACGTCCGTATCGGGGAGTACCGTAGGGATCGATCCGCCAATGAACACCACTTATTCCGGCAGCCTTTCGCCGCTGGCCATCATGGTGACCAACTCCCCAACCCATGACGCAGGGGTCGAGAGCCTGCAGATGTACGACAATGACAGCGGCCTTACCAGCAACTTTGCCTTCGAGGGAACCTACAATTGCTGGATAGAAAATGTGGAAAGCAACTATTCGGACGCCGACCAGGTCGAAATCGACTATTCAACGCACGACACGGTCGCCGACAGCTACTTGCACGATGCTTTCGTTCATCAGTCGGGAACGACGGATTCCGAGCTGGCGATGCGCTACTATTCCACAGCCAACCTTGTCCAGAACAACGTGTTCAGGCGGCTGCACAATTCGGTGCTCGTGGAGTGGGGAGCATCCGCCAACGTAACCGCCTATAATTATTTCGATGGAAATTTCGACAGCGGCTCGCAAAACGTGACGATGTACCCGATAGCTTTTCACGGCTCCCACCCGGAGTACAACCTTTATGAAGGCAACGTCGCCACCATGGTTAACGACGATTGCATCTGGGGCAGCAGTTCCGATGAAACCTTTTTCAGGAACTGGATTGTCGGCACAACACTCATCTGCAGCCCCGTAAATAACACCAGGGGAACCATTTCCTGCACTCCGGTTGGGACCTACGGCAGTAGCGGTGTCAACGCATGGTGGTCCAGTCAGGCGAACAGGCCCATTGACCTTGGCTACCTCAGCACGGCCGACAACATGGCCGGAAATGTCGTTGGGAGCTCGCAGCTTCTCAGCCTCATGAAGATGACCAAGATGCTGACCTGGTCGAGCGGCGTCAGTCGTGCCTACGAAGGGACGGCCTATGGGTACTCACTGGGTTTTGGCGGCGGCGGGGCCGGAGATTCGGGTACTTATTCGAACTGCGGCACGAGCGGCTATCCCGGCTCCCCGTGGTGTTCGGATAACACCCAGCCCTATACCACAGGCATCATCCAGGGCGATTATTCCTATGCGGACGGCTCAACAAACTGGGCCTTCGGCGGGTATACGGACCCGAATTCCTCGGACCATACTCTTCCCAGCTCGATGTATCTCAGTGCAAAACCTGCCTTTTTCGGCTCCACTGCCTTTCCGGCAATCGGGCCGGATGTTACGGGCGGAAACGATACCTCGGGGCACGTGAATTATATCCCGGCGCAGGTGTGCTATGCCGAAGGAAAGATGCCCAATTGCCTAACGACCGCTTCCTCCGCAACCGAGCTGACAGCCCCCTCAGGGGTCCATCTGATCGGTCAGTAGGAAGATTTGCAAGAAACTGACGCATTCCGCCGGTAAATTCCCGGCATGAATTGGGAGTGGGAAGTGTTTGGCTTCCCACTCCATCCTTCCATCTGTATGGTTTTGACTTCACACCGAAGCTTTTCCCCTACACAATCGATAAAGTGATGAATCGGGCAAGCGGTTGATTTACGAAAAAATTCGAGCCGAGGCTGAAATAATGTCTGATTCCGAATCTTCCTCATATTTCAGTGTGCATCCCGACTTTCAAAAGGCCGGAGTTGCTGGGCAGGTGCCTGGATGCTGTGCGGAAGCAGGTAATCCGGGGGTTTTCCTATTCGGTGGTGGTTGTGGATAACGATGTCGGTGAATCTGCGAGGGAGGTAGTGGATGGATGGCGCGACCGTTTACCAGCGGCGCTGTGCTACGATGTCGAGCCGGTGCAAAATATTTCTCTTGCCAGAAACAGGGCGGTCGCAAACGGTCGGGGGGATTTCATAGCATTTATCGATGACGACGAATTCCCCGAGCCGACCTGGCTCCAGGAGATGTTTAACGTCTGTCGGAAACTGTCGGCCGACGGCGTGCTTGGCCCGGTTGTCCCGCTCTACGAGGGGGCGCCGCCCAATTGGCTGGTAAAAAGCGGCCTATGCGCGCGCAAGTCTTTTGAGACCGGCGCGAGGATGGAAAACCTCAGGTATATGAGGGGCGGAAATCTTTTGTTTCGCCGCGATATTTCGGATGCTGAAACAATGGTGTTCGATCCGCGCTTCGGACTCACGGGGGGGAAGACTCCGATTTTTTCGAGCGGATGCTGAAAAAGGGGCGCCGGTTTTTCTGGTGCAACGAGGCGGTTGTGCACGAAGAGGTTCCCAAAGGGAGGCAAAGCAGGGCTTATCATTTGAAGCGCGCGATGATTCGTGGGCTGACAACCGCCGACCAGTTTCCCGCCTTAGGTTCGGGAACACTCAAATCGATTGTCGCCGTCATTATATATTCGTTGTCTCTTCCCTTGATGTTATTGGCCGGGCATCATCTTTTCATGAAGTACCTGATCAAGGATTGCGATCACCTCGGGAAACTGCTTGCCCACTGCGGCGTAAAGCCTGTCAGCAAAAGGACATTCCAATAGATACAATGAATAAGGAATACACGGTTGATTGCGGCTGCTCGGACAGGGATGCCTGGTATGAGATACTGGGCCGCTTCCAGGATGCGAACCTTTACCAGTCTTGGTCATACGACATGGTGCGCTATGGGCCCAAAAGCGTCTTGCACGTGGTTTTGAGAAAAGGAAATGAACCGGTAGCGGCGGCCCAGGCCAGAGTTCAGCGCGTGCCATGGACAAGGGCGGGAATCGCCTATGTGCTGTGGGGCCCCCTGTGGCGGCGCACGGGCGAAGGGGAGGACCCCGAAAGTTTTCGCCTTGCGGTAAGGGCGCTTCGAAGTGAATTGTCTTTAAAAAGAGGCCTCGTCTTAAGGTTGAATCTTCTGGCATTCAGGGATTGCCACGATGTTTTGAGGCAGATCCTCGCAGATGAAGGCTATTGCCGGCACGAGGATTCGATGGTCAGGCGTACTCTGATAATGGATCTTGAGGCCTCCATAGATGAATTGCGGGCCGGACAGCACCCGATGTGGCGAAATCATCTAAACCGCGCGGAAAGAAAAGGGCTGGAACTCGAATTCGGCGAAGATGAGTCGCTGATCGACGAAATCGCGCCAATTTACATGGAAATGGCGAGCCGCAAGGGTCTTGTCACACTAAACGATATTTCTCATTTGAAAAAGGTCCACAAAGACCTGCCCCCTCACTCAAACTTAAAATAATCGTTTGCCGGCAAGACGGCATCGCCTGCGCGGGGGGCATTTTCTCCGCCATGGGAACGACCGGCTTATATCTGACCGGGGCCACCGGTGACCGTGGCATGAAGACCTACGGTTCCTACATGGTTCACTGGGCTTATGTCAAATGGCTAAAGGAGAACGGTTTTCTCTATTATGATCTTAACGGGATGAATCCCCTTGTAAATCCCGGGACTTACCAGTTCAAACGCCAGCTTGCGGGAAAAGCCGGGATGGAAGTGGAGATGCTCGGAAAGTTCCAGGTGGCCGACAGGGCGATGAGTTCTCTTGTTGTCTCCGGAGGCGAGCGATTCCTGGCCGGTTACCGGAAAATAAGCCGGAGGCTGTGGGGCCGGTGAAGTTCATTTCACACTATCATTTCCCATAAAGACTAAGACATGCCTGCAGAAATCCCCTGCTTATTTTGCATTGTTTTTATCATCTTTCTCTTCTGGACAGACAGAAGGAGTGAGGGCCACTTCTCACGCGCTCTCTGGATACCTTTCCTGTGGATGTTTTTCGGCGCGGGCAGATATCTTGAGGATTGGTTGCATTTAAGCGCGGCGGGGGTAGTTTCAGCCAAGTCCTACGAGGAAGGAAACCCGGTAAATGCGGCGGTTTTTTTCGTCCTCATTGCGGCCGGCATTTACATCCTGTCCAGGAGGGACATCGACTGGGAGCGTTTTCTTGGCAAAAACAAGTTGATATGGCTATACCTGCTTTATTGCCTCATAAGCGTTTTGTGGGCCGACTTCGCGTTTGTCTGTTTCAAAAGATGGCTTAAAGAGCTTGGGAACGTGGTAATGATCCTGGTAGTACTCACCGAGGAACGCCCGTACGAGGCTCTTGGCGTACTTCTCAAACGCCTAGGCTATCTGTGGCTGCCTCTATCCGTCCTGTTCATCAAATATTTTCCCGCGTTGGGAAGGGGCTACACTGAACAGGGCGAGCAAATGCTTACAGGCATAGCGATGCAAAAAAACCAGTTGGGCGCCATGTGCCTTATCTCCCTGGTTTATTATGGCTGGCATTTCATTGTCTGCCGCAGGGCCGAGCAATCGTCATTCGGGCAACCTTTAAGCCGGAATCCAGTCTATTTTCCAGGTTTCAAGTTTTGGTCGACCGAAAACCTAGTTGACATGGTCCTTGTGATAATTGCCCTGTGGCTTTTGCACCTGTCTCACAGTTCCACTTCTCTGGGCTGCGCAGCCATAGCCACGGCCATTTTGGCGGCGAGCCGCCAAATGTCTCGAAAACCGGATCGGATCATTGGCTGGAGCGTGTTTGCCGTTTTGCTTTACCTGGGTTTGAACGAGGCAATGGACTTAAACAGGTTTATTATCCATATGCTGGGCCGAAAGGAGAACTTGACGGGCAGAGCCGAGATATGGGCAATTTTGGAAAAAATGGCTGTGAACCCGTGGATAGGCGCCGGTTACCAGGGCTTCTGGCTGGGAGACAGGTTGAAAGAAATATGGGAAAAAGCAGGCGGCGACATTATCCAAGCCCACGATGGTTATCTGGAGCAATACCTTGAATTGGGTTACATAGGCGTAGGTTTCATCATTGCCATTATGCTCTCAGGGTTGGTCAAGATACGCAGCCTGTTCCACCGGGACAATACGGCTGGTGTACTGATGCTTTGTTTTCTCGTCATTGCGGTACTCTACAATTATACGGAAGCTTCCTTTTACGCAATCTCCAACATTTGGTTTCTTGCGGTATTGGCGGTTACAGAGGCGCCGAGCCGGCAATGGTTGGAAGGCAGTGAGAGGGGCATCGTGATAACGACCGCCATGCCCAAAGCCAATCAAACGGGGAGGTAAAAATGGCTGATAGCTGGTTTCCATCAACGAGCGAACAAGACCTGGTCAGTGTGATCATTCCATGCCGCAATGGCGAGCGATTCCTGCCCGCCACCCTGGAAAGTCTTGCCCGGCAGGAGTACAGGCCCATCGAGGCTATACTCATCGATGACGGCTCTTCGGACGGATCCCGCGCCGTGATGGAGGAGTTTGGAAGCAGGCAGGCAGGGGGGATGACGGTAAAATGTCTTTTCCAAACAAAACTCGGCGTCCATCACGCCCGTAATGAGGGAACCATGAATTCGCGAGGTGAGTTCATTCAATTCCTGGATGCCGATGATCTCCTGAGTCCCGAAAAAATCCGTGAGCAGGTGGGAGTGTTAAAAGTTCACCGGGAAGCCGACGTAGTATATGGGGAAGCTCAGTACCTGATATGCATTGGTCCAAATGAGAAAAGATTGGGCAGGGTCATCGGTTTGGGGGCTTGCGCGGATATCATCGCCTCATTTCTATCGGGGGAGTGGCTCCCCCCATTTTCGTATTTGAGCAGACGATCGGCTGTGCAAAGGTGCGGCCCCTGGGACGACGCCATAACCTACGCTGAGGATTTCGAGTATTTTATCAGGATGGCGATCACAGGGTCTTTGTTCGCCCATAAGGCCGGTTTGAACGGATACTATCGAAAGCATTCGTTGGAGACCGTGTCGGAAAGAGACCCTCTGGAGCATAACAGAGCATACAGGATGATTCTTCTGCGGGCAGAGGAGAATTTGAGGAAAAAAGGCGAGCTGAGCGAAAAGCGAGCACTCGGGTTGGCGGAATCACACAGGAGGGTCGCTCGAAGCGTGTATGCTTCGGATTACAATTGTTTCCAAGCGTCGATAGATGATGTCCTAAGGCTCATTCCGGGTTATCTGCCGGCAAAGCGCAAGGCTCGTATTGCTTCCTTGTTGATGGGCTTTCGCAACTATGAGCGGCTGGCCGCCTCGGTCAGCCGATTTAAACATAGACCCGGAACGGACTGGACGTGAGCCTTAACAAGTGTTGGGCAAGCAAAATACGATCTATGTGCGTTTTGCAGTTGCTGCAGGCTATATATAGATGAGCGAGTCTCTAAGATTTAAAACCGCGGTCAATCTCAGCTACAATTTGTTGACCAAGTTGATCGTGTTCACGCTTTCCTCCGTCACCAGCATTATTCTCGCTCGCCACCTCACCACCAGCGATTACGGCATTGTCGGTTTCGCCAGTATATTCGCAATGTTTCTCGGGATGTTCGACGATATGGGCATCACCCCGGGTATTGTCCAAAAGGAAACAGTAGGAGAAAATGAGCTTTACACCGCGTTCTCGCTAAAGGTCCTTCTCGGCCTTCTCATTTTCTTGCTCTCATTTGGATGGGGAAGCTTGAGCCGAAAAAGCCTTCGATAATCCCGCCGTAAAGGCTGTGATGGTAACTCTTGCCATCAGTTCTTTGATAAACGCCCTGGGGTTTTTGCCGACCATACTTTTGTCGCGCGAGTTGAAATTCAAGCGGTTGACCGTTCCTCAGATCGGCGGACAGCTCGCCGCGACTGTGGTCGCCATAACCTCCGTTTATATGGGCGCGCGCTACTGGAGCCTTGTCTTCGGGAGCCTGACATCCTGTATTGCCTCCGCAGTGATAGTCTGTCGCGCTTCACCCGACGCCGTTAAGGTTTAAGTGGGACCGAAATGCCGCCAGGGAACTCCTGGCATTTGGCAGTCACCTGTTTTTCGCCGGACTCATGGTTTTTGTCCTGTTTAACGCCGATAACTTCGTCGTAGGTGCTGTGGGCGGCGCGGCAATGCTGGGGTTTTATTCAATCGCCTTCAATTGGGGCAGCAAGGCTCCCGGACTCATTTCAGCGGCAATCAATGGAGTTCTTCTCTCGACCTTTTCAAGATTGCAGCATGAAACCGAGAGGCTCAAGCGAGGATACCTCACGGTGCTCGAGTATGTCGAGCTTTGCGGCAATCCTGGCAAACGTGCTCCTGTTGATTATTTCGAGGGAACTGCTGACGCTGGTGTTGGGAGGGGGGACCGGCAAGTGGCTCCCGGCATTGACGGCGTTGAGGATCCTGTGTGTTTACGGATTGGTCAGGGCGTTGATCGAGCCGGTGGGAAGCATGGTTGTCGCCATCGGCAGGCCTTCGCTGATGTTCAAGTCCAACGCCATGGTAGCCGTCCTGCAGGCCGCCTGTTTATACCCGGCCCAGAAATATTTCGGAATCACGGGGGTCGCAGTGGTGGTCACTTTTTCATATGCCGTCCAATTTCTGATCTACTTACCGGCGTTGCATGACGAGATGGGGCTTGGATTGTGTGCAGTCTTTCGCTCCGTGCGTTCCGCCATGTTGTCCGGATGTGTGCTTGCGGGTTTCGGACTGGCTATTGACCGATTTGCCGCCACTTCATGGCTTTTACTGGCGACTAAAGTCGTCTTCGGTTCCGGCCTCTACGTAGTCGCCTACGGTCTGGTCACCAGGTGGAAGATAGTGAAAGATGCCAGGCAAATCATCGAGGCGGCGCTAATGAAGCCAAGCCGGCCCGCAGTCTAGCTTCCCAGTTTCCATCTTCTGCTCTTCCCGGAGGCCGGCCATTCTTTCCGGGGTATATCATAAGTTTTGATTGGCGCGCCGTAGCCGGGCAGTTTTTGCGGTTTAGGTCAAGACTTGGCAAAGAGGAGCAGTTGAGGCTTAATCGTATTGATCGGGCAGGTTGGCGAAAATGGGCAGTCTTATAGAACCACCACCTGGAAAACGACGTGGAAACTGCGCCTTGGGCTGGGGGCTTTGTTCCTGGTTTTGACCCTGACCACCCGGGCCTGGTGATTCCGGCCGTGGGCCGGGGCCTTGTCTCGGACTCGGGTCCCCGCAAGCCCGATCTTATTGTGGTCGACAACCTCGTCTCGGATTATTCGCTTTTTGAAAAAGCCGCGGCGCTTAGAAGACTCTACGGCGCCAAGATGGTGGTCGTTTTCGTCCGGTCCTCGGATAAGGACCCTCTCAAGCCGGACCTGGTTGCAGGCGAAATTGCCGAAGTCATGATTCGGCAAGCCCGACTCCAACCATGCCGGCTTTTGCTTTTTCGCCAGGTTGAGCCGTTTACCCTAAACGTTGCCCGCGGGCTTGGCCGGTTTATCGAGTCTCACCCCGGCATCCACTGGGTCCTGATTGTAACCGAGGCTTTAAGGAGCAGGCGAACCAGGTTGGTCTACGGCCGGGTCCTGGGAAAACTCGGAGTGGCGGCCGGCACATATCCCGTGTGGGCGGGAAGAGGGCCGCAAAACTGGGCGGCAACGTGGCACGGCAGACAGGATGTGCTTTTGCAATACATGAAGCTCGTCTATTATGAGTTCCTTGTTCGCTTCGCCCGGGGCTCATAGAGAGGATGCGGTTAGAATATTCTCTTTTCAAGGCCCGCCCCCTTCTTTTTTCATTATTCGGAACTGCTGGAGTATTGTCATCTCGATGCTTGGGCTATGGTTTTAATTTGGAAAGAAATGGAATCGATGATAGGATATAACCCTTAAATATCAAGGGGAAACCACCGCCATAGCCGGGGAAGACCATCGTCAGATCAGCGACTGATAAGTCTGCGGTCGATTAGCAAGTAAAGGCTGTCTACAGGTTATGGTTTATCGACCGGGATACGCTTGCAATCCTTGCGTCCGCGGCGGTCCATGACCCCGTTTTCCATTGAGGCAAAACGATTATGAAACTATTTGGAAATTTTCGTGATCTGCCCATCCGGTATAAGCTGTTCCTTGGTATTTCAATTGCTTATGTCCTGACAATTACATTAGGCAGTTCCATCATATATACCCTGGTTCGCACAACCATCGAAAAGAACATCGAAGCAGAACTGCAGAACTCGACATCCACCATTCTCGACATGGTCAGGACATCGGCCCAGGTCTCGATCAAGAACCATTTGCGTGGAGTGGCCGAAAGCAACCGGGAGATCGTTGAGCATTTCTATGAGGAATACAGGAGCGGCGCGTTGTCCGAGGATGAGGCCAAGAGGCAGGCGGCATCCATTCTACTTAGCCAAAAGATAGGCGATACAGGCTACATCTATTGCCTGGACAGCCACGGCAATGTCTTGGTCCATCCCAAAAAGGAACTCATCAACAAGAACGTTTCAAATTTTGAATTTGTTCGAAAGCAAATGAAAAGAAAAGAAGGATACATGGAATACGACTGGAAGAATCCGGGGGATATGGAAACGAGACCAAAGGCACTATACATGACATATTTTGCCCCCTGGGATTGGATAGTCTCCGTTTCTTCCTATCGCAGCGAATTCAGTAAGCTGGTCAATGTCGAGGATTTCCGTGACAGCATCCTGTCCTTGCGATTCGGCAAGACCGGCTATGTATTCGTGGTCGACGGTCAAGGGAAACTGGTGCTCCATCCGAAAATAGCCGGGAAGAACTATTTGAACGTAACAGATGCGGAAGGCCGGCCTTTCATAAGAGAGATCTGCGAGCGAAAAAGCGGCAAGATCGTCTATGATTGGAAGAACCCGGGAGAAAAGGTTGCCCGAAAAAAGCTGGCCATTTTCAACTTCATTCCCGAACTGGACTGGATCGTGGCCTCTTCAGGTTATCCTGAAGAATTCTACGCCCCTTTGAAAACTGTAAGGGACCTCTTCATTGCGATGGTGGTGCTTCTGCTTCTTTTGGCCCTTCCCATCACCGGAAGCATCAGCTCGGCCATTACCAATCCGCTCAAAGATCTCATGGAACGCTTTGCCGCCGATACTCCCGGGGACTTCTCCGCAAGAATCGACCGTTGCTCAGGGGATGAACTGGGGCAACTCGCATTATATTTCAACCTTTTCATGGAAAAGCTCGGTCAGTACAATGAAAAGCTGCGGGGAGAAATTGTCGAAAGAAAGCGTGCGGAGTCAAGGCTGCGCGTATCCGAGGAGATGTTTTCGAAGGCTTTTAGATCGAACCCGAATGGAATCTGTATACTTTCGTCGACCGACGGCCAGTTCATCAACCTAAACGATTCGTTTCTCGTTTCCACGGGATACAGCCGAGAAGATATTCTGGATATGGATGCCAGAGAAACGTCGATTTTCGGAAATGAGCGGGAATCCCGCGCTTTGATTGATTTGCTCGAACGACAGGGACATGTGCGTAACCTGGAAATCGAGATTTCCACCAAGTGCGGGGAAATCCGTCTGGGGATACTTTCCTGCGAGCCTATCGAGATTGGAAACAGGCGATGCTTGCTGCTCACTATCGAGGATGTTACGGATAGAACGCGTTTGGAACGGGAAATCATGGAAATCGGCGACTGGGAGCGACAGAGAATCGGTCAGGACCTCCATGACGATCTGTGCGCGCATTTGATTGGAATAGAGGTGCTGAGCGAAGTATTGAACAGGAAGCTCGAGGAAAAATCGCTTGAGGATGCGCCCTCGGCGGGAAGGATAAGGGCACTGGTCAGCGAGGCCATCGAAAAGGCCAGAAGGTTGGCAAGAGGGCTATGCCCGGTGCACCTGGTCGCTTACGGGCTCGACTCCGCCCTTAGGGAATTGTGCATAAATACTGACACGTTGTTCGACATCGCCTGTGATTTTAGATGCAGAGACGCCGTCCTTATCAATGACAATATAAAGGCGACCCATCTTTTTTACATTGCCCGGGAAGCAGTGCAAAATGGAGTGAAACACGGGAAAGCCGACCGCATCACAATCGATTTGTCTTTACAAGACCGGATGCTGAGGCTCGCAGTGACCGATAACGGCACAGGAATTAGCGGAGTGGTCGATTCGAAGGGAATGGGGCTTTCTATCATGAATCACCGCGCAAAGATGATCGGGGCGTCTTTTGATATAAAGCCCAATCCCGCAGGCGGCACAATAGTGGAATGCAGCGTTAGAGACACTATCAGAGAGGAGACAACCGTCCATGACATCCAGGGGTGAAAGGAGAGGAGGCGAAAAGGTCGAAATCATGATAGTCGATGACCATCCGGTATTCCGCCTGGGGCTTCGCGAGCTCATCAACCAGGAAAAAGACATGGTGGTATGCGACGAAGCGGAAGATTACTCTTCAGCCTGGAACAAGATCCAACGAATCGAGCCGGATATGGTGCTCGTTGACATCTCACTGGAGGGCAGGGACGGAATCAGCCTGGTAAAAGAGATCAACAGGCATTACTCCAACATGCCGGTTCTTGTAGTCTCCATGCACGATGAGACCCGGTTCGCCGAGCGTTCACTGCTGGCTGGAGCCAAGGGCTACATTATGAAGCAGGAAACCTTGACATCAATTGTGAAGGCCATTCACTGCATTCTGGAAGGAAAGATCTACCTTAGCGAGCGGCTCAAAGATGTTCTCCTGACCCAATTTGCCAGAGGTTTTAAGACAGTTGACTCCTCCCCGCCCGACACGCTGAGCGATCGTGAATTGGAGGTCTACCGGCTAATCGGCATGGGTCTGGGCTCCAATGAGATAGCGCAGAAGTTGAGCCTTAGTGTAAAAACCATCGGATCTTACCGGGAAAGGATCAAGGAGAAGCTTAACTTGAAGAGCGCGAATGATCTGATTCGAAGCGCCACGCGCTGGGTCGAACAAGAACAACTTTAAATGGCGCAATATTTTTTTACACTCCCCTGAAAGTGCATGTAGGTCCTCACCCTACAAACTTTTCCTCCCTCCACCCACAGAAAAAACGGTGCTCCACCGCTGGTGCATCCCTGCAAAATGCATCAATATCCATCGCCAATCGACACGGAGGGGTGGTATTGCGACGCACCCCCGCATCCCGAGTCAATAGAACTTCAATCATCTCACGGAGGTGTAAATGGAACAAGCGGTGATAGTCAGTGCACTGAGAACTCCAGTAGGCAGCTTCGGAAAATCGTTGAGTTCCGTCCCGGCTGTGCAACTGGGAACGATTGTTCTGAAGGAATCCCTGCGTAGAATCGATCTCAACCCCCAACAAGTTGATGAAGTGATCCTCGGAAACGTTCTTCAGGCCGGCCTGGGCCAAAATCCCGCTCGCCAGGTGAGTATTCATGCGGGTATTCCCGAAGAGGCCCCGGCTTTTACGATAAACAAGGTCTGTGCCTCGGGGCTAAAATCGGTCTTCCTGGCGGCACAGGGGATCATGACGGGAGATTCCGAGGTAGTGATTGCCGGCGGCATCGAAAACATGAGTCTGTCTCCCCATTGTCTTCCAAGCTCCCGTTGGGGACAGCGTATGGGCGACGGCAAACTTGTAGACCTCATGATTCTGGACGGTCTATGGGATGCCTTCAACGGATACCACATGGGGCACACCGCGGAAAACGTCTCTGAGCGGTTTGGAGTTACCCGCGAAGATCAGGACGAACTGGCATGGTCCAGCCAGCAAAAAGCGGAGGCGGCGATCAAAGGCGGCCGCTTCAGAGATGAGATCGTCCCCATACCGGTTCCCTCCAAAAAGGGTGAGTCCACGCTGTTCGACACCGATGAACATCCGCGATTTGGAACCACGATGGAGGCCCTTAAAAAACTCAAACCCGCGTTCAAACCCGACGGAACAGTTACCGCGGGCAATGCATCGGGGATCAACGACAGCGCGGCGATCATCATCGTGATGTCGGCGAGCAAGGCTGCATCGTTGGGGTTGGAACCGATGGCGATCATCCGGGGGTACGCGTCCAGCGGAGTCGATCCCGCCATCATGGGTATTGGTCCGGTGAGGGCGAGCCGGAAGGCTTTGGCAAAGGCAGGCTGGAGCCCGAACGAATTAGATCTCATCGAAGCCAACGAGGCCTTTGCCGCACAGGCCTTTGCCGTAAATCGGGAGATGGGATGGGACCTGAACAAGGTCAACGTCAATGGAGGAGCCATCGCCATCGGGCATCCCATCGGGGCATCCGGAGCACGCATTCTGACAACGCTGCTGCACGAAATGAAAAAGCGCGGCGCGCGAAAGGGATTGGCGACCCTTTGCATCGGGGGCGGACAGGGGTCGGCCATCGCTGTCGAGCGGCCGTAGCCCTGTTGGGGCCTCATGGTTTTTCTCAACCCCGCAACTCGCAACTTAAAACCTTGGAATCCGGAGGATAAACGTGAACTTTGAATTGAGCGAAGAACAGAAGATGATCCAGGAGATGGCCCGCAAATTTGCAATGCGTGAGATCAAACCGGTTGCGGCCGAACTTGACCGCACCCACGCCCATCCGGCCGAAATATGTGCACAAATGGGGGAACTGGGTCTCATGGGCGTAGCAATCCCGGAAGAATATGGCGGAGCCGGTATGGACTACGTTTGCTATGCTCTTTCGCTTATTGAAATATCGAAAGCATGCGCATCGTGCGGAGTCATCATGAGCGTTTGCAACAGCCTTTACGGCTTCCCCGTGTACGCTTACGGCACAGAGGAGCAGAAGCGGAAATACCTTAGACCCGTCGCAAGCGGAGAAGCCCTTGGATGTTACGGACTAACAGAAGCCGGCGCAGGCTCGGACCCCGCCAGGATGCTGACCACAGCGGTCAAGGATGGCAATGAATGGGTGATAAACGGCACGAAGCGATTCATCACGAACGGCAATGTCGCAAAGTATTGTGTTTTGGCGGCAATTACCGACAAATCCGCAGGCTATAAGGGCATAAGTTCATTCATAATCGATTTTGAAAATACGCCTGGCTTCAGCCTGGGAAAGGTCGAGGAAAAGCTGGGAATCAACGCCTCCGGAACGGCGGAATTGGTCTTCGAGAATGCCCGAATCCCGGCCGAAAACCTGCTGGGAAAACCGGGGGAGGGTTTCAAGCAAATGCTCACCACCCTCGACGGTGGACGCATCGGAATCGCTTCACAGGCGCTCGGTATCGGCAGGGCCTCCCTGGAAGAATCAATTGAATATTCCAAGGCCCGCGAGCAGTTCAACCAGCCGATCGCCAACTTTCAGGCCATCCAGTGGAAGCTCGCAGACATGGCTACGCAACTGGATGCCTCCGAACTATTGATCCTGCGCGCCGCGTGGCTTGAAAGCAATAAGAAGCCGTACGAAAAGGAAGCGGCAATGGCCAAACTCCTGGCTTCGGACACCGCGATGTGGGCCGCGGTGGAAGGGGTGCAGGTTTTAGGCGGATACGGATACTGCAGGGAGTACCCCATGGAAAGGCATATGCGCGACGCTAAAATCACCCAGATCTACGAAGGCACCAATGAAATAATGCGCCTCGTGATCGCGCGCAACGTGCTGAAGCACGCATGATCGGGGCAAACCGGCCGACCTGCGAAATCCCTTAAATGACGGTATTTGTTTTTGTTCATGTTGATTTGGTTTTCCGACGTATGTCCAAGCACTCCATAAAGGGAGAAATTGGTATGTCCAAAGATCAGAAGGAAGTCTTTTTCGATGTTCTAACTCCTGTCAATTTCCTGAGCCGCAGCGCGTCAATCTTTTCCGATAAAACCGCCGTTGTCAATGAGGACAAGAGGTATACCTACAAGGAGTTCTACAACAGGGTCAATCGACTCGCCAGCGCCCTTACAAAGGCTGGAATCGGCAAAGGCGACAAAGTTGCCTTTGTTTGCCCGAACATCCCCCCTCTGCTCGAAGCTCACTATGCGGTTCCCATGATCGGGGCCGCTCTGGTAAGCGTCAATATACGGCTTTCACCGCGTGAGGTGATTTATATAATCAACCATTCAGATTCAAAAGCTCTCTTTGTGGATAACGAATTTGCCAATATTGTCAAACCTATTGTGGGAGAGCTTACCAATGTCAAAACAGTGGTCAACATCTGTGACGCGAGCGATGAAAGACCACTTAAAGGCATGGAATACGAAGAGTTTCTGCGGACCGGGTCCGAGGCGCCAATAGTACCAGCCGTGGACGATGAATATCAGGTTGCAGCCATAAATTACACAAGCGGCACCACAGGGCTGCCCAAAGGCGTAATGTACCACCATCGCGGAGCGTACCTCAACGCGCTGGGAGAAGCCGTCGAATTCAGTCTCAACTCACAATCGAACTATCTATGGACACTGCCGATGTTTCACTGCAACGGGTGGTGCTTTACCTGGGCAGTCACGGCGGTAGGCGGCACTCACGTCTGCCTTCGAAAGGTCGTTGCGGACGAAATTTACCGTGCCGTTGAAAAGGAGAGTATTTCCCACCTTTGCGCCGCACCGACAGTCCTCATAACCATGGCCAACTTTCCAGGCGCAAAAGAGGTCAAATTCAAGCGACAGCTGCAGGTAATAACGGCCGGAGCACCGCCGGCGCCCACCGTCATCAGGAACATGGAAGACCTGGGGGTCAATGTGACCCAGGTATACGGTTTGACCGAAGTCTATGGGCCTCATAGTATATGCGAATGGCAGACAAAGTGGGATAGTCTTCCAATCGATCAAAGGGCTAAGATAAAAGCTCGCCAGGGGGTCCCCTATGTCAATGCCCTTCATATGGACGTAGTCGATCCCGTCAACATGAAACCCGTTCCGCGAGATGGAAAGACGGTCGGCGAAATTGTCATGCGCGGCAACAACGTTATGCTTGGCTACTACAAGGACCCACAAGCAACTGAGAGTGCTTTTGCAGGGGGATGGTTTCACAGTGGTGATCTGGCCGCGGTCCATCCGGATAACTATATGCAAATCATGGATCGGCAGAAAGACATCATAATCAGCGGTGGTGAAAATATTTCTACTGTCGAAGTGGAAAACGTCATCTATCAGCATCCGGACGTTCTGGAAGTAGCCGTTGTATCGGTACCGGACGATAAATGGGGGGAAGTGCCCAAGGCGTTTGTTTTGCCAAAACCTGGCAGGACGCTTACAGCACAGGACATAATAAATCACTGCAAAGAAAACCTTGCTCGTTTCAAGGCGCCCAAAGTAGTGGAATTCGGGGAATTGCCCAAGACGGCTACCGGCAAGATCCAAAAGTTCAAATTGCGCGAAAAAGAATGGACAGGTCGGGATCGTAAAGTAAATTAGGCCGGCGGTTTGGACCTTCTTGCGGACTGCCGGACCACCCTAAGACTTGTAGTCTCCGCTCAACACATCAAACTTCATGTTTTGACTCCCGTAGCGACTTTGGCCCTTGCCTGAAGCCGCTACGGGACAGATGTCGCCGGGTAGCGGGGCAATTTCTCGTCTTCAGCCCCACAGATGCGGAGGCGCAAATTCAGGAGGAAAATATGCATGCGCGCGGTTGGTGACAAACAGAGAGGGCTCATGAGGCCCGAAACTGCCCCGTCCGGCGGCATTGATTTTCAGGCGCAAAGATCACCAGTGATACCGGCTTTCTTCTCATGAGAGAGATTGACCAACGCTTCAACATCCTCGGTGGCGCGGCATCCGTTGTAACGATCACCTCCGTGTTTCTGGTCAGTATGGGTACTATAGCCAGCTTCACGGCCCTCCAATTCATAAAACACCTGATTTACCCCGATATAAGTATGTGGGAGTCGCATGTTGTCACCATTATTGTCGCCGCCGTTCTCGTCCCACTTGCTATCATTGTCGGGTTTTTCTTATTGTGCAGCCAACGTAAGAACGCAGAACAGGCATTGCGAGAGAGCGAAGAACGCTACAGACTGGTTTTTGAGAATACTCCATTAGGCATCATTCACTTCGATAAGGCGACTCAAATCAAGGATTGCAATGATGCATTCGCAGAAATTATCGGTACTCCGAAGGAAAATATTATTGGCTTTAACCTGATATCGCAGTTGCGTGATGAACAATTCCGCGATGCGGTATTTGCAGCTTTGGAAGGCAAAACCGGATATTTCCAAGGTGACTATATCTCTGTCTGCGGAGACAAAACGAGTCGTTTAAGGGCGCTATTTCAACGAATTAACTCAGAGGACGGCGGGTTTCCGGGTGCAGTAGGTATCTTTGAAGACATTACTGAACGGAAGCAGGCAGAGGAATTGATTGCTCAACAGAAAGATTTCTTGCACACTGTGCTGGAATCTCTGGCGTACCCCTTCTATGTTGTGAATATCGATGATTACACCGTGGAAATCGCTAACTCCGCTGCCGTTCTCGATGGCTTGCGTCCAGGTGTAACCTGTCATAAGTTGACGCACGGGGAGACTTTCCCTTGTAAAGGAGACGCGCATGTCTGTCCTCTCGAAACGATAAAACGAACGGGACAGCCAATGACCACAGAGCATCTTCACCTTGATAAGGATGGAAATACCAGATATGTCGAGGTTCATGCCGACCCCATTTTTGATAGCGGCGGTCGCGTCGTCCAAATGATCGAATACGCACATGATGTTACTGAGCGCAAATTGGCGGAGGCGGAAAGAGAACGGCTAATCGGAGAACTCCAGGATGCACTTTCCAAGGTGAAGTTACTGAGCGGATTTTTGCCTATTTGTGCCAGTTGCAAGAAGATACGGAATGACAAAGGCTATTGGCAGCAAATTGAGGCGTATATCGGTGACCATTCCGATGCTCAGTTCAGCCATGGTATCTGCCCTGAATGCGCCAAAAAGCTCTATCCTGATTTTTGCAGGGACAAGTAATCGGCCAGGAGAGCGCCATACCCCAGGGGGTATGTGGGATGTGCAGCCCAATCATGATGCATTGGGGAAAGTCGGCAAATTGGTATTACCCCGTACTTTTTATCCAAAGGCGAGATTTTTCACTCAATATTTCGTGGTTTCCTGCCGAAATGATAGGATACGGGAGATATTTCGCCCCGCCATGCTGCGGGGCTCCCGTCCTCTACCAATACTCGATGTGTTAGAAATGATTGCGCATTCCAAACTCTTTTGTGCCTGGAGCACCAAGGCAGTGGAAGCGATTGAGCTGTACCCAACGCAGTTGGCCGGGGGGCGACGATCTGTCACTGGATATAGGAACAGGACCGCTGGATACGAGGAATTTTTGCCCCGGGAGCAAAAAACGGTTCGCAGCAGGCTCAAGAGAGCGAATACAGCGGGGATCGGCGCATCTGGGAAGGATTTGAAATGCAGCGAATAAAGCTTTCGACAAGAATCATTTCCCAGGTGATAGGCGGACTTATTTGCGTAGCACTGATCCTGGTTTGGGTCTATTTCCGGATAGAAGCTTCGGCGTACAACCAGGAGAAAATGCTGCTAAAAGGCGCCACCGAGGTGACGTTCAGTCTGATAACTGAATATGAGGGTAGAGTAAGATCAGGAGAACTTACAGTCGAAGAAGCCCAAAAAAGGGTATCGGCCAGAATCAAAGGTCTCCGGTACAACGGGCAGGAATATTTCTGGATAAATGACCTTAGCCCCAGGATGGTCATGCACCCGTTTGAACCCGAGCTGGACGGCAAGGCTCTAGGCGGCTTCAAAGACCCGAACGGGAAAGCCCTGTTCGTTGAGATGGCCAGGACATGCAAGGACAAGGGCGAAGGTTTTGTGGATTATATGTGGCCCAAGCCCGGCGAAATCCTGCCCGTGCCGAAACTCTCTTATGTGAAAGTGTTCAAGCCATGGGGTTGGGTTATCGGTTCGGGGATCTACCTGGATGATATCGCTAAAGAGATCAACTCCATAAGAGAGCTATTTTTAGGCGCCATGGCTTTCATTACTGTTATCGGGTCACTGCTGTGCTGGTGGATAGCAGGCTCCCTAAAACCGATAGCACGCTTGACCTCTGCCGCTCAGCGGCTCGGAGGAGGCGACCTGACCACGCGAACCGGCCTGCCGCACACACCAGAGGATCTTGGACAACTGGCAAAATCCTTCGATGATATGGCCTCTCTGCTGGAAAAGAGAAGTATCGAGCAAAGATTGGCCGAAGAGGAACTCTTTGAGGCTTATGACGGATTGGAGGTCGTGATATCCGAGCGAACCGCCGAGCTTGAGGCGGCTAACCAATATCTGGAAGATATCTTTGAAAATTCTCCCGATGTCATCGCAATAGTGGACGAACACGGTAAATTCATAAAATGTAATACGAAGACAGCCGAAAGATTGGAGTACACCCTTAAAGAAATCAAAGGGAAATCAGCCTTTGAGTTGTATCCTGACAAAAAACGCCTCGAAGAGATGCTCACAGATTTGCGGCGTGACGGTTACGTCAGGAATTTCGTTGTGGATATGGCAAAAAAGCATGGAGGCGTTGCCGCTTTCGAGATTTCCATTTCTCTTCTCAAAGACAGCGCGGGCAGAGCTGTCGGCAGCATTTCAGTAGCCCGGGACTTAAGTGATCTCAAAAAGGCGTACGAAGAACTCCAGAGGGAGGTCGAACTCCGCAGAGCGATGGAAAAATCCCTTCGTGAAGCCGAAGCCGTTTCCCAGGCGAATCAAGAAAAATACCGAAGCCTCTACCAGGAATTTCAAGCTCTCCTGGACGCCATCCCCGATATACTGGTGCTCCTGACGTCCGATTTCAAGGCGGTCTGGGCAAATCGAGCTTATGCCGCCAGGGCCGGAAAGGAGAATGAACCATTATCTCTTGTCGGGCAGTTTTGCTACAAGGAATTGCACGGCCGGGAAGAGCCGTGTGAAGGTTGCCCGGCGCCAAATGTTTTCAATCTCGGGCAACCGTGGACTTCTGTTATCTCAACGGCAAGGGGAGAGATATTCGAGGTGAGATCGGTACCCGTAAAGGACGACGCCGGGACGGTAATAAAATTGATAAATCTGACAAGGGACATCACCGAGACCCGAAAAGCCGAGGAGGAACTGCGGAACGCTCATGCTGAATTGGCACAGGTGTTTGCTTCAGTACCATCTTTTCTGATTGGTTTGACGGCTGAAGATAGAATAATGAGATGGAACAACGCAGCGGAAAAGACCTTCGGCATTGAAAGCAGCTCAGCTATGGGCAAGACTGTCCATCAATGCGGGATCGAGTGGGACCGGGTGAAAGTCTCCGATGCCATCTCCATCTGCCGGACAGGCACGAAGACTGCCAAGCTCCACAATTGCCGTTTCCTGCGAAACGACGGCAAGGAAGGCTTCCTCGAAATTACGTTCAGTCCGCTCAACGGCGCCGGAGGCGAGCCTGCCGGCGTCCTTCTTTTAGGCTCTGATGCTACCGAGCGAAGGATTCTCGAGAGTCAACTGGTCCAGGCGCAAAAACTTGAATCGATCGGTCAGCTTGCAGCCGGAATTGCGCATGAGATCAACACTCCGGCGCAGTATGTGGCCGATAACGCCTGGTTCCTCCAGGAGGCTTGCATCGATCTGGAACGTATCTTTGGTCTTCATGATGAAATCCTTGATCGTCTAAGATCCGAAAACCCGGCGCACGACTTGGCCAGAAAGATTGATGAGGTCTCAGCAGAAATTGATTTGGAATACTTAAGAGAAGAGGTCCCAAAGGCTGTCCTCCAGTCCATCGATGGAATAGGTCGCATAAGCGGGATTGTTCGCGCGATGAAAGAGTTCTCTCACCCCGGCACGGATTCCAAAACCAATATTGACCTGAACAAAGCCATCGAGAGCACCATCACCGTTGCCAGAAATGAATGGAAATATGTGGCTGAAATGGTGATGGACCTGGACCCCAACCTGCCGCCCGTTCCCTGTCTTCCCGCAGAAATCAACCAGGTGATTTTGAACATGATAATAAATGCAAGCCATGCGATAGAAGACGTTCTGAAGAAAAACGGATCGGAGAAGAAAGGGACCATCACGATAACTACCCGCACCAGGAACAATTCGGCCGAGGTCAGCATCAGCGATACCGGCGCCGGGATTTCTGAAAATATAAGGCCGAAGGTTTTCGATCCTTTTTTTACGACCAAGGAGGTCGGAAAAGGGACCGGCCAGGGCCTGGCCATATCCCATTCGGTTATCGTGGACAAACACGGCGGAACGATAACGTTTGATTCGGAGGTGGGCAGGGGTACTGTCTTTTTTATAAGGCTACCGCTCGACGGTGAGGGATTGGGCGCCGAGACCGTCGGTTGGAATTAGCGTCGGAACATCAACTCCCGAGAGGCGGCATAATGAAGAAAATCCTTTTCGTCGATGATGAACCCAACCTGCTTGACGGGCTTCAGAGAATGCTGCGCGGCATGCGCAAGGAATGGCAAATGGCATTTGCGCCAGGTGCGCGCGAAGCGCTCGAAATCCTGGGAAACGATTCGTTCGACGTGATAGTGACAGACATGCGGATGCCGGGCATGGATGGATGCCGATTACTAAATGAGGTGAAAGAAAGATTTCCCAACATTGTGCGAATCATTCTCTCAGGGTATTCGGATAAAGAGGAAGTCCTGAAATCGATAGGTCCTGTACACCAGTACCTTTCCAAACCGTGTGATGCGCAAATCTTGAAGTCTACAATAGCTTGTGCCTGTTCAATGCAAGATCTGCTGAAAAACGATTCACTTATAAAAATCGTCTCCAGGCTGGAAACTTTGCCGAGCTTACCCGCACTCTATGCCGAGGTAATCGAGGCGGTGAGCTCCCCGGACGGCTCACTTGCCAGAGTAGGAGAAATCATATCAAAAGACCTCGGAATGTCCGCGAAAATCCTTCAGCTTGTAAACTCCTCCTTTTTTGGGCTTCCCACACATGTTTCCAGCCCTGCCAGGGCCGCCGCCATGCTCGGCCTTGAGACGGTCAAGGCCCTGGTGCTGGGTGTAAAGATCTTTTCGCAGTTTTCCATGCCTGATCTAGAGGGCTACTCCATCGCAAGTCTCTGGAATCATAGCGTTGCAACGAGTTGTCTTGCTAAAAACATAGCGGAAAATCTCAAACTGAAACAAACTGAGATTAACGACTCCTTCCTGGCAGGGTTGCTCCATGATACAGGTAAACTGATCCTTTTGGATAGGCTGCCGGCAGCATGCGAAGAGATAGCCAAGGTTGCGATCTCTTCGGGTTGCCCCCTGTTTGAGGCTGAGCAAAAAGTCCTGGGAGCTACTCATGCTCAGGTCGGGGCGTATTTGCTCGGAATATGGGGCTTCCCCCGGTCGATCGTAAATGGGATTGCATTCCACCATTGTCCAGGCAAATGTTGCGATGACGATGTGAGCATTTTAACCGCCGTACATCTCGCGAACGGATTCGAGCACAAGAATAGTTCTGATTCCGTAAACAAGGCTTTGAATTTCGATCTCGATTATCTGTCAAAATTGGGGATCAGCGATCAAATCGATGGATTGCGGCTTGCCTGCTCCAGCCCCACCGGTTCCGGAGAGCCGGAGGCCTGCTAAGATCCTTGGAATCGCTTCGTGCGGTCGTGCCTTTATTACGGGAAGGGACAATGACGTATATGCCCAGATTCAGAGAGTGGCCGATCCTGGCCAAGATCATTACCATATCCATTATCAGCGTTGCTTTCGCTGCCTCGGTGATCCTCCTGCTTCTCATGCCGATCATCGAGAGTTCGATGATCGACGGAGAGAAAAAAGCTGTAAAAGATGTCGTCGATGTGGCCTGGACAATGTTGCAGGACTATGACAACTAGGCTAAAAACGGGCAAAGAACCCTTGAGGATGCCAAGGAGAAGGTCGCCCTGCGCATAGAAAAAATGCGCTACGGCCAAAGTGCATATTTATGGATCAATGACACCCGACCGGTCATGGTCATGCATCCGATGAAGCCCGAACTTAACGGAACTAACTTGAGGGACTATAAGGATGCGGACGGCAAATATCTGTTTCGCGAGTTCGTGGCGAAATGCAGGGCAGGCGGGAGTGGCTTTGTAGAGTACATGTGGCCCAAACCGGGAGAGCTCAAACCGGTTGATAAGATATCCTATGTCAGGCTGTTCGAGCCGTGGGGTTGGATTATCGGCAGCGGCATCTACCTTGGTGATGTTCAAAAAGATGTCGCCCGCTTTCGTCTCTACGTGGTGATATGCTCCATGATCTTTGCGACGGTGACGATAATCCTCGCGGTTGTGATCGGTAACGGCATTACCCGGCCTCTCAAGAAAGTCATAAGCGGTCTGCGGGACATTTCCAGCGGCAAAGGGATGACGGACTTAAGCAAGCGCATAGCAATAACCTCCATGGATGAGATCGGTATGCTTTCGGCGGAGTTTAACGGCCTGATGGAATCGATCAACAGCCTGTCCGTATTCAAAAAGGTCATTGAAGAAGACAGCAGCCTGGAGGAGGTGTACGGAAGACTGGGGGAGTTATTCACCGAGGACCTCGGTATCGACCGCTGTATGATCTATCAGATAGGCGATAAAAATGAGATTCAAATGATTTATCCAAAGGATTTCGACCAGGAGGATGCGCTTTGCAGTCGGGATATTCTGGAGGATAGCAACCTCTGCAAGGCTCGACGGACCGGACATATTATTTCCTCGACCACCTTTCGATCCGTATGCCGGGAATTCATCCCGCAGAGGGGGCTGGTCCATTATTGTTTACCCGCGGTGGTTGGCGGCACCAGCGCCGCCGTGATACAGCTGCTCTTCGACAAACCGGAGAGCCCGGAAGCAGTAAGGGCGATGGAGGCCAAGGTCTCCAAAGCCGAGCAATATCTCAGCGAATCTCTCTCAGTTATAGAAACCAAGCGCCTGATGGGCTATCTTCGCGATTCCGCGCTGAGTGATCCTTTGACCGGCCTTCACAACAGGCGCTACCTTTCGGAGTATGCGGAAAAAATCGTTGCCGGCATTCTTCGCAGGGGCAAGACGGTCGGGTTAGTAATGTGCGATCTGGATTACTTCAAACAGGTAAATGACACCCACGGACACACCGCCGGCGATGTCGTGCTCAGGGAAACAGCCAACGCCATCAAACAGAGTGTTCGCGAAGCCGACATAGTGATCCGCTTTGGCGGTGAAGAATTTCTGGTGCTCCTTCTCGATGTCAGAGAAGGGGAAACCATAAAGGTTGCGGAAAAAATCCGCCTTGCCGTCGAGCAATTGAAAGTAAAGATTCCAGAGGGCGTGATTCAGAAGACGATCAGTTCAGGGATAAGTGAATTTCCGACCGATGCCACGACCTACTGGAGTTGCATCAAATTTTCCGACGTGGCGCTCTACCGGGCCAAAGAGGAAGGCCGCAATCGCTGTGTCAGGTTTACGCCGGATATGTGGACCGAAAATCAGGTTTGAACTGGGACTTCTGCCCAATCCCGCTGTGGACACCATAAGGCGGTGCATCCTTGCACCTGTTTTTGAAAAGTGAGGCGAAATGAATCCGATCTTACACCGCGCCCTCATATTCTATCCGCAGGGATCTGGCCATTTTCTCACTCCAGCCAAGTTTTTGAGAACAGTATAGATAACAATCTGTCCCTTTTCAGGACCCCTTGTTTTTTCTCAAAAAAATCCGGGGTTGTGCTTACACAGCCCGAAAAAGAGTCCCCGGTCATGGTTCACCCTTATTCCAGTTCACCAGGACTTCCTTTTCGCCATTCTTTGACAGTATCCGGTAATTGAAATCGGGGTGTCGCCCGAGAAACTTCTTGAGGTCCTTGCATTCACTGAACAGGAAAATCCGCTTGCCCGATTTCCATTTATCGAGCAACTCCCCTTCTTTGAGCCAAAGCTTCGGGGCGCTCTTGTCGCCCAACCCGTACCAGAGAACCCCGAAGGCGCCGTTTAGAACGCAAACCTGCCGGCCGGTGTAGTAATTGAGACTCGATCCTTTTTCGTAGCATCCGTTTATGGCGATCTCGTCTCCAGGCCTGTAGTGCGTGTTGATGACTCTTGCGAGTTCTCTAGAGGAGAGCACGGGTTCGAAGGCGATCATCCCTGCGTTGTACACATGGCATAGCCCGATCATCATTATGGCGAGGACCGCATAGCTGAGTTTCCATCGCTTTTTCAGGGCGAGCAGGAAGGCTGTGGTCGGCCCTGCGATCAATAGACCGGCGGCCCGGTAGACCAGGGGGGCCAGGTCGCTGAAAGTCTTGGCCGTAAGATCGTGCAAATGTCCGAAAGACAGATTGTAATACTTTGGGTTTACGGTAAGAGTATGGGAAAGGCCGGGAGTTGGTCCCGATTCCGGCCCTATCAGCGCGATCATGGCTGCGCCGAGCAGAAACGTCAAGGCCGCCATGACCCCCAGGCCTATCAGGCCCGGTTTGCGGGAAACCTTCCCCGAGTCGAAGTCCGCCATGGCCTTTCCGAGCAGAACGGAAAATGCGCCCAAGACCGGAAAGGAGTAATATTCCTGGGTAGTGCCGAAAGAGAAAAAAAGAAGCACTGTACCGATCCATACGAATAGAAGCAGCAGCAGATTCTCGCGCCCGTCGGGTGCGCCCGCAAACTCGTAGGGTGACTCTTTGCCCGCCCTCGTTTTCCGGCCATTGACAGCGGCGCGGATTTCGGAAAGTCTTCGCAAAAGCATTGACCCTGGAAAATCACGGACCAGACGCCACATGAATGCGCTCCACGGGAACAGCCACACCAGCAGAAGGCCAGAAAAAAGCAGGGGAGGGACCGTGCCGTAATCCTTCGGGTAGCGGAGCCCGAGATAGCGAAGAAAATGCTCGCGGATAAAATAGAACCACAAAAAGTCCCGGTTGACCAGCGCCGCCGCCACATGCCAGGGCGCGGCCACAACGAGGAAAATAATGATCCCGTAACCAGCCTGGAGCCTTTTTAAGACTTTCCAGTTTCCCGTAAATAGAATGTGAAAAAAGATTATCGCGCCGGGAAATATTATCCCTATGAGTCCTTTCGACAACACGCCAAAGGCTAGCGAGGCGTAGAAAGCACCACACCATAAGTCCACCGGACCGATCTTTTCGGGCTCTACCTTCTCGATCGTTATTCGTGCGTATGCGTAAAGACAAAAAGTGAGGAAAAAGGCCAAAAGCACGTCTGGAAGAAATATACGTGTGAAGGCATAATGGCCCAGGCAGGTTGCGATGACTGTTCCGGAGTAAAATCCAGCTGTTTCCCCAAAAAATCTGGTTCCGAACCTGTAGACCAGCAAAATCAAAAACAGCGAAAACAACCCGACCGGCAGCCTGATCGCCCAGTCATGAAACCCGAAAGCCGACGTCGAGAGCGCCGCCAACCAATACATGAGAGGGGCTTTTTCCAGGTACCTGATGCCGTTGTCCAGTCTAAGGGTAACCCCGTCGCCCGACAGGACCATTTCCCGTACGGCTTCGGCATGAAAGGAATCTGCGTCGTCGAATAGTGCGGGGCGTGTGATAGTGCCTATGAAGATTGAAAGCCAGAGCGCGATCAGGACGACAGGGTAAATGTGTTTTGTTGAACTCATTTCAGCTTAGGTCCTTAGCCTGGAACGCTCTTTGTTTATGAGGGAAAGGTTCCTCACGTAAATCAGGAGCCCGCCGCCCTGCCCGAGCATGAAGACCGGAGCCTTTCTCAGTGCGGCGTAAACGAGAAGAAGCCCTCCGCCAATGACGCTTAAATAACAGAAGGCAACCGGCATCACGCCCCTGAGTTGCCTCGCGCCGGCAAGACACTGGATCAAAAAACAGCTGGAAAAAATGCCCGGGCGACTAATCCCGGGACCTGCCTGCTATGGGCCGATAAATAAGGGATCGGATCGCATAAATCGGAATACATAAAGATATCCGTAAAAAAGTAAAAGGTCCTGTGGTGGCATGGGCTATCGGGTGTACGACCCATCGAATTCCTGTCTAAGTGAAAACTGCCGCCTCCATCGGGCTAGCCCTGCCCTTTACCCGTTAGTTGCGCCGGGGCGGTTTCAGTCGTTTCGGAGCGAAAATCCTTCGCACAGGAGCTGAAGGTACCCATAACCATGCCACATCAGCTGGTGCCCCGGGGGAGGATCGCTCTTGCGGCCGAGATACCCCCCCATTTGTGCTACCAAGCGCACCGCATCCCCAAGTGGGAGCGGCAGCTTGAGGGCTTTTTTTTAGCGTAAGCATTCAATACTTCGATTTCGAGATCCGAGAAGAGTACTTCCACAGGAAGCTCCGGAGTCTGTCTGCCTAAAAGGGTCATCAGCATTATGCGCCAGGCAATGACCAAATTGATTGCGATGGATCTTTTGAGACGCTCGGCGCTGTTGTGGGCTGCTTCTTCAATGCGGCATCCGGACTTCAACACCCTATGCCAGTCCTCGATGCGCCAACGCAGGCAATACCAATGCAGGCACCTTTGGGCATTTTCCACGGACTCGATCTTCATCGTTGTCAGGAGGTACCATTCAATTCCCTCCTCACCTTCAGGAGGATTGTCTTCGCTTACGTGCACCACCCACAGAACAATCGGGGGCTTGTCTTTATGGTAGTCGGGAGGGCGCAGCTCCACGAGCTTGTAGCGAAGCGATGTCTCCGCCGTACGTGCGCAACGTCCGGGCCGTGCTTTCTGTTTGCTTCGCTTCGGTCTGGCACTCTGTCTGTCCACGTTTATGCGCAGATTGGCGCGTACTTCGGTCTGTTTGACAGCTTCAAAGAGCTTTCCCTCCTCGGTGGTGGACCGATTGTGCTTGGCACGCACCAGGAGTTCGACGGACGGATTCCGGCGCTGCTCATCAAAGAGTTCAAAGAAATCCGCCTCCCGATCCAGGACCGATACCAGCCGGGTATGCGGCATTTCCTCGGCCACTTCCAAGCAGTCGCGAAGCCCGAGAATCCAGGCAAAACTCTCCTTTTCTTCAATAGGAATGTCGCAACTGCGCCGGGTGTCCGTTTCGCATTTCGAGATAGGAGCCAAGCACCGGGCGTTCAATACTCCCAATGGCAATCCGTCCGGAGTAACGGCCAGCGTGGAGTGCAAATGCAGCCCCATGCTCTTGGCCCCGGTTTGATTGGAGCCTATCACTCCCAGCCCCTCACAACGGTCCAGGCTGGAATAGTCCAGATCGCTGCCATCCTGGATGCACAGAACCGTCTGCTGTGCCTTCATGCGCCGAATGGTCCTCTCGCGGTGGGGCACGAGGATGTTTTCCATGTTCACAGCCGTTTCATCCGGGTGGTCTATCAGCCTGTAATATCCCTTCACTGCCGCCCAGTCTCCTTTAGCTACGCCGCTAAAGGCGCGATCCGGTTTAGTTGCCTTTGCATCGGCACATTCCACAAGCCTTTCGCCCAATCTCTTGTCACCCAACGGAGCCCCTCCGAATTCCTTTTCCGCCCACTGGTCCGCACCAAGACCATCCGCAATCTCAAGACCACTCAAACCACTGTCTGGCGCAAGCCCCATCTTGAGGCGAAAGTCCCTCTCGACAGGATAGAGGTAAATATCTTTGAGCGTTTCGGCCATCTCCCAATGCCGATCCTGACGCCCTCGACCTTGGGTGCAACCCACTCGCACCCAATTGGCTGCCCGGTAGCAGGTGCCGGAAAAGCTGGTCGTGTCTACAAAGCTTTCCACCAACCATGGACGGAACCCGTATCGGTTTTCAAAATTGCCGGGCACTGCCCGCAGGATCGTTCCCAGAAGAAAGGAGGCCAGGTTGTGGCAATGTACAGCCGGGCGAATCAGAAACCGACTAAGTCCGATCACGCGGTGCAGATGAGAGCGTCGTGTTTCGCTGTCCCAACCGATCCATCGATCCCTGTCCTGAAGCTGAAGCGCCGCCGCTCCAAACCCCGCCGCTCCAAGCCAACCGTGCTCCGAGCCGATCAAGTATCGAATCTGGCGTCCCACGAGGGGACCTGCTCCCTTGGGATGTTCGCGGATCATCATCTCATTCCAGATCCGCATCCGGTTCTCAGTCTCTACCACAATCAGGCGCAGTCCGCATAAATCTCCGACTTGCGCGGGAACGCCTTGTGGAGGTGCAACCGGCTCAGAAAGGCGCCTGGGACTCCCGGGGGTCCATGACGCGACAGGTCGGGGCAACTCAATGTGGCCCTTGGATTCCAGTTCCCGAAGAGCCTTAAGGCAGCTGCTCGTCTGAGCACTACCCTGGGCATCGAAAAAACCATAGTGCTCACAGAGCAGTACCGCAACCATCGTTCGGTTCATATGGCCGTTCTCATCGAGCACCGACCGTATGTGCTCGATTACTTCAGGCTGTGACAGAGTCCGTTTGAGTTGGTTTTGTGTTTCCATACCGACATGCTACACGGCATGGCGCGGCTTGTCCAGTCACGATTTACGGGTAAAGGGCAGGGCTAGCCCCTTTACGCATTGCGGTGGCAAGGGCACGGATTATGTCCTGAAAGGAAGTGCTTGAAAAGAAGAATTTGCCACATCCAAACCCCGAAGCGGCTGTCTTAACAATAATTTACAAAATCTTGCTCATAAAGGACATATAGTTAGGTGTAAACAAATTGCACGCAAGGAGGCGCTCATGAAGTCGTCTGTTTTTGCCAGGCTGAATCTCAAAATCCCGCTGGAGCTCGTCGAAGAGATCGAGAAACTGAGCGGACCGCGGCAACGAAGCAAGTTTATCGTCGAGGCAATTCGAGATCATATTGCCGCTGTCAAAAGAGAACGATTGGCAATGCTGATGAAGGAGGGCTATGTGGCGCGGTCGGAGGAAGCAGCCGAGCTCGCAAGAGAATTCGAGCCTCTTGATGTGGAGGGATTGGGTGCGGATTAGAAGAGGCGTCATATACCTTGCTTCGCTCGACGCGACAGCAGGACGCGAAATTTCCAAAACCCGCCCGGTCGTTGTCGTATCGAATGATGTCGGTAATGAATATGCTCCGACAGTTACGGTCGTCCCGGTGACGACGGGGAATCCGGACAGGATATACCCGTTTGAAGTGAAGTTGCTAAAAGGTGAAGGCAACCTCGCCGTAAACTCCAAGGCCAAAGCAGATCAAATTCGAACCATCGATAAGACCCGCCTCGTCAAATTTATCGGAGACCTCACTCCTCGGGTAATGGCGGAAATCGAGCAAGCAATGCGACATCACCTCGACCTTCGATAAAGATGCAATCAACCGTGTCCCGGCCTTCCCCACACCCTGCCCTGGGCATCCCATGTGGTCTCGACCGTGCAGGATCCCTTTTGGGTTTATTTGCATATCATGTTACTTGAGGGACGCGAGGCGAGAAGACCAGGCCCGCCCGGCGTTAAGGTCCGTCAGCCGGCGGAATTTCTTGGCGCTTTTAGTGTGTGACATGCTAAAAGAGATAGGCTAAGAGTAATATCAGGTTGATTGGAATGGAGATTTTGCGTTGCACAGAGTCCTTCCCGATTTCAGAAGCGCCAGGATACTTGTCCTCGGGGACGTGATGCTCGACCGGTACATAATGGGTGAGGTCAGGCGTATTTCCCCCGAAGCTCCCGTGCCGGTTTTGCGTATAAAGGAAAGATACGAAGTCCCCGGGGGGGCGGGAAATGTGGGCAATAACCTTGCCAAGCTCGGGTGCGAATGTCTTCTTCTGGGGGTTATCGGCGAGGACGCCGAAGGGGAAACCTTAAGGGGGCTTTGCGTTCACAATGAAATGCGCGACATGCTGGTCGTCGACAAGACACGTCCGACAATAACCAAGACCCGCATCATCGCAAGGGACCAGCAGCTCCTGAGGCTCGACGAGGAGCAGCCCGATACCCTCGCCGACGTTGCGCGGACCGAACTGCTCGAGCGTTTCGAAAAGTCGGTTTCCGGCTGCCGCGCGGTGGTCCTTTCGGACTACGGCAAGGGCATATTCCAGACGCAGGGATTTTGCCAGTCGGTGATTTCCGCGGCCGGAAAACACGGTGTGCCGGTTTTTGTCGATCCTAAAGGCAAGGACTGGGAGCGGTACCGCAAAGCGACCTGCATCACCCCGAACGGCGCCGAGCTGGAAGAGGTCGCGGAGGCGCCGGTGCAAGGCGACGTTCAAGTGGTTGGCGAGGCGGAAAAGGTTAGGAAGCGATATTTCGCCGAGTGGCTCCTTGTTACCAGGGGTCCGAAGGGCATGTGCCTGGTGGGGGAGAAGAGCCCGCCGCTGGTGATTCCGACGATCGCCCGCGAAGTCTATGACGTTTCGGGGGCCGGAGACACCGTTATAGCCGTTCTCGCCGCCTGTGTCGCAAGCGGGTTGAGTTTTGCGGAAGCGGCGAGGACTGCAAACACCGCGGCTGGAATAGTCGTAGGAAAACTTGGCACCCAACCGGTTACGGCGGCCGAGCTGCAATACGCCCTTCTTTTGGAGGATTCGGGTGTTTCCGGCATCCGGTATGTCGGAAAATCCGGTACGCTGGAATCGGCTAAGATGCAGGTGCAGGCCTGGAGGAGCAATGGGGACATGATAGTTTTCACCAACGGATGCTTCGATCTGCTCCATCCCGGCCATATACATCTTCTGGAGGAAGCGAAAAATCTTGGCGACCGGCTGATTGTAGGCTTAAATTCCGACGCATCGGTCAAAAGGCTCAAAGGGGACCGGCGGCCCATTCTTTCGGAAAGCGACCGGATGATGCTGCTAAAGGCGCTGACCTGTGTAGATCTTGTTGCAATCTTCGAGGAGGACACCCCTTTACGGTTGATCGAGGCGTTGCGTCCGGATATCCTGGTGAAGGGGGCGGACTACCAGGTCGAACAGGTGGTAGGCCGTGAAGTCGTTGAGAGCTACGGCGGCAGGGTCGTTCTCGTCAGTTTGATAGACGGCTACAGCACTACACGAATTGCAGAAAAACTCGCATCGTAGGGCAATAAAATGAGCGCAACGATCCTCGTTACAGGCGGCGCCGGCTTCATCGGAAGCAATTTCGTGCTCGGTGAGAGGTCGCGGCAGAACCGCGTCTTAAATCTTGACCTTCTCACTTACGCCGGCAATCCTCTAAACCTCCGGGAGCTAAACGGCGACTCCGATCATATTTTCGTAAAAGGGGACATAGGCGATCGGCCACTCGTTTTGGAACTGCTCGAAGACCACCAGCCCGAAGCCATCGTGAACTTTGCCGCCGAGTCCCATGTGGACAGGTCCATTGACAGCCCGGAAAGTTTCATCGAGACCAATATCGTCGGCACATATCATCTCCTGGAGGAAGCGCTGGCGTTCTGGAAAAGGCTGCCTGCCGATCGCAGGGACCGGTTCCGGTTCATTCATGTTTCGACAGATGAAGTCTACGGTTCCCTTGGCCCGGCGGAGCCTCCATTTACGGAGAGTACCCCTTACGCCCCAAACAGTCCTTACTCGGCGAGCAAGGCCGGAAGCGATCACCTGGTGCGCGCTTACTATCATACCTACGGGCTCCCCGCGATCATCACCAATTGCTCGAACAATTACGGGCCCAGGCAGTTTCCTGAAAAGCTCACGCCGCTGATACTCCTTAACGCAATCGAGGGAAAGCAGCTGCCGGTATACGGGGACGGCCTCAATGTTCGCGACTGGCTCTACGTCGAGGACCATTGCGAGGCGCTGCGGTTGGTCCTGGAGAAGGGCAAGCCTGGGGAGACATATAATATTGGGGGAGGTTGCGAAAAGACGAACATCGAGATCGTAAACACGCTGTGCGCTCTTCTAGATGAGATGGTGCCGGAGTCGCGCTTTGCTCCGCATCGCGGTCTGATCACTTTTGTCAGGGACCGCCCGGGCCACGACCGGCGCTACGCTGTCGACTGTTCCCGGATTGGCCGGGAGTTGGGCTGGCGAGCCAAAGAGACCTTCGAGTCGGGGCTCCGGAAAACGATCCGGTGGTATCTCGACAATACGGGATGGGTGGAATCCATAAAATCGGGGGCTTACAGGGACTGGATCGCCAGGCAGTATGGCAGCGCGGGTGAGAACCCGCCCCGGCGGTTCGAGTAAACGGTAAGCAGCTTCGCTTAAGCGGAAGGGCCGAACAAATGGTAAAGAACCAGGGTCTCAAGGGAATTATTCTGGCCGGGGGATCGGGAACGCGCCTTTATCCCATAACGAAGGTGGTGAGCAAACAGCTTCTGCCGGTCTACGACAAGCCAATGATCTACTACCCGCTATCGGCCCTGATGCTTGCGGGGATCCGGGACATCCTCGTCATCTCCACCCCTTCGGACCTGCCCAGATTCCAGGAGTTGCTGGAGGACGGGTCCCAGTGGGGACTGCGCTTTTCGTACGCCAGGCAGGATTATCCCGGCGGTCTTGCACAGGCTTTTATTTTGGGCGCCGATTTCATCGGCTCGGACAGGATTTGCCTGATTCTTGGCGACAATATCTTTTATGGGAGCGGTTTCCAGGCTATAGTCCGGCGGGCCGCCGCATTTAGTTCCGGGGGGCTGGTGTTCGGCTATTATGTTCGCGACCCGGAAAGGTACGGGGTTGTCGAATTCGATGAAGCCGGAAACGTTGTGGGAATCGAGGAAAAGCCTGCTCGGCCAAAGTCCAGCTACGCCGTTCCGGGGCTTTATTTTTTCGACAACAGGGTGGTCGAAATAGCTTCCGCCCTCAAGCCTTCGGCCCGGGGGGAACTCGAAATTGCCGATGTCATGACCTCCTACCTCAGTATGGGGGAACTCAGGGTGCAACTGCTTGGCAGAGGGTTCGCCTGGCTCGATACAGGCACACATGAGTCATTGCTCGAGGCATGCACTTTCGTCGAAACAATTGAAAAACGGCAGGGTCTCAAAATCGCCTGCGTCGAGGAGATAGCTTACCGTCTGGGCTATATCGATCGAACCCGGCTGATGACGCTGGCCGAGCCCTTGATGAAAAACGGCTACGGGCGATACCTGGTCGATCTGCTAAGGTAGGAAACGGGAAGCAAAACGCTTCCTTATTTTGTTTGTTCCCGCCATCGCGGAAGAGTTAAACAAGTTTGCGATTATGGCCGATAAAGCTTTTGAGCGGCCATATTCGTTTACCGGCGGGAGCAGTGGAATAATCTGAAACGGCGAGGAGTGCATGAGAGCTTATCTACGGTTAAATGCGATCGTTTTACTGGTTTTGATCTCGATGACCGGGTGCGGGGCCTCGCCTCAAGTGGAGAAGGCAAGGTACCTCGCGGCCGGAGACAAATTCTTTGCAAAGAAGGAGTTTAAAGCCGCTCTTATCGAATACGGCAAAGCTCTGCGGGTGGATGCAAACGACAAAAAGGTCTACGTCAAGCTTGCGGAGGTTTATTCCGCGGCAGGAGATCTGGAGCAATCTCTGTCATTTCTCAAGAAAGCCAATGCGATCGATCCCCGGGACGTGGACATCCGGCTAAAAATTGCCGAGGACTACGGCCTCATGCGGAAAAAGGAGAACGGCCTAAGCGAGTTGCATTCAATTCTGCACAAGGACCCCGGGAACGCAGGGGCGGCGATACTTTTGTCCGAGTTTGCGACGACGCCCGGTGAAATCGACGAATCGATCTCACGGCTCAATGGACTAAAGCCCGGACCCTCTGAAGTGGTTCCCGTGGAACTGGCCCTGGGGAGTCTTTATGCCAGGAAAGGCGACGAGGAAAAAGCTGAAGATTATTTTCATCGCGCCATCAAGGTCAACCCGAACTTTCCCAGTTCCTATATCGCCCTTGGCGATCTCGAGTTGAGAAGGAAGGATTATAAAGAGGCGGAAAAGCAGTATCTGGCGGCAGCGTCGCTAACCCCTGAAGATTCGCCGGTGCATTTAAAACTCGCCGATTTTTATCTTTTCAGGAAAAACACGGCCAAAGCAGAAGATGTTCTCAAAGGTACTCTCAAAAAATTTCCAGGATTTCCGCCGGCCCTTCATCGGCTTGCCGCGATCGCGCTCGAAGACGGAGCGTTCGCCGAGTGTGAAAAGTACCTGAAGATTTTGCTCGGCGATAACCCGTCGGACCTCAACGCCAAGACAATCCATGCCCGGATGCTTCTTGCCGAAAATCATCCCGGGCAGGCGGCGGCCGAATTGGAACAGGTTGTCAATGCGGCCCAGGGCGCCGCTATCCCCCGATATTTTCTGGGGCTTGCGTATATGAGGGAAGGACAACCGTTCAGGGCAAAACCGGTCCTGCAAAAAGCAGTGGAGCTGGCGCCGGAGCTTACTCCCTCAGTGCTGCTGCTAGCCGACGCCGACGTGCGCACGGGAGACTTCAGCGCAGCCGTTGACATGTTGAACCGCGTGTTGGAGAAGGAACCCGCCAACCTGGAAGCCTACCTGCTTTTGTCCCAGGCGGCCAAGACCTCCGACGATGTCCGGAAGGCTATCCCGCGCCTGGAAAAAGGGCTGCAGTACTTTAAGGAGAACTCCAAGCTCGAATTGGCCCTGGGCGGTTTGTACATAGAGAATAAGGACACGGCAAAGGCTCAATCCATCTTAAAGGCCGTGCTTGCCCAGGAGCCCGATTCCATGAACGCGCACCTGGAGATGGGGGATTGCTTTTTCAGGCAGGATAAGTACGCTCAGGCCGAACAGGAATACAAAAAAGCGGTTGCGGAGTCTCCAGGCTCCACGGTCGCCCAACTCAAGCTTGCCCAATTCTACCTGACCGACAATAAAACGGCCCTGGCAAAAAAAATACTTTTAGATGCCGCCGCCAGTTCGTCAGGATTTGTGTCGGCAAATTTTCTGCTGGCCAAAATTGCCTATGTCGAAAAAGATTTTGACGGGGCGGCAAAACTCCTTGACGAGATTCTTGCCAAAAAACCGGATTATGTCGACGCGCTGTTGCTTCGGGGGCAGGTAAACCTTGTGCGGAAGAAAACCACCAAGGCCCTTGCCGACTTTCATAAGGCTCTCAAGATCAATCCAGCCTCCGAGGGCGCCCTGGAACTGATGGGGCTTGCCTATCTAAAGAAAGAGGACATCACTAACGCCAGGTCTTCCCTGCGTCAGTTGCTCACTCTCGACCCCAAGCTTTACGGCCACAGGGCCGAGTTGGCCGAACTCGACATTCGTTCGGGCGATTTCCAGGCGGCCATCGATAATTTGCAAGTCCTGGTCGATCACGGGGTGAAGGAGCCTGGTCTGCAGTTGCTGTTAGGCGCGGCCTACCTGGGCAATAAGGAGCCGGTCGAAGCTCAGGCGGCCATTGACAAATACATCAAGGAAAACCCGCAGGACGGGCGTGGAATGTACTTGTACGGGCTGATCCTCAAAACCCGGGGAAAGCAGGCTGAAGCGGAAGGGTATTTTGAAAAAGCCCTGCGTGCGTCGCCGCCCGTAAAAGAGGCCATGGATGAGCTAATAGCGGTCTGCATAGCTGAAAAGAAGCTCGATTCGGCGTTGAAACACGTTACGGATCAAATCGGGGCAAATCCAAAGGATGCGCAGGCATACCTGCTCCTTGGCCAAGTGCGAATGGTCCGCAAGGAAAAGAGCCAGGCCGAGGCCGCCTGGCAAAAAGCGATCACTATAGACCCCGGGCTCATTCAAGCCCGCATGGATCTTGCTCAGCTCTACGCGGGAAATAATGAATTCGACAAGGCGGTTACCGAACTAAACGAGATCCTCGGGAAAGCCCCCCGAAACCTGGGCGCCCTGATGCTCTCCGGCATTCTGTACCAGGGAAGAGGCGATATCGAAAAGGCCAGGAAGGCTTATGAGGCGCTGCTTGCCGTCAACCCGGGCTATGCGCCCGCGGCAAATAACATGGCCTACATTTACTGCCAGTACGATCACGACTACGCAAAGGCCCTGAGTCTCGCGCAAACCGCAAGGCAGCAGGAACCGGACAATCCCGATATTGCCGATACGCTCGGGTGGGTGCTCTATAACCAAAAAAACTATTCCCTGGCATTGCCCTATTTGAAGGAAAGCGCCGCCAAGCTGCCGGGCAGCGCAGAGGTGCAGTATCACCTTGGAATGACTCAATACCGGCTCGGAAATATCGATGCCGCAAAGCAGGCTCTCAATACCGCCCTGAAAAAGGGGGGGGCCGATTTCGAGCAAGCGGCGCAGGCCAGGAAGACCCTCGAGGAAATCGCGAAAATTGGGCCTGCCGGACATCAGCCGAAGTAATGCCATTTTGCGTTCAAGAGCGATGCGATGGATAAACCCGGACTGCTCATTGTAGATGACGATGAATCCATTTTGTTGTCGATGAAATGGGCCTTTGCCAAGGATTACGAAGTATTCCTGGCGGGTGCAAGGGGTGATGCCCTCGAAGTCTTCAAGCGCCAACGTCCGCAGCTGGTAACTCTAGACCTGGGGCTGCCGCCCGACGACCTGGGAGTCGAAGAGGGCTTTCTCACGCTTGGCAGCCTGCTCGAAGAAGACCCCTACGTAAAGGTTATCATTATCTCAGGCCAGAGCGAAAGGCAGAACGCACTCAAAGCCGTATCGCAGGGGGCTTACGATTATTTCTGCAAGCCCGTCCAAGTGGAAGAAGTCAGCATCATTTTACGGCGCGCCCTCGGGCTGCGGTTGCTGGAGATCGAACACCGGCAGATCGAGGCCGCCCGGGCAAGAGATTGCCTCGACGATCTGATCGGGGTAAGTCCTCAGATGCAGAGGGTCTTTGAGATCATAGAAAAGGTGGCGGGGACCGAGGCGCCGATCCTTATATGTGGGGAAAGCGGCACAGGCAAGGAACTGGTGGCCAAGGCGTTTCATGGAAGAAGCAGCAGGAGGCAGGGGCCTTTTGTGGCCATCAATTGCGCCGCCATTCCGGAAAGTCTTCTTGAAAGCGAGCTGTTCGGACATGAAAAGGGGGCTTTCACCGGTGCTCACCAGCAAAGGAAAGGGCGGATGGAGCTGGCGCACAGGGGCACGCTTTTTTTAGATGAAATCGGCGACCTGCCTTTGAGTGTTCAGGTCAAGCTGTTGCGATTTCTCCAGGAACACGAGATCGCACGCGTGGGCGGCAGAAAGGAAATCAGAATCGACACGAGGGTGATTGCCGCAACCAATGTGGACCTGGATAAAGCGATACTGGAGGGCCGCTTCAGGGAGGACCTGTATTACAGGCTGGCGGTGGTGAAGGTCCCGCTTCCCGCGCTGCGCGACAGGGACGGCGACATAGAGTTGCTGGCATTGAGTTTTCTTCAAAAATACTCGGCCGAGCAGAAAAAAAGGGTGTTCGGGATCACTCAGAAAGGTCTGAGCGCTCTGCGGGACTATAAATGGCCGGGGAACGTGCGGGAACTGGAAAACCGGTTACGCAGAGCCGTAATTATGGTCCAGGGCAGAAAGATTTCGGTGGAAGATCTCGAGCTGGAAGCGAGCGCCAAAGCCGGGTCCATGAGCCTCAGGGAAGCACGTGAGAAGACGGAGCGGGAAATCGTGGCCCGGGTGCTTAAGCAAAATAATTTCAATATAGCAAAATCGGCGTCCGACCTCGGGATCAGCCGTCCCAATCTTTACGAACTGATGGAGAAGCTTGGAATCAGAAAAGAAGGCAAAAAGAGCAGGTTAAGACCTACTTGACGGTCAGCCTTTTTTCAATGGCAAACGCAGTAAGAGAGGACGCACTGTGGAGGTCGAGTTTTTTCATCAGGTTGGCGCGATGTTTTTCGACCGTTTTGACGCTTATGGACAGGTTGCAGGCAATATCCTTGTTTCTGTTTCCCTTGGCGACCATTTTGAGGACCTGTCGCTCACGCGCGGTGAGGGTCTCCCATGAGGAAGACGACTTGATGTTGCGTCGGTCCTCCAGGTAGCCTTCGATCACCTTTCCCGAAATCGCCGGACTGATGTAACTTTTGCCCGCAAAGAGTTCTTCGATGGCAATGGCGAGTTCTTCGTAGGTTGCTTCCTTTAGGATGTAGCCGTCGGCCCCGCTGCGAAGAGCGCCCAGGATGTGGTCTTCGCTCTTGTGGACGGTTAGCACGAGGACTTTTGTCGAAGGGCTAAGTCTTTTTATCTCCTTGATCGCCCTCGTGCCGTCGAGCTTTGGCATGCAGATGTCCATGAGGATAAGATCGGGCGTTTGGGACTTGACCGAGCGGACGGCATCGAGCCCGTTTTGTGCCTCTCCAACGACTGAGAGTTCCGGATTGGAAGCAAGGAGCATTTTCAAGCCTTCTCTTAGGATTGTATGGTCTTGGGCGATAACGATTTTCTTTTTTGGGGACATATAAGCCCTACCTTTCTTTGAAATCGTTTAAGCCTCATATACCATGGTTGGGAAAGGGAAGTCGGGCAGGTGGTTTTTTTGATGCGGTTGATTTAAGGCGGCCAATTCAAAAAAAGCGGGGTGATGTGAAGATAGGAAACGGTTCAAGGATAAATTGAATTGTGCTATTATTTCTGTGGCACAAACTCTTTTAGAGGAATCGTTCGATGCTGATAAGCAAATTTACGACGGAATTCGTGCGCATTACCTGCGGGTCCGAATCCGGGGCGCAGGACCTTGTGATTCATCTCGATCGGGACATAAGCGAGGTTATCCCCTACCTGAACACCGTACTCGGGGGCTTTCAATATACAAAGGAGCCCCGTTCGGTTTCATTCCGGATGAATGGGAAGCTGGTGGTGATCCATCCTTTGCAAATCTGCGTAAGCGCTCCGGGCGAAAAGCCCGAGGCGGAAAAAGTCACTCAATGGCTGCTGGACAAAATCAACGACACCTGGGAGCGAAGGGATGAAATCCAACCCAGTTTCGAAAGCGCCTCCAGTCCAAAGGTGCTCGAAATCCTTAGACTTCTTCCCAAGACCAACTGCGGTCTTTGCGGCGAGCAAACCTGCATGGTTTTTGCCTCTCAGGCGGCAAAAGGGGTCAAGACCCCCGATGATTGCCCGCCGCTCGAAGGGGAGCAAAAGGCAAAACTGGCAAAGTATCTCGGGCAATTCGAATTGAAATCCTAATACCTGGCGAGCACTCTTCTTAGCCGCCCGGCCCCTGCCGGCGCTCTCTGCCTGCCCGAAAGAATCCGGGCGGGCGTTACATATCCTCGGTAATATTGCGCGTTCACATCATTTCTCGCAGTGATTAGGGTCCCCTCGAGGGAAATGCCGCCAAAGAGGCCCTGGCTGAGACTGTAGGCATAGACGGCGGCAACGGGAGTAACGCCCGTTTCGATCGTTCGCCCGACCGGGCCGGCCGCCACGCTGACATCGACCCCCAATTGTATGTTCCCGCCCCTGGCGAAGGCTCTTACGGCTTCAGGGGTATTTAGAACGAAAACGAATTCAGTTACCTGAGCGCCCGCCTGCAGGCCGAACCCGGCGCCGGCCGTCCCGATCGCGGAAGGTCCGCTCCAGCCTCTTCGGGTGCGGGCTACGACAACGCCGGTGCCGCCCCTGCCGCTGAAAATAAAGCCGGCTTTAAATACGGTCATGATGGCAAGGCCCCTCGCGTCTCTTAGAACCCGGGCGGGAATGGATTTCTCCGGAATTGTCCTGAAACGCTCAATGATTGCGACCGCCTGATTCACGTCGTTTTGCATTCCGGCAGCGCAGGCAACGGTGGAATAGATCGCCGCGGCGGTTATGAAGAAAAGAAAAAAAGACAAAGCCCGCTTAATCATCGCTATCCTTTCTGTGTGCAGCCTGCCCGAGGGCTCTAAAGCTCAGTCCTCTATCAGGATGTCCGGTTCGGTGTCGGGGGCGTGCGGATCGTGAACCGAGGTATTGAAGCAGACCAGAAGATTGGGTTTATCGCCGATGTTTTTGAATGCGTGCGATACTCCCGCCTGGATGGTAAAGCGGGCCGAGGCGCCGTCGGCCACCACCCGATCGGCCGACTCCAGCCCGTCCCGGAGGCGAACCAAAGCGGGGCCGTATACGGCGACTGTCTCGATCCCGACACGGTGGCGGTGATTTCCCCGAACGGAGCCCGGTTCGGTAAGCACCACGTGCACGTTGCGCTGCGCACTGAGAGCCTCGGGACTAAGGGGTTCGAACACCACGCCCCGCCGGTCCCGGTGGATGACAAATTCGTCGACAATAACTCTCATGAGCCGAATGTGTTCCTTTAGAGTAGTGGTCATCGGGGGCGCAGTCGGGGGAGAGAAGGCGCCTCGGGTTTTCCCCCCTGCCGGCGCCTTAACGGGCCCATCTGAGGGTGAGGCTTTCCCCGCCCTTTCCCCAATTGTCCGAGTCCACCTCGTCGATCACGACGTGAACCGTCTCGGGGTCTTTTCCGAGGGCGTCGACCAGAACCTGAGTCACTCCCTTAATGATTTTTGCTTTCTGATCGGCAGTGGCTCCGGGCGCACCGCCGGCTTTAGCGATTCTGACGCTTACATAGGGCATGGCAATTCCTCCACGGTTTGGGCTTTAGTAATGAGTATGCAGCCGGGCGGCCGCGCCGCGGCGAGTGTGCCACACCTCCTCCACGGGTCCGGATTGGAGGGGGGGCTGCGTCGCTTTCGCTTCGCGCCGACAAATCCCGATATTTCTCTTCTATCACAGCCCGGCAAGGTTGTGTTGATTTCTTCGATGGGTTCGGGCACACGTAATGGTTATCCACCGTCAGCATGGTTTCCGGTATGTTGCCGGTCTTACGGGTTCGCTGGGCTCAATGCCGTGACTGACGGGCCGGGGCTTTGTGCCCGCCGCCGCTAACGCCGGGTGAGCCCTCTTGCGGGGGCTGTTGCTGTGTTATTATAATATTGTCAACGGTCATTTTGAGCGCAACATATTTAACTTCGTCGGCTTGCAATTTTCCAAGAGGTACTTCGATTTTATTCCATTGGCCAGGTTTTAAATGTTGTTTAAATGATTTGTCTATCAATTTCAAAGATTTTAGCCAATCATCATAAGAATCGTGTCCGCTTGGATTGAATTGTTTGCCATAACGTAAGCGTATGCCGAATTCTGAAATTTCGGACATCAAAGGGTTACAGATGTTCAGGATCAGTTTGTATTCGCCGTTATCTGACGTTATGGCGTCAAGTGAGACCAACAGGGGGCCCAGATCGGTATCCAACCTTTGAACCTCCTTGGAATTATTCTGGAAGATACACGACTTGTGCTTATTTATGTCCGAGTCGAGTACGGCATACCTGGTTCCAAGCGAATTCAAGGAGGAATCAAAGGTGGAGAACCTCTGCTCGACATTAGTGCGCTGAGATTCCATTTCCTGCTGAACGCCGGCTAACTGTAATTCCAGACTTTGAATTTTTTTCTCTAGGCGTGCGATTTTTCCCTGTTGTTTTTTTGAGATCTCGGGTTGCCGAGCCAGCTGCCTGAGTCTGTCACATCCGCTCAGGAGGAAAACGGTTAAAACCAGAATGGATAGAATAAGCCGGCTTCCGCGCCGATCTGGAACTGCGCCGCTCCTCGCCATTTCCACACACCTGCCTTCCTTTGTCTCGGATAGTTTCGCCATGGCTCCCTCACCCTATCTCCGGCTTGCCCCGGCAGCTTTCCGGCATTTAGTCACACATACCTGCTCTATCCTCCGTCTGGAAGAAAGGGCAGCCCATGGTCCGGGGGGACCGGAACGGGCGACATTTTAAAACAGAACTCGGCGCGGTGGAAGAAAAAGTGAAGGAGCGGTAGTTTTCCACAGCGCCGACCACTACCCCGAGCACAGACAGAGCGGCAAATCGAGGCTAGACGAAAGGGTCTACCTTCGATCGCCGAGTCGGTTTTTTTTTATTACTATCCTTGCCCAATTTTCGTTTGTCCGTTAGCATGTCGGGTTTTGAAGATGGGGAGTTCGCTATTGCAGGATGATCGGGGAGAGGAACGACCGATTTTGGTTTTTTGTAAGGTGGAAACGTTTCCGGGCCCGTGCCTTTCGAATTCGAGCAGGCCCGGGTTGATGTGATTTCCCTTCACTGTGTATGGCGAAAATGGTAGTTGACGAAGCTTTCAATTCGGTGCCGGAGTTTTTAGATGGACAAGAAGACGCAAGGCTATTTCAAGGATTTGCTTTTAAAGTGGCTGGATGAGCTTTATTCGAAAGCCGCAGAGACTGCGGCTGATCTGACCGAAATAGAGGATAATCTGGCTGATCCCGCTGACAGGGCGACCGCTGAGTCGGACAGAAATTTTATGCTCAGCATTCGGGAACGCGAGCGTAAGCTGGTTATCAAGATACGCGAGGCCCTTCAAAAGATTGAAGACGGCGAGTTCGGAGAGTGCGAGGACTGTGGTGAGGATATAGGAATAGAGCGGTTGAAAGCAAGGCCTGTCACGACTTTGTGTATAGAGTGCAAGCGTAAACAGGAAGCCTCGGAGCGAGTCCGAGGAGTATAGGTAGTACCTTCAGGGTGCGCAAACGGGTTTTAAACTATTTGTGTTGTAAATTCCCGGCCGGACCAACAGGCCTGAGGGAACCCGTTTACTAGATTCGGAACCGGATAAAGCCCGGGGGGACTTTGAGCCCGTAGGCCTGAGGGTGTGTGCGCCGAGGAGGCCCTTTATGTGCGTGAGGTTTGAGCCGTCATGTGGTTATGAGAAGATCCATCAGGCCGTTTTAAAGGGCCAAACTGCGACGGCCTGGGTCTCGAGGGAACTTGAGGACGCCTGCTGGGACAGGTTCCTGCAAGAGTGCCCGCTGGGACAATTTCAACAGTCGACTCTATGGGCCAGGGCCAAAGAACCGGGCGGCTGGAGACCGTTACGGGTGGTTCTTACGCTGGATGACACAATTGTGGGTGGATTCCAGATTCTGTGGCGTTTGCGGTGGTGGGGGGCGATCGGGTATTTAAGTAAGGGGCCGGTGGTGTCGGCCCAACATACGGAGGTGGCGGATTATACGGTCGAGATCCTGCGGAAGGTGAGCAGGGACGAAGGGTTGCGAGCTTTGGTGGTTCAGCCTCCCGATTCTTGTGAGCAAATTGCGCCGCGTCTTATGGAGTGCGGATATTTGTCTGGAGTGCCGGTCGGTGTCAGCATGGCCACCTGGATTTTCGACTTGAGGGACGGTTTCGAAGCGGTCGAGTTTCGGATGGGCAGACAAACGCGGAGAAAGGTACGGCAGGCGGTGGGCAGAGGCGTCGGTATCCGGGAGGGGGGCAGACAAGATCTGGAATCTTTTTTTTACCTCATGCTGTCTACCTGCAAACGGCAGAGAGTTTCTCCAAACCCGCCGGACTTGCAACATCTCCTGGCCCTGTGGGATGCGGCCCGCCCTTTGGGGTGCATCAGACTTATCTTCGCCGACTACGATGGGAAGCCCCTGGCCGGGCTGATCTGCATTGCATTCGGCAAGACCTTCACGTTGTGGAAAAGAGGGTGGAACGGCATGGAAGGCGCACGACACCCCAATGAACTGATTACGAGCGAAGCGCTGAAAATGGCTGTGCAAAACGGCTACGACTATTGTGACTATGCGGCTTTTGACGAAAGGATGGCAATAGCGGTGCAAAAGGGTTGCCAACTGTCGCCCGAGCAGGAGCGCAGCCGTGACTGCTTCATTATGCATTTTGGCGGAATGCCACGATTGTTGCCGCAAGCACTTCTATACTTTCCCAGTCATTTCCTGCAGTCGGCTTTTAGTTTTTTTCACAAGATTACCGGCAGGGGTCGAAGGGGCTCCAAGTGCGGTGGGATGGCCGACAGCAGTTTCCAAAACCGACCGGAAGCAACTGAGGATACGTGGCAGGATCGGTTTTGATGAAAGCAGGGAGGGCAAATAACAAGCTTTTGCCAAGGCTCACAATCTTTTGAGGATTTACTCGAAGGGCGCCGACTTCAAGACCTGCATCCGCTTCTATTTTCTGGACGCCGGGGCGAGTTTATAATGGCCCTCAAAGCTTCCTCACTGCTTCTTGCAATCAAATCACAAGCCACCTCGATCATCGCATTGACCATCGCCCCCTCACTCTCGCCTGCGCGCCTGAAATCGGTCCTGATGCCGATTGTAAATGAATAATGAATATGTCTCTTTTAAAAATTAATACGAAGCCGAGTTAAGGATCCAAACGGCGATCTTAGCGGCCCTGGTGCATCTTTGCGCAAACCTTCCGCCTTTTTTGGCCACTCTTGTCTTAAATTATCCGGCTCGTTATCATGTGTTCGCACCAAAGTCATCGAGCGGATCTTAAGGTTGGAGAGAAATTATGAAGGCGTGGATTGTCGCATCGGCTCTTTTTACCGTCCTCTTTGGGACCACGTTTGCGCACGGAGCCGCTGGAGATGCGATTCTTGGATTTTGGAATACGCAGGATCACGATACGCGGTTTGAGTTCTACAGATGCGGGAGGCAATATTGCGGGAAGATTTCATATTTGCGCGAGCCGAACTACTCTCCCGGCGACAGTGACGGTCTTGCCGGTCTTCCAAAGCTCGACACCCACAATCCCGATCCTCTGCTGAGGAAGCGCACTCTGCTCGGCCTGCCGCTCATCGGGGGGTTCCGGTATGTGGGCGATAACTCGTGGGAAGGCGGGAAGATCTACGACCCTGAGGATGGCAGAAAGTATAGCTGCAAGATTTGGCTCGATGGAAAGAATCGACTCGAGCTAAGAGGCTATTTAGGGTTTTCGCTGTTTGGCCGAACGGAAACCTGGGTCAGGTGAAGACAAAAATACTCAAAGCGATGGTTGCTTCCATCAAAATTTTTTCAGTATGGAAATACAGTAACGTCGGCTTTTGTCCGGGGTTTCCTGAGAGTCCAACAAATCGAGCAGATATTCATTGCGCTGATACTTGAAAGTCCCGGGTTGCCGTGTTTTTAGGCACAGTTTCTGTTTATGTGTGTTTTCAATGAGATAACCAATGATTGATGACTCTTTACACGACTTATCGTTCTGAGATTTTTCATAAATAATTATCATGAGGTTGCCGTCAAATGCCGGGGTGCCCACGCCTGAGCCGACCCAGGTCGGCGCCAAGACCACATAGGGCGCTACGATGCTCTTGAAAGTCTGCAAATTGGAGATCACATCTTTCAGTTTGATTGTATTGGCATGGGCTGATTTGAGGTTATCTAATACCGAGGTTAATTGTGCTGTAATGTCTGCATTTGTGGCTGTACAGGAATGAAGTTTAGATACAAGGTCGTTGTATTTTGAGTAGATAGCGTTCTGGTCGCATTGAGAGGTCTTTATTGAAATGTAAAGGTTTGCATTCTTATTTGTAAGAATGGCGATACGTTTATGATCTTCTATAATCTGTTTATTCTGATTGTATATTTGCGATTTATATCTTGTGTCGAGAAGTGTATAAAATACTGAAACAGACAGTACGGTAATATATATAAATGAAATAAATAATACTATTACGCGATGTGTGGAGGCTCCTTTTGCATCGGGTACCGACATGGCAGCTCCTAAAGCAGGCAATTATATATTGAAATGAAACCGAATCCTTTCCGGCTTTCAGATTTCGTAACGATTCGAATTGCCCGGACTCGGCCATTTGCAGGGCATGGAGCGTGCCGGGCAATTGCCGCTGAGAGGAACTGATTTCAAGGACGCCCACAGGGTTGCGGGATACCCGGGGCCGCGATTTCCGGTGCGATTCAAAGTGTAAATTGGACTTCGAAAATTATTTTACCGGTTGAGCAGTGGAATGCAATCAATTTTATACTATCCGCGGCGAAGATAATAGTTTTCGGCTCTGTATGGGGCTCGGCCACACTCGCAAAGCGCGTTTGGCCAAATCCGCACCGGTTGCGGAGATACCCTGATTCGATGAGTCTATTTGCGGGATCTCCTGTAGATGTCATAGGGTCCGCACTTTTTCACCAGTCTAAAGGAACCGGTTTGCAGCACTGAATCGTAGAGGCGCCAGGTCCTGGTCATTGGCCCTACTATGAGGTAGTCCGGATTGGCCTTGAGTGGATCGTAGTCAATTGGTACCTTCCTGCCCAAAATATTACGCTGGTCCAGTTTTATTATCGTCGAATTTTGCGGGTAGTGGTATGGACGTTTAAGCAGGAAAAAGAGTTCCATGTCATAGGTTTCGACCAGAGAACCGGGAGTGGTGTCCTTATTGATATATTCGGCCGTGTCAATCACGGAACTATCGGCCCTGGCATTGGCCAGGACCATGTCTCTAAGGGTGATGGAGGCGGCGAATGAAACATAAAGGAACATCAGCAGAACTCCAATACTGCGTTTGCTGCATTTTCGCCCCATCGACTCCGCGGCGCGTTGGAATGAGAGCCGGAAATTGAATTGATCGGTCAAGCCCCAAAGCATCCTGGAGAAAAAAATGCTTCCTAAAAAGGCCGGCGGAAAGAGGTAGCGCATTGCACCTGAAGATAGCAGCAGGTACCACCCCATCCACGTTCCGACAAAGATAAGGACGCAGAGCCTGGCCGTTTCCAGTTCATCGACGACCAGTCCGTGCAGGTCGCCTAGATATCTTCGGGCCGCATACCCTATCCCGAGCAGTGTAGGGCCGGCGAAAAATATGGCGGCGGCCAAAGACAAAAGCCGGAAGGAAAACACGGGCACAAAAGCCGTTACGGAAAATATGGAGTGTTGGGTCTCAAACAGCGTCTTGCTGTGCAGGAGCGCCCCCTGTATGAGCCTCATTAAATAGAAAGAAATGAGAGACCCCAAAAGTGAGGCGCCGACCACCCCGGCCAGCCGCCGGGAGCGGCGAAGCCAAAGAAGAAAAAAGGCTACGGTCAATGAAGAGGCCAGAAACGGCAGCGGTTGAAGCTTAGTGATCAGCGAGAGTCCCCAAAAGAGGCAAGTCAAAAACAGGTAGATGAGTGAGGGCTTTCTGAGGGACCTTAGGAAACAAAGATAGCCGGCGAGCATATAAAACATACTGGGCATCTCTCCCAGGGCCATTCTTCCAACAACAAGCGGATTGACTTCCGGCACGGTTGACATCAGCAATAGCACTGCGATTACGCCCCGCGCGGTCGAGCGGTCATATAGCCGTTTTGCCAGGTGGTAGATCAGAATGATAGACCCCATGGTAAACAGCACGAAGGGCAGGCGTCCCTGCCAGACGCCCACCCCCAGGAGGCGAAAACTTAGAGTTGCGGGAACAATGGCGGGAAACCCCACATTCAGCATGGAAGCCGAAACGAAGGTCCCATTCATAATTTGACTATAATGGCCAAGTTTGACCCAGTTTCTTGCTATGGACAGCACCCAACCCTCGGTGAACATGAGAGGCGGAAAGGAGGTAAGTTCTACCGTCAGAAGAATGGGTATGATCAGGCTGAAAAAGAGCTCATATTTATACTTCATCAGGTCCCTGTTCAACTTGGCCATTTCACGCGGGCTCCTTCGAGGAAGTCCCGTCCAGAGTGGCGGCGGGGCGGAATTTTAGCTCGCGTGGGGTCATATGAGGGTCGGTTGGGTGCGGACCTGGTCCACGCGGGAACAGCGACCTTTTGGAAATCGTGGCGTGTCCTCACCCCAATTTAGCGCATGACCCGTCAGCGTCCCTCTACTCCGACGAGGGCATATGAACGTACATGGACTGGAGGCCCAGCCGGCCCGGTCCCGTGAAGCGGTTGGTAATCAGGTTCACCCCGGCAAGCAGTCCGGTTGAGATTCGTTGGACATTGGTATCCATACGGACAGAGGGGTCCTTATACAGCCACGCGCCAGGTTCAACGTCGATCTGTTCCCCGGCCTCCAACGCCCGCTCGAATACATTGCCAAACCCGTGCAGCCAAAGAATCCCCTCGCCATTTGCGGCATTGAATTTGTCTATGAAGAAGCCTGTCCCGCCCATAAGCATATTGGCAACGCCCTTGACGCGTTCGAACGAGTATTCGACATTGCCTGTGGCCGCGAGGAATTGATGTTCACGCACATGCATTCCCTGGCCCTGTTCGAGGTGTATGCCAAATACGTGGCCCGCTCCATCCCGGCTGAAGGCGATCTGCCCATGACCGGAGGCCTGGGTCACAAAGACCTGGATGCCTGCGACCATGCGTTTTAGCATGCCTTTCATCGCACGAACGGAGATGACAACCTCGGGGTGTTTCCAAAGCAGGATGTGATGTTCGAAATAAATGCTCTGCTTGCCCGACAGTTCTACCGTAAGCGAAGGAACGAGCTCTCCGTCGATATGGTAGGTAACTCCGGCAAATGTCTCATCGCTCACGCTTGTTTTCTGTAATGTGGGTCGTTGCATCGTAATGCACCTTTCAGTCAGAGTCTCGGGACACAATCCACGCCGCAACTTCTCGATGGAACAAGTAGACTTAAGCCGGATCTATTATGTCACTTTCCGGCGAATATCAATCGGAATATATTTACACTGTTTGGAATGAGACGGCCTCGGGCGTCCATTTGGGAGACCTCTTGCCTTCGATGAGGAAGGTTTATGCTTGCCCTCAACACCGGGCCATGTTTAAATAACTTTGGACATTAAATGGCGTCCCAAGAATTTACCATCTACATAGCTGAAGCACGGCTGAAAACCAACATCAACAAATCCCATCCTCTTATAGAGAGAGCGAGCCGGATTGCCTTCAAAAACCGAAATAAATATTAGACGTATCCCAAACGAAGCTTTGGCTCTAGCCAATAACGACTGTATTAACAAAGAACCTACACCCTGATTACGGTATGGCTCGGCGACGATTATTGAGAAGGACGCCTGATGGCTGATTTTGCGGTATTCCGGCAATACAAGGCCGGCGATGCCACAAGGTTGACCGTCGCATTCCGCTGTAAGCAAAGCATTATAGGGAAGGAAACTGAAAACGTGCCTGGCTGTTCTGTCGATCTCATCGTCTTCGCAAGAGAAGGGAAACCAACGTGAGACCTTGGGGTCAGCGGCCCAACGTTTCCAGTGATCCAGGTCTGCTTCAACTGACAGACGTATATTCAGTCCCTCTATCATCTCAATTGGCTCCCAAAAAAGCGAGGACCGGGACCCGCAACCTCCAAGCAGTCAGCTCAAAAGGCCGGGTGATCGAATCCCCGGTTGTTTAGCTTAAGTACCCTGGCAGGGTGAGCGGAAAAGGGCCGGCCCCAAAAGTTCTGAGCCGGCCCGGGTTAACAAGAGTTGAAATGGACTAGGGTTAAAAACCTTTCGATCTCTATTGCAGAGAGCAAAACATCATTTGCTCCAGCTAAAAAGCGCGCGAGAAACCCCGGGGCATGGCTTTAAGACGCCCCCACACTGCTTAATGGCTGTTTTTGAGCATTTTTTCGTGCCGGTCCTTCCATGACTTGTGAATCTGTTCGAGCTTGGTGCGCTGTTCAGGGGTTAAAACGGCATACATCCTGGATCGCATGCGCGCTTTTTCCACAATGATGTTGGCTAGAATGGCCGCCTGGCCTTTGGCGATCGACTGAGCCTTTGCCTCGTCGAATTTGTCACTCTTTACGAGAGCGGCAAGCTGTTTGTGCCCATCTTTTAGTGATTCCATCATGGGTTTCATTTTTGCCCGCTCATCGAGCCTGATGGAAAAAATCTCTTTCTTTTGATTGTCGGTCAAATTTAGCATTTTCGCCAAAAAATGGTGATCCCCATGGTGTCCCCAGCGTTGATGGCCACACCCTTCACCGCCAATGGCGAGCGAGTTGAAGAACAAAGACGTTCCAATCATGCATACAGCTGCTAACGAAGTGATAGCGAACCTTTTCGACAGTTTTCTCATACCATTTCTCCTTTAAAGTAAGTGACAACGTTTGTAGATATAAAAGTACAAAAAACATTGTTAAAAGCCAAGTTAATATTCGTAAACACAAGTTAAATTTTGTAAATCAATCCTCCCTTGTCATAATTATTCCGATCCTTCTTTCGCGATCTGTTTAGATGATGATTACACGGAGCAGCATTATCGTCGAGTTAAAAATTATTAATTCATGTGAAGATTTGTAAATCAATATTGAGATTCAAATCTACTGACATGGAGCATTTTAATATATGGAATTTAATAAACCGATGTGTCGGATAAGTTTGTCCGAGCTGGTGACTGCACAGTTTGGCGCCCGGGCCGGCAACCTCTCTCACCGCATTCGTGAAATTTATGATATTTCGGCAAAAGTCGATGGGTATTCCAGGGGGAGAGATTGAGTGACACGTCCACACAAATTTTGGTTGATCTCATATAGCTTGTGTACTTACGGTATGAAAGTTTATGGAAATTACCTCCAGTGGACCACCGGCAACGATTATGGCCTGAAATATGCTCTGGTAAGCCGGCGTTACTATTTCACGGGGTTGCAGGATGATGAAAAAAAAGACGGTAGTCGACTCGGATGCATTGTATTACGCGAACCGGGCAATTTTCGCCGAACGGGATGGTGATTATGAAGGTGCGGGTAAGTTGTGGCATAGGGCCTCGGAGGCAACTTTAAAGCCTGACGTTATGCTTTTATATGCGGAAGCTTCAATGAGGTGTGAGAGGAGAGCAAAGGAGGGGGTGGACAAACCGGATAATAAATGAGTGTAGGCTTTTAAATACATTGATGTAGTGTTTCTTATTCAGGATTGTCAGTTTCCAGGAGAAATATCGGAGTTTTTAGAGGGAGGTAATCAAGATGAAATCTACTCGTCATTTGAGGGTTGCGCTGTTCGGTATTCTTTTTTTCGGGTCGATTTTGATGTCTACAACGCCCAGTTATGCCTGGAGAGGCTGGTGGGGATGGCCGGCAGGTGTTGGCTTGGGACTTGCGGTGACGGCTCCCTATTGGGCTGGATACCCCTGTTATACCCCTGCTTACGGGTATTACCGCGCCTATGGATATCGCGACCCATATTATTCGGATCCCTATTACTCGGCTCCATATTATCCCGAACCGGATTACCCTGCTCGCGTCTACTATTACCGTTATTAAAAAGACTGTTGTCATGTGCTGGTTGCCTGGCAGGATATTTTGTTCTATATCTCCGGGGGCGTAAAATCCCGCGGTGATAATCTTTTTTTCCGGAGTCTGCGCGCGTATGCGGTGCGGTTCCAGTCCTGTTCAAACAGTTACGAGGCGGTCTTAAAAACACATGGAGCGATTCCGGGAGATCATTGAGCTCGAAGAAACGAGGCTTGGCCAAATTGCTGGTGAGATGCGAAAGACCTTGACCAGCGAAGAGTTGGATCGGCAGGGAAAGGACCGGGAATTAGCAGAGCTAAAGCGTCAAAAGATGGATGCCATCGGGTGGCGGGAAAAGAGAGAAATCGATGAAGTGATCGAGCGAAGCCGCGCCCGCTATGCCATGCGTCATTATCAGAGCGGGCAGGTCTTGAGCAATCCCTACTTCGGAGTATTCGAACTCGAGGATGACGATCTTGGAAAGCTGGAATATTGTCTGGGCCGGCAGTCCTTTTTCGACAGTAATGGTAAAGCCATAGTGATTGACTGGCGGGAAGCGCCGATTTCGAGGCTCTACTACGAATACGAGGAAGGAGAACTCTATGAAGAGGAGATCCGCGGGCGTGAGCGCACCGGCGCGGTGCGACACAAACGGCAGGTGGATACGGCCGGAGGCGAACTTCACAAGATCAACGAAAAGGGGACTCTTCTCATTCGAAGCGGCGAGGGGGCCTGGAGACTTGCCGATGAAGGGGGCAGCGCAGTAACCCGAAAAGAGGAAAAATCAGATCACCGCCTTCCTGAAATCACCGCCCTTATAAGCCCTGACCAGTTCCGGGCAATTACTCACCCGGGATCCAACACCGTTTTACTTCAGGGAGGCGCAGGCAGCGGTAAAACGACTGTTGGGCTGCACCGCATAGCATACCTCACCTACCAGGATGCAGATCGTTTTAGACCCGGCCGCATCCTTGTGGTCATGTTCAATCGATCTCTGCAAAATTATATCTCGGGAATCCTCCCCGAGCTGGGGATAGGGGCCGGCGTGCGGGTGGAGACTTATCACGGCTGGGCCGGTAGACTTTTCCGCGGCGCAAGAGTGCATCTTTCCTACGGCTCGGAGCAAACGCCCGCAAGTGTTGCGAGAATAAAGAAGCATCCACGCGTTCTCGAACTCGTGGACCGCTACCTGGACGGGCTGCTGAAAAAATCGCGCAACTGGTTCCTGGAGCAGCTGGATCAAAGCGGTGATCCGGAACTGGGCAATATCAAGGCTACACTGGAAACGGTAAGCCAGTTCGAGGACCTTGTCAATGTGCTGAGTACACACGCGAGTTTTGTTCAAAGTGTTCAGCCTGAAACGCGGAAGGCCTTAAAAAGCCGACTTCTGGCTCGATTTAATAACCATGCCGCGGACCTTCAGGCGATTCTAACGGACCGGGCTCTCCTCGAAGAGACGTTAGGAACTGAAAACGACATCCGGGAAGATGCATTGGATCAGCTCATCGAGTGGCAGGAAAAACTTCTAAACCGGAACATAATGGATTTTTCAGATACGGGAATTTTCCTATGGCTCCTGCAGCGAAAAGGAGTCTCGGCTCTTCGGCCCGGTTATGCTCACGTGATGGTGGATGAAGCACAGGATTTAAGTGAGATCGAGTTGGCAACACTCCTCTACGCGGCCGATGAGCGCCAGTCGATCACCATTTGTGGCGACATGGCCCAAAAAATTAAAGGGGATGTGTCTTTCGACACCAGCGAGGGATTTGCCGGGTTTGTCAGGTCCCAGCAGCATAGAACCGGAGCCGCAACTCTTCACTCGGATACCCTGGTTGTGGGTTTTCGGGCGACTCGGCCAATTATGGAGCTGGCCTGGCATGTTTTGGGCGAAAAACCCTCCATGTCGGTGCACCGCAATGGTGACCCGGTGCGGATCATTCCAACCCGGAATCCAGAGGAAACGATATCCGCGGCAAAGGCAATTGTTGAGGACTACCTCGAAAAACACCCGAAAGCTCTCATTGCCGTCGTTTCCCGGTACAAAGCGGAGGCCGATAAAGTCTTTGAGGGGCTAAAGCTTTCGGGCCTTTTGCATTTGCGCCGGCACGAGCGCGATGACTTCTCTTTCCAGCCCGGTGTCGTGGTGACAAACGCCCACCAGGTGAAAGGGCTGGAGTTTTCGGCCGTTCTGATCATAAATCCCTCCAGCAGCCAATACCGTGATGATCACGAGAACCGTATGCTTCTGCACGTAGTGATCACGCGCGCCGCCGACCACCTTTGGATCGTCGGTCATCAGCCGATGGCGTACGGATTGGACTCATTGAAAAAGCAAGAGGTTGCCGCGCCGGGCGGTTGACCGGTGCTTTGAAAAATTTTGTTGCCTCGCACCGCATATGTTATATGGACCTCAGCTTTTCATTTTTTCGGGAGACGCTGGTTTTACCCGGCAATCACCTGCAGCAATTCACAAACGATGCATTAAGCCGGGGCGCTGGTTATCCTTCAAGGCAGCCGACAGATTTCCATCTCGAACGGGGGAAGCTCGATGATATGGGATCGAACGAACCGGCCGGCATGGCTCAGCTACTCAGTAAGCGTCACTGTGGTTCTGTTTGCGGCCGCCATCAGGTGGCAGCTCATTGGAGTTCTTGGTTTTCGCGCCACTTTTTTGACTTTCTACCCCGCCGTGGCGATTGGAGCGCTTTTTGGAGGATTTTGGCCGGGGGTGCTGGCCACAATAGCCTCCGTCGTAATCACCGACTATTTCTTCATAAGTCCTTTCGACCACTTCGTTATTCCGCATACGAGCGACCTTATAGTAGATTTCATCCTTTTTCTCCTTGGCGGCACTCTGGTCTCCTATGTGATCGAAACGGCATACCGCGGCCGGGAGGCGGCACACAAGGCAGAGGGAGAGTTAAAGCTTGCCGTCGAGCGTGAGGATGCGGAAAAGGAAAGAAAAAGGCTGCTCCAGGTGCGTCTGGATCTTATCGACTACGCCGCCGTCCACACGATGGATGGTCTTTTGAGATTAGCCCTCGATAAAATCGGGGAGCTCCAGGAAAGTCCTATTGGATTTTTTCAATTCGTGGAAATAGACCAAAAGACCTTCCCTCTGCAGCAATGGTCCACGCGCACTTTGAATACGTTCTGCGAGGCCAAAAATAAAGGAGTCCATTTCAGTATCGATCAGGCCGGCGTATGGGCTGACTGCGTACGGGAAAGAAAACCGGTTATACACAATGATTACGGTTTGCTCGAACACAGGAAGGGAATGCCGGAAGGCCATGCCGAAGTTGTCCGTGAACTTGTCGTCCCGGTAATGCGCGCAGACAGGGTAGTTGCGATCCTTGGCATTGGCAATAAACCGGTGGACTACACCGAAAGGGATGCGGAAGCCGTCGCCTTCTTTGCCGACGTGACGTGGGAAATCGTCGAACGCAAGCTCGATGAGGAGGAATTGCGTCAGAGCGAGGAACGCTACCGTGTACTGATCGAGGCCAGTTCACAGATACTCTATCGAATGAGTCCGGATTGGGGGGAGATGCGGCAGCTCAAGGGCGGAAGCCTTCTGCCGGATACGGAAAAGCCAAACCGTGACTGGCTGCGGAAGTATATCCACCCAAACGATCAAAAATGGGTTCTCGAAGTCATCGCCAATGCAATGCGAACCGGATTGCCTTTTGAACTCGAACACCAGGTCAGAAGTTCGGATGGGAGTCTGGCATGGGTGTCCTCCAGGGCCGTCCCGGTGCGCAATTCCGAGGGTGAAATCGTGGAATGGTTCGGGGCGGCCAGCGACATCACGGAGCGCAAACGGGCGGAACAAAGACTGCGGGAGAGCAGGGCGTTTTTGGCCGAATCGCAGAAGATAAGCCACTCCGGCAGCTGGAGCTATGATTTGGGAACGAACCGGGCGACCTGGTCCGATGAGGTCTATCGAATTTTCGGGCTTAAGCCGCAGGAATTTGCCGCAAACTATGAAGCATTCCTTGAGGCCGTCCACCCGGATGACCGCCAAACCCTTGAGAATGCCTACTCCACTTCCCTCCTGGCAAAACTACCCGCATTTGAGACCGAATATCGCATTGTCCGCAAGCAGACCGGGGAAATCCGCCATGTTCAGGCGAAGTGTGTCAATCAGTTCGACGCCGTCGGCACGATCGTGAGATCCGTGGGCGTGGTGCTCGATATCACCGAGCGAAAAAAGGCTGAAGACGCTTTGCGGCGGAGCCGTGCGCGGCTCGATCTCGCTTTGCGTTCAGCGGGCATGGGGGCGTGGCGTTGGGACATTTCCGCCAACAGATTTTCGTGCGATGAACTGGCGTGTCATCTTTTAGCGATCGACTCGGCGACCTTTGGTGGTACTCAAGAGGAGGTCTTTAGAGCCATACCTGCCGAGGACCGTGATATGGTTCGAAGCGCGCTGGCTCGAACTCTTAAGATGGATATGCCGTTTGCTGTGGAGCACAGGGTTGTCCAGCCGGACGGGAAAGTTATTCACTTAGCCGTTCGAGGAAAACTTGCCCGCGACGCTCAGGGTCGGCCGGAGAGGCTAATCGGACTCGTTTGGGATATCACCGAGCGAAAGCAGATGGAAAATGAGCTTCGCAGGTCCCGTGATGAACTTGAGCTGCGCGTCAGGGAAAGAACGGCCGATTTGGAATCGGCCAATGAGAAACTCCGCCTGGTTCCTTCGAGGCTTATCGAAGCCCAGGAAAGCGAGAGGCAGAGACTGTCGATGGAGTTGCACGATAGCGTCGGGCAAACCATTGTCGCCCTTAAGTTTCGAATCGAGCATGTGATCGATAGCCTTTCAAAAAAAGAATATCCACAGGCACTCCAGCTCCTCCGCGAATTCGTTCCAGTACTTCAGCGCTCACTCGATGAAACCAGAGCGATTTATATGGGACTAAGGCCCATTATCCTAACAGAGCATGGCGTTCTTGCCACTCTGGACTGGTATCGCCGGGAGCTTCTCAAGCTTTATCCCAACCAGCATATCGAACTTGAGACGGGAGTCGAGGAAGAAGATATCCCCGAAGACTTGAAAGTCGCGATATTCAGGATAGCCCAGGAGGCCATGAACAACGCCTTAAAGCATGGGAAACCGGAGTGGGTCGATGTTCGTCTCGCCCTGAACGATGAGGTCATCGAGCTCGAGATAAGCGATGACGGGATTGGGATGGACTTGGATTTGATCATGGAGTCGCGCACCGCAAAAAGCCTTGGGCTCATAGGAATGAAAGAGAGGGCCGAACTCCGCGGAGGGGAATTCTCGATACTATCGGCCCCGCACGAGGGTACTACGGTCAAGGCGGTTTGGCGAAATCTCTAAGGAGGTTGCATTTACCGGAGCGTGCAGGATGGATTTCGAAACGCTGCTTCGACAATATGACGCCTTGCTTGCCGAAAATAAGGCTTTGAAAGAGGAAAATCTTGCCTTGAAGGCACGGCTTGGGTGGGGCGAGCCCGTTGCAGAGGCCCAACCTTCACCGGAGAAAATTCAGCATGGGCCCTTCCTGACGCAGTTGTCTGCCCCCGTTGATGTCAATGCCGATCCCGCCGAAAAGATTCGCCTCTTTCTATCGCTGTTCAAGGGTCGGGAGGATTTGTATGCCAGGAGGTGGGAAAGCAAGGATGGGGCCAGGGCCGGATACATGCCCGTCTGCCAAAATGATGGAAAGTTTGGTCTTTGCAGAAAATTCAATGTCAAGTGCAGTTCGTGCGACCATAGGTCCTACGCACCCCTGGGCGAAAATGTCGTCGATGCCCATTTGAGGGGAAAATTCGTTGCCGGCGTTTACCCTCTGCTTCAAGATGAAACCTGCCACTTTCTGGCCATCGACTTTGATAAGGAAGGGTGGCAGGAAGATGCATCCACACTAAGGGACGTCTGCGGCGCCTTCAACATCCCCGTAGCTTTTGAGCGCTCCCGCTCGGGCCAGGGCTCTCATGCCTGGTTCTTCTTTACGGCGCCGGTATCCGCCAGTCTGGCGCGAAAATTCGGAAGCGGTTTGTTGACCCACGCCATGAGTCAGCGCCATGAAATCAAGTTCAAATCTTATGACAGACTATTTCCTAATCAGGCCACAATGCCGAAGGGCGGTTTTGGCAATCTGATCGCCTTGCCGCTTCAAAAAGAGGCTCGCTCAAAAGACAACAGCGTTTTCATCGACGAGCATTTTCATCCCTACGAAGACCAGTGGGAATTTCTGGCCAAAATCAGGCGTCTTTCCGAAGAGGAGATCACCGTTCTAACTTCGAAGATTTCCCCTGGCAGCGAACTCGGAGATCTGAAACAAGACGATGAAGAACCAGCCAAGCCGTGGGAGGGAAGAGTTGCGAGCAGAGCCAGGCTTTCACGGCAGGAGTTTCCGGGCACAGTGCAGGTAGTCAAAGCCAACATGCTGTTTATTGACAAATCCGGCATTTCGCAGAGAGCTCTTAACATTATGAAGAGGTTGGCCGCTTTCAAAAATCCCGAATTTTACCGCCTCCAAGCCATGCGTCAGCCGACCTACAAAGAACCGCCGATCCTTGCATGCTCAGAGGAAACGCCGGAGTACCTCTGCCTGCCAAGGGGTTGCGACGTCGATCTTGAAACCGTACTAAAGGAAGCTGACGTTGCAATCCAATGGGCAGATAAGACCTATCCCGGAAGATCTATTAAGGTCGCCTTTACCGGGGAATTGAGGGAGGACCAGGAAATTGCGGCGGAGGCGATGTTAAAGCATGACTTCGGGGTTCTTTCGGCCGCCACGGCGTTTGGGAAAACGGTCGTTGCAGCAAGACTGATCGCCGAACGAAAAGTGAACACCCTCATCCTGACGCACCGGCAACAACTTTTATCCCAGTGGATGGCCAGATTGGCCCAGTTTCTGAGAATCGATGAAGAACTACCTGTTATGCCCAGGAAGCGGGGTCGGCAGCCGATGCGGGGCGTCATCGGGCAGATCGGCGCGGGAAAAGACCATTCGAACGGTATAATCGATGTTGGAATCATGCAATCCTTAACAAGTGATAATGGGGTGAAGGACTGTGTGAGAGAGTATGGGATGGTAATTGTTGATGAATGCCATCATATCTCGGCTGTGAGCTTCGAGCAGATCATCAAAAAGGTCCGGTCAAAGTACGTCTACGGCTTGACTGCAACGCCGGTCCGTCGTGATGGTCGGCATCCGATTATTTTTATGCACTGCGGTCCCATTAGATATCGGGCGGATGCTAAGAAGGAGGCGGAAAAACGGCCGTTCGAGCACTATGTCATTCCGCGATTTACGGGCTATAGGGCACCCTTTGACAGGCAAGAGCAAGATATGTCGATCCAGGAGTTCTATTCCGGGATTGTGACGGACGAATCGCGCAATCAGCAGATTATCGATGACGTGATCAGAGCGCATGAAAGCGGCAGAAACGGGCTCATTCTGACCGAGAGAACCGCCCACGTAGAGTTGCTTGCCGGCAAGTTGTGCGAGAGTATACCCGATGTAACAACCCTCACCGGCGGGAAGGGAGCAAAAGAGACCCGAAATATCTTGTCGAAAATCGCGGATATGCCTTCCTCCAGCCAATTGACACTGGTTGCCACCGGCAGATATATCGGGGAAGGGTTTGACGAACCCCGACTGGACACTTTGTTTTTAGTAATGCCCATATCGTGGAGAGGGACGCTCCAGCAATACGCGGGCAGACTCCACCGCTTGTTCAAGGAGAAGAAGGAGGTCCAGATCTATGATTACGTGGATGTCCATGTTAGCCCCCTGGAGAAGATGTATCGGAAAAGGCTTTCAGGATATGCCGCCATCGGTTATCGGGCAAAGGCGGAAAGCGTGGGGGATAAACCCGCTGATATTATCTTCGATAACACGAACTTTCTCTCTGTTTACCAGAGCGACATGATGAACTGCGCTCGGCAGATGGTGATCGTCAGTCCATTCGTTACGAACAGGCGAGTCTCCCAGATGCTTCCAGGCATGGCGGCATTGGCGAACAGGGTTTCTGTGGTCGTTGTCACAAGGCCGGCGGATACATACAAACATAAGGATATACCGGTCTTGGAAGCAACTCTCTCATCTTTGGAAAACGCCGGGGTACGCCTTCTTTTCAGGGCCAATATCCATCAAAAATTTGCTGTAATAGATCAGAAAATCGTCTGGTACGGCAGTATCAATCTTCTGAGCTACGGGGGCGCGCAAGAAAGCATCATGCGCCTGGAAAGTACGAATATTGCTCAGGAATTGATGAAAGATCTTGGAAAATCCATCGAGGACCCTGACCATCCGGTAAAAATCACACGCTAAGCCGATCTGACTTCCGCCAGAAGGTCTGGATGGCGTTCAAGCACCTTGAGCAGTTTTACCAGCGCCAGTGGCGGCTTGGTCTTGCCGTTCTCATAGCGGGAAAACGCATTAACGCCGCCGCCGAAAATCTCGCCGGCTTCGCGCTGGTCGAGATCGAGCTTCTTGCGCACACTTGCAATAAATGCCGGATCGACATAGGCGGCGTTGACCTGCCGCTGAAACATTCCAATCGATTCGCTGTAGCGGTCGCCTTGCTCGCGGTCAAGGACAACCTCGGCGCAAGCAGGGCAGAAATCTCCCGTCACCGTTGGAATGATGGTCGATTCACCCTTGTAGACGTAGGGTATGTCGCGGGTATCGTGGACCAGTTCAGCAGCTCCGCAGCAAGGGCATTTCATATTACAACTCCTTGAAAGAAACTATCAAAACGTCGTCGATAACGGTGAGCTTCAAATACACCTCATGGCTGCTTGCCGTTTTGGTATGATACACGTCCTGCCAAATCCGGTAATCAGCATGAGTTGTCATGCTCTTATGGAAATTGGCGGGTGTGAGCGACAAGATGATGGCGCACATCCCGGCCAAGTCGTTCACGCCAAGGTCGCGAGCACCATTGAAGGCGCTGGACGTGGCTTTAACCTTGCCGGCTCCGATCAAAGCTTTCACGACCGACAGCTTGAAGTGATGCGTACGCTTTTCCATCTAATAAAATAACCCGAATGGTTAATTATGCAAGTAGGTTAATTTTCCAACTCTTTTACTTCGCCGGATGCCTCAATCCTCCGCCGCCTCTCCAATTATTCTTACGCCCTTTTCCAATATTTCGCGCACAAGAGGATTTTCCCGGATAAAATCCTCAGGTCTGAAGGGGAGCGGCGACAAATCACTGCTAACAGAAAGAGTTATCCGCCTGATTTTAGCTCGGTCATTAAAACGATCACCCTCGAAGGCATCAGAGACCAAAGCCACATCGATATCGCTCCATTCATCAGCCCGCCCTTCCGCGTAGCTCCCGAAGAGCACGGCATTCTTGATCGGAAACTGGTTCTTCTCCAGTTCAGCAAGATATCTCTCTATAATGGCCCGGACTCGAGCTGTGACTTCAGCCACTTATAGCGCTCCTTTATTTTGTCGAATTTCTCTTCACAAAAGGCCTTCGTGCATTTGTTGCGAAATTCATTCCTGTATTCAGGATAACGCACCTCCAGATTAAAGTCAGTAACCTCGTCAAAGAACAGCTTCAGCTCTTCCGTCAACGGCAACGTGGTTTTTTCAGCAAGTTTTACAAGACTGTGTGCTCTCGGCGGCGTTCGGTTATCGTTGTCACGCGCATACAGAGCTTTCAGGGTTTTTTCCAGCACGAGATGTCCGAGAAACAGGCACCAATCGAACTTCTCAGCGGCAAACAGGGCAAGAGTATGTCCTCACTTATGGGTTTGACTGCGTTTCCCGAGGATTGCTCGTTGTGGCTTGCGGGAAGGAGATGAGAATAATCGTCTGACCGCTGCGCCCACCATTAAGCGAAAAGGCAATTGTCACGTTCACAGCTGTGTGGCGCTCCCGATTGAATTCATCATAAACGGTATCGTGGAGCGGTATGGAAAGATCACTGATGAGGGGGACGCGGTAGGCAAGATAGTATTCTCCCTATCGTGACGATTTGTAATTCACATCTTTATCATCTTCTGTTCACTGTTATCACAGGGCTGATAACGGCAACCCCGGTGGGGAGTTGGGTCAATCCTCTCAGGCGACTTTGCTGGTCATTGAGCATCATCGCCGATTGCGGGTCTGCAGTTAAGACAACATACGTCTTGTAAGAATAATTGGGTGAGGCATAAATTCCAGCAATGCTCCAGTTCCCCTTGTAATCAGGGAAAATACGAGATTGAGGATAAATCTTCTGTCCATACTGTGTGGCTGTTGACTGGATTACCAAAAATGCTTGCTGATTCGGGGTAAGACCCGAAAGCACCCCTGCTATCGTCTGCCTTCTCGGAACGTCCTGCCCACCCTTCGGAGAGATGATTCTCGCTGTAACGTTGAGAGGCCTCCCCAATTGCTCGCAGATGCCATGTGCACCGGCACTCGTACCGGTTTTAACTTGCTGGTTTATGACAAGAAAATGCCGCCTATTATCCAATGCCCACGAATCCAGCCTCTCAAGCAGGCTTTGTCCCAAAAGCAAGTCACCAGCTGCCGGCGCGACGGAACCTGGAACATTCAAAATCTTGATGCCTCCGAATTCCAATTCTCGAATGATAAATTGCGGACTCTTGAGTTTGGACCCGTCTGCCAGGGTGAAAGTTTTACCAGGTAAGAAGTCACTATCTCGGATTGTCCCGGCCCTAACGAGAGTCAAGACAACGTCAACTGGGATGACAACTTCTGATGCGCCACTGTCTAAGATGAAAGGGAGGGTAATTGCGCCATTAATCCGCACCGGCACCGTATACACCCCGCCATGTTTTTCAAGAGGTATTTCCACCGCCCTGGCTTCTACCGTCAAAAAGAGCGCCAGAAAGAAAAAGGAAATCGCGGCTATTAAGCAATTCAAAGATTTCATGTATCACTTCACCTTAATCTGCCCCGGTTCCTTCACCACTATTTCTGGCCGACCTCGATAGCTCGTTGTCATTCCCGTTACACAAATTTCCTTTCCAGCATACAGGATTTCAGGTGGATTTTGAAATTTACCTCTGTCCGATCCCCAAATCAGGACGGTGAAAATCTGGTGCGGATACGGCTTATCGAGATTGATAAAATCGGCTGCCCTTTGATCCTGAAGGCATAATGCGCGCTGGCTACTGTGCCACACACGGTTTTTTCTTGGCCGATAAAATTGGTGGCATCTCCGGAACTTCAAGGATAATCTCATCATGCACAGTTCCAATAATTCGAACTCCAGTATTGACTAATCTTTTCGGAAGCAAACTCAGGGCCTTTTTCCCGGATTATGCCTCAATACTGTTGATAATTATGCTGATATCATCCCAACATCATGATATTATACGTAAAATTCGTCATGGGAGGGGGAAGGCCTACTGGCGCAGTTGGTGACAAACATAGAGAGACCATAAGACCCGAATTCGACCGCTCGATCAGTATTTGATTTCCGGGGCGCAAGCCGGATATGGGGGAGGCAGGTTACACAAAACTCAAGGGAGGAGGTGCGTCCTGAGAACGCTAGAACTGGCGCGATTTACTTATAAATTGCGTACTGCAACCTGTGATTGTATAATTTTTCCGTCTCAGACGCGCAACCGAAATCTCTTCGGGCAAAAAACCGGCTCGAAAATGCGATTGGGATCTCTGGCACTGAAGTTGATGAATTATTTGGGAGAAATGTGGATGTCATGACGGGATGGCCCCGCAACAGGGCGCTCCAGCAGACGCCGCTACGCGGCGCGACCGACCTTTAGCGCCTGGTAAAAAGGAGACTACATGAGTGAAAGACCAAAATCAATTACTGTAGTTTGCTGGATTTTGATCGCAACGGGCGTAATTTCACTTGTTACAGGTTTTTTCAGTTTCAACAACCCAGTTACACAAGAGCTAATGTCCAAAAGCCCAATTCCAATCGGTATGCAATATGTAATGATGTTCGTAGGATTGCTCATCTCGATCGTGTGCGGTATTTCAATGCTTAAGGGTATGAATTGGGCGAGATCACTCTATATTGGCTGGAGCATTATAGGCATCACTATTGGTATGGCGACATCACCTATGAAAGCAATGATGATACCGGGAATCGTTATCTTTTTCATATTGGCGTTTTTCCTTTTCCGCCCTAAAGCAAACGAATATTTTAGATCACACGAGGGTGCGTGATGGTTCGTAAAATAATAAGCATGTTTTGTTATATTCTGGGAGGCTTCTTTATATATATGGTTTGTCTCCTCGCCTTTGTTAATATGCCCCAAGTCGGGGCATTTAAATTCGCTATCGTTGGAGGATTTAGCATACCAGCTTTAATCTTTATGGTTATAGGAGCCGCTATATGTCGTTTCCAAAATTGGAAGTCTTCAATAGGTATTGCCCTTTTTTCTGGCGTTGGTTTCAACACGCTGTGTGTCATTACTTTTATCTGCATGCTGTTAACTCCAGAGCTTGACAAATTTTTCCCTGGCAATAAACTTGCCTTTTTTAATGACTATTTCTCAGGGGCCTCGGTAATGTTGGTTTTGGCTGGTCTGGGTGGATTTATGATTGTAATAGACAAACGAAAAATTGCCGGACCAGACGCTTGAAAAAAACTGATGGCTCAGATCTTGTGTGGTCAGTCTGGTCGGGGGCGGGTCACTCGCCATTTTCCTCAAACAACAAAGTGGTATGGATTAGGCGGTCAAGGGATCCGAAAATCGAGATCTAAGCTTTTGCAGCGGCTGTTTTTTGCGCGCCGATCTTTGGCTCAATATCCGCCGAGCATCCGTCTGGTTCGTACCATGTGCTCGGGACGCGTGGACGAGTCCTTCATATGGGAGGGATTTGCGAAGGGAGCGCCCGTAATACTGGTGAGCGGCTGCCACATCGGCGACTGCCACTACATAAATGCAAACAAGTGGACCGTCGAGCAGGTCGAAAAGAGCCGAAAGAAAATGGAAAAGCTGGGAATCTGGCCCGAAAGGCTTCGCCTTGAAGGGGTCAGCGCGGCCGAGGGCATCCGGTTCTTTAGTAATGTCTTCGGATGTTCTTTAGATGTATTGGAGAAACCGATGGAAGTCTTCATCCGGAGCTTTATATCCGCTGGTTGAATACAGGTCTTACTTGGGCCAAAATAAAAACGATGTTGATTCCGGATCAAAAGTGAGACACGGGCACCGGGAGCAGTGTGAGTCCGAGAATTGGATGATAGTGCCTAATAAAGGGGCCGGTTCCAAAACAGATAGTATCGGTCCTTTCCAATATATGGGCACTGAAGGAACTCCAACTTCGGTAAGTGCCGTAGATGAGGCAAAACTCTTTTCGAACCTATTTGCACCTTTTCCCCAGGAGAGGATCCTTAGCGTTAATTTGATCATACAACCGAATCTGTTCACTAAAGCTCATTTTTGAACAGCTTCCCGGAGTCTTTGCGCTTCGGCAACAATTGCACCGGGAATCGCTGCAAAACTGACAGATACGGCAGTCCGCACAGGCATGCTTTCTTGGATTCGGCAAAGGGGCTTCCGAGCAGGTCAGCTCTGATTCAGACTTTGGGCAGCGTTCCATGGAAAACCTTCCTTCCGCTTCGCACAGTCCAGTCAAGAATAGGTCCAGCTGGAAGAACCGAAGCCAGAGCAGAAGCTATTTCTTTTCCCGCCTCGGAATTTCTTTCCAGCGCTTGTCCAGGCGAAGAGGAGATCGATACCGAGATATCTCAGTTTATATCCACATTGTGATCCGACTGCAAGCACATGTGGATAGAAAGCAATGTATGTCCATTCTTTATTTTCCCATTCTCCTGACCATCCATCAATCTGCACGCATGCACGCAATATGCACGCAAAGAAAAAGGACTTAACGGTCATTCCGCTAAGTCCTCGATTTTCCAGACGCGCCCAGGGTGATTCGAACACCCGACCTACGGATTCGTAGTCCGGCACTCTATCCAGCTGAGCTATGGGCGCAAACTCTTTTGACTTTTAACAGGAAATCGTCCCGAATGCAAGCACCGGCTAGAGCCTGCCCGATCTTAAAATCGATACGATCAGCCAGATTCCAAGAAGGGTCGCCACGCCATAGCCGGCCAGCCCCAAAACCGCGGTAAGAGAAACTGTCTGAAGGCCTAGAAATTTAAATGTCAGTTGAACGACCTTTTGCTTCGAATTTAGTATCATGGCGCCCGCCAGGATGGACGCAGCGATTATGACCCCGACCGTCAGCCGGTTTACGCCTTTTTCAATTGCGGATTGCGCCTGCTCAAATCCCGAGTGGCGCAGTTCTATGCGCTGGCGGCCCGCGGCCGTCTGCCGCAGGATGTCGTTTATATGCTTGGGGATAGTCCTTGCGTAGGCGCTGAGCGAGCGTCCCTCGCGGTCGAGGTGTCTTAGCACGCTCCGTGCGTTTAACTCACGTTGAAGGAGCTTTTTTGCAAAGGGCCGGGTAACCTCCAGAAGGCTCGCGTCGCTGCCCAGTATCTTTCCCAGCGCCTCGGTCTGGATGAAAGTCTTTAGCAGCAAAAGAAGGTTTCGTGGAAGCCTGATCCGGTATTTAAGCACAAGCTCCATCAACTGGTCATAGACGTCTTTTACCGAAATGTGCTGAAGAGACCTTCCGTAGAAAGATTCGCTGACGTCTTTCAAGTCGTTTCGGAAAGCCTTGAGGTCCATGTCCTCGTTAATGAGGCCCGCCTCCATCAGTGCGTCCATTACCATGGAGTAGTCGTGTTCGGCGTATCCCAAAAAGAGGTTGGCGATCTGGCGCATCATTTCTTCGTCAAGGCAGCCCGTTATGCCGAAGTCAACCAGACTCACCCGTCCGTCGTACATCACTATCGTGTTTCCCGGATGCGGGTCGGCATGGAAAAACCCGTAGAGCATGAGCTGGCGGGAGAATGAGCGCAGCCCGATCAACGCCACCTCTTTGGGGTCGATTCCGGCGGCGCGGATCTCTTCGACCTGGTCCATCTTCATGCCGTCGATGTGCTCCATTACCAGCACGGAGCGGGTAGTGTAGTCCCAGTGGACCGCGGGGATGTAAATCTCTTTTACGTCTTCGAAGTTTCGAGCGAACTTTTCTATGCTCCCGGCTTCGATCATCATGTCCAGCTCGCGCAGGATATTGCGTTCGAACTCCCGGACAATATTGGTTGCGCCGATCACCCTGCCAATCTCGAGCGCTTTTTCGGCCCTGGACGCCAAAAAATACATCAGGCGCAGGTCTTCCCTGATCCTGCGGTCGATCCCGGGGCGAATGATTTTTACCGCGACCTTTTCGCCCGAATGGAGCTTTGCATTATGTACCTGGCCAACCGAGGCCGCGGCGATCGGTTTTTCGTCAAATTCGGCGAAGGTCTCGAGAAGAGGCCGCTTCAACTCGCGCTCCATGACGGCTTTGACATCTTCGAATGGAACCGGGGGCACCCTGTCCTGGAGTTTTTTGAACTCGGCTATGTATTCGGGGGGGAAAATGTCAGCGCGCGTGCTCATGAGTTGACCGAGCTTTATGAAGCTGGGTCCGAGTTCCTCGAGCGCCATGCGGATGCGGCGGGCGGACGGAAACGCGTCCCTTACGATCGCCTCACCCTCGTCGGCCTCCGGGGGGGCCTTCCTGCCCTTCACCACTCTTTCGAAAATGTCTCCAAACCCGTGCCTGGCAAGCACCCTGCTGATCGCGCCAAATCTTCCAAGCCCCTTGAGGCCTTGAATCCCACTCGAGATTTTCATCAGATTTCCTCGAAAGCCTCTTTTTTCGAGTGCGACAATGCGCCCCTTGCGGGCGCCACCGGAAAACCGCTCTCCATCAAGGGAATTATAATACCTGACATTGGCGCGAAATCATAGCCAATCACGAAGGCGGGGAAGGGGGGAAAGTGCTCCGGGTTCGGCATTCATCCCGAATCCGCCACCCGGAGCCACAGTGCGCAGGCCTTCAAATGCTAACGGTAAATCCAATGTCCCGGTACGTATGGACCATAAGGAGTGTAGTGGCCGGGGACCCACATCCTGGGATAGGGGCGGTGATAGTAGACAGGCGCCGGTGGAGGCGGGCCATAGGCCGGAGCGCCGCAGTAGGGGCAAAAAGGCGCGGTGGCGATTGCGGCCGCCGTTGCGACTGCCGCGCCCACGACGACGAAAGGCAGTAGCAGAGGATTGCAGTAATGACACTGCGCACGCGCGGGCATAGCCGGCATGACCGTTAAAAGAGCGAGCGCGATGGCGGCAAATACCATCATCTTTTTCGTTTTCATTCTTTCCTCCCTGGTGTTTCCGGATAGATGTCGAATTCACCCACTAAGACGGGGACGGCCCCGGATTAGTCTACCCCCGGCCCAAAAAATTTGCGCCCCTTCGCGAAAGTCTCAAATGGGGCCTTGTGTCCGGTCAATTCAATAAGTAAAGATTGACAGAAGGGGCGGTTCCGGTAGAAATGAGCGAGTAGTTTAACGGCGAGGCAGCCCCGAAAAGCGGCAGGCGGGGCGGGTGGCGGCGCAAACCGGTTTTTTAATCCGCAGGCGATGAGGCTTATGGTCAAAGTATCTTTTAGGGGATCGGAATTCGAAACAGACGGAAAGATCACGATACGCGAGTTGATAAAGGGTTTGGGGCTAAACCCCCAGAGCGTCCTTGCGGTCATGGAGGGCAAGCTGGTAAATAACGAGACAAGGCTTGGGACCGAGGGCGAAATCAAACTGATTTCGGTCGTATCGGGCGGATGAATCTCTAGCGCCCCCGTATTGATTTTTGCCGGAGGCGGGGTGCGGGGCAAAAGACGACGGAGTGATTTGTGGGAGTGCACCGTTGCCGCAAATGCGCGGCCGACAGCGTCATAAATATGCGTCAACACAGGCTGGCCCTGTGTGGAGAGCATTTTTTGGAGTGGGTTGAAAAATCGACTTCCGAATTCATCCGCAAGCACCGGATGTTCGAACCCGAAGACCGGGTGCTGGTGGCGGTATCGGGCGGAAAAGACAGCCTGTCTCTTTGGCGCATTCTTCTGAAGTTGGGCTTTCAAGCCGACGGTTTGTACATCGATCTCGGAATAGACGACGGGTGCGGCTATTCGAAGAGGTCCGCGGAATATGCGCTAAAATTTGCGCAAACGGTTTCTCAAGGCAGCCGGCTTCACGTTCTGGATTTGACCGCCCTATACGGCAAGGCCGTGCCTGAGATGGCCGGAAAAAGGGCGGGGGGAAGAAAAAAACTCTGCTCTGTCTGCGGGCTGGTGAAAAGGCACGAGATGAACCGCGCGGCGCGCGAACTCGGCTACCAGGTCCTCGCGACCGGGCACAACCTGGATGATGAAGCCGCGGTACTTTTCGGGAACACGCTGCGCTGGGAAGTCGAATACCTCGTGAGACAGGCGCCGGTGCTGCCCTCGGGCGATCATGGCCTGGTCAAAAGGGCCAAGCCCCTTGCCAGGTTTTATGAGCGTGAAACCGCAGCTTATGCGATCGTATCAGACATTGATTATATTCAGGACGAATGCCCTTTTTCTAAAGGAGCGACGAGCCTTCGGCTAAAAGAAGAGCTCAATTCCATGGAACTCGGTTCTCCGGGGACCAAGCTGCAATTTTATTACAGTTTCCTGCGGGCTAGACGGAAAGGGCTTTTCACGGAATACGGGCGACCGGAGCTTCAGGCTTGCGAAAAATGCGGGCAGGCGACCGGGATTCCGGGCCTTTGCGCTTTCTGCCGGCTGATAGAACCTGACAGAGCGAGCATTCCGGCCGACGGGGGATAGGCCGTCAGTGGGGCTCGCTGGAGACAGCTATGAAACCCATCTACCTCGACTATAACGCCACAACCCCCGCGGACCCGGAAGTGGTCGAAGAACTGCTGCCGTACCTGAGCGTGGAATTCGGCAATCCTTCGAGCGGTCACCCCTACGGTAAAAAGGCAAGGGAGGCCGTCGAACTCGCACGGGCCAGAATGGCCGCTCTTCTTGGGTGCGACCGATCGGAGGTGATTTTTACCGGCGGAGGCACCGAGTCAAACAACCAGGCCATCATCGGCTTTGCTTTCGCAAACATGGACCGCGGAAAGCACATTATTTCCACCACCATCGAGCACCCCGCAGTTTTAAAGCCTCTCGAGCGCCTCATCGTCGAGCACGGCTTTTCGGTCACGCTGCTCCCCGTCGACGCAACCGGCCGCCTCGACCCCGATTCGGTCCGCCGGGCCGTTACCCGCGACACCATTCTTATCAGCGTCATGCACGCAAACAATGAAGTGGGGACGATCCAGCCGCTTCGCGAAATCGGCGGGATCGCCCGGGAAAAAGGGATCATTTTTCATACCGACGCCGCGCAGTCGGTGGCAAAGATCCCGACGCTCATAGACGATCTGAGGGTGGACCTTTTGACGGTCGCCGGCCATAAGTGTTACGCGCCAAAGGGAGTGGGGGCTCTTTTTGTCCGGCGGGGAGTAAAGATCGATCCCTGCCTGTTTGGCGCGGGACAGGAGGAAGGGCGGCGCCCCGGGACGGAAAACGTCCCCTATATAGCAGCCCTTGGCAAGGCCGCCGAACTGGCCTCGCAACGGTTTGCGGCCGACGGTGCGCGCATTCTTTCCTTAAGGGATCGTTTCCATGAGAGGCTAAAGGCTCTAATAGACGGCGTGAGTCTTAATGGACATCCTGTGGAGCGGCTTCCCAACACGCTAAACGTCAGTTTTAGGGGAGTAATCGGCTCCGAGTTGCTCGCGCGCACTCCCGAGATCGCCGCTTCGATCGGGGCGGCCTGCCATGAAGGCAGCGGAGAGCTCTCCGGCGTGCTAAGGGCCATGGGGACTCCGCGCGAACAGGGCTTCGGGGCGGTGCGTCTGAGTATCGGCAGGCTGACCACGGAAGCGGAAATAGAGCGCGCGGCGCAAGTCCTGGCCGAAAGAGTAAAGGAGCTTCGCGCCGGCAACAGTTGACGGCGTCTTGGGACTATAGGAGGAGGAATCGCTATGGGAAAGATTTTCGACGACAACAGTCTGAGCATTGGGCAAACACCGCTCGTGCGCATCAATCGCATCACCGCGGGGATGCCGGGAATCGTTTTGGCGAAGATAGAGGGAAGAAACCCTTCCTATTCGGTAAAGTGCCGTATAGGAGCTTCCATGATCTGGGCCGCCGAAGCGGAAGGGCGTCTTGTCAAGGACAAACGGGACGTGACCGTCATCGAGCCTACGAGCGGAAACACGGGAATTGCCCTTGCCTATGTGTGCGCCGCGAGGCAATATCCGCTGGTCCTCACCATGCCTGAAACAATGTCCATCGAACGCAGGCGCATGCTCAAGGCTTACGGGGCCGAGTTGATCCTGACCGAAGGGGCGAAGGGCATGCCCGGGGCCATACAGAAAGCCGAACAGATCGTTTCCTCAGACCCTAAAAAGTATTTCATGCCCCAGCAGTTCAATAACCCCGCCAACCCGGATATCCATTTCAAAACCACGGGCCCGGAGATTTGGGAGGACACGGGGGGCGGTGTCGATATCCTGGTGTCCGGGGTGGGGACCGGCGGGACCATTACAGGGGTGAGCCGATATATCAAGAACGTCAGGGGCAAAGCTATCTGCTCGATAGCTGTCGAGCCTGTTCATTCGCCGGTGCTTACCGCCATTCGTAATGGAGAGGCGCCCAAGCCCGGCCCGCACAAGATCCAGGGGATTGGCGCCGGGTTCAAACCCGAGGTCCTGGATCTCACCCTGGTCGATGAAATAGCGACCGTGTCAAACGATGAGTCGGTGGAAATGGCCAAAAGGCTCCACAAGGAAGAAGGGATCACCTGCGGGATTTCGAGCGGCGCGGCGATGGTTGCGGCTGCCCGGGTGGCGGCCTTTCCTGAAAACGGGGGCAAGTTGATCGTGGTCATCCTGCCCGATGCCGGAGAACGCTACCTGTCGAGCGTTTTGTTCGAAGGCATCGACCCTTGAGACGAAGGGGGCTCAGGGGAGTCGCGGAGAGACGAAAGGCTCGGGGAGCTGTGGAGAGACAAAAAGCGCGGGGAGCCGTGCCCCCCGCACCCCCACGGGGTCCGGATCGCGCTGCGCCTGCTGCGCTGGCGCAGCGCGATCCGGAGCACTCGCCGGCAAGTTCCTTTTCGGAGACATTCGAGACTCCTTAGCGTCCCCACTCCGTCATTCCGGCAGGGAATCCACAATCGCCCTCCCATTTAGACCCGTGGCGTGGGCGTGGCACACTCGCCGCGGCGCAGCCGCCGCAGCCGCCGCCTAGAGCTTCCTGTAGACTGTCGTCGCGGTTTGGGCCAGGGGCAGGTCCATGCCGTGGAGACTCTCCGAATGTCCGATGAATAGATACCCCCCGGGCCTCATGTGCTGCACGAATCGACTGACGATCTTTTCCTGTGTCGGCCTGTCGAAATATATGAGCGCGTTTCGGCAAAAGACGACATCCATCCGGTCGTCTATCCCATACTGTTCTTCCAGGAAATTAAGCCTTCGAAATCTGACGCAACTCCGGAGTTCGGGCGTAACCCTCACAAGACCTCTTTCCTTTTGCCTGCTTTTTAGAAGGTGCTTTTTCCTGAGGGTCATTGGAATTGGAATCACTCTGTCATGTTCATATATGCCCAGTGTGGCTTTTTCCAGCACCGCGGTCGAGATGTCGGTCGCAAGGATCGAGAAATCGAACCCCGGAGAGGTTTCGGCAAACTCGCTAAGAACCATTGCCAGCGTATAGGGCTCCTCGCCGGTCGAGCAGGCGGCGCTCCAGATGTTGACCGATTTCCGGGCGCCAGGCCTGCTCGAAAGCACCAGTTCCGGGAGCACCCTGCCGGAAAGGTAGTCGAAGTGCTCGGGCTCCCGGAAGAAGTCGGTCTTGTTGGTGGTCACAACGTCTATCATGTGTACGTACTCGGAGTCCATCCCGCCCGGGCTGAAGACAAAGTCACAGTATTTACCATACGAGTCGATGCCCAGAGCGCGCAAGCGCTTGCGCAACCGCCCTTCCACCATGGTTTTCTTTGCCGGTGGCAGTGTGATGCCGCAGGAGGTGTGAATGAACTTGCTCAGCCGGTCGAAGTCTTTATCGGACAACTGCGCCGAGAAAATTCCCGCGGAATTCCAGCCTGTCCCGGCGGGGGAGGAAGAGCAGCCCTGCCGGGACGTTGAGCCGGTCTGCATTGAGCGTTCTGCTTGTGTGGTTTGAGACCCCATGGCGTTTCCATTACCTCCGGTAGTGGCGTCTAATACCTTTCAAACTCATCTTCCAGCCCGTCGCCTCGCCCGGAACCCAGGTTGAGGTCGACACCCCTCGACTTGCCGATATCCTCGAGCGCTCTTGCGCCCTCACCGGCAGGTTTTGCCCTTTCGAGCTTGCCGTGGAGCCCTGCCTGCCCGAGATGGGCCACGTGGGTCTTGTGTGTTCCATTCGAGCGTCCCCGGCCGTTTCCGTTCCGTTCAACACCCGGACGGCCGCCGGCTTGAGGTGCTCCGGCAGTTCTTGGGCCATCGATTTTTGCGATCCTGAAAAATTCCATCGTGCTTTGGAGTTGCGCGGCCTGACTTTGTAATTCCTCGGAGGTCGAAGCCATTTCCTCGGAAGCCGCCGCGTTCTGCTGAATAACCTGGTCGAGCTGCTGGAGGGCTTTGTTTATCTGGTCCGCGCCCGCGTTTTGCTCATTGCAGGCCGAACTGATCTCCTGGACAAGGTCGGCGGTTTTCTGGATGTCCGGTACTATGCCTTGAAGCATGGCCCCGGCCTTTTCGGCCACGTCAACGCTCGATACCGAGAGCTTGCTGATCTCGGCGGCGGCCGTCTGGCTGCGTTCGGCAAGCTTTCGTACCTCGGAGGCCACAACCGCGAACCCCTTGCCGTGTTCCCCGGCGCGGGCGGCTTCTATGGCCGCATTGAGCGCCAAAAGATTGGTCTGGCGGGCGATCTCCTCGATGATCGAAATTTTCCCGGCGATTTCCTTCATGGCGGACACGGTCTGGATGACGGCTTTGCCGCCCTCTTTGGCGTCTTCGGCCGATTTGACGGCGATCCTTTCGGTCTGCATGGCGTTATCGGCGTTTTGCCTTATGTTGGAGCCCATCTCCTCCATCGAAGATGAGACTTCCTCAGCCGATGAGGCCTGTTCGGTCGCGCCCTGCGACATCTGCTCTGCCGTGGCGCTAAGCTCCTCGCTGCCCGACGCCACGTTGTCGGCGGCGTTTCGCACGTCGCTCACGATGTCGCGCAGCCTTCCAACCATGTTATTCATGGCCGCCATCAACTGCCCTGTTTCATCCTTTGCGGTCGCATCGATTTGCATGTCGAGATGGCCTTCGGCGAGAAGATTCGATACCTTCACGCACTCGACGATCGGCTTGCTTATCATCCGCGATATGAAGACGCCAAGCCCGATGCCGATGATGACAGCCGTAAGGATGGCTAAAATCATGATCAGACGGCTCCGCCCGTAAAGGGCGTCACTCTCCAGGTATTTGGCTTTGCAGTTTTTGTCCTTCTCACCGGCCAGTTTGGCCATAAGAGTATCAACGAGATTGATCTTTTGTCTGCCTTCTTTCTTGGATAGCGCTATGGACGGACGGTCTTTCGGGAGGTCTTCCTTCTGAGCGAGGTCTACGATTCTATTGTTGACCTGTTTGAAATCCTCCCACGCCGCATCTACCTGTGAAAAGGTCTCCTTCGCGGCCTCGCTATGCAATAGGGGCTTCACATGAGAGAGGTCATCCTTCATCGAAGACTCATATTTATTCATTGCCTGCAAATATCTATTTCTTCCATCCGGTGTTGCCGCAAGAAGGAAATTTTTCTGGGCGCGCGCGAAATAAATCAGGTTTACATTGGCTTGCTTGGCGTATGATATTCCGACTGTTTCTTTTGTATACAGCGTTTTTAGCATATCGTTGATTCTGCCGATGTTCGCAACGCCAAGATATCCAACCGTGGCGGTCATTGCAGCCATTACAATAAAGGCAACGATAAGCTTTGTGCCAATTTTAAGATCGTAGAACCATCTCATTGTTTTACCCTTTCCCGCTTTTGTTAGTCCGCGGCAGTCGTCACGCGTCGAGTGGCGCCGCTGTTGCGATGCGGGCGGGGATAAACCCCGCCCAAAAATCAGTCAGTTTTCCGGTGGTTTTGTGGTTCTGCTTTTCAGCCAACCGCGGCTTGAAGAGGTTCTTCGCCGATGTTGCCGACAGAGGCCAGTTCGTCGACGGAGAACACTTCGTCGATGTCGAGGATGATTATGAAATCGCTGTCACGCTTGCCCATGCCTTTTATGAATCTTATGTCAAGGCGCGTCCCGATGCGGGGGGGCGGTTCGATCTGGTCGGGGTCGAGGTCCATGACCTCCTGGACCGAATCGACCAAAGCGCCGAGGATAGTGCTCTCCCCGTCGATTTCGATCTCCACGATGATGATGCAGGTATTGACCGACCTTTCGGACCCTGTCATGCCGAATTTGATCCGCATGTCCACAACCGGCACGACGCTTCCCCGCAGGTTGATCACGCCCAGCATGAACTCGGGGGTCCGGGGCACCCTGGCCACCGTGGTGAAATCGAGCACCTCGCGCACCTTGGAGATATCCAGCGCGAACACTTCTTCATCGAGGATGAAGGTGAGATACTGACTCGTCCGGGTTATTGACGGAACACTCATTGTTTTCCTCCTAGTATCTTTCGAATTCTTCGTCGGCAAAATCAGACTTCACATCTTTGCCAAGATTTAAAACAATCCCGTTTGAGGGGTGATCGGAGTGATCGTGCCCATTGGTCTTATGGGGGGTGGGGCGGACCGGGCGCGACATTTGTGTCTTGTGGCGCCTGGGCCGGTTCTCGCCGAGGGCAATTTTTGTCCCGGCAGCGGCCGATGCCCCGTCAAACTTGAAAAAAGCTATGCTGTTCTGGAGTTGTTCGGCCTGGGACAGCAACTCGACGGAAGTCGAGGCCATCTCCTCGGATGCCGCGGCGTTTTGCTGCACGACCTGCTCGCAGCACGTGGTCCTTGTTCAGAGCCCCTCGTGAGCCCGAACCGGGGCGACGTGACCGAGAAACCCGTTCGTTCACACTTGACAGCTTACTGCGTAAGTGTCAATACTTACAATGTAAGTCACTCGGGGAAAAGAAAGAGGCAGCCATGAAAGCGATCGTCGGAGCGGAGTACGGTGGCCCGGACGGTTTGCGACTCGAGGATGTCCCAGTGCCTTCGCCCGGGCCGAACCAAGTGCTCGTGCGGGTCGTGGCGGCGTCGCTCAATCCGCTTGACTGGCACTACATGCGAGGCAAGCCCTACCTGGCTCGGGCACTCGCCGGCTACCGGCGGCCGAAGCGGCCGATTCCCGGCGTGGACGCGGCGGGCGTGGTGGAGGCAGTCGGGGCTGAGGTGGCCGACTTCAGACGCGGCGACCAAGTCTTCGGCTTGTGCGCCGGCTCCCTGGCGGAGTACGCCGTCTCGGAGGCGAAGAACGAGCTTGTCGCCAAGCCGGAGGCACTCAGCTACGAGAAGGCGGCCGCGCTGCCCATCGCGGGGTTCACAGCTCTGCAGGCCGTCCGGCGCGCCGACGTCAAGCCCGGTCAGACGGTTCTCGTCAACGGGGCTGCCGGCGGGGTCGGGACCTTCGCCGTGCAGGTGGCGGCGCAGATGGGGGCAGAAGTCACGGGTGTCTGTAGCGCGGCGAACCTCGACACCGTCCGGTCCTTAGGTGCAACGACCGTCATCGACTACACCGCCGGAGACTTCACCACGTCGGGTGATCGCTACGACGTCGTCCTCGACACAGTCGGCGACCACTCGCTCGGCGATCTGCGCCGTTGCATCCATCCACGTGGAACGCTGGTCCTCATCGCACCGCGTCCAGGCGAATGGATCGGCCCTCTCGTCCTGCCTCTCGGCGCCTTGGTCACGGGCAAGATGAAACGGGAGCGCCTCCTCACGCTGTTGGCAAAGGTGAACCGTGAAGATCTCGACGGCCTTGGCCAACCTCACCGTCGAAGGGAAGATCGCGCCCTTCGTGTCTCGCACCTGCTCGCTCGGCGATGCACCGGAGGCCATGCGGCACCTCGAGACCGGTCATGCCCTCGGCAAGCTGGTGGTGACCATCTGACGTCTTCAGCCGACTGCCACCTCGCCCGCCGCCCGAACCGGTCGGCTGAGCACCTCGCCTTCGCGCGACTCGCCCAGCTTCAGCGCCAGGTTGGGGTGGAGGCTCATGGTGATGTGACCCTTGGCCGGCTCAGTACTCACCCTTGATCACGAAGTACGTGCCGCGGATCGTCCCTGCCAGCTTCGATTTCTGTCGCGCGAACTTGAACGAGCCGAGTTCGTCGGGGACTTCCATCCCTTCGGAGAGCTTGAACCCGACCGCTCGCTTCGGTCCGTCGAGCGTGTACAGGACGTTGACCGAGAGGCCGTTCTCGTAGAAGACGTAAGTCCATCGGATGTTCTCCACCTGAAACGTGGTTGCCTCAAGCGGAGGCGAACTGACGACTATGTCGCGCTCCTCTTTGAGGATGCGGTGCACGAGGTCGACTGGCTTTCTGGCCTCGGCAGCCGGTTCGACGGTGAAGACGTGGTCGTACTTGTTCTTGAAGTAGCGAGCCTCATTCGCCCGCAGGCCCGCCAGCGCGGTCGCCACCGGCGACGACTCCAGGCCAATGGTGGATACGTTGACGAAATCAACCGCATAGCTCACGGGATGCGAGCATACGTCGCTGACGGAGGCCGACGGCCTTGAGATGACCCTCGTCGAGTCGATCCGCGTCGCCGTTTGCGACGTTCTTGAATGTCGCGTTGCGAGAGGTCCTACTCACCTGGGACGAGGATCGAGCGGCGGCCGACAACCTTGCAGATTGGCGATCGCCTCGGCGTCACCTACGCGAACGAGCTCGAACGACACTTCTGACTGGCCGCCGCACGTTCCGGCGTGATCCTGCATCAATGCGCGACGGTCACCTCGCCGGGCCCCCTTCGTTCCGGCAGGCACTTCGGCGGCCCGCCGCTGTCTCGCTGTCGCCTCAATCGTACCGGCCCCCCATTCTGGCGGACGACCGCAGCGCGTAGACCGTAGTCACCCGAGGCGGGCCTAGGCTGACTCGATGGGCGCTGTCCTCGAAGTACGCGGTCTACGTGCCGATTCGGGAACCTCACCGCACTCGACAACTTGACGTTCGCTGTCCCGTCGGGGCATGTGGTGGGTTTCCTCGGCCCCAATGGCGCCGGCAAGACGACGACCATGCGCGCCGTATTCGGGTTGCTGGATCTCGATGCGGGCGAGGTCTTGTGGAACGGTGCACCGGTCCGGCAAGAGGAACGCCGACGGTTCGGGTACATGCCGGAGGAGCGAGGCTTGTACCCAAGCATGCTCGTCGGCGAACAGTTGGAATACCTCGGAAGACTGCACGGCATGGGCGGTCGAGCGCGGCCGCCGCGACGGCCCACTGGCTCGAGCGACTGGGGATCGGCGACCGCGCCACAAGTCGGGTCGATGCGCTGTCCCATGGGAACCAACAGCGAGTCCAACTCGCTGCAGCCGTCGTGCACAGTCCCGACCTGATCATCCTCGACGAGCCGCTTGCGGGTCTCGACCCGACCGGCATCGATGCCATCGGGGCCGTCCTCGCCGAGCTGGCTCGAGCCGACTGCGGGGTGCTGTTCTTCAGCCACCAGCTCGACCAAGTCGAGGACCTGTGCGAGACGGTGACGATCATCGACCATGGCCGGCTCGTGGTCTCGGGAAGTGTGGATGCTCTCGCGACGGCTGGTGAGACTCGGCTCGTCGTGCGAGTCGAAGGCGACCGCGAGGCGACATGGACCCGAGGCCTGTCGGGCGTCACGGTGTCGGAGATTGCCGCCGGTGCGGTGCGGCTCGTACTGGCGGACACGACTGACAGCCAGGCCGTTCTTCGAGCCGCCGAGAAGGCCGGAGTCGTGACGGAGTTCCGTTTCGAGCGGCGCCGGCTCTCCGAGGTCTTCCGCGAGGCGTTGTCATGAAGGCCGTGGCGTTCGTCGTCATCATCGCCGCCCTTCTAGTCGTGCGGATCGTCCGCTACCGACGACGCCGCGAACGCACCGCGGCGAGCACCGCCCACGGTCCCTCTTCAGCGCGGCAGTATTTCGAGACCACCTTCGGTGATGTCGGTCTCGTCGCCGCACGCGAGGTCCGGGAGCGCACCCGAGGACGCGTCTATCGCGTGGGCACGTTGCTCATGCTTGCCGTCGTCGCGGCCGCCATCGTGATCCCGACACTCAACAAGAAAGGGTCGACGTCTTCGACCGTGGGCATCGTCGGGAGCCTCGCGCCTGCGTCTCGTGCAGCGGTCGTGTCAGCCGCGAGTGGGCTGGATCTCACCGTCCATCTCGTCGCTGAGTCAGATCTCGCTTCGGCGGAGGCGGGCCTGCGCTCAGGGCAAGTGGATCTTGTCGTCGACGGCAACCGGATCATCGTGAGCCAGGCATTCAGCCCTTCCGATGGCTCGACGGACGCGCAGTTCGCTCAGAATCTCTCCGACGGCCTGAGCACGATCGCCACGATCGCTGCCGCGCACCTTTCCCCGGCTCAGACGTCGGCTCTCGCACACCCGGTCATCGTGCCGATCATCGGTCTGAGCGCCGCGCCGGCGAAGAGCTCCTCCCGGGGTACCTCGATCATCGGCCTCATCCTGTTGTTCGTGCTGCTCTCGCAGTACAGCACGTGATCCTGTTGGGCGTCGCCGAGGAGAAATCGAGTCGCGTCGTCGAAGTGCTGCTGGCGACCGTGCGACCGCTGCATCTCCTCGCCGGCAAGGTCATCGGCATCGGGACGGCGGCACTCGCACAGGCGAGCGCCATTGTCATCGTCGCCCTCGTGCTCGCAAAGGCGGTGGGCTCGAACATCTTGCAGGGATCGGCGCCTCTCGAACTCGCCAGTTCGCTGCTCTGGCTGGTGCTCGGCTACGCCTTCTACTGCTGGGTGTACGCCGCAGCCGGTTCGCTCGCAGAACGTCAGGACCAGCTACAGAGTTTGACGTTTCCTCTCAGCGTCCCGATGCTCGTGGGCTACATCGTCTCGATCACAGCTGCGTCGTCGGGCAACGCTTCGCTGTTCTTCAGAGTGCTCGCTTACCTGCCCCCGACTGCGCCGTTCGCGATGCCGGTCCTCGTCGGTCTCGGCCAAGCCACATGGTGGGAGTTCGTCGCCTCCATTTTGATTTCGATTGCCTCTACCGTCGCTGTCGCCAGGTTCGCGGCGGGCATCTACCGGCGGGCGATTTTGCGCACCGGCCGACGGGTGAAATTGCGGGAGGTGCTCCGCGCGACGAGCTAGCCCGAGCGCTGCATGCCTGGCCGCCGAGCCAACCGGATTGTCTCGGAGCTTCGATCGGGTCCGAGCCGGCGCCCCGGCGACGGCCGAGTCGGCAAGGCCATGATCCCCGCACGACTTACGGTCGTGACGCTCTGCACCCGGAACCTGCCAGCTTTGCGCCGAGTCCGGCTGAGGCTTCGGTCAGAGACCTTCGTGCTCGGCGCCGGCTCCCTCGAAGCCGACCCCGGCGCCGGCAGCGTCTTCCTCGTCGAGGAGGGCATGGGAGTAGATGTCGATGAGGGCGAGCGCCACGAGGCGGTCACCTTCTGGCTCGAACATGTCGGTTCCGAGCGCTCGGGACACGTGGTCGTGGAGAAGCGGAATGCCAAGCGCCATGGCGGTGACCAAGGCGGCCCGGATCCTGCGGTCGACGGCGGGCGGATCGGGTCGGTTGTGGTCAGCACGAGCCAGCCAGCCCTCGGTGATCGTCACCATCTCGTCGAAGATCGCCCCAGCGGTCGTAGACCCGTCGGCCAGCGACCGCGCTACGTACGGTCCGAATCCCCGCGACATTCGCCGAGTTGCGGCCGAAGCAGCTGGATCCTCAAGGATCTGAGCGCTGACGCGGTGCAGCATTTCGAACACGTACTCGTCGCACGCCGCCCGCAGCGCCTCCTTGGATCCGTAGTGGTGGCGCAACAGGCCCGGGGAGACTCCTGCGGTTCGGGCGATGCCGCGGATCGTCGCACGTTCGTATCCGTCCTCGGCGAAGTGCCGGAGCGTGGCTTCGCGGATCCTTGCCCGAGCAGTGAGATCCTCGAACGAAACCGCACCGTCGTCGTACAAACGAATCGCCGGCATTGCCTTCGGATCGGAGGTCATTCGCCCTGCAGATCGCGTCGCCTGAACGCGACTCCTCCGGCCAGCGCGCTGGCGACACCGAGGGCGGTCATGACTCCGTTCGCCTCCCAGTGTGGCGAGACCGCAGGAGCCGATGACATCTGGTGGAACACGGACGTATCGAGGACCCAGTGACTCACGGCACCGAACCCGCCGACAACCACGATGAGCAACGACCAACCGAGCAGGGTGTACACGACGACCGGCATCATCCGTGGACGGATCCCGAACACCAGCACCCCGATGCCAGCGATCGTGAGGGCTGGGGGGATCAGGTTCACGCCGGCTGCAAGCAACGTCGCGAAACCCACGCCGGCGTGCTGGCTGGCGGTTCCGAGCCATGCGGAGAGTCCCGCCAGCACGCCACTCGCGAGGATCACGGCGAAGGTGATGACAAGCCTGCCTGCGAGCCAGGACCCACGAGACACCGGGCGCGCCAGCATGTGGTCGAGCCTGCCGTCCGACTCCTCGGAACGCGCCGCGGTCAACTGGCCCGCAGCGGCGAGCGCCACCAGGGCGGCGGAGACGAGAAAGCACACGCCGAGCACGGCTTCCGTGCCTGTTCCGCGTGCACCCAGCTTTGAGAGGACGCTTGAAACTGAGGATCCCGCGATCGTTCCGCCAGCCGACTTGGCGATGAGGCCGTAGATCAACCCCGAGATGGCGATGGCGACCCACCATCCGATGATTGTCGGGCGCGCCATTCGTAAGGCGAGGCCCCGCGAGCCGGAAAGGAGGCGAAGATCGGCTCGGCCGCTCGCCCCGTCAGCCACGATGCTGGTACCCACGTCTCTCGAGCCGGCGAGGCGGACCGCAGCGCCGGCCACTACGACCGTGAAGGCCACGATCGGCAAGAGGGCAACGGGCTGGGCCGCGGTCAGCGGTGGGAGCTCCTCCACCCAGCCGAGCGGCGACGCCCAGATCAGCCCGTGAAGGCCGATGCCGGCGTCGGCGACCATCCGGACGGCATATGACACCCCGAGAAACACTGCCGCGTACGCCGCCGCACCGCGGCGGGTCGCCCGGAGCTGGCTGGTCAATGCGCCCACCGCAAGGAACATGACCGCAGTGGCCACCATCGCGATGGCGAAATAGAGGGCAGGACCGGTCGCGATGCGCACCTTCGAGTCCAGGCCGGCGACGACCGTGATGGCTGCTGCGAGAGCCCAGAGGGCAACGACACCCGCTCCCAAACCGCCAAGAGCCTGGGGGCAGCGCCCTTTCGTGTTCGGCCGGCGAGCAGCAGCTCCCATCGCCCGCTGTCTTCCTCGCCACGAAGCAGGCGGGTGCTCGTCAGCAGTCCCCAGACGGCCCCCAGAACCGAGAGGGTCATGGAGATCTTGAACGCTGTAAAGCCGCAACGGTCTGGAGGTCCGGCGCGGGTCCGACGAGGGCGCTCGTCGCGTTGTTGGAGCCGAAGGCGGCAGCGAGGATCGCGCTGCGCCTGCAGTCTTGTAGCTCATCGTGTAGCTGAGTGCCGACGAGGCGATGGCTGCGCCGAAGATGTAGCCCCAGATCGCTCCCGATCGGACAGCTTTCCAAGCCGTGGCGCTGGCGACCACGGTGCGAGGGGAACGTCCGACCAACGCGGGTCGTCGTCCGCGGGCTGCGACCTCAGCGAGCAAGGCTGTCCGCCGCATTGGAGCTGACATCGCCGTATTGAGCAAGGAACAGCTCTTCCAAGGAGGGTTCGCGGCTCAGCAGGCCGCGTGACTCCAGCGGCTGCGAGGACCTGCAGCAACGGTTCGACGGGCCCCTGAACGTGGCAGCGGACCGTAGGCCCGTCCGTCACCATCAGCGTCACACCGGGCACCGTGGACAAGTCGGGAACCGCCCCCTCGAAGGTTGCTTCCACGGTGATGGCGCAGAGATGCCGCATCTCGGCCAGCGTGCCCATCTCGACGAGGCTTCCCGTCGCGCAGGATGCCGATCCGGTCGCAGAGGGCCTCGACCTCGCTCAGGATGTGGGAGGAGAGGAAGACGGTCTGGCCGCGGCCACGCGCCTCGTGGACGCAATCGCGGAACGCCTGCTCCATCATCGGGTCGAGGCCGCTCGTCGGCTCGTCCAGCACGAGGAGGTCGGGGCGAACCATGAGCGCGGCGATGAGGACACCTTCTGCCGGTTGCCCTTGGAGTAGGCGCGGACCTTCTTCGTCGGGTCGAGGGCGAACCGCCCGACCAGCTCATCGCGGTACGCGCTCGTCCTCTCGCCCCTGGACCTCCGAGTAGGTGAAGGTCTCGGCGCCGGTGAGCGACGGCCAGGAGGCTTGCCTCCCCCGGCACGTAGGCCAGCCGTCGGTGAGCCTCCACGGGCTGGCGCTGGCAGTCGACGCCGAAGATCTGCTGCCCGACCGCCGGTCGGCACGATCAGCCCCAGCAGCAGGCGGATCGTCGTCGTCTTCCCGGCGCCGTTCGGCCCAAGGTAGCCGACGACCTCGCCCTCGGCAACTTCGAGGTCGAGGTCGTCCAGCCGCGGCGACGCCGGCGTATCGCTTGGTGAGGCTCTCTGTGCGTATCGCCGGCGGTCCCACGAGCGACCACCCCCTCTCCCGGCGCATTATACAGACGTATAGTTCGCTCTACGTACGTATCGGCTGCTCTTTGTACGCCCGCCCATGCCGGGCGGCAGCCCGCTTGTCAGCTTCTGTCCGGGTCCTCGGGCCCGAAACGTTGCACCGGCGGAAGGGATTCGCGCCGGACATCGGGCCGCGGTTGTCCAGGGCGAACATCGATGATCCGCCAGCGTTCGGGCCGTAGGTTGCCGACTCGCCGCGCCAGCCGGCGTCCGGATACCCGGATCACAAAATGGCGCACCGGGCCGATCATGAGCAGCAGGCCGAGGGCATCGCCCACGAAACCCGGGCACGCAGATCATCACTCCGCCGAGGAGCACCACCAGGCCCGTCGAGCAGCTCGCGGAGTCGGACAGTCTCGCCAGCCGCGCCAGCCGCTCGCCGGGTGCTGGGCGAGCACACCAGAAGCCGACGCGCCCCGGACGACAAAGGGTCCGAGGGCGCTCACGACGATCAGGATCAGCGCAGTGTCCACAGGACCCGATCTGCTCCGCCACAGCCACGAATGCAGCCACCTCTGCGGCGAAAATGAGCAGGAACCCGATGAGGAACACAGCGCAGGGTAACCCTCGGGGAGGTTCGAAGTTGTCGCACGTCGGCGCGCGAGGCGCTTTGTCAGGTCTGGCGGTCCTGACATCGGCTACCTTTCGGCGAGATCCGGATTCGCCAACGGGGGTGCCGGTGGTGTCGATGGTCTCGGTGTGCGAGAACATGAAGGTGGAGCGTCGCGGGCGGTGAGCCTGCACGAGTTCTCGCTGGCGCCCGAGGCGCGGCGGCTCTACGAGCGTGACCTCGCTGCCGTGGCGGGGATCGAGAAGCTCCGTTTCTTCCCGCTGGCGCTCGAATCGGGCGAAGGGAGCTGGCTCGTCGAAGCAGGAGGCCGGCGTCTGCTCGATCTCAGCGCCACGTGGACTGCCGCCGGCCTCGGTCACGGGCACCCGAAGGTGGCCGAGGCGATTGCGCACGCCGCTCGGCGCCCCGCCGGCGCCGGCGCGCTCTCCGCTGTGCATCCGGACTCGGTCGGCCTCGCCGAAGAGTTGCTCGCGCTCGTCCCAGGGGTCGGGGAACGGCGCGTCTACCTCGGCCACGCCGGTACCGACGCCAACGATGTCGTCATTCGCGCCACACGAGCCGCTACCGGCAAGCGCCGCGTCATCGCCTTCGAGCACTCCTATCACGGGGGCCTTGGGTGGCCATGGGGGTGTCAGGTGTGCACATCGACGCTGGAACAATCAGCTCCGAACCGGACGCCGCCTTCGTGCCGTACCCGAATCCCTACCGGTCGCCAGCGCCCGGCCGGGACGGCGGTGCGGCGGCGATGCAGGCGTCCCTCGATGCGGTCGAACGGGAGCTCGAACACGGCGCGGCGTGTTGCTGCATCGTCGAGCCGCTGCTGTCCGACGGCGGTCTCGTCGTGCCGCCGGCCGGGTTTCTTGCCGCCTTGCAGGACCTCTGTAGAGCACACGAGGCACTCATGATCTGCGATGAGGTGAAGGTCGGCCTCGGACGCCCGGGAATGCTCCACGCCTTCCAACTGGACAACGTCGTGCCGGACATTGTCACGTTCGGAAAGGTTCTTGGCAACGGTCTGCCCATCTCGGCTGCGGTCGGTCCGGCCGCCGTTCTCGACGGTCCGCCGGCCACGGCGCTGCTGACGACTGCGGGCAACCCCGTGTGCACGGCCGCTGCGAGAGCCGTGTTGCGGGTGATCGTCGAGGAGGAGTTGCCGGCTCGTGCACAGCGAGCAGGCGAGCGCATGTCCGCCGGTCTCGAACGCCCTCGGGCTTCCGTCGATCGGGGACGTGCGTGGGCGTGGGCTCGCCATCGGCGTCGAGCTCGTGGACGACCGGTCGACGAAGGAGCCGGCGCCCATCCTGGCTGCGAAGACGGTCTACCGAGCCTTCGAGCTCGGCGCGGTGTTGTACTACGTCGGTGGCAACGTCCTCGAGGTGACCCCGCCCCTCGTCATCGCTGACGACGAGGTCGGATATCGCCGTCGACCTCATCGGGACGGCTATCGCCGATGCTGTGGCGGGCAAGGTGAGCGACGAGAAGCTCGCACCATACGCCGGCTGGTAGCTCACGACGCTCGTTACGACCGCGCGGCTCAGGCGTCGAGAGCGGCGTGCAAGCCGGCCAGGCGGTCGCGGTCGAGTGAATACCACACCCACTTGCCGCGGCGATCGCCATGCACCAACCCGGCCAGGCCGAGGATCTTCAGGTGATGGGAGATCGTCGGCTGTGACTTTCCGAGTGGCTCGACGAAGTCGCACACACAGACCTCGCCATCGGGGGCGGCTGCGAGGATGGACAACACCCGCAGGCGCACCGGGTCGGCGATGGCAGTGAAGCCTCGCGCGAGGTCGGCGGCGGCATCGGCGTCGAGGGGCGCTCCGAGGACCGATGGGCAGCAGTCGTCCGGCGCTGCCCTGTCGATCAGTGAGGCACGTTTGGCCATGGACTCTCCCATTGACATTGTCGATGCATCGACGATGATGAACGCATTGACGAACGTCGATGATATCAGGAGGTAAGTCATGTCTCGCGTCCAGCTCGCTCTCAACGTCGCCGATCTCGACCGGGCGGTCGAGTTCTACTGAAGCTGTTCGAACACCGAGCCGGCGAAGCTCCGCCCCGGTTACGCGAAACTTCGCTGTCGCCGACCCGCCGCTTAAGCTTCGTCCTGATTGAGGACGCCAACCAGGCGCCAGGGTCGGTCAACCACCTGGGCGTGGAGGTGTTCTCGACCGAAGAAGTCTTGCTCGCAACGGATCGCCTGCACGACGCCGGTCTCGTCACGGTGCTCGAGGAGAACACGTCGTGTTGCTACGCCGTCCAGGACAAGGTGTGGGTGAACGGCCCCGGCGGCGAGCCGTGGGAGATTCTACACGGTCCTCGCCGACGCCGAGCATGCTGATGGCCGACTTCGTCCGACCGGGCCGAGCCAAGCAGCGTGCTGCGCCACCCGTCCCGACCTCGCCGCCACAGGAGTCGCGGTGGCAGCAGGCCCGTGCTGCTGAGCCGTCGGTGCACGCCGGAGCGGCGCCATGACTCGCGACTGGGCCCGCGCACAGTCCGCCGGCCGAGGTCGGGGCAGTGAGCGAAATCGTCTCCGAGCGGCCGACGGGCACGTCGGAGGATGCCGCGGTCGTGGCACGCCTCGGTGTTCTCGATCGCTTCCTGCCGTTGTGGATCGTCGCCGCGATGTCGTTGGGAATCGGTCTCGGTCGGGGCATACCCAGCTTGAGCCGGCATCTGAACGCCATCCAGGTCACTTCGGGTACGTCGCTTCCGATCTTCGTCGGCCTGCTTGTGATGATGTACCCGGTCCTGGCAAAGGTTCGTTACGGCCATCTGGGATCGGTCACTGCGACCGCCGCATGCTCGTCTCGTCGCTGGTGCTCAACTGGCTGGTCGGCCCGGCTGTCATGTTCGCCTGGCCTGGCTTCTGCTACCAGATCTGCCTGGCATATCGCACCGGGCTGATCATCGTCGGGCTGGCCCGCTGCATCGCCATGGTCCTGATTTGGAACGACCTCTCCGGTGGAGACCGGGAGGCTGCCGCGGTGCTGGTGGCCCTGGAACTCGTTGTTCCAGATCGTCGTGTTCGGGTTCCTCGGCTAGTTCTACCTGAAGGTCCTGCCCGGTTGGCTCGGGCTGTCGACGGTGGGGACCTCACCCTGTCGGCGTGGCAGATCGCCGAGACCGTCCTCATCTTCCTCGGCGTCCCCCTGTCGCCGGCTACGCTGACCCGCACGATCGCCGAACGGACCCGTGGGCGCAACTGGTACGAGTCGAAGTTCCTGCCTCGACTTGGTCCCTTCGCTCTCTACGGGCTGTTGTACACGATCGTCATCCTGTTCGCCCTTCAGGGTCACACGATCACAAGCCGACCCGCCGACGTGGCTCGCATCGCCCTGCCGTTGATCGGCTACTTCGCCGTCATGTGGTTCGGAGCGTTCTCTCTCGGGCGCGGCGATCGGGCTTGCCTTACGACCGCACCGCCACGCCTGGCTTTCACGGCTGGCGGGCAACAACTTCGAGCTGGCCATCGCGGTCTGCATCGCCACTTTCGGGCCACCTCGGGGCAAGCGCTCGCCGGCGTCGTCGGCCCCCTGATCGAGGTCCCAGTCCTTGTGTCGCTCGTCTATGCCGTCCGGCCAGGCGTCGCTCATCCACCCGACAGGCGTGGCGACCGGCGGTGGAGAAGTCCGATGACGGGCACGCCAGTCGCGTCGTTCTCTGCGTGCACAACGCCGGACGGAGCCTGGCGGCAAAGGTGCTCTTCGAGCACTACGCCGCTCGGCGCCGTCGAGGGTGCGCTCCGCTGGCATCCGAGCCGGGCAGAGCAGCTCAACCAGTCGGTGGTGACGATCCTCAGCGAGCGCGGCCTCGACGCCTCCGGCGAGAGCCCGAAAGCCCTGACGGACGATGATGCCCGGACAGCAGACGTGGTCGTCACATGGGCTGCGGCGACACTTGCCCGTGGTACCGGGCGGGCGGTATGTTCGACTGGGACATCGCCGACCCGGCAGGTCAGCCGCTCTAGAGGGTCCGCCTGATCGTGGACGACATCGACGGCCGCGTACAGGCCCTGCCCGTGAGCTTTCTACGCCTGCGCCCTCGACGATCGCCTCGTGACGGTCCCGCGGTCAGGCCCGCGAAGGCAGCGGCGAGGCGTACGACTGCTTGCCTGCGCTCTTGAACCCGGCGAGCGAGTCCTTGGACGAGTTGACGCTCCAGTTGCAGGAGCGGCCCGCGGTGACGTCGTCGGTATCCGACCAGATGACGGCGCGAATCTTTGGAAACGTCGAACGGATGGCGGAGACCGACGACTCGAACCACTTCGCCTTCGCCGCCGCCGTCTTGCCTTCAACCGTTCCTGTCTCCCCGATGCCCCAGGGCTTCGACAGGTAGTCGCCGTTGCCGCGCTTGCCTAGTGGTCTGTCAGCCAGCTGTACATCGATTCGACCTTCTGGGCGAAGCTTTCCCAGGTACCGCCCTTGTGGATGCACGTGTACCAGTTGTAGGGGCCCACATGATCCAGTCGACGTAGTGGTCGCCCGGGTACCACGAGGGGTACGCCGCGCCGTGGTCGGCGATGTCGCCCGTGACGTCCCAGATCCAGGCGACGTTCTTCACCTTCGAACTGGAACACGTCGAAGATGTGCCGAAAGGCCGCCACGTACTGGGCAGGGGAGCCGTACGGATGGAACCGCTGTCAGTTCCGGCTCCGACTGGAAAGCCAGCATCATCGGCTTTCCGAATGCCTTGACGAGCTTTGCTTCGGCCCTCAGCTGAGCGTCCCAGGTCCCGTCGGCGATGGCTTTCCATGTTGCCGCCACGCCGCCGGCCGCGGTGGCGGGCGACCAGTCCACGAAGATGATCCGTCCGCCGTCTGCAGCAGTCTTCTCGTTGGCAGTGGGGAAGGTGCTGGTCCAGTCGGAGTACTCGTGGACGATGGCGAGCTTGCGGCCGATCTCTTTCTCGAGAAGCGGGCCATGCCTGCTTCGAGGCCGACGCGCCCCACCACAGACCGCAGGCGGGCACGAACTCGGCATTCATCTTGCCGCAGTTCGCCGGATGCACCGAGCCCGGAGCCGGTGAGGCTGCTGCCGCCACGGACGCCGCTGGGAGCAATCCGAACAGGACGACGGTTGCCGTTCCCAAGACCACCGAACAGCGGATCGCCCCCGCTGTTCGACTGAACCAAGTACTGCCTCTCATGTCTTCCTCCGCCTCGTGGTCGTCAGGTGCCCGACCAACGGGAGAAGTCTAGGGCGGTCCGTCGAGGTTTCCGCACCGGGTCGCCCCGGGGCGCCCAGCTCGAGATCTTCGATGCGATGAGCCTGCCATCGCCGAGCACCGGCGCCGCCGATCGGCATGTGGACGCCGTCCGGGCCGAACCACTGCGGCTTCTCATCGGCGAGCTGTTGAAGTCCGCCAAACGTCCACCGACACTTGGGGACACCGGCTTCGAGGGTCGATCGACCGCTACCACGAGGAATAACGGCGGAAGGTGGATGGCGACAAGACCACCCTCGATGCGCCGGACAGGACGCCATCATCGCGGTGAACATCTGTGGCGACGACCGGCCCGTTGGTCCGAGGTCGACGACGACGACGGCGCCCGCAGCTTCGGCTGCGCTTCAATTCTGGGCGAGCTGTATGCCCTGGTCCCAAAGCGACCGACCATTGCCTCGACGTCGACACCTGGTATGTCGGCGATCAGGTCCGGCTCGGCGTCGAGCATGACGGAGTCGCCGATCGCCGTCACACGACCAGCGACGAAACCCGCCCGGGAGCCGCCAGGCCGGCGGGCGCCACGGGCAACAGCCAGTACCCGCGTCCATCTGGAATAGCTGCTGCGGCGCCGATCGGGTTCCTCAGCGGCGTCTTGGATACGGCGGCACCGTGCCACTTCGCATCGCCGAAGCGGTACACGGCTCCGTTGGACGCGAACAGCCAGTACCCGCCGTCGTGCGGCGTTGTCGCCATGGCGACGATGTAGACGGGATGTTTGCCGAAGGCGGAGCCGTGGGATTTCGCGTCGCCGACGGTACACGAAGCCATCGGACGCCACCAGCCAGTAGCCCTTGCCGTCCGCCGTGGCGGCCATCGCCACGATTTGGGAATGGGAGGCTTTCCGAAGGCAGAGCCATACGACCGGCGTCACCGAATCGGTAGACGTCGCCGTCCGAAGCCGCAAGCCAGTAGCCACCGCCGTCGGGTGTGGCAGCCATGGCCACGATGTAGACGCGAGGTGCTTGCCAACGCCGAGCCGTGGAACTGAGCGTCGCCGCACCCGTAGACAGCGCCGTCCGACGCCGCAAGCCAGTAACCGCCCCCGTCTGCCGTGGCAACCATCGCAACGATGAGCGAGCGGGAGTGGCCGCCGAATGCAGAACCATGGCTCTCCGCGTCGCCGAAGTGGTAGACGACGCCGCGCGACGAGGCGAGCCAGTACCCGCGTCCGTCCGGCGTGCTGGCGATTGCGACGATGTGGTCGCGGCGTGCGGCGGTGGTCGAGGGCCCCAGGCCGCTCGCCGTCCCGAAGGGGATCGGCTCGCCGATGTCGTCGGCGATCGTGTGTCGCGTGTTAGCGAGGAGGCTCGCGGTGGTGCCGCTCGACCTGTGGGCGTCCGCCGGGACCGCTCGGATCGCCGCGGCCGAGCCGCCGGCGAGCGCCGTAACGCCTACGGCCACGAGGGCGGCGAGACAGACCCGCTGCCACACCCGTCCCGGTTGCGCGGCCGCCTGCGAGCTCATCGCGGAGGAGCCTAACCAGTCCGTCCTGTGCCGTACGAGCCAGGCTTGGCCTCGCAGGACCGCCCGACCGGGTCAGCCGCCGACCGTTCAGCCGCCGACCGTTAGCGACCGTTCAGCCAACAGAGAGGACGAACTTCACGGTGAGGGTCTGGGCGCCGGATGTCGAGGGGTCGAAGTCACGACTTCCTTCGAACGATGCCACGACGTGATACGTGCCGACTGCGAGCTGTGAGGCGCGACAGGGAGCAGGAGCCCCTCCACCGGAGAGCCCGACGACGCAGATGCTCTGACCCGAAGCCGTGACCCGGACGGTGCCGCCTGCGGCGAGGCCGAACTCACCCGAGACCGAGAACGAGATGTGCTCGTTCTGCTCGCTCCCGTCGTCCACTTTCGCGGTGGACAAGCTGAGCCCGGTTGCCGTAGTCGCCCTGGCGACGCTGAGGCCGTCGGAGCCCGAGCCAGACGGCGAGAAGTCGGAGCTACCGCCGTAGCTGGCGGACAGGCGGTACGAGCCGGCGCTCAGCCTCGCCGACGAGAGCGTGCAGGAGCCTCTGCCACCGGACAACCCGGCGACGCAAACGGTCGCGCCGCCGGCCCTGACGGTAACGCTGCCACTTGGCGTCAGGCCGCCGCTTGACAGCGACGTCGAACGAGATCCGCTCAGCTTGCTCGTCGCCGATGGTCACCCGCGAGCTGGACAGCCCGATCGAGGTCGACGTGCCGGCGCGAGCGACGTTGAAGCCTTCGGAGCCGGAAGTCGAGCCGTTGAAGTCGGAGCTGCCCTCGTAGGCGGCGTCGACCTGGTAGCCACCGGCGCCGAGCTCGGTGGAGGACAAGGTGCACGAGCCGCCAGCAGCGGACAGTCCGATCGCGCAGAGCGTGCGTCCGTCCCGCTCCAGCACGACGGTGCCCGTCGGGCGCAGATGTGCGAACTGCGGCGAGACGGACACCGAGAAACGCTCGGCCTCCTCGCCGCCGTAGGTCACGGTTCCCGCGGACAGGCCGAGCTCAGTCCTCGTGCTGGCGCGCAGGACGGTCAGAGTCTCGGTGTGCGACTCGGAGCTCTTGAAGTCGGAGCTCCCGCCGTAGACAGCCACGATGTGGTAAGTGCCGGCGCTCAACTGCGCAGCTGAGCTCACGCACGAGCCTTTGCCGGCGGAGAGCTTTATCACACAGAGAACTCTGGCGCCCTCTTTGAGCGTGACGTCGCCGGCCGGAGTCGTGCCGCGGAACTCAGGCGAGACCGTGGCGGACATCCGGCTGGCTTGCTCGTCTCCGTAGGTCGTACGTGGCTTGGACAACCCGAAGGCGAGCTTTGTGGTTGCCGGCAACACGGTCGCCGTCGCGCTCGAGGACGTGGACCCCTCGAAGTCGGCACTGTCGTTGTAGGTGGCGGCGAGGTGGTACGTGCCGGCCCCGAGGCGGTCGGCGGCGAGCACGCACGAGCCGTTCGCGGAGGCAAGCGTGATCGTGCACAGGGTCACAGCGCCGTGGGTGACCACCACGCTGCCGGTCGGCGTCGAACCGGGGTACTCGGGGGTGACGGCAACGGAGATGCGATCGGTCTGCTCGTCGCCGTACGTCATCTTGGAGCCAGACAGCGACACCGACGTACGGGTCGTGGCCTCGGCGATCGCGAGGAGCGTGGAGGACGGAGGCGATTCAGTGAAGTTGGAGTCCCCGCCGTACGTGGCCGTGATCGTCTGAGACCCGGCGCCGAGCGCCGTTGCAGGAAGCGTGCAGGAACCCGCCGATGCCTTCAACGTGATGGTGCACAGGTTTGCGGCACCTGATGTGACGGTCACGGTCCCACCCGGGGAGCCGCCATACTCGGGCACGACCGTGACCGACGCCTGAACGGCCTCTTCGTCACCGTACGTCGCCGTCTTGCTGCTGAGCTCGAGTGCGACGGTCGAGGATGCCTTTCCGACCGTCACCGGAGCGGGATGTGCCTCGGACGAGGTGACGAAGTCATCGTCGCCGGAGTAGGTCGCCGTGACGTCGTAGGTGGCGGCGGACTGCTCGGGGGGGTCATGGGGCAGCTGCCCGCGCCCCCACTGAGGGTGACAGTGCACTTTGCCGTTCCTCCGTCGGTAATGGTGACCGTGCCGGTCGGGGTCCCGGCGCCTGGCTTGTTGGCGTTGACAGCCACCGTCACGGTGACCGGCTGACCGACGACTGGATTCGCTGTCGTGTTCGTGATCGCGGTCGTCGTCGAGTCCTTCGTGACCGTGACGACGTCGGGAGCGCTCGAGGTCGAGGCGCCATAGTTGCCGTCAGTCGAGTACTCGGCGGAGAAGCTGTATGGCGCGGTCGTGGTCTCGGTGATCTGACAAGTCCCTGTGTTGGAGCCGCTCGTGAGGGTTGCCGTGCAGGTCTTCGATCCTCCGTCGCTCACGGTCACGCTGCCCGTCGGGATGCCGCTGCCGGGTCCGTTGGGGACGACTTCGACGGCGACGGTGATGGGCTCGCCGACGACGGCGGCAGAGGGGATGTTCGTGATGGTGGTCGTCGTCGGGTCTGGAGCAATCGTCACCGACGCAGTCGGATTGTCGGAGGAGACGAAGTTGTCGTCTCCGCCGTAACTCGCGGTGAAGGTATACGAGCTCGCTGTCATCTCGGTGATCTGACAACTGCCGGCGCCATCGGTGAGGGCCACAGGACACGATTGGGCTCCGCCGTCATTGACGGTGACCGTGCCCGTCGGCGTGCCGGAGCCGGGGCTGTCTGCCGTCACATTGACGGTGAACATGATCGGCTGGCCGACGACCGGGCTGCCCGTCGGCCCGGTGAGGGTCACGGTGCTGGTGGCGCGCCCGACGCTCAACTTGAACGGGCTTGTTGTGGCCGAGCCGGTGTAGTTCGAGCTGCCACCGTACGAAGCCGACAAGCTGTACGAACCCGCCGCCTCGGTGATCTGGCAGCTACCGGTCCCGGCGCTTAACGCGACGGGGCAGCTTTGCCCCAAGCCGTCGCTCACGGTCACCGTCCCCGTCGGCGTGCCGGCGCCAGGCGCGACAGGCGCGACATCCACGGCGACGGTGATCGGCTGGCCGGCGACGCTCGAGGTGGCGCTCGTGATCGCTGTGAGCGTGGAAGCTGCGCCGACGGTGAGCGTGGGTCCTGCGGTCGTGCTGGACGACACGTAGTTGACGTCCCCGCCGTAGATCGCGCTGAGGACATAGGGACCGGACGCCCACTCGGTGATCTGGCAGCCGCCGGCGCCGGAGGCGTTCAGCGTGGCGACGCAGGTTTGCGTCCCGCCGTCGCTGACGGTCACGGTGCCGGTGGGCGTGCCGCTCCCGGGCGAGGAGGCCGTGGCGATTACGCTCACACCGATCGACTCTCCGACGACCGGGTCTACCGTCGTCGTGCCGGTGATCGAGGTCGTCGTGGCGTCTTGTGAGACCGTCACGCCGAAGCCGCTGGCGTTGGAGGAGGCGTAGTCAGGCACGGACCCGCCGTAGGTGGCGGCAAAGGTGTAAGACCCGGCAGCGGCTTCGGTGATCGTGCACGAGCCGGTACCGCCGCTGAGGTCGGCCACACACGTCCCGGTTCCACCATCGCTGATCGTCACCGTTCCGGTCGGCACCCCCATGTCCGGCGGGTCCGCGGCAACGCTGACGCCGACGGTGATCGGCTGCCCGACGACAGCACCCGCCGTCGCCCCGGTGATCGTCGTCGTCGTGCCGTCCCCACCGACCGTGATCGGGTAGCCCGTTGCCGTGTCGGAGGAAAAGTCGTTTGCGTCGCCGCCGTACCCGGCAGTGAAGCTGTAGTCGCCAGCGGTCGTCTCGGTGATCGGGCACGAACCGGTCCCAGCGCTGAGCACGACCGTGCAGGTCTGCCCGGTGCCGTCGCTAACGAGCACGTCGCCGGTGGGAACTCCGCTGCCCGGCGCGTTCGGCACCACGCTGACCGCGACAGTGATCGGAGCGCCGACCACAAAGGTGGACGTGGCGCCGGTGATCGCCGTAGTCGTCTGGTCCATGGCGACCGTCACGGCGGTGCCAGAGCTCGTCGCCGAACCGAGGTCGTTGCCGTCGCCGGCGTAGCTCGCCGTGAAGCTCGGGTTCCCGGGAGCCGTCTCGGCGACCTGACAGTTGCCGATGCCGCCGCTGAGCGTTACGACGCAGCTGCCCGCGCCGCCGTCGCTCACGGTCACCGAGCCCGTAGGTGTGCCGCTACCCGGGGCGACGGGGGTGACGCTCACGCCGATCGTGATCGGCTGGCCGACGACCGGGCTTGCCGGGCTCGTGCTCGTGATGGTTGTCGTCGTTGCGTCTTTCCCGACGACGACCGGCGACGTCCCCGACGTGGAGGACACGTCGTCGGAGTCACCGGCGTAGCTCGCGGTGAAGCTGTAGCCCTTGGCCACGGACTCGGCGGGGATGGTGCAACTGCCCACGCCGCCCGTGAGTGAGGCCGGGCAGCTTTGCGTGCCGCCGTCGTGCACGGTCACAGTTCCGGTCGGCGTACCGACGCCCGGTGAGCTCGCCACGACTTTGACATCGACGAGGATCGGCTGGCCGACGACCGGGCTCGACGTCGTGCTCGTGATCGACGTCGTCGTTGCGTCTTTGGCGACGGTCAACGGGAATCCCGTCGACGAGCCGCTCGATGTAGTTGGCATCGCCGCCATAGCCGGCCGTGAAGCTGTAGCCGCCAGGCGCCGTCTCGGTGATCGTGCAGCTGCCCACGCCGGTGCCGATGATCAACGTCGCCAGACAGGTCTTGGAGCCGCCGTCGCTCACGGTCAGGTTCCCGTTGGCGTGCCACTTCCCGGTGAGTCGGCGAGGACGCTCACGTGCACGGTGATCGCCTGCCCTACGACGGGTCCGCTGGTGGCGCTCGTGATCGTCGTGGTCGTTGCGTCCTGTGCGACGGTGAGGTCAGTTCCGGTCGAGGTGGTCGATGACGAGTAATTCCGCGTCGCCGCCGTATCCCGCCGTCAAGGTGTAGCTGCCGGCGGCGGCTTCGGTGATCGAGCAGCTGCCACTCCCGCCGGTCAGCAGAGCGGTACAGGTCTGCGTGCCGTCATGCACGTTCACGGATCCGGCGGGCGTCCCGCTCCCTGGCGAGGCGGCGTCGACGCTCACCGAGACTACGATGGCCTGCCCGACGACAGGGTTCGCCGTGGTGTTCGTGATCGACGTCGTGGTGCCGTCTTCTGCGACGGTGACGCTCGTAGCGGCGGACGTGGTCGACGAGAGGTCGTCACCGTCCCCGTTGTAGGTGGCTGTAAAGCTGTAGCCGCCAGCGCTCGCCTCGGTGATCAGGCAGGTCCCGGCGCCTCCGCTGAGGGTGGCGGTGCAGCTCTGGGCATCACCGTCGTGCACGGTCACCGTGCCTGTGGGCGTCCCCGCGCCCGGCGCTTTGGAACCGACGGCGACGCTGACGGTGATGGGCTGCCCGACGACGGGATTCGTCGTGGTGTCGGCGATCACAGTCGACGTGGCGTCCTTTGCCACGGTGACTCCTGTGCCGGTGGAGACCGACGAGGCGAAGTCGGGTGCGTCCCCGTCATAGGTCGCGGTGAAGGTGTAGCCGCCCGCCGTCGCCTCGGTGATCGTGCAGTTGCCGGCGCCGGCAGCGAGCGTCGCCGTGCAGCTCTGGGTGCCACCGTCGGCCACCGTCACACTGCCGCTTGGTGCACCAGAACCAGGCGGATTGGCCGCCACGCTCACGTTCACCGTGATGCCCTCGCCGACCACTGGGCTCGGCGTCGTGCTCGTGATCGACGTTGTCGTGCCATCCTCGCCGACGGTCACTCCGGATGCAGCCGCAGTGTCGGAGGAGAGGTAGGAGCCGTCGCCGCCGTAGGAAGCGGTGAAGGCGTAGTCGCCGACGACCGTCTCGGTGATCTTGCAGCTTCCGGAACCGCCGGCAAGCGTGGCTGTGCACGTACTTTCGGCCGCCATCGCTCACGAGCACGCTCCCCGTCGGCGCCCCGCTCCCCGGACTGGCGGCGGTGACTTTGACGCCGACCGTGATGGGCTCACCGACCACTGGGCTGCCGGTAGTGCCGGTGATCGCGGTGGTCGTCCCGTCGGCCGCAACCGTCACGTCCGAGGCGGCCACCGTGGTCGAGGCGAGAATCCGAGCCGTCGCCGAGGTAGCTGGCCGAGAAGTCGTAGTCGCCCGCGGCCGTCTCTGTGATGGAGCAGCCGCCCGAACCGTCGAGCAATGTCACCGTGCAGTTCAGCGTGCCGTCGCTCACGTGCACGCTCCCCGTCGGAGTCCCGCTTCCGGGTGCGACGGCTGTCACGCCGACGCTGACCGAGATGGGCTGGCCGACGACCGGAGCTGGCGTGATACCCGTGACCACCGTCGCGGTGTCGTCGGCGTCGACGCTGACGTCAGTGCCCGCTGTCGTCGTCGAGGGAGCGTACGTCGAGTCGCCCGGGTAGGACGCCGTGAAGGTATACGAACCGGCTGCCGTCTCGGTGATCTGGCAGGCTCCGTCGCCGCTGCCACCAAGAGCGGCGGCGCAGGTCTGCGTGCCATCGCTCACCGTCACGGAACCGCTCGGTATCCCGGAGTCGTCTCCGGTGACGCTGACGCCAACGGTGATGGCCTCGCCCACGACGGGAGTTGAAGTCGTGCTCGTGATCGAAGTCATGGTGCCCACGCCGGCGACAGCAATACGTCGTCGAAGAACAGGCGGCAAGGGC
>CAWEZA010000101.1:0-96467 GCA_963813125.1 uncultured delta proteobacterium | reverse complement strand
GGGCCCACGAGGCGAAAGCGCACAAATTTTGGGAATGCCCTCGTTACTTCCTACGAGGTAAAGGACGTGAGGCATATAGATTTGAGCGTAGCCCGAAGGTCGCCAAGAGGCGCTCTGGATATCGATTTGCTCGTAAAGGGGGAAACCATACGGGTGATAGTCGCCCACCTTGGGCTTGGTCTCGGGGAGCGGCGCAGGCAGATAAGGCGGCTGCTCGAAATCTTTTGCTCGGAGCGCGACAGGATGGAAATAATGCTCGGTGATTTCAACGAGTGGGTGCCGATGGTAAACCTCCATCGTGTCCATAATGTATTTGGTAAATCTCCGACCCTTAGAACTTTTCCGTCGTTTCTGCCCGTTTTGCCCCTCGATAGAATCTGGGTAAGACCGGTGGAATCCCTCCTAAGCTTGTCCACACACAGTACACCTCTCAGCCGAAGGGCTTCCGACCATTTGCCCGTAAGGGCCATCGTTGCTCGTGGCGCCAGGGTCGAACTCAAAGAGTGTGAATGTAACTAGTTTCCATCCGGAAACTTCATGGTGGGCAACGCTGCGCTTTTGCCCACCCTACAAGGCTCAATGCCCCCGCCGCTTCGCGGCTCCCGTGGGGGTGCGGGGGGCACATGTCCCACCAACCCCCGCTCTTTTGCGTTTTCCAGTGTGACGATCTGCAGTGCCCCCATAAAAGAAAGCCTGCTGTTAACTGTTTTCAATGGAAATGGTTCGAGCAATTTTATAGTTCCTCCGCTCCGGGTAAAGCGCACGAAGTTTCTGAAATGCTCTTTTCCCGCAAATTTCTCCACGAGTCCCATGAGCGTAAGTCCCAATCCTGAGCCCCTGTTCTGAAGAGCGGCGTAATCGAAGACGATCAGCTTCCCGCCGGGGGTTAAGACTCTCAAGATCTCGGCTGTGACCCCCAGCCGCGTTTTGTACTCCATTTCATGCAGGGCGAGGCTTATAGTCACGCAGTCGAAACAATCGGATTCGAAGGGTAGACTCTCAGCGTTTCCTCGAAAGAATACGGCTCCGGGCCGGCTCTTTCGACGAGCTACCGAAAGCATTGCGGGCGAAAGGTCTACTCCCGCCACCTCGATCCCGGCTTTGGCAAGCATTATCGCCTGTTCTCCGGTCCCGCACGCGACATCGAGAATGCGCGGGCATCGTGTCTCCTTTGCCGCCAGGACGATGCTCGCCCGTGCGGCCTTTAGAAACGGCGCCGTAAGCAAATCGTAAAATGGCGCCGCAACGGCGTAAAAATCAAACCCGCTCACCGGTTCCTCCACTTTCCTTTTCGCCGATTTTTAAATCTTTCCACACCCGTTCGAGCCCCATCCTTTTTCTAACCTCCCTCATCGTTTCGGCTGCGATCCGACGAACCTTGGTTGTCCCACTCCATATGATCTGGTCGATTAAACGGGGTTTGCTCTCAAAAAAGGCGAAACGTTCGCGAAAGGGGCGCAGAAAGAGGTTGAGCGCCCTGGCGAGTCTTTCCTTCACCTCCGTGTCGCCCACTTTCCCGGCCCGGTACCGTTCTTCGAGCTCTTCTACCTCCGTCCGGTTTTCATTGAAAATCCGGTGATAAACAAACACCGGGTTTTCCTCGACAGTCCCTGGAATGTCGGCTCGCGTCCGCTTCGGATCGGTGTACATCCTGCTGACTTTGGCCGCCACGGTTTGCTCGTCGTCGCTCAAAAAAATGGCGTTTCCCGCCGATTTGGACATTTTTCCGCGGTTGTCCGTGCCAACCAGGGCGGGAATATCGGTCAGAAGCGGTTCGGGTTCGGGAAAGACCGGGCCGTAAGTTGAGTTGAATTGGCGTGCGAGTTCGCGCGCAATCTCGACGTGAGCGAGGTTGTCCTTGCCTACCGGGGCAAGGCTCGCGCGGGCAAGCAGAATATCGGCGGCCTGGAGAACGGGGTAGCCCAAAAGACCAAGGGGAAGAGATTCCTCGGCCGTTTTGGCGTCCCGGGCCATCTGCTTTATGCTGGGAAGGCGCATCAGGCGGGCAACCTTTACGAAGTTCTCAAGATATGTATAAAGTTCATGCGTCTCGACCACTGCCGACTGAAGGTATATGGAACTCCTCTCCGGGTCCATGCCCGACGCCAGGTAGTCGAGCACGAGGCCCCGGACGTTTGGGAGAAGCCGCTCGATGTCTTCCCTGCTCCTTTTCGTGGTAAGCATGTGCAGGTCGGCAACGATGATGATGGTTTCGTATTCGTATTGGAGTTTTACCCGCGCGGCCAGACTCCCGACCCAGTGACCGAGATGCAGGCGGCCGGTGGGACGGTCGCCGGTCAGTATTCTCTCCGGTCGCCGCGTGGTTTTTTCAGGGGCCATGGTTGCTTGCAAAACCCTCCTACAAATGTCCCAGTATACGCATGCGATCATCCCGGGCGGCCAAGCGTTCCTTTTCGAGTTGCGCCCTCATAAGCCTCAAATTCCGTAGTTCGAGCCGCGCGGTTTGCCGCCCGGGTTCGTCCTTCCTGTTTATTTCCTCTTTAAGAGCGCTTGCGCGAATGGAAGACTCCCTTATCCTGCCCAGGACTTCCAGTTCCTTTCTCGTAAAAATTCTCTTCTTGTCTTCACAGGTAAGGCCGGAGTAATTTCCCTCCGGTATGTCCTGACATGCGCAGCAGCCGAGACTCTCCTCGGATAGTTCTTTTTCCATGTCCCTGCCTCCAATATCAATTATACTCATTAGTCTTGCATATGATAATGATTGTCGTTCATTTCATAAAGGATACGGATGTGAGAAAAATCGGATTCCTGGCCTTGGTCTTGCTGGTCGCCTCCTGCGCGTCCTGCGCTTCCCATATAACCGAAGTCAAACCCATTCTTAAGCCCAGGGAGCTTTCCATCGCCCAAAGAATCGCCGACCAGGAAAAATGGCTCGACCAGGACATCGCGGAAAAGACAATGAAGCCGGTCCAGGCGAAGCCCATACGAGAGCGGCTCGTGCAAATCAAGGGAAAATATGAAAGGCTGAGATCCCTCGGGCCGCTGACCCGCGAGGATTTCGAGGCTATAACCCGGATGCTTGATCAGACCAGCGAGCGGATTTTCCGGATCGGTACTAAAGAACCGTCCACTCACACCAATTAGTGTTGCGTTCCTGGCGGGTTTTTTTTCGCTATCCCTATAACGTTCGGAATGGGCAGTGCAAATTTGATTAAATCACTATCGAGACCTTCCAGAGTGGAATATCTTTCCAGCGTGAGCTTCGGGGTGGATAGATAAAGGGATGCCTGAGGTCCGCCTTCGAGGTACATTGCGCTCTTTAGTGACAGCGGGATAGAGAGCAGAATTTGTATGAAATCGTGAACCGAACCGGGGGTCCTGCAGAAAAGAAACAGGATATTCCCCCGGGTGTCCATTCCCATTGCCAGGGTGCTCCATTTCGCGTCCTGCCTGCTCCAGACATTGCGCCCCTTGCACGAAATCATCCTTATACCCTGTACGAACGAGTGGTATTTGGGGCGCAAGTCCTCGAAGTCCTGGCACTCACGATCGATCATTTGTATCGGGGGCAACTTCTTGTCCACGGGATTAAAAGCCAGGATTGTATTGTCCCGGCTGAGCCTGGGGTTGTTCACGTGGTTGAAGTTTTTCATGAAGTCTATGCTCGTCAAACCATCGGCCTGAAACATCGAGGCGTTGACGGCGGCGACCAGGTGGTGTTTCAGTGCCCACTCTTTGACGGAAAGAGCCTCTTTGTCGTGTTCTGTCGCGCACAGAAGCTTGAAGCAATATTTCGCCGGGTCGATCTTTACCAGGGTGATAGCGTAATTCGCACCGTTTAAATCTGTTTTAAATTCAGCCACATGCAGGCCCTTATCGGCCTCTTTCCACTCAATCGCCGAAGCGGCGAAAGCGGTTCCGGAAATCAGCAAAATCAGGCTGAACACGGTCAGACCAAGAGGTGTTATTCCAAACCGGGCATGTAGACGCATCTTTTCCCAAACGTGTGATGGAAGAAAATGAGCGGAGGAGAGGTTCCCCCGCGCCCCCCGGGATTGGGCATAACGCGCGGGCGCGTGTGGCCAAGAGCCCACCACTCTCACCGAATGGATCGCGCACTGTGCGCGGCGAGTTCCTCCTTCACGGCCTTGAGCATTTCCCTTCGTTTATCCCGCCACTCAGTGTCCGCTTCGACGTTGGGAATCACACCGTCGCCAAAGACCCCCTTTTTGAGCAGATCGGCCCTTAAGCGCTCGACCGCCAGCTCTTCCCCGGAATGGAGCAGCTCGGCGAAATGCTTCAAGGTGGCCTCGATGCCGGAAATGTCCAGGCCCAGGCCCTGTTGCATCAAGTCTAATAAAGGGGAATTGTCGGCTGCGGGATCGATCCTTCTGGCGACCTCGGCGGCTGCCGAGCATTTTGCGGTCGGTGTCCATTTCGCCCAGCCGGTTCAAGTCGGCCTTAAACCTGTCGATGGAGATTTGCCCGTCCAGCCGTTTAGACACGAGCCTGCAAACAGCCTCTATAAATTCCTCGTCAGCTTGCCTTCGCTTGTCTTCCTCGGTCATGTGAAGGTGCCGGGTCCTCTCCAATGCCAGTTCGAGAGTGCTCTTTATTTCTGCCATCCATCCCGTCCCATCATCTCTTTCGCGCGGTGTTTAACGTGGACAATTGCCTGTGCGCCCATATTAGCATAAAAGCCGAACGCGGTCACCGGTGGCCTTTGCCGGACTAAAGAATCCCACTCACACCGACATGGAAACGTGGGGTGGGGGAATAAAGGGCGCGGCAAGCGATCTTGCCCAGACAAAGGGGTTTTCCGTCGACAGGGCGAAACCGTTGCGGCTGAAGACCTGGCGGCACGCCGTGTTGATATCGGTTGGCCGCAGTTGACCGAACATTACCCGCACATTCTGGCCGGCCAGCCGGTTGGCGAGGTGGGCCAGGAAGGCGTCTTCGATGCCAAGACCGAGGGCTCGGCAACTCATGACCAGATGAATGACGCAGTTTTGCCAAATCCACGCCGCGCCAATGAGACCGTACTGGGTGAACCTGTCTTCAGCCTCGATGACGTAAAGCTCGCGGCCCGCGGCGAAATTCCTGTGGCATTGCTCCAGCGTGTAGCGTTCGCCGGTGGTGTTGAACTGGTTGGTCTTGTTGAAAAGTTCCAGGGCTCTGCTCATGTGTAAATCCCCCGTTTCCCGGAGCATCGAAAGCGATACGCGCAGCTGAAGGGTTTGGAGAAATTCTTCGTGGGAAAGGGTCTTGCGCGTCGATTCGCGCTGCAGCTGAGCCTGAACCATCTCTGTTTTTCGCTCTGATTCACGGGTAATCACGCGCTGCTGAGTTTCGGCAGACCAGAGCAGGATGCGCTTCAGGTAATAAGGGTGGCTGCCAAGCACTCTTACCCCGGGAAGTCCGGCCTCTATAGCCGCGCGTTCGACGGGGTTGTCGTCGATCATCACGGTGTTTTCCTGCCGCAGGTTGATCTCCTGGAGGACTTCGGCCAGGTTTTGGACCTTGCTGCGGAAGTTGATCTTGTGGACGGCGAAGTCTTCGAGCGCGATCCTTCCCTGGACCAGGTGGTCCCAGTTTGACCGTATGAATTGCTCGTCATTTTTGCTGACGATGGCGAGTAGTATGCCTCGTTTTTTCAAAATGAGCAGAGCTTCGATAAAGCCCATGGGCCAGCCTTCGAGCACCCCTAGGGTTCCTTCCGCCGCAACTCCGCGCCACAGGGTGTCATCGAGGTCCACCGCCACTAATTTGACGGTGTCGCGCTGCTTGATGGTGCGGTGCATTGCAAAGATTTCATGCAGGAGCATCTCGAAAAAATCGAGCCACCGCGCGTAATAATGATGCTGCATTGGCCTTGGCGGCTCGATGCGACTCAGATCGTGCTCACGGTCGCCATCGCTTAGGGTGGTCCCGTGAGTAAAAGACCACACCGAGTCGTCCTGGCAGGATTTTTTTCCGATGCCCGCGGAAACCTGGTCGACGTCCACAAAATATGCATTCTGGAGCTTTGACACTTCGGAGGCCAGGAACATGTTGAGCCGCTCGATGAAATGCATCACGTTTCGCAGGTCGTAGCGCGGCTGCAGCCGTCCCAGCTGGTTTTGCTGCGGCACCATGAACCCGAGAACGAATGTCAGCAATTTGTGCTCGACATTTAATTTGACGACACCGGCCAGGTAGTGCGCCAGATAATCCTGGGTCTGCTGCAAAAACTCCTCATGAATTTTCTCGTCGTCTGGCAGCCGGAAATAACTGCTGCCCAAAATGGACCGCAACGGTATGTGAATGATCTGAAATTCGTATTGAGATGCCTGCTCGTCCGATATTTCAGGAAACGAGTCGAAATTGTTCAAAAGGATGAAGTCGCCCTTGAAACCGCTGTCTATCATCACCGCGACTTCGGGGAACGGCTGGGCGAGGCAGCCGCCAACGACCAGGAAGCGGAGCCCCAGGTCCGCAGTTGCCTGCAGATCGACCGGCGTCCGGTAACGGGAACCGTTGTGCAGTGCGAAAAGAGACGGATCGAATCCTACCTGGGATTCATGGGTATTTTCGTTTTTCGGTAATTCCATAAGGAAATGCACCCCTTTTTGCGAGCGTGTTTGTCTCAGATCTTGTTCGCAAAAAGCGGACCGTTTGAAGATGCGAAGAACAGATAGTGTGTATTATTCTAACTTCGGCCACAAATCCCCAAGGTCGAACTCGATTTCCTGAAACGGTTCAGACCGTACCTTGTCATCTTCACGGAAACGGGCCAAGGGAGTCCATCCATTCGCTTTGAGTCTGTAGGTGTCCAGGATTTTTGCAATCGGGTCCAGGAGCCATAAATACCCGACTCCATGAGCGGCATGGATTGGCATCTTTTTCATTTTGTCGAGCTGGGAGGTGGACGGAGAGAGAATTTCGCAAATCCAGTCGGGCGTTACTGAGATCGGGTTTTGGTCCTCTTCCCATATGAATCTTTTTTCCCTCCATCCAACCAGGTCGGGAACCATGGTGTGTTCTCCCAATTGAATCTCCGGTTCGACAAGAATAATCCACCCGCCGGGGCCGCCTCCTCGACCGAATTGATAGGGCGGGCCTATTGTTTTGTCCAAAGCGGAGGCGGCAAGGATATGCCTCCTCGACGGTCTCGGATGGACGATCAGCTCTCCGTCGAGGATCTCTCCGATCATGTTCTCGGGAATACTGTAAAGGTCCTCGTAGGTTGCTCTCTTTTTTGCCGGTTCGCTCATGGCCGCCCTTTCCTCTTTAAGTCCTGCGCCCCGTGGGGGATGCCCCCGCGCGAATTTTTTCGCCCGTCACACTTCAACCGTTTCCGGCTCCGAGCTATGCGACACAACGAGTTCTCCGTCCTTTGCGTCGACGGTTATGGTGGAGCCGTCCATGATCGCCCCGGCTATTATGGCCCGGCCTATCCTGGTTTCCAATTCCCGCTGCATGAACCGCTTAAGAGGTCTTGCGCCGTAGACGGGGTCGTAGCCGGCGTTGGCGATGAACTCGCGCGCCTGCTCGCTCAGCTGGAGAGTGAGGCGCCTGGTCTTTAGCCGAAGGTTGAGGTTTTCGATGAGCAGATCGACGATCTTGGCTATCTCGCCAAGAGTCAGCGGCTTGAACATTATGATTTCATCGACCCGGTTTAAAAATTCGGGCATGAAATGGTGTCTTAGCGCGTCCATTACGCTCGACCTTGCGCCTTCCCGGATTTCTCCCTCCTTTGTAACCCCCTGGAGCAGGTATTCCGAACCGATATTGCTCGTCATGATGATAACGGTGTTCTTGAAATCGACCGTTCGCCCCTGGGAGTCGGTCAGCCTGCCGTCGTCGAGGATTTGCAGAAGCGTGTTGAAGACGTCCCTGTGGGCCTTTTCAATTTCGTCGAACAAGATGACCGAATAGGGCTTCCGGCGCACGGCTTCGGTCAGTTGCCCCCCCTCTTCGTAGCCGATGTAGCCGGGAGGCGCTCCGATCAGGCGGGAAACCGTGTGGCGTTCCTGGTACTCGCTCATATCGATCCGCACGAGGCTGTCTTCGGTGTCGAAAAGAGCTTGGGCGAGGGTTTTTCCGAGTTCGGTTTTCCCAACGCCGGTCGGACCAAGAAAGATAAAAGAGCCGATCGGACGCCTCGGGTCCTTTATTCCCGACCTCGCGCGTATGACCGCGTTTGCAACGAGCTGAACGGCCTCATCCTGGCCTATGACCCGCCTGTGCAGCACTTCGTCGAGCCTTAGCAGCTTTTCCCTTTCCCCTTCGACCAGCCTGGTCACCGGGATTCCGGTCCAGCGCGACACGATGTCGGCTATTTCCTCCTCGGTTACCGTCTCGCGAAGAAGGCGCGATCCACCCTGCCTGTTGGAAAGCCGTTCTTCCTCCTCCCGCAGCCTTTTTTCGAGCTCGGGCAGTACGCCGTATCTCAACTCCGAGGTTCTCTGGAGGTCGACTTCGCGCTCGGAGGTCTCGATTTCGTGGCGGACCTTTTCGATCTCCCCCATGTGGGCCTGGACTTTTTTGATCGACTCTTTTTCCGCCTCCCACTGAACTTTCATCGAATCGGCCTTTGCCCGCAGTTCGGCCAGTTCCTTCCTCAGCGCCTGGAGCCTTTCCCGGCTGGCCTTGTCCTGCTCTTTGGCGAGCGCTAACTCCTCGATCTCGAGCTGGTGCGCCCGTCTGGTTACTTCGTCGAGCTCCGAGGGCATCGAATCGATTTCCGTTCGGATCATCGCGCAGGCTTCGTCCACCAGGTCGATGGCCTTATCGGGCAAAAAACGGTCGGAGATGTAGCGGTTGGAGAGCACCGCGGCGGCAACAATGGAGCTGTCCTGGATCTTTACGCCGTGATGGACTTCGAAGCGCTCCTTAAGGCCGCGCAGTATCGAGATCGTGTCTTCGACCGAGGGCTGATCGACCACTACCGGCTGAAAACGCCGCTCGAGGGCCGGGTCTTTTTCTATGTGCTTTCTGTATTCGTCGAGCGTGGTCGCGCCGATGCAATGCAACTCACCCCGGGCAAGCATCGGCTTTAGCATGTTGCCGGCGTCCATGGAGCCCTCGGCTTTTCCCGCGCCAACGATCGTGTGAAGCTCGTCGATGAAGAGCAAAATCCTGCCCTCGGCTTCCTTTATCTCGTTTAAAACCGCTTTTAGCCTCTCTTCGAATTCGCCCCTAAATTTTGCGCCCGCTACCAAAGCCCCCATGTCGAGCGCGAAAATGGTCTTATCCTTTAGCCCCTCGGGAACGTCACCCCTTACAATGCGGTGGGCCAGCCCCTCGACTATTGCCGTCTTTCCGACTCCGGGCTCGCCTATCAGCACCGGGTTGTTTTTGGTCTTGCGGCTAAGAATGCGGATGACGCGTCGAATTTCGGCGTCCCTTCCGATGACCGGGTCGAGCTTTTGGCTCCGCGCCGCGTCCACCAGGTCACGCCCGTATTTTTGCAGGGCCTCGTAGGCCGACTCGGGCGTTGCGCTCGTTACCCGCTGGCTTCCTCGAACGGAGGTGAGGGTGCCGAGCAAAGAGTCCCTCGTCACTCCGAATTGCTGGAGCGTCTGGCCGGCGGCAGTGCTCGTCCCCTCCTGGAGGAAAGAAAGCAGGATGTGCTCGACCGATACGTATTCGTCCTTTAGCCTTCGGGCCTGCTCCTGCGCGTCTGTAAGCAGCCGGTTCAAACGGTTGGTGATGTAGACCTTGCCCGGCTCGACCCCGGGTCCGCTTACCCGCGGCTTCCTGTTTAGCTCCTCTTCCAGCCGTTCCCGCATCATTTCCACGGGAATGTCCATCTTCCTGAAAAGCCGCGTCGCCAGCCCGTCCGGTTGTTCAAGCAGCGCCATCAGAAGATGCTCGCCGTCAACCTCGCCATGTCCGAAGCGGATCGCCTTGGTTTCCGCGGCATGCAAGGCCTCCTGGGACTTGATCGTGAACTTGTTGATATCCATATAAAAAATCCTTAAAAGGCAAAAGCCGGGAGAAACTCCTCCGAAATGGCTAGGCCCTCGGATCGAAATCCGAGTTTTTCTTTAGTTCCTCGAACAGCTCCAGTTCCTTCTGGGAAGGCTGCATTGGAACTTTCACCACAATCGTTACGTACAAATCTCCGGCCGCGCCCTTCGGGTTTGGCATCCCCTTGCCTCTGAGCCGCAGTTTCTGGCCCCCTTGGGTACCGGGCGGAATCTTGAGGTCTATGCTCCCCGAAATCGCCGATACCCGCACCTCGGCGCCAAGCACCGCTTCCCAGGGGGAAAGCGGAAGCTCCATCGTAATGTCTCGTCCACTGAGGCTAAAGACCGGGTGCGGCTCAATTTCCACCTTCATGTAGAGGTGGCCCCTTGGACCGCCGCCTGTCCCCTCGGCACCCTGTCCCGAGAGGCGAATCTTCTGGTTGGGCAGGATGCCGGGCGGAATTTTTACGTCATAGCGTTTTTCGCTTACCTCCAACTGGCCCTCGGGGCTAACCGACCTGCTTTGTAGAATGATCGGCTTGGAGCCGCCGTGAAAAGCCTCTTCCAGGGAGATCCGAATGGAGGTCTCATGGTCGGCCCCGGCCTGGCGAGGTGCCGCTCCCCTTCCAAAACCACCCCGCCCCGCGCCGCCGCGGGCGTGCCTGAAACCGCCCATCCCTCCAAACAGGGATTCGAAAAAATCGCTGAACCCCTCCTCGCCGCCAAAGTGGACTTCTTCCTGGTAGCCCCCGCCCTGGCCAAAACCACCGGGCTGCCATCCCGGAGGCGGCCTGAAATCCTGGCCCGCCCTATAGTTTGAGCCCAGTTGATCGTACATTTTTCTCTTCTCGGGGTCTTTTAGTACCTCGTAGGCCTCGTTTATTTCCTTGAATTTGTCCTCGGCGTTTGCCGCCTTGCTGACGTCCGGGTGGTATTTGCGCGCAAGCTTCCGATATGCCCGCTGGATCTCGTCCTGGCCGGCCGACCTCTTGGCTCCGAGTATTTCGTAGTAGTCCCTGTATTTAACAGCCATAAAGCAACGACCGTCCCTTTAAATTAGTTGCAGCGCGAAATCCGGTTAAAACGGACCTGGCGCCTGCTTATAAAAAATCGAAAGAAAAAGAGGCGCAAAAAATAAGTTCAGACCCGTTGCGATCGCCAGGCGGCAATGGACGCCGCTGTTACTCCTCTCTATATCTTTACTGTGGAGACGGTGTGGATGTCAATGCTCGGTAAATTCCGCATCGATTACATCCTCGCCCCCGCCGCCCGGACGCGGTCTGAAACCTCCCTGCCACGGGTCCCCGCCTTTCGCCGGTTCGCGCCCGGTCTCTTTTGCCCCGGTCTGGCCATAGGCCAGGGAAGCCGCCATTTGAGAGGCCTGCTGGAGATCGCTTGAGAGTTGCCGGAATCGCTCCATGCCCGTGCTCTCATCTTCCACGGCCTTTCTGGTCTCTTCTATCAATGCCTGCGACCTGGCTCTTTCATTTACCGGGACCTTGTCGCCAAGCTCCCGCAGGGTGCGCTCCAGCTGGTAGGCCAGGGTGTCGGCGCTATTTCGCGCCTCGATGGTTTCGCGCCTGCTCTTGTCTTCCGCGGCATGGGACTGAGAACTGCTCACCATCTGCTCCACCTCTTCCTTCGAAAGATTGGTGGACTCGGAAATCGTTACCGCCTGTTCCCTGCCCGTTTCCTGATCGCGCGCCGTAACGCTCAATATCCCGTTTGCGTCGATATCGAAGGTCACCTTGATCTGAGGAGTTCCGCGGGGTGCGGTGCGGATTCCCTCGAGGCGAAACCTGCCAAGAACCCGGTTGTCGCCGGCCAGCTCGCGCTCTCCCTGCAGCACCACTACATCTACCGCCGTTTGGTCATCCTCCGCTGTCGAAAATATCTCCTCGCGCCTTGTGGGTATGGTCGTGTTCCTTTCAATGAGTTTGGTCATCACTCCACCAAGCGTTTCGACCCCGAGCGAAAGCGGAATGACGTCGAGCAGCACCACGTCTTCGACCTCGCCCTTTAGCACCGCGGCCTGGATGGACGCGCCAACCGCCACGACCTCGTCGGGGTTTACGCTCATGTTGGGCTCTTTTCCGCCCGTGAGCTTCCTGACCAGTTCCTGCACAGAGGGGATGCGGGTCGATCCTCCGACCAGTATCACCTCGTCAATGTCTCTTTCACCCAGGCGCGCATCCGACAGGGCTTGGCTTACGGGTCCCATGCAGCGCTGCACGAGGTCAAGTGTTAGAGCCTCGAATTTTGCCCGCGTGAGCTTTAGCACCAGGTGTTTGGGCCCGCTCGCATCAGCTGTTACAAACGGTAAATTGATCTGGGTCTCGGAACTGCTCGACAGTTCGATCTTGGCCTTTTCCGCCGCCTCGTAGAGCCGTTGAAGAGCCTGCCGGTCCTCTCTTAGATCTATTCCGTTATCCTTTCGAAACTCCTCGGCAACATAATCGACGACCCTTTTATCGAAATCGTCGCCGCCAAGGTGCGTATCCCCCGAGGTAGATCTTACTTCGGCCACCCCGTCCCCGATGTCGAGGATGGACACATCGAAAGTGCCTCCCCCAAGGTCGAAGACCATGATGGTCTCGTTTTTTTTCTTCTCGATCCCGTAGGCGAGAGCGGCGGCGGTCGGTTCGTTTATCACCCGAAGCACCTTGAGACCCGCGATTTCGCCGGCGTTTTTCGTGGCCTGGCGCTGCGCGTCGTTAAAATAGGCCGGGCAGGTTATGACCGCCTCCTTTACCTTTTCCCCCAGATATTTTGAAGCCTCCTCGGCAAGCTTACGCAGCACCAGGGCGGAGACCTCCTCCGGAGAAACCTGTTTTCCGCCGATCTCGAAGCGGACCGCGTCGCTTTGGCCTTTTCGCACTTTATAGGAGACCGTTTTGGACTCTTCGTCCACTTCACCCCACTTCCTGCCTATGAACCTTTTTGCCGAGTATATGGTAGCCGTCGGGTTAAGTATCGCCTGACGCCTGGCGACCTGGCCCACCAGTCGCTTAGCGTCCCGCGTATAGGCCACCACCGACGGCGTCAGCCTGGACCCTTCGGCGTTGGGGATGACAGTGGCTTTTCCCTCCTCCCAGATTGCTACGACCGAATTGGTCGTGCCAAGATCTATTCCCACTGCTTTAGCCATTTGAATCCCTCCCGTTATAAAAATTTCCGGCATCTTTTGCCTGAGGCGCGCTTTGGCGCTATTCTGCAATGCCGGAAGTGTTCCTAAGATAAGCACGCGGGGCGGAGGCAACAAGGTTTTGTTAGCAATTAATGCGGTTGAGTGCTAATTTCGGCCGCAAAGTCCGGGTGGGACTTTAACCACCTGGGCTTTAATCGATTCTGGGTTAGAATGCTCATGCCAGTGCCAATTGAAACGCATAAACCGGAAAACCCCGACGGAGAGAAGAAGTGGAAACTTCACCAATCGACATGGGCTTCCAATCGTTGATGATCGTACTGAGCGGACTTACCGCCGCAGTATGGGCGATCGATGAAGAGGGCGGTCAGGTCCTGTTTGCGAATCATCGGGCGGAACAGATGCTTGGCGGTGAAGGCGGGAGTTGGGGGGCAAACTCTAAAAGCGTGTCTTCGTGCGCATCCCCTCAGTCTAATCTGGTCCCCGGTTTCCTTCGACAAGGGAACGCAAAAGGGGATGAAGATCGGTTCTATCGCAATGGAATACGGTTAGCTGTGCAAGAGTTTAATATCTCCTGGTTTGACGGTACAAAGGCCAGATTGACAATTGCTAACGATGTCACGGACATCCACCGGATGAAAAAGACATTGAGAGAGTGCGATTCTCGTTTCCGGGCAACTCTGGATAATGCCGCTCATGCAATCGTGCTCACGGACGACGCGGGATATTTTACGCAGGTGAATGCGGCATGGGAGAAAATGTTCGGGTACACCGCCGAGGAAGCCAATAAACTGTCTCACCTTGATGTGACCCACCCGGATTTTCTGGAAATCTCCCGAAAGAAACTCTCAGCAACAGTAAACGGAGAATTGGATTACTACCGGATAGAAAAGCAGTATATCCGAAAGGATGGGAGCACTTTTTGGGGAGACCTTTGCGTCACTCCCGTCCATGTGCTCGATCGCCGCGTGGGGGCCGCGGTGGGTATAATAGCCGATATAAGTGATCGCAAGAGAATGGAGGAGGCGTTAAAAGAGAGCGAGGCCCGATTCCGTGCAACCGTGGACAATCTGGCCCAGGCCGTCACTCTCACGGACCATACCGGACGGTTCACTCATGTCAATGCCGTGTTTAAAGAGATGTTCGGCTATACTCCCGAAGAAGCAAAACGGCTCACGCATATTGACATTACTCATCCTGACGATAGTGAACTGTCTCGCGAAAACTTGCAGGCGGTGATCAGGGGGGAATTGAATTTCTATCGCATGGAAAAGCGCTATGTCCGAAAAGACGGTTCCATTTTCTGGGGTGATCTTACTTGTACTCCCGTGCTGAATCTGGATAGAAGTGTTGCCGCGGCGGTAGCCGTAATCGTGGACATAAGCCGCCGGAAATGGGCTCAAGAGGAACTGCAAAAGGCTCACGACGAGTTAGAACTTCGCGTTGTGGAACGAACGAATGAACTGGCTGCTACAAACCGGGATTTACTGAATCAAATCGTCGAGCGCACCAAGGTCCGGGACGCGTTAAAACTGAGTGAGGAGCGTTTCAGAGCAATCTTTGAAACGGCTAGAGACTGTATTTTTATTAAGGATCAAGATCTAAAATATACACTGGTCAATCCGGCAATGGAGAGGTTGTTGGAATTGCCGGCTCCGGAGATCATGCGGCTTAGCGATGAGGACCTGTTTGGGCGGGATGCGAGCGGATATCTTCATCAATTGGACAGGCGTGTTTTGACAGGCGAGGTAATCGAAACAGAACACTCGCGACCGGTAAAAGGAGTTCCGCTGACATTTCTTGACATAAGAGCCCCCATGCACAATGAGAGGGGTGAAATTGTCGGGATTTGCGGAATCTCCCGCAACGTCACGGAGCGCACAAAACCCACGTCCAAAGAAATTACCGTCGCTCACGTGAACTCCACTCTCATGCATGCCACTCTTGCCGAAGCACGCATGGCCGCGAGAACTGACATCATCCTTTTACTTACGGGAGAGAGCGGGGCCGGAAAGGACCATCTTGCCTCTTTTGTTCATGATAACTCTCGGCGCGCAGGCGGTCCATTTTACTCGATCAACTGTGCCGCAATCCCTCCCGAGCTGGCAGAGTCGGAACTCTTCGGTCACGAACAGGGAGCTTTCACGGGAGCAAATCGAAGGAAAAGAGGGTTGCTGGAATTAGCGGAAGGCGGCACTCTACTATTGAATGAAATCGGGGAGTTGCCCCTTCACTTGCAGGCAAAGCTGCTCACTTTTCTTGACAATCGATCCTTTACCAGGGTTGGCGGTGAAAAACCGATAACGGTCAGTGCCCGCCTCTTAGCCGCCACCAACAGGAACCTCGAAGAAGAGGTCGCCAAAAGTCGATTTAGAGCGGATCTTTTTTACCGCATCAACGTATTGTGCATCAAGGTCCCGCCATTACGAGAGCGGACCGAGGATCTTCCGATGCTGGCCAGAGTGATCATTGACAAACTGGAGCAAGAGCTACAACTCCCCAAGGGGGCTTTCATTGCCGATGAAGACATGCCAATGTTGCGTGCGTACGGGTGGCCAGGCAACATCCGCGAGTTGAGAAATGTTTTGGAACGGGCACTCATCGTCTCGCCGGGCCCGAGGCTCCGGTTTGATTTTGTGCAGACCGCCGCTCCGGCGCCTGCCGAAAGGGCGGTCCATTCTCCGTCCACCCGATCCTACGCAGATGAGGTTGCCGCATTTAAGCGCAAGCTCCTCCAAGACGCCCTGGACAAGGCCGGGGGAAATAAACAGAAGGCGTGTCGTATTTTGGGGATCACGCGGCACGCCTTACGGAGGCAACTCGAAAAGCTCGGGCCGGACGCGCCAAAATGACACAACATCGGTAAAGCGACGCGTCGTTTTGGCGCACAAATAAAAGCCCTAATATCCATTATTTACAATCCTTAAACCGTTCATGTGTCCGTATGGCGCACTTATTGGCAGTTTTGCCGCATCCCCTTTCATCCTTCACCAACTTTATCGGCCCTTATATTCGCATGGCTATTGAGCGTTGGATCGACCGGCATACTCCTTGCTTAGATCAGGGCGGACCTGCGCGGGTACCCTCCGATTCAAGGTTCATCTCATTTGTAAATCCTTGAATTCGGATCATCCTCAAACACCTCATTTGGCTTTGAGAGATTGAAGTGGTTGCTTATCGATTGGTAAGAGAAGGGAGAATCATGCCTCAGGAGATGAAAGCCTTATATGAACAAAGACTGGGCCGCTATCATGCGGCGATTTCACTGGAACCCCATGACCGCATCCCCATTGCTACGGGAAGCAACTATTTTGCCGAGATCTATTCGGGCAATACCAAGCAGGAGACCATCTACGACCCGGATAAGTGGCTACAGGCAGAGGTTAAATTCTGTCAGGATTTTCCGGAGATCGATGTACTCAGAGATAATCGCATTTATGGACCGCTCTTCGATGCCTTGGATGTAAAGACCTATAAACTTCCCGGAAGAGAACTGCCTGCCAATACACAGTTCCAGTTCGTCGAACGCGAATATATGCGCGAAGATGAATACGATGATCTCATCAACGATCCAACCGGCTTTATGGTCGACATACTTCTACCCAGGTTCCTGGGGGAATTGGAGACCAAAGGGACCGGCCGTTCCAGCATCGCCATGTGGAAGGGCGGAGTAGCCATGGCGCAATTTGGAGCCATAATGAGAAACCGTGGCATGGTCCTGGAGCAACAGTGTGGCGTGCCTCAACCAATGGCAGGTTTTTTTCTGGCGCCTTTCGATGTTCTGGCTGACGCCCTTCGAGGCCTAACTGGTATATTCACGGATGTGTTCCGCAGGCCGGAAAAGGTCCTTGCCGCTTGCGATATGCTCGTTCAGGAAATGGCTCATCTGGCTCTTTCCACGGCCGACCCTTTGAAGCGGTACCCCATTTTCGTGCCAACTCATAAAGCCATCTTCATGTCTCCTGAGCAATTCGATACCTTCTATTGGCCTTCTTTTAAGAAGCTGATGGAAATCCTGATCGACTCCGGCTACAGCATTAGAGCATATCTGGAAGGTGACTGGAGCAGGCATTGGCGCCACATGCGTGAAATGCCAAAGGGCAGGGTCCTCTGCGACATTGATACACAGGGCGACATTTACCAGGCTAAGAAGGACTTGGAGGGTTATCAGTGTATCGCTGGCGGAGTTCAGGATTCCATACTGATTCTGGGAACGCCCGATCAGGTAAGGGAACACGTGCGGGAGCTCTGCCAAACGGTTGGCAGGGGAGGCGGGTATATGATCAGCGCCGGTTGTTCGTTCCCCTATGATGCAAAGCCGGAAAACTTCAAGGCCATGGTGGAAGCGGCCATGGAATATGGCTGGCACGATAAAACCATAAAGGCCAGACCCAAAGCGGCCCCTTCGGCCATAAACAACGAAGCGTTGAAGCCTCGCAATCTGTTGACCCCCTGGGAAGTCAAAAAAGCGGAGCTGGGAACTATCACCGGGGACGAAAACTTAATCAGGAAACACTGGGATCAACTCGAATCTCTAGCCCACACATTCGTGTGGCAATGGGTACTCTAACAGCGGAGGCGATCAAGATGGGAGAGCTTGCACAGGCACTGTCAAACATGGAAGAAGAGAAGGTCTACGAGCTTATCGACAAGCAGATAGCAGAGGGGGTGAATCCCCTGAGTATCGTAAAGGAGTGCAACGACGGTATGATCCGTGTCGGTGAGTTCTTTTCAGAGGGGAAATATTTCATTAGCCAACTGATTTATTCGGCCGAGATCCTGAAAAAGGTAATGAATAAACTCGAACCTTTGCTTTCGGGCATCGAGGTTTCGGGTGGTGTGGCAGGAAAAGTGATCATCGGAACCGTCAAGGGAGACATTCATGACATTGGGAAAAATATCGTGGTGACCCTGCTGCGGGGCTCCGGATTTGAAGTAATCGATCTCGGAGTGGACGTGTCTTCCGATAAATTTGTGAGCGCTCTAAAAGAGAGCGGAGCAAGGGTTCTGGGCATGAGCGCCCTTCTCAACTTCACCTACACTGAAATGAAAAATGTGGTTGACGCAATTAACGGAGCCGGACTGCGCGATAGTGTGAAGATTATCATCGGGGGCGCCCCCGTTAACGAACAGGTCCGGGAATTCTCGGGCGCCGACTTCGCCGCTTCGGACGCCGTTTCGGGCGTGGAGTTCTGCAAAAAAGTTTGCGCTGCCTAGTCTGGTTTGAAATGAGCTGGGAAGGTGGTGTTTTTATTTTTTAATTCCAAGCAGGAACTATCTCATGATGATCATTGGCGAAAGAATTAATTCGACCCGCAAGAGCATCGATAAAGCCGTACGCAACCGGGACAGGGATGCGATTCTCACCGAGGCGCAAAAACAGGTCGAAGCCGGCGCTTCCTATCTGGATGTAAACTGTGGGAGTCTTAACACCACCGAGGAGCCGGAAGCCCTGAAATGGCTGGTGAAAACAGTACAGGGGGCCTTGCACTCCCCTTTGTGCATCGACAGTCCCAATCCCGAAGCCTTGGCTGCCGCACTGGAAGTCCATCAGGGAGAGGCGATCATAAATTCTATCAGCGGCGAAAGCGAGCGATTCAAAAAGGTCCTGCCTCTTGCGCTAAAGCATAAGTCACGACTTGTAGCGCTCTGCCTGGATGACCATGGAATTCCAAAAAACAGGCAAGATGCTCTCGACGTGGGCGTCAGACTGATTGATTCCCTTCTGGACGCCGGTATTTCGCCGGACAGGATTTATCTGGATCCTCTCGCCCGCTCCGTTGCGACCAGCCCGGGGGCTGTTCTCGATACTCTCGCCGTCATGAGTTCTCTTAGGGAAAAGTATGAAAGCCTGCATTTTGTCTCAGGATTGAGCAACGTATCTTATGGTTTGCCTGAGCGCCGTCATCTAAACCGGGCTTATGTAGTGATGAGCGTTGCGAACGGTCTGGATTCGGTCATTATGGACCCGCTGGATAACTTGATGCAGGCGCTGATTTACGCCTCCGAGGCATTGGTCAACCGGGACAAGTTTTGTCTTAATTACATTAAAGCTTTTAACCAGGGAAAGCTCAAAGATTAATCAAACATTTTCCGGCGATTTAAAGGCGCCGCGGTTATCCGTCATCGGCTTCCTCGGTCCACTCGCGCATCGCGCCCGCTTGGCCAAAGGGGAAGCCCCGTTTTGTATTGTGGACAAATATCAGCTTGGGGTAATGGAGGTCGGTCGACTCTACGGGAAGAAGACAGCACTAAGATCACCCTGGAAAGGGGAATCAACCAGGCACCGCCCAAGGGGTGTGGGGCAATGCTGTTGCTTTAAGAAAAATCACTCAGGATCGGGGAACCCGTTCCCCATGCTTTTACTCTTCCTTCGTGCACTTCGTGGTTGACTACCGACCCGCAGCCCTGAACGGACCGCAGGATTAAGATTCAACCACGAAGTGCACGAAGAGCACGAAGGAAAAAATGGGACTACGTGGTGGACGCTTCCCCTAAAGCAACAGCATTGGGGGTGTGGGGGAGGGGGGCGTCTGTTCTTGGGAATCGTGGTTACCTTCGTGTTCAGTGGTACTGGACAAGCTCCAGGTCATCCACAGTGAAACCGTCAGGTTACTGCCGATGTCGCCTAAAGTGCTCACTGTCTGCCTCCATCCAGTTTCCACATTTCCGATAAGCTTTTAAAAATCCAACAAAAAGAAATCCGTTCGGATATGGCGTAAACGTTGCAAAGCAGACAAACCTGCCTCGGGAGTTCCCCGTTGTTCCCCGTGAAGGCTTCCGACCGGGTCGGGGCCGTCCACCGGTCTGCCGTACCGACATTCAGTGGGGCAACCACATTTGTGCCTGGGGGGGAAGGCGACAGAAGGCGCAAACTGAAAGGTGAGAAATGTGGACGAACGGGTCGGCTCGAAATTTTGGACCCTTACAAGAAAACTGTCCCTGTTGCTGCTGGTGATATTTCTGCCGGCATCCGCCATCATCGTCACTCTAATTCTTGAGCAACGCTCATACGCCATCGAGGAGGCGCTGGACAGGGCGAAACTCCTTGTGGACAGCGTCACGATCCAACAGGCGCAGGTCTCCGGAGCAATCAGGCATATGCTCCGCACCGTGGCCCTCCTGCCCAAGGTGAAAAGACTCGATACGGTGGCATGCACTGACTTATTCGCACAACTCAAGAAGAAAAACGATATCTATTCCTTCATAGCGCTGGCATCGCTCGACGGAGACATCCTGTCCTCCTCGACCCATTTGCAGGGGGTTCTTCCGGACCGGCAGAGAATCCGGGACTCTTCAGGGATGACTGAGCTTTCCGCCTGCCGGTGTGTCGAAATCTCGGCATCCGGGGCTCGGAGGCTTGCGTGGGTTTGCCCGGTCACCAACGATAACGGCAGCCCTGAGGCGATCCTTATTGCAGGTCTTGACCTGGACCAATACGCCGGTTTTCTGAAAAAGGTCCAATTGCCCGAGGGTTGGTCGTTTACCATCAGAGATTCCAGGGGAAATCCAATATTCCGGTTTCCTGAGATCGGCCCCGGAAAATGTCTGGCCGTTGAAGATCTCAAGCTGATTTCGAGAAGCCCGGTCAACAGCATACTTCAAAGGACCGGAGACGACGGCGTCTTCAGAACTTACGCTTTCGGACGGCTCGGGTTCGGCCAAAACCGCCCCTCCAATTACTATGTGTCGGTCGGCGTCGCGGAGGACAAAATAATCCGGGACGCTAACCTGCGCATGCTCTTATATCTCTCGGTTCTCGGCTCCTTGGCGCTCCTCGCCATGATGCTCGTCTACGCCTCCGCCAGTCGATTCCTGATCCGGCCTATAAATAAGCTCGTAGAGACAACAGATGCTTTCGGACAGGGTGATATGGGGGCGCGCACCGGCATTCCTCACTCTTCCAGCGAAATAGGCAGCCTCGCAAAATCCTTTGACGATATGGCCTCCCTTCTCGAAATGCGCGAAATCGAGCGAGAAAGAGCTGCTCGAAACCTCCACGAAAGTGAAAAGAAGTACCGGTCGATGATAGAAAACGCCCCTGACGCCATTTTCGCTCTGGCCAACGGCGTTTTCACATATGCAAACATTGCCGCCGCAACCCTGTTCGCCGCCTCCTCTCCTAATCAGCTTATGGGAAGGTCCGGCCTGGGAAGATTTCATCCGTCCTGCAGGGATGAGGTCCTGAGACGGATGGAGCTCCTTAAGAAGTCTAAAAAGCCGCTGCCCGTCGCCGAGTTCAAGTTCATAAGGCTGGACCGGTCGGTTGTCGATGTCGAAACCTCACCGGTACCCATCGAATATGGCGGACGTGTAGTCACAATGGTCTTCGTTCGAGACTTGAGCGAACGCATGAGGGCAAGAAAAGAACGCGAAGACCTCAACCGCCTGAACCTTGCGCTCGAAGTCAAACTCCAGCAGGCTCAGAAGCTCAAGTCCCTGGGGACTCTCGCAGGGGGGATCGCGCATGACTTCAACAATATCTTAGCCCCCATTGTTGGCTACACGGAGCTCTGTCTGAACGACATTCCACAGGGAAACCCGGTGTGTCATAACCTCCAACAGGTGCTGAACGCCAGCTTTAGAGCACGCGATCTAGTCAAACAGATCCTGGCGATCTCCCGCGCGGCCCCGGCATGCCAAATGGTCCCACTCAAAATAGACGTCGTCGCAAAAGAAGTTATTAAACTGCTGAGATCTACTCTTCCAGCAACAATCGAGGTTAGGGAAAATCTGCGGAAAGGTCTTGCGCTGGCCGATGCCTCACAGATTCACCAAGTCATGATGAACCTTTGCGTCAACGCGGTCCAGGCAATGGACGATCGCGGCGTTCTCGATGTAAGCCTTGCGCCGGTCGATCTGAGCCAAGCCGATATTCTGGCCATGTCGCTTGTCGGTCTCGATTCCGGCCCTCACCTGCGGCTCAGGGTTGCCGACTCCGGGTGTGGTATGGGCGAAGACAACATCGGGCGAATCTTCGACCCGTATTTTACGACAAAAGGGCCTGAAAGAGGGACTGGGTTGGGTCTGTCGGTCGTTCATGGGATAGTCCTAAAGCATAAGGGGGCCGTTTCGGTCCGAAGCACAGTCGGAATCGGCTCCGAGTTCAGCATCTATCTTCCGGAAATAGGGCAGAAGGTGGAAAGTGCTGTCGGGCCGCCCCGCAAGTCTGCCACCGGCAGTGAATGCATACTGTTCGTAGACGACGAAAAGGCTATTGCGCAACTGGGGACCAAGCTGCTGGAAAGACTCGGCTACCGGGTTGTTTCCGAAACCGACAGCGCCCACGCCCTCGAACTGTTCCGCTCGGACCCGGACAGGTTCGACCTGGTCATCTCCGATTGCACCATGCCCGGACTTACCGGGGTCGATCTCTTAGGGGAAATCCGCGGCATTCGACCGTCCATTCCGGCAATATTGTGTACGGGATTTTCCGAATTGATCTCGCCCGACATGCTTTCCCTGGTTGGGGCGGAATTGATCATGAAACCCTTCGTCTCGACCGATATCGCCAGGCTGGTGCGGAAACTGCTGGACGACAGGCGCGAACCCCCCCGCGGGGACCGCCGCCCGGTGTGAAGCTGTTGAGTCTCAGCTCACGAGGGGGTAGAAAATGAGCAAATATCAATGCTAATGCGAGGGATAAAATGAAGCAAATGAATATTCGTCAAAAGCTTATTGTGTCCATTATCCCAACAATAATTGGTGTAATAGCCATATTAAGCATCATATTCTATTATACCGCTTTAAATTCTATACTGGACATACAAAAAAATAACATGGCTGTCATTGTCAGTAAAACGTGCAATGAAGTGAGTGGTTGGTTAGCCGACTGCGAACATTCCGCCCTTACTTATAGTCGGACTGCCGTGTTTAAAGCCGCATGCCGCGGCGAGAATATGGCTGAGGCCCAAAAGCGACTCATAATCTACCATAAGGACTCACCAATCTATGAGAACATCTTCCTTGCGGATGCCAACGGCAAACTCTTTATGGATTCGATTGGCGGCAAGTCGGTAGGGGTTGAGTTGTCCAAACTGCCCGGCTTTAAAATGAATCTGGACAAAGCTCGCGAAGGGCGGATTTGGATCGGAAACGTCGGCGCCTCGCCTGCCACGGGGAGGCCGGTTTGTCTGATCACCGCCCCGATTATGGTCGATGGGAAACTGGTTGGAATCGTCGGAACTCCGGTAGAGTTGACTGCCTTCTACGATAGGTTTGTCAAGTCCAGGATTGGGAAATCGGGGTATCTTTTCATGGTGGATTCCAATGGGCTTATCTTCGCTCACCCGGATAAAGCGAGCATTTTGAAGACCAGGGTATCCGATTTCGATTGGGGCAAAAAAATGCTTGAGGACAAAACTGGGAGCCTCATCTATAAATACCAAGGCGTCGATAAATTTACATTCTTCAGCAACAAGAACAAGAAAGGCTGGTTTGTCGCGGCAACCGTACCGGAAAACGAACTCATCCAATCGTTGCGGCGTATCGGCTATTTATCGGCTATTGGAGGACTCGCGGCCGTATTTATTATCGTATTCCTTGTATGGCTGGTGACCAGGAGCGCGTTCAGGGTTATCAGAAAGAACGCCGAAGGTCTAATGGAATCGAGCATCCAAATTCTCTCGGCCTCAGGTCATGTTTCATCGGCCTCCCAGCAACTTGCTGAAGGAGCATCCGAGCAGGCGGCGGCCATCGAGGAAATCTCCTCCTCTTTGGAAGAAATGTCCTCCATGACAAAGCAGAATGCCGTAAACGCAAATGAGACCAATCGTGTCATGGAGTCGGTCGGCCATGTGATTTCAACGGCCACTACTTCGATGGGCCGGCTTGATAGCTCAATGATCGAAATATCGAAGGCAAGCGAAGAGATCGCAAAGATCATCAAAACCATTGACGAAATCGCTTTCCAAACGAACCTGCTGGCCTTAAATGCCGCTGTGGAAGCGGCAAGGGCGGGTGAAGCGGGAGCGGGATTCGCCGTTGTTGCGGATGAAGTCAGAAACCTTGCCATGCGAGCGGCGGAGGCTGCAAAAAACACCGCCGACCTGATCGAAGGCACGGTGAAGAAGATCAAGGACGGAACTGACACAGTCGGAAAGACAAAAGCCGTATTCGCCCAATTGTCAACCAGCACCGGGAAGATGGGCGAATTCGTCGGTGAGATAACGGCCGCCTCCCTTGAGCAGGCTCAAGGGATTGAACAAATTTCTAGAGCGGTAAATGAAACGGATAGAGTTGTCCAGCAAAACGCCGCAAACGCTGAGGAATCTGCCTCCTCCTCCGAAGAGATGAGCGCTCAGGCAGAACAAATGAAACAATTTGTCGACCACCTGGTAATCCTGGTCGGAGGCGCTAATGGCATATAGCGTTGAAGAAGGCCCCAACCGATCGCCTGAGGGCGATGATCTTCAAGTGCTGAACTGAAAAAATACCGTCCCGGGAGTCACAAACTACATGGTTTTCCTTATTCATTTTTCCCGGGATGTAAGTATATTGAAAATCGCTTAGCTAGTTTTCATCCGAAAAGGGATAACCATTCGAATTTAAAGTAAAAACCGGCATGAATTCGCTTGCGTTTTTGGGGTTTTTCTGAGATATTGGCAGCGTAAGAGTTTGAAATTGCTGACAATAACCCCAATAGAGAGCATAAAATGCGTCAAAAGAACGAGCCCCAACTGGACCTCTCCCACACGATGCCTCGCACGGAGATCGGACGGGAATTGCAAGCCATGTCGATTATCCTCGATGAGAATCCTGGTGTCCTGGATCTGGTATACAAGGACCTCATTGGGCTGAGAAACGCGGAGATAGGCCGCACGGGGATGACAGCCGAGCAAACTCTGCGAGCCGCCGTCTTGAAACAGTATCGCGAACTCACCTATGAGGAGCTTGCTTTCCACCTTGATGACTCCCATGCTTTCAGAGCCTTCGCGAGGCTCGCTCGGGGGCAGCACCCCTGCGCATCGGCCCTCCAGGACAACATCAAGGCGATCAGCAAAGAGGCGTGGGAAGCGATCATCCGGGCACTGGTGCGCTACGCCTCCGAAAAGGGAATGGAAAAGGGACGCACTGTTCGCGTGGATTCCACGGCCACGCAGACCAATGTTCATTACCCGCAGGACTCGAGGCTTCTTGAGGACTGCATTGTTGTAATCACCCGTCTTCTCGCGGCGGGCAAAGAACTCAACCCCGTGCCGGGATATACGTATTGCGACCATCGGCGCGTGGTCACCAAGCGGTTGCAGAAGATACGTGACACAAGGAAAGAAGAGGTCCGAACCAAATGTTATAAGGATCTTCTCGGCATCGCCACCCGGGTGAGAGGCTACGCATCCAAGGCCATCGCAGTGCTCCTGGCCTACGAGAATCGAGACGAAGTGGAGCGTGTCCGCGCCCGAGTTCTGGCCGAGGAACTGGAGCGCATGCTTGGACTCCTCGACAAGGTGATGGATCAGACCCGGCGCCGCGTGATCGACGAGGAGAAGGTCCCGGCCCGGGAGAAGGTGTTTTCTGTCTTCGAGTGCCACACGGACATTATCGATAAGGGGAACCGTGAGACTGTTTACGGTCACAAGCTGTTTTTGTGTACGGGCCAGTCCGGGTTGATCCTTGATTGCGTGGTCGAGCGTGGGAACCCGGCGGATACGAGTCTGTTTCTTCCCCTCATGGATCGACAGAAGGAAATCTACGGGAGGGTTTGCCGCCAAGTTGCCGCCGACGGAGGGTTTGCCTCGGTTGATAACCTCAAGGCGGCAAAGGAGGGAGGCGTCAAGGATGTTGCCTTCGCAAAAAGAAAAGGACTCTCGGTGCTCGAAATGGTGAAGAGCCAATGGGTTTACCGGAAACTCAGGAATTTCCGCGCTGGAATCGAAGCGGGTATCTCGACGCTGAAGCGCGCCTTCGGCCTTTCGCGATGCACCTGGACCGGATGGGACGGGTTCTGCCAGTATGTTGACAGCGCTATTGCATCCTTTGATCTGTTGCTGATCGCAAGGCGGCTGATACTGGACAACCAGTAGTACACATGACGTTACACCAGTTCTACAAATAACAATGGTGTAATTTGTCCAAAAATGAGGAAAAAATGTCGAAACCATTGACAGTGACCTAACCTCCGAGAATTGCGCTTGGAATCGGGACGCTGTTTCGTTCAAAAAAATGGTGACCTAAGACTCACAAATAGCAAACCGGGGGTTCCCGGATGAAAACTAACTAGACAAAACACCGGGATTTGTCCAGTTCATATTTGGAAGCGGTGGGAGGGGAAGATCAGGCGTGAGCAGCCTCGAATCGTGCGCTCCGGATCGCGCCACCCCCTGGACATGAATCCCGGTTGCGTCCTTTCTTTCATGTGTGATAAAGGACCTCATCACACATGAAAGCGCAAGGGAGATGGGGCGGATGGTGCTGGCCTTGATAGGCTGATCGCCGATGGCGGTCAGCGCTCCGCTTCCTTTTCTCTCGTACCTCATGCTGGCCGCGCCCATGCGCCGGTGCAGACCCTCCGAGGAAGATAAGTCGCGGATTATGGCCGAAATGGATTCGATGCCGATTCGTTCCGCCGACTCCCTCCTCCTGTGCTGGAAATCTTTTTGCTCGCTAGCTCAGTTGCCGTATCTTTGCCTTCGGGGTGTTCCTGACAACGTGTCCATCCCGCACTATTTCGACCGTTCTTTTCCCTCTGCCGGCCCTGTTCATGTTCGATTCTGGCGACCGCCTTGTGAATCGCTTCTATGTCTCGTCCGTGATTGGGATCGACTGCGCGATCATCGAGAGGGAATGTCGAACCGTCTCACGAATCCATTTTTACACAATATACCATGAATCCGCTTGTGGTGCGAAGACGCGATGTTGTGATATCTAAGGGCTATTCTTGTGCAGGACAAGGATATATGGCTGTATGAAACGTGAACCGCCCAAAAAAGGTTGACTTTTGCTCCCCATAGTGCAATCATTGCACTATGGGGTTCGACGGGATTGCATGCCGATATTGCAACGCTTTGGTTCGGTCAGCGTACGGATGTATGCCGACGCCCGCCGCACTTCCATATTGTCGCGCCGGACTTTCATGTGTTGGTGCGGATTTCGGACTTGACGGTGATTGCTGGAGAAGCCCGCCAACCTCAGATTGCAGAGGCCCTGGCATGGGCGCAAGCCCATCAAGAGACGTTGGCGCTTAAATGGGCTGAACTCAACGAAAGGGATTGAGCATGCCGAAGAAAACTTTACCGCGCATCCTTGCCGTGGCAGCAGACAAGAAGCCTTTGACCCTCCGTATTCGTTGGGACAAGGGGGACGAAAGCCTCGTGGATGTTTCTGGTTTGGTCGAGACGTTCCGCGTTTATAAGCCCTTGCGCCATTCGCCGGAATTGTTCGGGCGCGTACGGGTTGGGGAGTATGGCACGGACATTGTCTGGACCGATGAAATAGATATGGCCGCCGACACGCTTTGGCGGCTGGCTCAAGAACAGGCGGGCATTACCATGTCGCCGGATGCTTTCAGGCATTGGCGCGAAAGCAAAGGCTATACGCTCGACACGGCAGCACAGGCGCTAGGTTTAAGCCGCCGCATGGTGGCCTATTATGAACAGGGCGCGAAGCCTATTCCGCGCGTCGTAGCCCTTGCTACACGGGGGCTTGACTCCGCGACTGCTGGTTAATCCCCGTTCAACACCTCGGGCAATTTTGCAGCAAGGCTCATAGCACCCCTCTCTTACCTCCACAGTCTCTCAAACCGCGCCGGAATCCGGTGCGGAACAATGTCAACCGATGCAGGCAAGAGATCTGAACAATAGGAAAAATAGAGTGGACAATCTTTATCCTCTATGAGTGGACTTTGCCTGCCCCCCAATCATAGGGCTTGGAAATTCGAAAGACGATACCTCTTGCTCGGCTTCGCTCACGCTTGCGTCGTAACCTCTTCTCCCGGACCAGGGCATATCAAGACTAGCGAGCAGGAAGGACTTTCCCTCCAGGCCCGTGGCCAGCGTGAGGACATGTTTAGCCGGCGAGCCGCCCTTCCCATGCATGAGAACTATTCCGATTTTTACCGGGCTGGTTTTCGCTTTCGCACCTGGAGGCATGCCGACGCTGATAATGGCAGCAGCCACAATAGCCGGCAAGCTCATCAACCGACGACTCATGATCACCCTCCTTCTCAGTATCGTTAAACCAGGCGCAAGTTACAGGCCGACCGCGCGTTCAAGCCACATTAATCATCGCGGCAAAGTTGATCCCCATCCATTCTTGTGCCGATAACTGTCTTTGCCTTCCATAGGCTGGATCCGCAACCCAAACGTCAAGATTCAACAATCGGCCGTATTGATTTCCAGTATAGTTCATTATGGTAACAACCATCGCATGATTATGCGTACCAATTATTACAGGTCTGTTATATTGCATTTCTCTAGCAATTGTGACAGGATTAACTCCTAAGCTTGTGGCATATGAATGAAAGTTGATCCCTTTACTGTCTTGCCATTGTCTATTTAATCCCATTAGTATATCATACGGCTGTCCAGGCAGATTCACGAGGCGGCCGTATACGGCGGTAACAATTGTTTCCTGAGGTACATCGTGTCCGTGATAAGCAAACACCATTTCCATGCATGCCGCCCAGCACCAATACGATTGGTGTTGTTGTACTGATGTGCTTGAATATGCCACACTGGCAGTACACGTTCTGACAGGTATGTAACCATAATCTGAAGGTATGGTATGATCTTGGCAAGTCAAATTAGAAAGCGCTTTAATGGGACACGCCATAGACATCGCTGTTGCAGCAAGCCCTTGCAGCAATATTCTTCTAGTCATCCCTCTTTCCAGCAAATCATTCATGCTTGCTTTTTTCATATTCGCCTCCCCTTCTGAACTACTCAAGCCCCGATAGGATGCAAGTTTACCCATAACTTCAGCGCCTGGCGTCCCATATGCATTTTAGGGTCCGGGCTTTGCCCCCAAAAGACCTCATTTGTGCGGTTGAGACGGAAAAGGATACGATTTCCGGATAAAATACGCAAATTATACGTCAATTGGACCAGTTTTTTCTTCATGCTCTCGCATTGGTATCATTTTGTCCTGGATTATGCCTAAACCCGGCTGATAATTATGCTGATATCATCCCAACCTTTGATATTATGCGCCAAATTCGCCGTGAAAAGGGGGAACGCCCAGTTGAGAAATGGAACAAGCCGGGCAACCGGAATCTCTTCGGGTAAAAACCCGGCTTGAAAATGCGGTTGATACCGGGTTGCGTTCAAGATCAAGCTAAAATCCCCCCTGCCCCCCTTTAGAAAAGGGGGGGGAGAGGTAAGCGCGTCGATTCCCACTTGAACGCAAATTCGTATGAGATGTCTGGAACTGAAGTTGGTGAATTATTCGGGTTTACGGCGGCTAAAGAGTCCGTGGAGGGGCGAAAAGCGGGACGTCCACCTGGATAGATACATGATCCGGCTTTAGTACGGGTTCTGTGGTGTGCGAGGAGGATAATCATGCGGCTTTTCGGTTGGGTTTTATTGATTGTCGGGATTATTTTCGAGGGCCTGTTCATTATGGCCGAACTCGGCGGAGGCAATATTGAAGCCACGCCTTTTTTCGTCGCCGGGATGATGATCGTCATGGGCTGGCGCTTGAAGACCTATGGCAAAGGTCTGGTCCGCCTGGAGCCTGCATTGCCGACTGAGGGCGCGGGCACGCTGGTTGCTCAATCTCCAACCACTGAAATGCCATTTACGCCTGAGGCAGCAGCGACAATTGCGCGCCTCACCGCCCGATCACGACGGACGATATTTATCGTGATAGGTTGCGGCGTGGCATTTTTTCTGCTGCTGGGAGAAGGCATCGATCTGGGGGTATCGTCCCCGTCTCCCGACTCGCTCAATGCCCTTCATCTTATGGGGGCGGCTGCCCTGATCTTTGCGCTCATCGTCGGCGGTATCTACTACTTTACCGTTGAACGCCTTGTGCGAAAAGACCTTGCGGATTCTTCATACCTTCGAACGAGCGGTCCCGTGCAGGTCGTCTCCGTTTACGGCGGTTCGCTTTTGCGGCTGACCGATCGCGCCTTTCTGACCAGTGGCCGTCCCGTCAGGGTCCTCCGAAATCTCGATTGGGCGACTGTGGACTATAGCAGGCATGCGCACTTAATCTTCGAAATCCGGGACAAGACCGGTAAGGCGGTGTACCCTGAATAAGTTAGTAAGTTAGTACATGAAAAGTATTGAAGGTTTTCGAGACCCGAATTCACTGTTTCGGCGGCGGCCGTTCGTATTATTCTGGTTTGCACGGGTATTTACCGCCATTGCCTTCCAGGTTTCCAGTGTAGCCGTGGGCTGGCAAGTCTATGCTCTCACCCGAAGCGCGTTCAACCTCGGCATGGTGGGGCTCGCCCAGTTCCTGCCGATGCTTATCCTCTCAGTCGCGGCGGGACATCTGGCCGACCACTGCGACCGTCGTGTAATCGTACGAACGTGCCAGGCGGTAATGGGGTGTGCGGTGGGAGCCCTGGCCCTGGCAAATTTTACCGGCGCTCTTCATGTAGCGGAAATATTCGCCGCCGTGACCATTATCGGCGCTTCCCGCAGCTTCGAGCACCCCACGATGGCGGCTCTCCTGCCCAAACTGATCGAAGATTCCCTGCTGCCAAAGGCCGCCACCAGGATGGCCTCCGCCACGCAGACCGCTTACATCATCGGCCCGGCCCTGGGTGGTCTGCTATATACCGCAAGCCCCACGGTGGCTTACGGCGTCGCCGCCTCGCTGTTTATCTCGGCCGGCCTTTTTTCCACGCTTATACGGATTAAGGCCATTCCGGCTGTTTCCGTGTCCAAAGGCTTTGATTCGATCTTTTCGGGCATAACCTTCATCAGGAGCCGCCCCAAGGTACTGGGGGCCATATCGCTTGACCTTTTCGCCGTTCTGCTCGGCGGGGCCACGGCACTGCTGCCTGTCTATGCCCGCGACATCCTGCACACCGGGGCCTGGGGCCTGGGGCTTTTGAGGTCGGCCCCGGCTGCCGGCGCACTCTGCATGTCTTTCATCATGGCCCGCCGCCCGATTCAACGCGGGATTGGCCGCAAGATGTTCGCCGGGGTAACTGTTTTCGGCATCGCGACCATCGTCTTCGGCATATCGAACTCGCTTATTTTGTCGCTTGGCGCCCTCGTGGTGCTCGGGGCCGCCGACGTGGTAAGCGTAGTGATCCGGATGCCCCTCGTGCAGCTTGCAACCCCGGACCGGATGCGCGGACGTGTAAGCGCTGTCAATTCACTTTTCGTTGGAACCTCAAACCAACTGGGCGAATTCGAATCCGGAGTAACGGCAGCCCTTTTTGGTACTGTTCCCGCAGTGCTGATCGGAGGTATTGGAACCATCGCTGTTGCTCTCATCTGGATGCGTCTTTTCCCAGAGCTTCTAAATGCCGATCGATTTGAGTGCGCGCCGCGATTGTGAGGGGCGGATCGATGTGGCGAATTGACTTGATCAAGATGGGACTAGGGTGAAAATAACTCAATACGGCAAAGATGCCTTTGCCTCGCTAAGAATTTACAATTATCGGCTGTTTTTCCTCGGGCAGATGATTTCCTTATCGGGCACCTGGATGCAGACCGTGGCCCAAAGCTGGCTCGTGTTGGAATTGACCAAATCCGGCACGGCCCTGGGCGCCCTGGCGGCATTCCAATTTCTCCCGGTACTCGTCTTCGGAGCCTGGGGAGGAGTAATTGCGGACCGGTTCCCCAAACGCAACATCCTCTATTTTACCCAGTCGGTTTCCGCGGTGCTGGCGCTGATACTGGGCGCACTAACGGCCGCGAGCGCCATTCAAGTCTGGATGGTTTATCTTCTGGCCATGGGCCTGGGGCTTACCAATGCGATCGACAACCCGGCACGCCAGACTTTTATTTTCGAGATGGTCGGCAAAGATTATTTAAAAAATGCCGTCTCGCTAAACGGAATTCTTTTCAACCTTGCGAGGATCACCGGACCGGCCATTGGAGGCGTCCTTATCGCCACAGTGGGACTGGCGCCCTGTTTTTTCTTAAACGGCGCCTCCTTTGTCGCCGTTCTGGCGGCGCTTTTTTTGATGGACGCCAAAAGACTTTTTGCCGCCCCGGTGGCTGAAAGAAACAAAGGGCAGCTAAAGGAGGGGTTCCAGTATGTCAAATCCGTGCCGGTCTTAAGAGACACCCTTCTCATGATGGCCATAATAGGAACCTTGACTTACGAATATACAGTATCTTTACCGCTCATAGCCAAATTCACCTTTTCCGGAAACGCGACCACTTATGCCGAACTCACCGTGGCCATGGGAGCGGGCTCCATCTTGGGCGGCCTGGTCGTTGCCGGCCAAAAAAAGTTAAATGAGCGGATGCTTATCGCCTCGGCTTTTTTCCTGGGTGTTTCGACCCTTCTGGCATCGATAATGCCGAGTTTTAGCCTGGCGTTAGCGGGAATCTTCCTGGTCGGGTACTTTTCCACCAATTTTATCCCGATGGGCAATGCCCTTTTGCAGCTCAACTGCGATCCAAAGATGCGAGGCCGCGTGCTGGCGCTTTGGGCCATCGCCTTTTTAGGCTCGACCCCGATCGGCGGCCCGATCGTGGGCTGGGTGGGGGAATTCGCAGGCCCCAGGTGGGCTCTGGGGATCGGAGGGGCGGCAGCGATCTTTGCCGCCGGGCTGGTCTACTGGACCCGATGGAAGACAAAAACCCGAACGGGGCCTACCCGGGTTTGAAAAATCAGGTTTCCCCACCTGTTTCGAGTCTCCATCTCATACCGATTAGAGTGCTGCGCACCGGTCCCGACGCTAAAACTCCAGGCCGGTCATACCGTCACCTGCTCTTCAGGTAGTTAAAGGCATAGATCATGGCTCCGCCGTACGAATAAACCAACTTGAGTTCAAAACCAGGGACACCACGAATGAGGCGATCAACATATTCAGGATGAGGGAAAGCCTGGGGCAGGGAATTTCAACGATCCGGATTATCAGCCCGGCAAAAAGGCAGGCAACAGTGTCCGCATCCATCAGTACCCCCATTCTCCGGTGGATCGGCGCCCGCAGTCTCCACTTCATTGAAACAACCGGTCCGAGCCTTGTAAAGTAAGGACCCGTGGGCTGGGCGTGGCACACCCGCCGCGGCGCAGCCGCTCAGCTTAGCCCCCCCTCGGTCCTGAGATGTTCGAGGAAGGCGGAACACAGGGGGGAGAGTTCCCGATTTTTTCTTTGCGCAAGAAAAAACGGTCTTCGAATGCATATCTGTTTTAAAGGGACCGCACACAAAACGCCTCTTTCGATGTCCTCCCGCACGGCGTGCCGGGAAATTATGGATATTCCGATCCGGGCCTTGATCGCCTCCCGTACCGCTTCGGTAGCGCCCATCTCGGCAACGACGTTAAGAAGCGAGGGTGAAAACCCCGCCTTCTCGAGGACCTCGGCAGTAACCGCCCTTGTCCCCGACGACCTTTCCCGAAGCACGAAAGGCACGCCGGCAAGCTCTTCGAGCTCCACATCTTCGCGGCCTTCGAACGGATGGCCCTTGTAGACGACGAGCACCAGCTCATCGGAGTAGATCTCTTCGAGCAGGATTTTTTTCTCGTCCCACCTCGCACCGATTATCCCGAACTCCACCCTGCCGTCGAGGATTTCTTTACGATTTCCCCGCTGCCCCCGATCTTGACGGTGATCTGGATCGCGGGGTAGGAGGCTTTAAAAGTCCCGACGAGCCTTGGAAGCACATAGGCTCCGGGAATCGTGCTGGCCCCCACGGTAAGGGAGCCGGAGAGGTTGCCCTGGAATTTGCCGATGGCCTGGACGGCCTTGTCGCGAAGCTGGATGATCTCGCGCCCGTATTTGTAGAGGACTTTCCCTGCCGGGGTCGGCAGAATTTCGCGCCCGAGACGGTCGATCAGTTTTTCTCCCAGCGAGTCCTCAAGCGAGCGGATGTGCTCGCTTACCGTGGGCTGTGTGAGCCCCAGGGCCTCGCCGGCCTTCGTGAAGCTTTGAAGCTCTATGACCTTGCAAAAAATTATGAGCCGGTGAATATCCATCGCGCCCCCTTTGTCTTAGGACATTTTGCACTGAAGGGCCGAATCCCTTCGTTCTTTTTCTTTCCGGAAATCCTCCTCGATGCGATCGAGTTCGAGCGCTTGAGCTTCCCACTTACCACTCAGTTCATCGATCCTGCCCTGGACTTCCCTGTACCTCGTTTGAATCTCCACCGCGAGCTTTCCCTGTTTGTAGGTCTCGGTATCGGCAAGACGCTCCTTTAGCGATTCCAGTTCCACATGACAGGAGTCCAGCTCTTTTTCGATACGGTCGATCGACTCCTGAACGGGCTTTTTGGCCCGAAACAGCTCGTTTCTCCATTCGGCCTGCGCTCTTTTTTGCACGGCAAGAGAACTTGCACCGTTTGCGCCCTGCTTTACTCCATCGTCCCGGGGCGCATCGTCGAGCAGGTGTTTCCACGTCTGCACGTAGTCGTCGTAGTTGCCGGGGAAGGTATGGATGGAGCCCGCTTTTACGACCAGTATCCTGTTCGCTGTCCCGTTTATGAACTGCCGGTCGTGGCTGATAAAACAGATCGTTCCGGTGAATTCGACAAGCGCTTTTTCCAGCACGACCCTCGACGCAATATCGAGGTGGTTTGTAGGTTCGTCGAGGAGCAAAAAGTTGGGGCGCTGAAGCAGCAGCTTACACAATACCAGGCGAGCCTTTTCTCCACCGCTCAGCACCGAGGTTTTCTTGAAAACATCGTCTCCCTGGAAAAGAAACGACCCTAGAATAGCCCGTAGCTGCGTCTGCGGCATGTCCCCGGATACCGACAATGCCTCCTCGAAAACCGTGGCCTCCGGGTTTAGCTGCTCCCACTGATGCTGAGCGTAATAGCCGGCCGCGGTGTGAAGGCCAACGGACACCTCGCCGGAGTCGGGCTCGACGCTCCCGGCAAGGATCTTCAAGAGGGTGCTCTTCCCTGCCCCGTTAGGACCAAGGAAAGCGATTTTGTCCCCCCTGGTCACGAGGAGGTCGATTCCGGAATAAACCGTGTTGCCGCCGTAAGATTTGCCTACATTTGCAAGCTCGATGACTGTTTTTCCCGAACGGGCGCACGGCGGGAACCCGAAACGGATTTCCGAACCGGTGACGGGAGCTTCGATTTTTTCGATTTTTTCCAGCGTTTTTATACGGCTTTGCGCCTGGGCGGCCGTTTTTTTGTTGCACCTGTTTTTGTCGATAAACCTTTCGAGCTGCCTGATCCGATCCTGCTGGTTTTTAAAGGTGGCCATGCGGATTTCGGAGCGTTTGGCCTTTTCCTGCAGGTAAAAATCATAGTTGCCCGAATACTCCTGGAACATACTCCCTTCGATCTCGACAATGCGGCGCACGGTCCTGTTTAGAAAGGCGCGGTCGTGCGAAACCAGGACAAGGGCCGAAGAGCCATTCAGCAGAAAATCCTCCAGCCACGTCAGGCTTTCAAGGTCGAGGTGGTTGGTGGGCTCATCGAGCAGCAAAAGGTCGGGTTCGGCCAGAAGAAGCCTGGCGAGCTCGAGCCGCATCACCATGCCGCCGCTAAGGTCGGTTGCCGGAATATTAAACTGGCGGGCGTTAAAGCCAAGACCCTCGAGGACCTTTTCCGCTCTCGCCTCGAGATTGTACCCGACGAGGTGCTCGAGTTTTTCGAACGCGCCGGCATGGCGCGCAGCAAGACCTTCCAGGACGAGGGGGTCGTCTTCGCGTTGCATAGCGCTTTGCACCAGGTCGAGTTCGATCCGAAGCTGCTGGGCTTCCCCGCACACATCCGCCGCGCGCTCGATCACCGATTTGCCAGGCGCCGGGACCATCTCCTGGGGAAGCCAGCCGGCTCGAACCCCTCCGGCTTTGGCCACAGTGCCCGCATCCGGTTCGATCGAACCGAGAATTATCCCGAAAAGTGTAGATTTGCCTGCGCCGTTTGGACCGATGAGTCCAACTCTATCTCCCGGACTAACGTGAAAGGATACGTCGCGGAAAAGTTCTTTCCCCCCCACGTATTTTGATACGTCTTTTAAACTAAGCAATTATGCGACTCCTGAATGGGCAGCCCCGTCATGAAAAGAAGCGGGAAGTGAGGAGCAACGTGGAAAGCGGCTCCAGTTCCATTTTAACTACAAAGAACGCCTTGCGGGAAAGTTTTTTGCGATCGTTATTGACAAACCTGGACGAGGTGAGGCATCTGATCAAAAGTTGGTGATGTTTTGTAGCCTGGAAAAGTGGTAAACAAGACCTTCCACAATCACTATCCATGGAGATTTTTTTGAGCGGCGCCAAATCATGTCCCGAAGAGGGTCTTCAGGCTGTAATATTTGACTGCGACGGCGTACTGGTCGATACGGAACCGCTCCATTACGCGGCCTTCCAGAAAGTGCTGGGCCCTATTGGCCTGGGACACGATTATGCGCGCTACCTCGAGCTTTTTGTCGGCTTCGACGACCGGGACGCTTTTGTCCACGCCTTTAAGGAAGCCGGAAGAGAGCTTACCGCCGGTACGCTCGAAAGGCTCATCGAGGCCAAATCGGCGGCGCTTGCCGAGCTGACTCTGCAGGGGACCCCTACTTTTCCCGGCGTGGTTTCATTTGTCAGGGAACTAGAGACAAGAGCCGTACCGATGGCTGTTGCCTCGGGGGCGCACAGCCGGGAAGTGGATGCGTTCGTATCGTCTCTTGGCCTTAGAGGGGCCTTTCGCATAATTGTGGGCGCAGACGATGTCAAGAAAAGCAAACCGGACCCGGAGACCTACCAGCTTGCAATAGAGCGGCTGGGGCCGGCTTTGGGCGAAAAGCCCCTCGACCCGTCCAGCTGCATAGCGATAGAAGACACCCCCGCAGGCATCAGTTCGGCCAAATCGGCCGGCCTCGCGGTCGTTGCCGTTACAAACTCGTTTCCCGCAACCGAACTTACCGGGGCGGACAAGGTGATCGGTTCTCTTTCGGACATCAATTTCGGGGCAATGGTCGAGCTGCTGAAAGCGCGGCGCCAGGAGTAGCGATGAAACGGTTGAGCATTATTGTTCTGCTTTTTTGCCTGTCGGCGCCTCTTGCCGCCAGGGGGGAAAGCGAGGTCGCCACACCGGCGCAGCCCCTCACCCAGGAAGGTGCGGTGGAATTTGCGCTCGAGCACAACCAGGCTTACAGGGCGGCTTTTGAAGATGTGTCGGCTTCAAACGAGAAAGTCAACCAGGCCAGGGCCGGCTTCCTTCCCAGGGTGGACGGGTCCTACAGGTATTTGCGTTGGCAGAATCAGCCGTTCGAAACCATCGTTGGCACTTCGTTTCAAAATATTCCCTTTTCGGTACAAAACGACAACAGGTGGGAAGTAGATATCGTGCAGCCGCTTTTTACCGGTTTTCAACTCGAGTCAAACTACAAGGCGAGCAAGGCGGGCCTTAAGATTTCAAAGTACAGCCAGGAAAAAGCCCGCCTCGACCTCACAAGGGACGTAAAGGTTGCCTACTTTCAGACGCTTCTGGGCGCGAAGCTGGTAGAGGTCGCGCGTGACAACGTGGCGAGCCTCGAGGTGCAGAAAAAAAATGCCGAGGCGAACTTCGAGCAGGGGGTGGCCGCCAAAAACGACGTGCTAAAAGCGGATGTGGCCCTGGCCCAGGCGGTGCAGCAGGAAAGACAGACCGTAAAGCAGTTGGTCATTCTTCGCTCGACCTTAAACCAGTACCTGGGCATAGACCTGGAAAAAAAGCTTGAGCTCGCGGGGATCGAGGAAAAAACTTGCCAGGTCCCACAGCTGGACCGGCTCTATGAGATAGCCCGGGACAAGAGGCCCGAATACCTCTCCCTCAAAGAGTCCATAAAACAGGCTGAATTTTCGAAAACCGCCGCCGAGGGCGACTTTTACCCGCATCTTTCGGCCTTTGCACAATATTACCGTGAGGGCCAGGATTTCGCGGGCACGGACAACCCTTACACGAACAGCAATAACGCATCGGTCGGTGTACAAGTGAACTGGAACCTTTTCGAGGGAGGCGCGACCCGGGCTTCAGTGCTCGAATGGGACCACCGGATAATAGGACTCGAAGAGAGGCGCACCGACTTTTTGCAAAAGATCGATCTCCAGGTAAAAGATGCGCTAAAGCAGCTGCAGGTGGCCAGGGCCAATATCGGCACGAGCAGGACCGCCCTCCGTCAGGCGCAGGAAAACGAACGAATCACAACGCTCCAGTACAAGGAGCAGGTGGCGATCTTTCTGGATGTATTGAACTCCGAAGTTTACCTGGCGCAGAGCCGCGCGGATTATTACCAGTCAGTCTACGGCAATGAAATTGCCAGAGCCGAGCTGGAAAGAGCGATTGCGGCGCCGCTTAATTAGATATCCGAGGTATAAGGCATGGCGAACGAACAAGCGACAGCACAAAAAAAGGCGAGCGTGGGGGGACGTGGGCGGCAAATTAAGATCGGCGCGGCGGTTCTGCTCGTTTTACTGGTCGTGACAGGCCTCTACTGGTGGTTTTTCATAAGGAATTATGTCGGCACCGATGACGCCTACGCACGGGCCGACAGCGCAATGATCAGTTCGAGGGTCCCGGGGACGGTCATAAAACTTGCCGTCGACAACGACTACGCCGTACGCACCGGACAGCCCCTGGTGGAGCTGGACCCCGCCGATTACAAAGTGGCGGTTGACAAGGCAAGGGCGGCGCTGGACGAAACCGCGGCCGATCTCAAGGCCGCCGAGATAATGGTACCCCCGGTAAATGTCGCTACCTCCTCCAATATCGATGCGGCGCAAGCCGCTCTTGGCGGAGCCATGGACACGGCAACCCAAACCATGCACAGTATCGATCAGCTAAAGGAAAGCCGCGCCGCGGCGGCGGCCGAATTTGCGCAGGCCGCGCGGGATCTCAAACGCTTCGCGGCCCTTTCGGCCACGGGCGCCGGCACCGAGCGCAGGCAGGAAGAGGCCCAGACGGCCTATGACACGGCCAGGGCCCGCGTGAGCGGGCTGGACGCTCAGATAGCGGCACAAAAATCCGCGCTCGCGGCGGCGTCCCAACAGGTTGCACGCTTTCGGGCCCAGCTCGAGACAGTAAAAACCAAGCGCTCCGATGTACCCGTTCAAATGCGCAAGGTCGAGGCCCTTCAAGCCAAACGCGACAAGTTGAAGGCCGAACTCGAAGCCGCAAGACTTCAACTCTCCTATTGCTGGATTTCAGCCCCGATTGACGGCTATGTTGCCGAAAAAAGCGTTCAGGTCGGAGACAGAATCCAGCCCGGACAAGCCCTCATGGCGGTTGTCCCTCTAAAGAAGATTTATGTTGAGGCAAATTTCAAAGAAACCCAGCTGACAGACGTCCGCGTCGGGCAGTCGGCCACGATAGAAGCCGACATCTATCCGGATCACACCTACAAGGGCAAGGTGGTCGGAATTCGCGCCGGCACCGGGGCGGCGTTTTCGCTCATCCCGCCGGAAAACGCCACGGGAAACTGGATAAAGGTGGTTCAACGAATCCCGGTCAAAATCGAACTCGATCAACCGCCCCCACCCCAATTTCCGCTAAGAGTCGGGCATCGCTTGAGGTTTCCATAGACATTAAAAACATGAGCGGTCCTCCGCTGCTCCGCTCCACCTGGACCGAGGCGTCGTCCAAACCACCCCGGAAGCCATGAGCGCCGAGACCGGAGAGCGTCCTCCGATCAACAAGTGGGTCGTTGCCCTGGTCGTGATGCTTCCGACCTTCCTCGAGGTCATGGACACGAGCGTGGTAAACGTCTCGATGCCCCATATCCAGGGGAGCCTGAGCGCCGGGGTCGACGAGGTAACCTGGGTACTTACGTCATACCTGGTCTCAAACGCCATAATAATTCCAATTACCGGCTGGCTTTCCGGCCTTTTCGGCAGGAAACGCTATCTTATCTTCTCCATATTGATTTTCACGGGCGCCTCGATATTGTGCGGCGCGGCTCCGTCTTTGGACGTGCTGATCCTCGCGCGGGTCCTCCAGGGCCTGGGAGGTGGCGGCCTGCAACCGCTATCCCAGGCCATTTTACTCGAAACCTTCCCCCGCCGGGAACACGGCATGGCGATGGCCGTCTACGGCATGGGCGTGGTAATGGCCCCGATAGTGGGACCCGTTCTGGGCGGGTTTATAACCGACCAGTGGTCGTGGCGGTGGGTCTTCTACATCAACGTGCCCGCGGGAATTCTCGCCATCCTGCTGACCATCTTTTTTATTGTCGACCCGGCCTACATCAAACGGCAGGTCTTCCGCATCGACAGGTGGGGGCTTTTTCTTCTTGCAACGGGCCTTGGCGCGCTTCAAATCGTACTCGACCGCGGGGAGCGCCTGGATTGGCTGCAGTCCAATTTCATAGTCATTCTTACCATGATAGCCGTCCTTGCCCTGGTTCTTTTCGTCATCGTGGAACTTCGCGCGGAACATCCCGTAGTCGATCTGAGGGTCTTTAAGGACTCCGCGTTCAGCGCCGGGACCGCAATAATGTTTTTGGGTTTTTTTTGCCTTTTCGGCAGCTTCGTGCTTCTGCCCCTCTACGCGCAGGAACTGATGGGATACACGGCCTTTTGGGCAGGACTCATACTGGGGCCGGGAGGCGTATCGAGCTTTATTGTCATGCCTATCGCCGGCATTCTCATGAAAAAGGGGGTAAAAGCTCGGTTCATCCTCCTGGCGGGACTGTCCACAACGGCTTATGCCCTGTACATGATGTCCAACTACAACCTGCAGGCCGACTTCTACGCGATAGCGCTTCCCCGCCTTATCCAGGGCATTGGCCTTGGCGGGTTTTTCGTTCCCCTTTCCGCGGCGGCCTTCGCCGGCATCCACGTGGAAAAGATGGGAAACGCTTCCGGGGTCTTCAACCTCCTAAGAAACCTGGGGGGCAGTTTCGGGGTGGCGGTGAGCTCCACGATTCTTTCGCAGCGCGCCCAGGTCCACCAGACTTTTCTGTCCGAGAATATCACGCCATACAACCCCGCGTTCCGCAACGCTTACAACCACGCGGCCGGTGTTATGCGCATGCATCACATGGCCGCGTCTTCAAAGGGCGGGCTTGCCTTCGTCTATGGGGAGGTCATGCGCCAGGCGAACATGCTTGCATTTAACGACACCTTTTATGTTCTTGCCATTGCGACCGTAATACTGCTGCCTCTTACGCTGTTTCTAAGGAAGGGGGCTTCGGGGGACGGGTCGGCGGCGACGGGAATGCACTGAAACGGTGTGGGGATAAGTAATTGGAAAAAGTACCCGCAAGCGAGATTGCATACAGAATCGGCATGCTGCAGGCGCTCCTGCGGGAAAATGGGGTAGACGCCGCGATAATTCGGCAAAACGCGGATCTATTCTATTTCACCGGCGCGGTTCAGGATGCTCACCTCATCGTACCCTGCTCGGCCGAACCCGTCCTGCTCGTTCGCCGCAATATCGGGCAAAGTATGGATCTCTCGCCCATTCGCCCCGTAATAGGCGTAAAGAGCCTTGGCGAACTCGCCGACGCTGTCTTCGTTGCCTGCTCCGCTGTCGAACCTCAAACCATCGGGTTCGAACTGGACGTGATGCCGGTAAACACATTTTCACTCTTCAGGGAAAAGATTTTCCCGCACCAAAAAATCGTCGACATCAGCGCTCTCATACGCCGGGTGCGCATGATAAAATCAGCATGGGAAATTCAAATGCTAAGGCATGCCGCCTCCATCTCAAAACTCGTGGCGGAATCTGTCCCGGCGCTGTTAAAGCCGGGAATAACCGAATACGACCTCTTCGCCGAGTTGGAATGCGTCTCACGCAAGGCGGGCAATTACGGGATGCTTCGCTGCAGGGCCTTCAACATGGAGATGGTTTTCGGGCATATCCTGTCGGGCGCAAACGGGGCGGTTCCATCCTACACCGACGCCCCTACCGGAGGCCCGGGCATTTCGCCGGCATTCGCCCAGGGCGGGAACCACAGGAAAATCCTGCCCGGCGAGATGGTAAGCGTCGATGCGACGGTTGTCCGGAATGGGTATGCAAACGACCAGACGAGAAATTTCTGTATCGGCGCGCCTCCACCAAGGCTTGCCGAAGCTTACGAGTTCGTGAGGTCTGCGCACGGCCTCCTAAAAGCCCTTGCGCGGCCGGGCGCGGCGACCGGCGAACTCTATGAGGCCGTTTGGCAATCGGCCGAAAAAGCCGGGTGGGCCAAATGGTTCATGGGCTGGGCGGAGCCGAGGATCACTTTCGTCGGGCACGGGATAGGCGTCGAGGTCGACGAGTTTCCCTTCATTGCCAGGGGACAAAAATTGAAGCTTCAGGACGGGATGGTTTTCGCCTTCGAACCCAAGGTGGTAATTCCGGACCTTGGAATTGCCGGACTCGAAAACACCTATCTTGTCACGAGCGGCGGGCTGGAATCACTAAATGAAGCCACCGAAGAATTAGTGATAATCTAAGAGGAGGGCAAAATGGAGCAAAATACCGGCAGTGGCGCGGATTCATGGAAAAAGGAACTCGAAAAAGCGTGGCGGGAAATTCCAAAGCCGTTTAGAAGCGACCGGGCCGTACATAGAACGCTCCAGTGCCGACTGTACGGACTGATCCGGCAATCCGGCCTGAAGGCCGTTGCCGACTACATGCCGCCTCGCATAGCCGACCGGCCGGTGGACATCATCGCCGTAAACGATCAAAACGAAATCGTTTACGCCGTGTGCCTCGACACCCTCGTCACGCTGCCGGCGGTAAAGAGTCTCAACAGTTTCGCCGCCCTGAACAAGATCATCTTTACGACCGGAATGCTCGAAAAGAAGGTAAAGGAGAGCACGTTTTTTTTGAACGAGGAAACAAAACACGTGCACCTTCAGCCTTTTGAAAAATAGGGCCGGGCCGGGGCCGCGCCCCGGCCCGGCCCCGGCCTATTCCACCCGCAGGATTCTTCGGACCGAATAGATCTTTTTATCCTGCGATTCGAAATAGATCCGCATCAGCATCTCGCTCACCAACCCTATTGCCAGGAACTCGACTCCCACGACCACAAGGACCGATCCGAACATGGCGAGCAGTCCATGCACTTCGAGTATGGCGACTCCCATGATAAACTTCTTGTAGGCCAAAAAGAGACCGACAAGGAAAGAAATACCCCAGCATCCCAGGAAGAGTTTTCCGAAAAAGTGAAGGGGCCGAGTCAGGTAGCGGCGCAAAAAACCAACGGTCAAAAGGTCGAAGGCCACCCTGAAAGTCCGCCCCAATCCATAGTGGGACTTACCATTGTTTCTTCCCATATCCTTTATGGGGATTTCGATAATCTTCGCGCCGTTAAGGGCTATCAGGGCGGGAACGAAACGGTGCAGGTCGCCGTAGAGGTGGAGGTCTTCGAGAACTTCGCGGCGGTACGCCTTGAAAGTGGTCCCAAAATCGTGCACGTTCACCCCGGACACCTTTCCAATGAGCCAGTTCGCAATCCGTGAAGGAAAGGTGCGGGTCCAAAAGGCATCCGACCTGGCGGTCCGCCACCCCGAAACCATGTCGTAGCCTTCCTCGATTTTTTTCACGAACTCGGGGATTTCTTCCGGAGCGTGCTGAAGGTCCCCATCGAGCGAGACGATCACCTCTCCCCTGGCATGTTCGAACCCGGCCATCAACGCCGCCGTCTGGCCGTAGTTTTTCCGAAGGTGCACCACTGTCAGCCGGGGGTCCTTTTCGAACAGCGAGTCGAGTATGCGCGGCGTGGCATCGGTGCTCCCGTCGTCTATAAGGACCATTTCCCACCTGTAGTCGAGCGTTTCGACCGCGGCGCGCACCCTCTCGTAGAGTTCGTCCAAAGTGACTGCTTCATTATGAAGGGGGATTACCACAGAGAGCTGCGGGTTCTTTTCGACACGGGACTGAACTCTTAGCCTTTCCAATTTACTATCCCTCACTGTCCACCTCTTTAAAATTGCTCAAAATAATTCCATTTTCCTCAAAAAACCCTTTGATTTCAGCCGAGACGAGAAGCTTTTTTTCCTTTTCCCGCGAATCGAGAAGGCGGCCCTTGAGGCCGATAAGCTCGGCGTCCACGATGCCCGGATGGGTCATGAGTTCGCTCAAACCAGGTTTTAGCAGCCCGCACAAACGGATCAGGATATCTTTATTCATCAACCCCGTGAAGGAAATTCCATATACTCCCGCAGGAGACTTTATCCCGGCCCTGCGCACCCGGGATCTGAAAAGCGGCAGAGTCAGGGTGCTTGCCCACGCCACGGCCAATTGTTTCAAAAATTTACCCCTCTGTGCCATTTCCAGGTCGGCAAGAAATCTCCACGAGGTACATGGTTCGAAAGGCTCGCGGATCCATTTGACTGAAAAGCGGGCAGCTATTTCGATCATAATGTCGAGAACTGCCGGAATGACATGAACATGCTTATGGCTGTCGAAATGAGTGGGTGTGATCCCCGAATCGAAGACCTTTTCGGCCTGGGCAAAAAGCTCTGTCCTTAGAGCGGGAAGCAGCGACCTGTCCGCCTCGATCTTTTCGAGCAGCCCGATCGGACCGGAAGGCAGCAGGCCCTCGGGCCCGATAAGCCCGCCGAGCTTTTCGGGCGCGGCCACGGGCTTTAAACCGGTCAGCACGAAATGAATCCCCGTACTGAACCCATCACGCCCCCTGAACAACGCCACCGCATCATCGAAAGCCGCTCCGCCGGCCATAAGAGTGGCGCTCCGGAGCATCCCGGCATCGGCACATCCGGATACGGCCAGGTTGATCCCCCTGGTCCACCCGAGGTCATCCGCATTTATGATCAATTTTCGGTGCATGATTCATTTCGATTCGAGGCGGTATGATATCTATTCTATCGAATAGAGAGAGTTTGCTACCAGAGACGGAAGCAAAAGTCAATTTATTCGCCAGTACGGAAAAGGGGTTGCGCCTTGCACTAAATTCTACTAATAGGGGAACGGTTAGATTATGAGGGGCCGCGCGTTATCCCCACTTTTCAAGATAAACTCCGGCTACGAAGGCTGCCGTATGACCAAGCATTACGCCAAGGATTGGCTATTCTGTGTGCTCTTTTGTCTTTTTTCAGCGGTATCGACCCAGTCCATTGCCATCGCCGCCGAAAACCCGAAGGTCCTCACCCTGGACGACCTGATCCAGATGGCGTTAAAGACCAGCCCCGAATTAAAAATGGCCGAACAGGATATCCTTGCTGCAAAGAGCGATTACAAACAGGCAAGAGGCGGCCAGTTGCCGCAGATGGACTTTGTGGGAACAGGCGGCCCCATCGAGGACGCCCAGTTTCCGACAGTAGTATTGACAAGCCCCACAACGGGCAAAATTGTCTCTAACGACCAGGGAACATGGGACATCGGGGTTTTCGGCAGGCTGGATTTCGTGCTCACACAGCCCCTTTACACCTTTGGCAAGTTAACGAACCTCAAGGAGGCAGCCGAACTGGGAGTCGAGGCGAGCGAAGACGCCAGAACAGCTCGGCGCAACAAGGTCGTTCTGGAAGTGAAGCGGCTTTACTACGCCTACCTTATAGCGAAAGAGGGCCAGCACGCCGCGGGAGACGCCACCGGTTACATAAACGACGCGGAAAGGCGCATCAAAAGACTTATCGAGCTCAAATCGCCAAACGTTCAGGAAACCGACCTCTACCGGGTGGAAGCTTACAAGGGCGAAGTCCAGGCTTTTGCCGCCAAGGCGCACTCGGGGGCAATAGTCGCCTATGCCGCACTCAAATCGGCGACAGGAATGCCAAAAGACGCGGAGTTCAGTCTCAAGGAAACCGAATTGCCACAAAGCACGTCCGCGCTTGCCCCGGTGGAAGTGTATATACAGCGCGCCCTTTCAAACAGACCCGAGCTTTCGCAGGTTAAAAAGGGTGTGGCTGCCAAGGAAAAACTGGCCAAGGCCGCCGAGGCGGATCTCTATCCGACAATTTTCGCCGTGGCCGTCGCATCGGTTGCCGGCGCGCCGAATCGCCAGCAGTTCGACAACACTTACATACCTGACGAGTTCAATCATTCCTACGCCGGTTTTTATGCCGGGGCGAGATGGCACGTGGATTTCGGCATCGGGACGGGAAGCCTTGACAAGGCCAGGGCGGAATACCAGAAGATGGTAAATACCGAAGATTACGCCAGGAGAAATGTTCCCCTGGAGGTGATGAAAGATTACCAGGACGCAATCGAACAGGGCAAGGCTTCCCATGACTACGAGCAGGCGGCGGTAGGCGCGCGCAAGTGGGTCGTTGCGTCTCTTTCCAATTTTGACCTGGGAATCGGCTCGGCCCGGGACATGTTCGATGCCATAGACCGATATGGAAAAAACCAGGGAAATTACCTGGAATCATTATATAATTATAATGTTGCCATTGCGGATCTGGATTACGCGGTCGGCGAGATGAGCGACAAGCCCTGACAATTTCCTTGCAGGACTATCAGCCGTCATATGGACGACAGGGTTTAGAGTTCCCATGGTTTCAGGATAAGAATGAAGCTTTTAGCATGGTTTACGAGTAAACTCGTGGCCTGGGTTCTCCCCAGGCCACGTTTTGTTCTGGCAGTTGCATTGCTGAGCGTTGCCGCATCCGTGTGGCTCACGACCACCCGGCTTGGGGTGGAAACCGACCAGCTCGAACTCATATCTCCCAGTCTCCCCCTGATAGCCAGGTCGCAGATGCTCGACCAGTTCGAGTTTCACGGCAAGACCACATTCACGCTCGTAATCAAGGCCCGTTCGCAGGACAGGGCCATCGAGTTCATGAAAGCCGTAGTTTCGAAGATAAAGGGCGACCCCAAACATTTTCAGACCGTTTTTTACAGGGTAAACCCCGATGAGTTCAAAAAGTGGCTCCTATATTACCTGGATAAGAAAGACCTGGCTGATGTAAGAGACACTATCGGTGAAAACTCGAAGCTGGTTCAAAACCTGGCCGAAAACCCGGACCTGCTCAATTTTTTTCAGCTTGTAAATAAAGATATGGCGTCGAAGATGGTGGGCGAGCTTTTCGCCGGTTTTCTGGATGAGAAAAAACCATCGGCGCCGGCCGCAAAGCCCATGGACCTGGAGTTCATCATAAAGGTCCTCCAGGGGTTTTCGCAATACCTTTCCGGAAACCCCGAGTATGTCTCTCCTTGGTCTTCATTTTTCAAAAGCGGCTCATGGGACCTCAAGAAAGAAGGCTATCTCTGGCAGGGCAAGAAAAAACTGCTGGTAGCCGAAGTCATGCCCAGTAAAGTCAAAGGAGAAGTGAGCAAGACCGAAGGCTCTCTTGAGCAACTGCGGGAGGACATACGAGAATTGCGGAAAACGGGATTTAGCGACGTAAAGGCCGGAGTCACAGGACAGGAAGCGCTAAATAACGATCAAATGATATCGGCGATGGAGGATATGACCAAGGCGACGTGGTTATCGCTTCTGGGAGTCATACTCGTGATGGCGCTTTTCCTGCGGGGTTTTCGCCACCCGCTCATAATCGTCATGTCCCTGATCGTCGGTCTATGCTGGACATTCGGGTGGACGACGATTTTTATCGGTCATCTCAACATACTTTCAATTGTCTTTGCGCCGATGCTCTGCGGCCTCGGCGTAGATTACGCCATTCACTGGTTTGCCAGGTACGAAGAAGAAAGAAGCATATCGGACGGGAACCGTCCGGCAATTATAAAGAATGTCATGGCCAGGTCCGGACCCGGGATAATGCTGGCGGGAGTCGCCACCGCGATTTCCTTTCTGCCTTTTGTTCTTACGGGATTCCGTGGACTGATGGAACTGGGAATGATAACCGGGATGGGCATTTTTTTCATCATACTTGCCGATTTCACGGTTTTGCCTGCCCTCGCCTGCTATATGGCCGCCGGAGCACCGGCCCATGGACTACCGGAGGGTGAGAGAAAACAGCGATATCTTCTCCGGCTGGGTCCCAAGGGCAAATGGTCCATACTCGCAGCGGCTCTCGCGCTAAGTGTCGCGGGCGGTATCGGCGCCTCCCATGTCCACTTCAGTCTCAATCCCATGCGGCTCCAGTCCAAAGACTCCGAATCGGTTCACTGGGAAAAAGTCATGGTGGAAAGTTCCGACCGATCGATCCTTTCGGCCGCGGTCATCACGAACTCGGCTGAAAGAGTGAAGGCGGAGAGCGCAAGATTTCGGGCCTTGCCGACCGTTTCCGACGTCGACGACGTCTTCACGCTTCTTCCCGAGGACCAGGAGGCGAAGGTACCGATTTTAAGGTCGATTGCCCAGATAGTTCCAGGGCTGAAAACTTCCATTGCGAATGTGAGCGCGACCAACCCCGACCCGCCTCCGGCAGAGGAAGCTTCATACAAAACCTCACTTATCGACGTTCTGGAAAGAATCAACTTCAAGATGCAGCCCGACCAGGCTACCAAATGGGGAGCTTCAAAGCCTGAAGTCGAACAGATGACAACCGTGAGGTCATTGATAGGCGCAGTTCTGCAGTCTTTGCACAACGACTCGCCGGCTGCTTCCGGAAAGCTCTCCGAATACCGCGAGCGTTTCAGAAAAGACATCGTGGACCAGTGGTCCATCATCAGCAGCGGCTCTTCGGCCTCCCCCATGACTGTCCGGGATATCCCGGCCCAGTTGAGAGACCAGTTTTACCAGCACGGACAGTATGTCATAAGAATTTACCCCAAGGGTTCAACCTGGGATGAGGGGGTGCTGACACGATTCGTCGAAAGCCTCAAGTCGGTTAACCCCGGCGTGCTGGGAGACCCGGTCAGCCTGTACGTATTTTCCTCCGCCTTCAAGAAGGCGTCGATCGAGGCCTCGGTTTACGCCCTGATAGCCGTCTCGATCCTTCTCGCATTTACATTTGCAAGCCTGCGGCTTATGCTCATATCCCTTGTACCGCTTGTTGCCGGCTCCATCTGGACGGTGGGATTGATGGGTGCGGGCGGCTTCGATTTCAACCTTGCAAACAGCATATTCATGCCGCTGGTCGTCGGAGCGGGCGTCGAATATGGCGTAATCATACTCTACAGGTGGCAAGAGGGCCGGGAGGAACAAGGACGGCTTGCCCTGAGCACGGGAAAGGGAGTCATCCTTGCGGCTCTAACCACCACCATTGGGTTTGGAATTTTGATGATATCTAAAAACCAGGGGATTTTCAGCCTGGGATTTGTGGCGTGGTCGGGAAGCATTTGCGTTCTTTTGGCCGCGTTGCTCATCCTGCCTTCAATTTTGTCTTTCATTAAGAACCCGGCCCCTGTCCTGGACGAGGAGATAAAAAAATGAGTGGAGTTAGACAGTGGAAACGTTTTTTTTCGGCGTCTTTCGGTATAATCCTCTTGACTGCAAGTCTGCTGACCGCAGGTCTGCTGACCGCAGGTCCGGTGAAAGCCGAGTCGGGCGCCACGGCGAAGGTGCGCTCAGTACTCGATAAGGCGATGGAGATCCAGACAAACCCCGCACTTCAGGGGCCCGAGCACCGCAAAGACCGGGCCACGCAGATCCGCAAGCTGATTTCTCAAAACTTTCTGTCCCCGGAAATGGCAAAGGAGTCGCTGCAGGATTATTGGGGAAGGCTTTCGGCAAGCCAGCGCGAGCGCTACCGAACGCTTCTCACCGCCATCTTCATAGATTCTTACACCAGGCAGGTGGTGGACTTCCTTAAACGCGAGAAAATCCAATACCCGGGAAATACCCCCGAGGGAAGCTTCACGAAGGTACAAACCATAATTATGCGAACCGACGAGCACATCCCGGTCGATTACATCATGCAGTCGAGCGGCGGGAAGTGGATGATCAGAGACGTTATGATCGACGGGGTCGGCATAGTTCAAACATATAAGACTTCTTTTGCGGCATTTCTCAGAACCCACACCGTCAACGATTTGATCAAGAGAATGGCGATTCAAAAAGAGGCGGGTGAAGAACTCTGATTTAACAAAGACAGAAGCGCGGGGGTCGGGGGGACATGTGCCCCCCGCACCCCCACAGGGTCCGGGTCTGTTGGGCGGCTTTGCCGCCCAACAGACCCGGAGCGCTCGCCGACGCTTCTTTCGAAGCAGCTCTCAGCGGTATTCAGATTAAATCGGCATCGATATGTAAAGGGAACTCAGCGAACAACTCACTCCCACTCAACTTTCCATGAATGTTGAAGAAGTGCATATCGCCATCTTTATCGCAGAACCAAACCTCCCGGGCGCCTCTTTCGAAATACGGCCCTTTCCTGCGCTCCATTTCCACCACGGTGTTCGAAGCGGATTTGACCTCCACGACGATTTCCGGCGCTTCCTCGAGGCAAGGGATATCGCCTTTATTTCTTCCAAAAACTCTTCCGAGCCCCAGGCTACGTCGGCGACCTTGACCCCGTCGGAGGTCTGAATGCCAAGTTCGGGAAACACCCTGCCCCATTGCCCCAGCCTGTGGAACCACTCGATAATAAGGCCCTGATATTTGCTGTGTCTGAGGGTAGCGGGCGTCATCACGATCTGGCCCCATTCATTGGTTTCTATCTTGAAAGGCAGATTCTTAAGACTCGGGTGTTCGATAACTTCACGCCAATCCATTTACGCCTCCATTGGACAAGGGGCAGGATATCTTTTATGAAGGCCATCTGAAATCACTATATAATCGATTAGTTGGACCGGCAAGTCGTCTTTTCAGAGGGTAACCCGGATACTTACTATCCGGGCGCTGGAACCACCGCCGGGAAACCAGGCCAAAAAGAGAAGACAAACCTCGTATATTCGGACCCCGTGGGATGGGCGTGGCACGCTCGCCCGCGGCGCAGCCGCTCTTTTCAGGTCGATGAAGTTTCGGAGGGGCGCTTGTTACTGCTGTCGAAGACGGGTTTTCTCCACGATGTTTTCCACCTGTCATGCATCCACAGGTACTGCTCGGGAAACCGGGTGATTATCTCCTCCATCCTGGCGTTTATTTCACGCGTGATCCGCACGATTTCCGAGGGATCGTCGTTTTTGTCCGGGTCAGGCCAAATAGGTTCCGAAATATAGCCTTCGAAAAAGTAGGGGTCCTCGGTACGACAGGCGGCCACAACCACGACCGGGCGCCGGTGCCTGACGGCGAGCAGGGCGGGAATGGGGGTGACGGTTGCGGGTTTTCCGAAAAATTCGATTTTTAGACCCTTGTTGTGGCTCTGGTCCGGAAGCATGGCGACGGATGTGCCTTTTCTCAGCACACGATCGAGGTGAAACATGGCATTTGACTTGGGAATGATGATGTGCCCGCTGCCGATGCGGCTGGACAGGAGCGCCCGCTCGAGATAAGGATTATCGAGGGGTCGGATTACCACGGCAAGCGCTATGCCCAGTTGGGCGCTCACATGAGGCAGCAGCTCCCAGTTGCCAAGATGGGGAGTGACGAAGATGCAGCCTCCGGAGCTGTCATGAATCGCCTTTGCTTTGAGGAAAATGGGTTCGAGATGGCTGATTTTGTAGCGACTGCCGGCGACTACTTTTCCGTTCTTCACGCGGAAAGGCGATTTTATCATTTCAGCCGCAGTCAGCAGGAAAGCCTTGCAGCTCGCAAGAGCAAGACGCTTCATCTCCTTTTCACTCATCTTCGAGCCAAAGGCCGTCCGGATATTTTCCAGGGCAATTTTGCGTCTCCTGGACGCCACGACGTAAAACACCCAGCCAAGCACCGAGCAGATAAACCTCAGCACCATTACGGGTAGGACCCTCCCCACGGTAACGACGGCGTAAAACGCCAGACATTCGACGATCTGCAGCGGCTTGCTTTTTCCCTTGCCGGCCATCAGTTCGCCCGGCCTTCGACAAGGACACTCGAACACTGCCCCAGTATGCCGTAGCTAACAGACACGAAGCTTTTCCCGCCGGTCTTCCTGGTCGAAGCCGAAATATCGAGACCCTTGAATGCGGATTCGGTCATCGAAAAATTAAGAGTCCCGGGAACAAGCCCTTCGTTAATTGCCTCGATGCAAAGGATGACCTCGCCGATATCGCTTGCCGCCCCCATATGCCCGGTGTAGGCCTTGAGAGCGCAAACCGGGACGCTGCAACCTTCGGCTTCGAGGATTTCACCGATCGCGCTCAGTTCGGACCTGTCCCCCTTGCGCGTGCCGCTGCCATGAGGACATATGAAAGCAAGATCCCGCACATCGACAGCACCTTCGCGAAGAGCTTCGCGGATGGCGTTTTTCGAGACCTCGGCGGGCACGCTCAAACTCTTTCCCCCCGGGTGTTCCATGAAATTTCCGCTGCCCTTTATTTCAGCCAGGATTTTTGCCCCGCGCGCTATTGCCAGGTCCCTGTCCTCGACCAGAAGAGCCGCGCCCCCTTCTCCGGGGATGAACCCGTCCCTCGCCCCGTCAAGAGGCCTGAAGGAAGCCGGACCATGCTTACACCTGGAAAGAATTCCCAGCCCTTCCAGTTCGTACATCGGGATTTCGGTTATCCAGCAGCAGCAACCCACCGCAAGGGCGACGTCGGCCTCTCCGGCAGAAACCCTGCGATAAGCAAGCTCGAGCGTGTGGGCACCGGAGGGCGAAAAGCTGGCAAGACTCGTGTTGGGGCCCATGAACTCCAGGGCGGCGGATAGAAAGCTAAACAGGTTATTGCTGATGGATTCGAGCAGGAAGAAAGGGTTTACCTTATTCATCAAGGATTTGTTGAGAACGAGGCGATCCACTCCTTCACCATTTTTGGTCGCGTCCTTTAGGGCCGGATGCATAAATTCGCATCCAGTCTTCGTAAGGTCCCCTGATGCGAGAAAAAGCGACCTGCGTTCCCTGGGGACCGAGGCAAGGTCCAGGCTCGAGTTTCTAACCGCCTCCATCGCAGCTTCGAAACCCAACACCGAGCCGCGGTTTAAAAACCTGACCTGTCCGGCCAGCTTGGGCGGAACACCCTCGGGACGATCGACGCCCTCGACGCTGCCGAAAAACTGGAGGTTTCCCGGAGCGGACTGACGCTCATGGCGCTCTATTCCAGTCTTTTCGGCAAGAACGTTTGCCCAGTTGGCCTCGACACCTTTACCCAAAGGCGTGACCAAACCCATTCCCGTAACGACAACTCGCCTCGATGAGGACATTTCGGCCCTTTTAAACCCCGCGCTTTAGTATTTCAAAAAATCTTTTCTGTTCTGCGACTTCCTCGATAGCTTCGAGATCGACGAGGTTTCCCTGAAACTCGGCTTTCAGCCTGCGTTTTCCGTTCACCCTGGCAATCCCGGAATAAACAACGAGGTCCTTTGACGGGGCGGGAGCAGAAGTCACGCTCAGTTCCACCCGGTCTCCGGGAATGACAAAACCGTAGAAGCTGCACTTCAAAACCCTGGAGATCAAAAACCATTTCCCAAAATCCGAAGAAACCGCCTCAAACCAGCCGGTGAGCTGAACGAGCGCTTCGAGCAGCATTATGCCCGGCATGATCGGATTTTTCGGAAAATGGAATTCCAGGAAGTCTTCGCTCATGGCCACATTTTTCACACCGGCTATCGAACTTCCGGGCTCGACGGCCGTTATACGGTCGACCAGAAGATATCTCACTGGTAAAAACCCTCCAACGACTCTTCGCAAGTTTCATCAGCGGCAAGGATTACCGAGGCTACGGCGAAATCTCCGGAATGAGAAATGGAAACGGAGTACTGGGAAACTTTTTTACGGCGTCCGGTTCCCTCCACCCTGCCCGTCACCCGCAAAGCGGGTTTGCCGGAAATTCCCGCCACGACTTCGACTTCGCGCAACGCACCGTCTATCCCCTCGCCCGAAAGCCCTATGCCCAGCGCCTTGAGACAAGCTTCCTTGGCCGCGAATCGGCCCGCCAGATGCACGTTGGGCCTTAGCATCGAAAAGCAATACTTCCGCTCGCCTTCGGTGAAAATTTCCGAAGCCAGCCCGGGGCTTTTCCGCATGATCCTCTCCATTTTGGAAACCTGCACTATGTCAATTCCCTGCAGGATGCGCATCATCGAAAGACGTGACCTCCTCTTTACGCGGCCGGCCTCACGGCAGCGCCGCCGGCCGAGTACTTTTTTACCACGATAGTCGCATTCTGGCCGCCGAAACCAAATGAATTCGAAAGAGCGGCACGAACCACCTTTTCGCGCGCCACATTTGGAACGTAATCGAGATCGCATTTCGGGTCGGGGCTGGACAGATTTATCGTCGGATGAATCCGGTCCCCGGCCACCGAAAGCACGGTGAAGGCAAATTCGGCCCCCCCCGAGCCGGCCAGCAGGTGACCCACGAGCGATTTGCTCGAGCTTCACGGCCGGAAAAGAACCGCAGTCCCCGAAAACCTTTTTTATGGCTGCGGTCTCGGCCAGGTCGTTCAGCTTGGTCGAAGTCCCGTGGGCGTTTATGTAGTCGATTCCCTCCGGGGGGATTTTCGAGTCGGCAAGAGCGAGCGACATGCACTCCTTTGCCCCGTTGCCTTCAGGGTGAGGAGCTGTCAGCCGCCATGCGTCCATGGTCGAAGCGAACCCCGCCACTTCGGCATATATCTTCGCTCCCCGGGCCAGCGCGTGAGACTCCTCTTCGAGAACGGCCAAACCGGCGCCTTCCCCCATGACAAGCCCCGACCTCTTCCGGTCGAAAGGACGGCAAAGACTCTCCGGCGCCATTTTCGATACCGCGGCAGAGCCCAGCAACACGAAAAAAACAAGCCCCACCGGGTTTATCATCGAATCGGCGCCCCCGGCAAGAACGAGGTCGGCCTGCCCTCTTCGGACGGCCCGGTACGCGGCGCCAAGCGCCATCGTCGCGGAAGCGCAAGCCGAAGTGACCGTAAGGTTTGCGCCCGTCAGGCCGAATTTCGAACAGATAAGGGCGGCCGGCGCACTGGAATTGTTGCGTATTATCGAGTCGCGCTCGACCAGGTCGAGTTCAGCGGCAAAACGCACGGGGTCGAACTTCTTTGCGGCCGCAAGCCATCTCGAGATATCTTCGAGACGATTTACCCCAAGGCCCGCGCCCATTGCCACGCCAAACCGCGAGCGGTCTTCGGCGACCCGCTTTAAGCCTGCGTCGTTTAACGCTTTTTGGGCCGCCCACAATGCGAAAAGGGTCCTGCGCTCCAGCCCGGACTGCGCCTCGGCAGGAAAGGCCCGGCAGATAGAGCGGTAGTCGTCGTCCGAGACCTGCGCGGCAGCCCGCACCTGGGATTTTCCAGCGCAGTCGAGGAGAATTTGCGATACCCCCGAGACGCCGGCCAGGGCCTTTTGCCAGTTTTCCTCGACTTCGAGCCCAAGGGAGGTGGCAAGCCCCAGGCCCGTTATTACCACCTTTCGGTCCGCCATGTCAGAAATCCTGCCTTCTTAGACCCAGCGCGATCCGCCGTAATAGCGAAACAATGCGCGCAGCCCCTCCGGGTCGGCAGCCCCGGAATGGACGTAAATGATTCTGCCAAGCGAGGCAATTTCCACGCCGTCAACCGTCATTTTCGCCGAACCGAGCGAATCGCTCCGCGAGGTGGAAACAAGGGTTCCCGTAATCTCGGCCGAAAAGCCGGGCCTCAGATCGGGGGCCATCTTAACGTCCTCGACCAGCGACATGACCGCCGAGTACTTGAAATCATGAGAGCGAATAACGAGCCAGCCCAGGAGCTGAGCCATGGCCTCTATAAATATCACGCCGGGGACAAGCGGTGCTTTGGTGAAATGTTTGCGGAAATATTCTTCCGACAGGCAGAAGGTCTTTGTCCCGATTATCGACTCTCCCGGTACAAGACCGGTTATCCGGTCGTAGAAAAGGAGTCTCATAGCCGGTTTTCCCCTTCGAAAATCATTGAACCGCACCCTCCCTCGCAGCTTATCCCGTTTACGAGAACCCGGCCACCGGAAATGGAAAACGCAATCGCAGCGCTCAAGACCGGCCCCGCGGCAAAGGTCTCACCCACCGCGCCGGCGGCGGCCACAACTCGAGGAGGCCCCCCACTGCCAAAGACCTCGCGGACGGCCTGCAACTCGTTTTCGTGCAGACTTCCCAGCATGACGAGATCGATCCCTCCAGGCGCAAGGCCGGCATCGGAGAGCGCCGCACGGATCGCCGAGGATATCGCCTGCCTGGAGGCGAAGCGGTCCTCTTCGCTTCTCCCGCACGAAAAACCAAAGCCGATAATCCGCCCAAGGACGCGGGCCCTCCTTTCCACAGCCATGGAAAGCGGCTCCAGGACGAGCATGGCCCCGGATTCGCCAAGAAACGGCGAAGTCGCAGAAATTCCCGAGGGTTGACCGATCAATCCTTTAAGCTTCGCCCTGGCAAGACTCAGCGGCGATATTTCCTCGCTAACGCCTCCGGCCAGGGCCACTTTCGCCCGTCCCTCCCTCAAGGCCCAGGCAGCCTCATAGACCGCTCTTACGCCCGAATCGCCGTGAGGGCAGAAAACGCAGTTTTCCCGGCAAAGCCGAAGTGGATGGAAGCCTGGCAAAAGGCCACGTTGTTCAGCATCCCGAGAGGCCACAGCGGGTATATCTCCCGGTAGCCCTCAAGAAAGAACCTGTCGTAGTCGATACCGCCCTCGCGGTCTAGCGACTTGGCTACGGAAGCGAGCAAATCCTCCACGTGATAATCGACCATGCCCATCCCGGCAAAAAAGCCCATATCCCCCGGGGCGAACACTCCCGGGGATATGGCCGCCCCGCGCAGGGCCTCATCGACTGCGGCCATGAGCAGCGAAAGATGCTTCCCCATGGTGAGAGCGAGCTGAGGAATCACATCAGTCTTAAGGGGGGGGAGATTTTTCACCTGCGCGGCCTGGCAGCCGAACCCTCCGGCATCGAAACCGGTAATTTCACCCGTCCCGGATTTTCCGGAAAGGAAGCTCCCGACTATCTCCGGGACCGAATTTCCAAGCGAGCAGACAGCCCCCAGGCCGGTAATCGCCACGGGGTCGGCGGACAGGCCCGAGAAAGGCTCGATACCGGCTTTCATTTGCGGAATTTACCCAGACACAAACAAGCGTTCTGGCCGCCAAAGCCGAAAGAATTTGAAAGCGCGATCCCGTGTTCGAGCACGCGGGCCTGATTGGGAACATAGTCCAGGTCGCATTTCGGATCGGGAAACTCGTAGTTGATCGTGGGAAGAACGGTGGAACGGTTCATGCCCATTATGGTGAGCCCGGCCTCGATTGCGCCCCCGGCGGCAATGGTATGGCCCGTCATCGACTTGTTGGAGCTTACCGGGATCTGCTTTGCCCTCTCGCCAAAGACCCTCTTTATGGCCAGCGTTTCTATCTGGTCGTTTTGTATCGTCGAGGTCCCATGGGCGTTCACGTACTCGATATCGTCCGGGGAAAGGCCCGCGTCGGCCAGAGCCCTCCGCATGGCGAAAACCGCCCCGTCCCCCCTGGGGTGAATGTCCGTTATCCTGTAAGCATCGGCCGATGAACCGTATCCGAGCACTTCGGCAAAAACTGTGGCGCCGCGCGCCTCGGCGTGGTCGAGGGCCTCCAGGATCAACACCCCCGCCCCTTCGGACATGACGAAACCGTTTCTTTTCCGGTCAAAGGGCCTCGAAGCCTTGCCGGGGGAAGAGTATTTCTCGGCAAGGGCCCGGATGAGGACAAACCCGACAAAGCCCATAAAGTTGAGGTTGGATTCGCAGCCGCCGGCGATCATAACGTCGGCTTTGCCGGCCCGGATCGTCCCCAGTGCCTCGCCGACAGCCTGCGCCCCGGCCGCACAGGCGGAAACAACCGTAAAGCCGCTTCCCCTGCAATCGAACAAAATCGACAGGATCGAGGAAGCCACGTCGGGTTTTCTGCGGAAAAAATTAAAGAAGGAATAGGCGCCGTCCCTGGTAAGGCCGTCGATGTCCCAACGATCGCCCCCGGCGTGGCGGTGGAGGGTGACCAGGTCTTCTACCGAAGGGTTTTCACCGTGATAGCCAAGGGTTACGCCGATCATCGCCCTGTTTTCGATCGAATCGAGCCGGGCCATTTCCGCAGCTTCGGAGGTGGCGGCCATCATGAGTTTTAGACCGCGCGAGCTGCATTTCTCGATACCCTGGAGCCTTCCGGCCCGAAAACCACTCATCCAGGAATCGCTCACCTGCCCGCCGATACGGCATGGAAGCCCCCCGGTTTCGAAACAGCTTATGTAATCGATGCCGGAGACGCCGTTTCGAGCATTTTCGAACGTTTCCCCACTGTCTTTTCCGATCGGCGTAATCATGCCGTAACCGGTAACGACCACACGCCTGCTTTTTGCCCGCTCGTTCAAATCAGGATTATCCCGCAAGGACGCAAACTGCCCGATCAAAAGATTTTCTTGTTTTCCTGGACCTGCTTGAGCCAGGCTTCCATGAGGTCGTCGCCGCTGGTAAACGATGCGGGCTCCTTACACGAGCCGCACGCTATACGGGTTTCTTCCCGCAGCCCCCAGTCCTTCGCCCCGCAGTTGACGCAGTTTTCTGGCAGAGTATCCAGAAGACTGACCACCCCTTCGGCGATGGAGGCGACCGTGACCATCACGGGCAACTCATCCATATCCATACCCTCGCGAATCCGGTCCGAATAACCGTCGTATCTCATTGCCAGCACTTCGCAGGCTTTTCCGGTAAGCTTGCCTTCCGAATCGATCGCGCTCTCCTCGCCGAACAACTCCTCCATGTGATCGATGACCGTGCGCCTGGCCATCTTAATGCCAAAGGTCTGCTCCAGGCGGTAGTTTATATCCAGAAAATCGAGCGATTCGGCACCCAGGTCTTTCATGAGGGAGCTTTCGGGTTTAATACCTTCCAGGTCGATATCGATCCCTTCGGCGATCGCCTTTTTCACTTCTTCCATTACCCTCTGTTCGGCAATGAGATTTTGTTTCATTATGAGTCAACCCCTGTTTTTATGATTTCGGCTTCTTTACCCATGCCGGGCGATATAATCTATTGCTCAAGCCATTGTCAACCACGACGGTCTGGCCGCGAATCCCGCGAGCCGCGGGGCTGCAAAGAAAGACAACCACGTCGGCCAGGGCTTCCGGGCTTACGCACAGCTCGTCGGGGATGTTCTCAATCTCATCCATGTACTGCCTGAGAGTCTTGAAGGAATCGGTTTTGACAATGCCTCCGCAGACTGCGTTGGCGCAAACGGACCGGTCGGCCAGGCCTTCGGCGCAGTCGCGGATCAAAGCCTCCATGGCGGCCTTCATGCTTCCAAGCGGATAGGACGGATTATAAAACCTGCTCCCAAGGCTCGATATGAAAACGATCCGCCCCCCCGAGGCCTCCAGCAGCGGCAGAGCCTTTTGTATGCAGAAAATGTTGCCCATGTAGTTGGTTTCGACAAGCTGCCTCATTTCCCTTTCGAGCAGCTTTTCTATGGGCTTGAAGGGCGCCCTGGCGGCATTTAGCACGAGGAAATCGAGCCTGCCGCGCCAACCCAACACCGCCTCCATCATTTCGCCAACTGAGGCTTTCGACCCAATGTCGGCCGGGACAGCCAGGGCTTTACGGCCGAGATCCCCGATTTCCCGGCAAACCTCTTCGGCTTTTCTTTTAGAAGTCCCGTCGGGCTTCGAATGGTTTACGACCACGTCTGCGCCGGCTTGCGCAAAGCCAAGGGCAACAGCCCGGCCGATTCCTCTCGAACTTCCCGTTAAGAGAGCGACTTTATCCGTGAAAAAACAGTCTTGCGCCACTTTAAAGAGACTTTCAAATAGAATTTCAGTTCGGCTTCACAGCAGGACCCGCGCAAAGCCACAAGGGAAGCATTCTAGCATAATGGCGCAATTTTACAACCGGTCCCATCGCCACCGGCACGGTGAACCTGTTCAGCCATGATCCAAAAATAAATCGTTGCCTTACGTCGCCGGGAATTGATGGATGGGCATCATTGCCTGGGCCGCCTGCCTAAGATCAGCGAAACCATTGCCTCCCGGAAGTGGATACAACCTCCTAGAATTTTGCAGGATCACGAACAAGGCTTTTCAAAAGATCATAGACATCCCTCGGAAGAGGAGAGTCCGCATTTCTTACTTGCCATGCGATGATCTCTTTACTGACGCCCGCTGAGCGCAGATCATTAACGGGGCCTGCGGGATCGGATGCATTAACAACCCTGTCATAAGCAAGATTCCGGGGAAGCAAGAGCTCGGCTGCAAATGCCTTCGCTCTCGCCTCAACATTGTGAGGAGCACTCCCATTCAATACCTCCGCCAAGGGAAGTGCACCCGTCCTGTCGATGAGAAGATGGCACATCTCATGTGCTAGCGTGGATCGCTGCCCCCTATCCTCTTGAGAGTGGACCCCCTGCGTATTGACGATAACCGCCGGACCATGGCGCGGTCCCCAGCACGCAATAGCATCGACGTTCCGCTCAGGGATTTCAACACTACGAATTGAAACGCCCATATGGTTCAAAATCTCGCTTGGCTCGTATGGGTAATCAAAGCGCATCGATTTCAAAACTCCGCCAAACCAATTCGCAGGGCAATAGCCTTGGTCATATGGCTTTTCTTTTCCAGACTGGTTAACCAGCTGCTCGGCTTCTCGTGAGAGTTTGTTCAGTTCATCGTTTTGTGAAGAACAGGAGATATGCCTGATTGAGTCGAGAATCGCTTTTAGGCTGGTGTTGGAAAGTAGGCCTTCTGTCATTCGCGCGGCAGCTAACAACTCAGTGCATTCGAATCCGCTGCGGGGCAACTCGAAGACTTCCTCGATACTGCCTAAAGCTCGCAATACTTCGGCCGGAAGGCGCGTGGCGATTTCTGCCAACCGTTGACTACTGTGGTCCCTGCGAGTTTTCCATGTATTGATCGCCGCCAGTGACCGACCGTCCGAGAGTCCTTCAAGACGACATCCGATTGCATTCCCAACGTTGGAAAGGGTTTCCAGGGTTTCATCAAATGGGCGCAAAATGCTTTGCTCACGCGTGGAGATCCATATCCGACTCCCTTCTCTCAGCAGCCATACCGAGGGTACTCTTGCGCCTTTGAATGAGCGAGCAAGGTCATGAGTCTCCTCAAACCCGTAAATTTCCTCTTCTTCAATCTCGACTCTCGCCTCTGGCATATCTTGCCATCGATCTTCAGCGAGGATTCGGATCAGGCTGGGAGTCATTGGTTTCAACCCCAACGGATATCCCTCTTCCCACTCCAGGAAGGGCCACACCTCGCCAAGGAATTCGAGTAGGTCTATCCACGTCCACTCTAAACCCGGCTCCCCACCCCGATCACTTTCGCCTCTCCACACAGTACGGTCTCCAAGCCCAAGTCGCATGAAACCGCGTGTGGCCGTTGCCGGATTTCGAGACTCTTTCCTGGACTCTGTCCTGGACTCTGTCCAACGCAGATCGATATTGAGGGCGGATGGATTTCCGAATGTGATTAGCTTTTCAACCATTTATGGACCCCTTCGAGACAGCCAATCCGTTCGGCATGTTCCAATATCTTTTTCCGAAGCGCGCTTGGCAATTCCCAAAACGAATCGGGGTACTCAGGAAAGCCGTGGTACGATTTCCCCGGATTCGTGGGCACAGCCCGGTAGGATCATTAATCCAGCTTCATCCTTGTCCCAGAAGTGTTTCCGCTTGGGTATTTCGTCGGGTTCGTACTCCCATTCCAACCTTTAAGCTCCTCTCCCAAGAAAGTAAACACAAGCACCCCACATTCTACTTGACAAAGTTACTTTTGTGGTAACTTCATTGATGCTGGAATATTCTGGGACACAAAAGACCTGTACGAAAGGGAGTAAAGCATGCAGCTCGCCTCAGTTATGATCAAAAAACCCGAGGAGATCAATTTCATTTTGGGTCAGACCCATTTTATAAAAAGCGTCGAGGACATCCACGAAAGCCTGGTGTGTGCTGTACCTGGCATAAAGTTCGGCATGGCCTTCTGCGAAGCCTCCGGCAAATGCCTCATCAGGTGGTCGGGAACAGACGCGGAGATGATCGAACTTGCCCGCGGGAATGCAAGCGCGATTTCCGCCGGGCACAGCTTCATCATTTTCCTGGGTCCGGGCTTTTACCCGATAAACGTGTTGAACACGATCAAGATGGTCCCCGAGGTGTGCAGGATATTCTGCGCCACGGCCAACCCCACCGAGGTGATCGTCGCCGAAACCGAACTCGGGCGAGGGATCATGGGGGTCGTGGACGGCTTTAAGCCCAAGGGCGTCGAAGACGAGGCCGAAATCGCCTGGCGCAGGGATCTGCTAAGAAAAATCGGCTACAAGTTGTAAACCCCCTCAGCGCAGGCCCGCCCTTCGGGCCAGGCCAAGGACAGTTTGCACATAGGCCGTACTGTGGTTGTAGTTAAAGATCACCGCCTCTTTTTGCGGGCCGGTTTTTGCCTCGCACCAGCCGTAGGCCCGCAGATAATTGCCCGTGCTCAAAATGGCGTCGGCGGCGTTGTTTAGATCGATTCTCCCGTCGCCGTTGCCATCGACGCCGTATTTGACAAGGCTGCTGGGCAAAAACTGTGGCCAGCCGATGGCGCCCATAACTGAACCCTTGAGATTCGCCACTCTCATCCCGCGCGTTCTTTGAAGTTCGAACAGCGCGCACAACTCCTTGAAGGCCCAGTCGGAGCGCTCCAGAAGCTTTGTGTCAAAAGCCCTGCGGCCCCAGGTCTCACGGTCCTCCTGAGAGATCGAGCGCCACACCCTGTCTCGATTGGCTTTTCCGTCCATTACGGCAAAAGTCGAAAAGACCGCGAGCGTTGGGGTCTTTCCGGTATATGAGCCGAAATGCGTTTCAACAAGAAGGATCGCCGTAATAACTTCGGGCTCCACGCCATACTCGGCTTTTTCCTCCCGGAAACAATTCCTGTGGTCTTCAATGAACCGCCGCGCCGCTGCTATCTCGGCCGGCGCGAGGAAATGGTCGTAGTTGGGCTTTCCCCCCCCGGTCCTCATCGTGGCGCAGACCAGGTGGAACATGGGCGGCGGAACGGACCTCAAGGCGGAGGCTACCCTCCAGCGGGCAATACCGTGTGCGGCGAGCTTGCTCTCCAGGGTTCCGTAATACTCTGGCCTCGCCTTCGCCGTGCACGGACCAGGCAAAAACATCAATACGACCAACGCAGTCATCAGCAGGACACACGCCGGCCTGCAGGCCACAACAATTTGCTTCAGCATGGAGCAACACCTCATGTCGATAAGGAAATTTAAGCGGCCGCGGGCCGCCCCGGGATCTATTTGCCTTGAGATTAATAAAGATTTTATTATAGTTTATCAGCCCTTTTGATGCAAACTCGACTTTAGAGCGTTGTTTTCGCCCAACGCTTTTCGCCCCCTGCCCGGGTAGAGTTGCCCGGCTGGCTTTGACCGGAGATATTATGTACGGTGGTGCCGAACCGATTTTTTGTAAGCAGGCCCAAATCGGTGATTTCAAGAGTCAAAGAAACCGCATTTTCCAAATCATGGAACGGATGCTCGACCTGGGCCTCTCCGACCGGCAATCCTGCCTGGATTGGCGGGAAAAACTCGAAACCGACACATTCAATCTCGTGGTCGTCGGACAATTCAAAAGGGGCAAAACCTGCCTTATAAATGCCATGCTCGGCGCGGACATTCTTCCCGTTTCAGTCATTCCCCTTACCTCCATCGTCACCGTTTTGGTCTACAGCGAAACAAAGGGCGCGAAGGTGGTTTTCAATAACGGGAAAACGGCCGACATCCCGGTCGAATCCATTTTCGATTACGTTACCGAGACAGGCAACCCTAACAACGTGAAAGGCGTATCCGAGGTAACGGTCCTCTACCCTTCGCCCTACTTGAAGAACGGAGTGCGGCTCGTGGACACCCCGGGGGTGGGGTCGGTCTATGTTCACAATACGGACGTCGCCTACCGGTTTCTCCCAAAGTCGGATGCCGCCCTTTTCCTGCTCTCCGTAGACCAGCCCGTCTCCAGCGCCGAGGTGGAATTTTTAAAAGACGTGCGCGAATACGCGGCCAGGATATTTTTCCTTTTAAACAAAACCGATTACCTTTCGGCCGAAGAGGCCCAAAGGTCCCTTGCGTTCGCCCGAAAAACGCTCGAAGAGATTATGGGGCCTGGAAACATCAGGATTTTCCCGATTTCGGCCAAACTGGGATTAAGAGCCAAGCAGAACGGATCGATCGAAGAGCTTGCCGCAAGCGGGATTGCCCCTTTCAGCGAAGCCCTCGACCGCTTTTTGGCAAAGGACAAAGGCAAGGTGCTGCTCGAGTCGGTTTCCGGAAACCTGCTGAAGGTGCTCGCCCGCGAAAGGCTCCAAACCGAAGTGAAGCTCAAAGCCCTCGCAACCCCGGTCGAAGAGATACGCGAGAAGATAGCCGCCTTCGAGAAAAGGAAGCAGCAACTGCTGGAAGAAAGACAGACCTTTGACGCCCTTTTTGGCTCGGAGCTCCAGCGGTTGGTGATAAGCGAGCTGGACCGGGGGATCGCGGAGATAAAAGCCAAGCTTTCCTCGGAGATGGGCGAGCAGTTCGACGCGTTTCGGGAATCGAAAAAAGAGCTTTCCTTAAAGGAACTAAACGACGCGCTCGAGCAGTTCGTTTCCGAAAAAATCCAGGGGCGGTTCACCGCATGGCGCGAGCTCGAAGACGAACGGCTTGCCGGCTCCTTTGACACCGTTTGCGGCAGGTTTGCCGCAAAAGTGAACGCAATGACCGATTCGCTGCTAAATTTTTCCTCCCAGCTTTTTTGCGTTCCCTTCGAAACGGTCGAGGCCGAATCCCTGCGAGCCTCAGAGTCCACCTTCCAGTTCAAGCTGCGCGGCGACGCGGTCGGTCTGGACATGCTCACCGATTCGCTGACGCAGGTCGTTCCCGCATACATAAGCGGAAAGTGGAAATTCAAGCGCCTGAGAGACTGGGCCATTCGCACCGCCAACAAAATCATACTCAACAAGAGAAAACACCATATGCTGGAGATGATAGAGATGCAGGCCGGCAGGATCCGGTCGGATTTTCTGGGCAGGCTAAGTAGCGGCGCTTCCCGCTTCCGGCTCCGGATAATCGGCAACATGGACTCCGCGGCCGGGGCGATCGCCAGGGCAATAGAAAGCGGCATGGACCTTCGCCTGAAGGGAGAAACCGAAGCGGCCGGCATACAGTCGAGCCTTGGCGAACGGCTGGCCGGGATGGAACGTATAAGAAGCGAACTGGTTCAAATCCGGGAAGAACTTAAAAATCAGTGCTAGCAAGGATTCCCACGTTTTAAATATAAGCGGCAAGCGCTGTAAAAGAACAAGGCAGAACTTGGCACGAAGAGTGCCAAATCTGGCCAATTAAATATCACTAATAATATCATCACAATATAAAATAATCGACAGTTGTCAATGCCACTTGTGGCACGATTCACCTTCTGCTTTTTTTAACTTCCACAAGAGCGGCACTCTACATATTTCCATATTAATCACTTACTTGCAAATCATCACGGTTATGTTTTCCGCTTGGCTCCGATATTGCCTATACCCCCTCAGGAAATCTCTTTTTGGGCGCCGGATGGATCGCGACCGTCCGGTGATACAGCCTGGTGCGGCGACAACAACATTTAAACGAGGGGGTATTCTATGGATCACTACAAATTGTTTATTGACGGTCAATTCGTCGATGCCAAGGATGGAAAAGTTTTTACAACCTATGACCCGGGAAATGATCAGCCCATTGCAACCGTGGCCCAGGCCGGTATAGCCGATGCGGAAGCGGCCGTAATGGCCGCCCGCCGCTCGTTTGAAAGCGGCGTTTGGAGCCGTCTGACACCGGCCGCCCGTGCGCAGAAGATGTATGATTTTGCCGATCAAATCAATACCCAGACCTTGCGTCTGGCCGTGACCGAATCGATGGATGCCGGCCAGACCATCAATTTCTCCAAAGTGACGCCTCTGGGCTTTGGCGCAAACATGTTTAAAGATCTCGCCAACTATGCTTCCTTCAAATTTCCCTGGCAAGAAGAGATAAAAGCGCAGGGCAATCCCTTCGATCATGGACGGGACTATATTCGGCGTGAGCCTATCGGGGTCTGCGTTGGCATTATCCCCTGGAATTTCCCCATGGTGATGGCCTTCTGGAAAATCGGGCAGGCCCTTATCATGGGCAATTCAGTTGTGATCAAGCCCGCCTCCGTGACTCCTTTATCCGCCCTCATCATCGCGGAATGCGCCAAGACAGTCGGTATTCCCGACGGCGTCGTCAACGTGCTCCCCGGCCCCGGCGCAACGCTGGGAAAAATTCTCTGCACGCACAAGGAAGTCGACAAGATCTCCTTTACCGGAAGCACCGAAGTCGGACGCGAAATCATGCACATGGCTTCCGCCACGGTCAAGAAGGTGACCCTGGAACTGGGAGGCAAATCAGCCAATATTGTTCTCGATGACGCCGATATGGACCATGCCATTGCGTGCTCGGCATTCGGCACATACTTCCACGCGGGACAGGTCTGTGAATCGGGCACCCGCATCCTGGTACACAAAAAGATTTACAATGAATTCGTCGACAAGTTCAAAAAGCACGCGGAAGCGATTCGCATCGGCTATCAGCTGTTGCCGACCACGCACATGGGACCTCTTGTCAGCCACCAGCAAGTGGCCTCTGTCGACGGGTATGTCCAGTTGGGCAAGAACGAAGGCGCCGAACTCATTACCGGCGGCAAGCCCGTGCAGGTCGAAGGCATCGAGGGCGGCTGCTATTATGCACCCACCGTATTTGCCGGCGTGAAAAACAGCATGCGCATTGCCCAGGAAGAGATCTTCGGGCCTGTGGTGTCCATCCTGCCCTTTGACAGCGACGAAGAAGCCGTGGCCATCGCCAACGATTCCATTTACGGATTGGGCGGCGGCGTGCTCTCCAACAACACGGCCCGGGCGGAAAAGATCGCCCGCGAGGTCCGCACGGGAACGATGTGGATCAACAACTATCATTACTTCGGTTCTTTCTGCCCCTTCGGAGGTTACAAGCAATCCGGCGTCGGCCGCGAACTGAGCAACATCGGTTTGGAGGAATATACCCAGGTTAAGCGGATCCATATCGCAAGCTTTGCCGATGCCGGCTCGAATTACACGATGACCGCAACCATGTCGGATAATAAGTCCTTGAAGAAGTACATCATCGACTTGCCCACGAGAATCAACGCAGGTCATGGGTCACTGGCCTCCGTGGCCAAGGAGGTGGTCAACCTGGGTGGCTCGCGGGTGCTGCTGATGACGGATGCGGGCATCATCAGGGCCGGGGTCGCCAAACTGGTCCAGGATTGCCTGTCCGACTTCTGCGTGGGCGTCTTCGACAACATTCCCCAGGACACGGACCTGGAAACGGTGGATGCCGCGACGGAAATGGCCCGTAAATTAAACGTCGATTGTATTGTAAGCTGCGGCGGCGGGAGCGTCATCGATACGGCCAAGGCGGTGTGCACAACGCTTAAGAACGGCGGGTGCTGCAATGACAACATTTCCTGGGGAAGATTGACCGAGCCTCCGGTACCCCATATCGTCATTCCAACGACCGCCGGAACGGGCAGTGAAGTGACGTGGGCGGCGGTTATCAAAAACAAGGTTGCCGGACGCAAGTCCTACATCATCGAACCCCGACTGGCGCCCAATGTCGCCATCCTCGATCCGCGGATGACCATGACACTGCCTCCCAAAATGACGGCCGGTACGGGCATGGACGCCATGACGCATGCCGTCGAAGCGCTGACCACCATTACGACCAACCCCATTTCCGACGGCCAGGCCCTGCATGCCATTCGTTTGATCAAGGAGAACCTCCCCATCGCCGTCAAAGATGGTAAAAACGAAACCGCCCGTCTGAATCTGGCGGCGGCCTCCACAATGGCGGGGCAGGCCTTTACCATTTCCTTCGTCGCATTGGCCCATGCCATGGCCCATACGGTCGGCATGCTCTACTCCGTCCCCCACGGTTACGCCTGCGGCCTCATGCTTCCCAAAGTCATGCGTTACAATGTTGACCATGCCACGGACAAGCTGGCCTTGATCGCCCTGCAGATGGGGGTGAATACCTTTGGCATGGATAAACGCAAGGCGGCCCTCGCGGCCGCGGATGAGATTGAAAAGCTCATGCTGGAAGTCGGCCATCCGATGCAACTGCGTGAATTCGGTATTCCCGAAGACGGGCTTCTAGGTTGCAGCATGCACGCCATGCAAGACCCGGTTTCGCTCTATAACCCTCGTCCCGTAGGAAGCCCGGCAGAAATTCTGGAACTCTATCAGCAGGTTTATTAAATCGGCATGTTACGGAGGACAGGCTGACGTTTTCCCCTGTCCTCCGGACAATACCCGCCTGCAATCAAGGAAGAAGCGATGGTGAATGTCCATGATTAAACTTTCCCCGAGCGACTGTACAACCATCAAAGCAATCCTGTCGGAAAAGGGACTCCCGTGTTCTGTCCGCATCGAAATCCGGTCAACAGGGTGTTGTGACGCATCGCTGTCCATGACGGCGGATACAGCCGAAGAGTCGGATCTGATCGAAGAAATAGCTGGCCTGACGATTTTTATGCGTCCAGCCCTCTATGCTCTGGTCGGTGAAGTTTCAGTTCGCTGCGTTGATGATTCCAGAACAAATGAATTCATTCTTGTATCGGAAAAACCACTGAATGAATGGGAAGGATTTGCGGGCAGCCAGATCCGGTCGTGAGCACTTATTCCATTAAGAATGCAGCCATCTGAGTCGGAGTAAATTCGATGATTTACCTGTCGGGATACAAGGTTCAAAAGCCGGTCTCCCTGAGTTCAAAATATTCTTACTACCTGGGGCAACGTAAAAAGGACAGGCGGCCGGTGATGATCAAGGTGGCCGCCGGCGAGGGCTTGGGAGACAGGGATCTTTGCCGGTTTACCCTCGAACGGGATATCCTGAGTGGTCTTCACATTTCCGGGGTTCCCCTCTCATACGGCATTGAGAGATATCGGGGCAGCTACGCCCTCATTCTGGAAGCTCTGCCGGGAGTGTGCATTGCCGAAAGAGACGGCATGAAAGACCTCCAGCTCAGGGATGTGCTGACCATCGGCATGAAAATGGCCCAAATTCTGGGCGCCCTGCATGAAAACAACGTAATCCATCAGGATATCAAGCCGGAAGAGATATTCTATGATTCCGGCTCCGGTCATGTATGGCTGAGCGGGTTTGAAAGCGCTTCCTCCCCGAACCATCTCACCTATGCGGTCCGCCAACCGGGAATGTCGGCGGGCACCCTCCCCTACATGTCACCCGAGCAAACCGGGCGGCTGAACCGGTCCGTTGATTTTCGCACCGATTTCTATTCTCTCGGGGCGACCCTTTATGAACTTTTGACCGGATCGGTTCCCTTCCCGGGCATCGATCCTCTGAAAATCGTGCACAGCCATCTGGCCCGCTTGCCGATCCCCCCCCGCGAAATCAATACCCTCATCCCGGAAATGGTATCAGCCATCGTGATGAAACTTTTGGCCAAATCCCCGGAAGACCGCTATCAAAGCGCATGGGGGCTACAAAAAGACTTCGAAGAATGTTTGCGGCAGTTGAACACGAAGGGAGAGATCGCCTATTTCTCACTGGGAAGCCGAGATGTTTCAGACCGGCTCAACATTTCGCAGAAGGTTTACGGACGTGAGCAGGAGAAGGCGCTGCTGCTGAAATACTTCGAGAGCATCGGCGACGACGCGGCCCGCATGGTCATGGTGTCCGGTTATTCAGGAATCGGAAAGACTTCCCTGGTTCAGGAAATCCACAAGCCGCTCATTGCCCGCGCGGGCTACTACATTCGCGGCAAGTTCGACCGGTTGCACCGCGACATCCCATACAGCGGCTTTGTTCAGGCGTTTCAAGATCTTATCGATCAAATTCTTAGCGAAAGCAAAGCGCGGTTGCGCCTTTGGAAAGAAGCGCTCCTGTCTGCGCTGGGCCCGAACATCCGGGCTATCATTGACGTCATTCCCGACATGGAACTGATCACCGGACCGCAGCCGCCGCTGATCGAACTCGGAGCCGATGAAGCCCAAAACCGCTTCAACCGCGTTTTTCTGGAATTTATGCGCATCTTCTGCCGCAATGAACACCCGCTGGTCATTTTCCTGGATGATTTGCAATGGGTGGACCGGGCCACACTCAAGTTGATCGAACTGATCATGGGAACCGGTGAACTCCATCACCTGCTGCTGATCGGAGCCTACCGGAAAAATGAGGTTAACGGATCGCACCCGCTCATGACCACCATGGATACCATTGTAAAAAACGGAAGTATCCTCCGCTACATCGACGTATCCCCGCTGTCTCCAAAGTCCGTGGCGAGTATGCTCTGCCACATGCTGCATAAAAAAAACGAGGACGTTAAAGAACTGGCGGAGTTGATCACGTTTAAGACAGGAGGCAATCCTTTCTTCGTTTCCCACTTCCTGACAACGCTTCATCAGGAACGTCTTCTGACATTCGATGCCCCGTCCAGGTCCTGGAACTGGGATATTGACATGATCAGGACACTTGCCATTGCGGATAACGTCATCGATCTTCTGATTAAGCAATTCCATCACCTCTCTGAGGAAACCAGGTCCGTCCTGCAAATGGCGGCCTGCATCGGGAGCCGTTTTGACTTGCGGATGCTGGGTCTGATCACCGGATTATCCGCCGAGGCCGTGCGCCGCGACCTGATCCCCGCCGTCGAACAGGATCTGTTGATTCCGACCAAAGGAGCCCGCATCCGCGACAGCAGGACCGATACCAGGGAAGAACCCGAGGCTTACCGTTTCCAGCACGATCGTGTGCAGCAAGCCGCTTACACGCTCATTCCCCCGAACCGGAGGATGTTGATTCATGCCGAGATCGGACGCGCCCTTCTGGAAAATCTCGATGATGCCAAAAAAAGCGAGGATATTTTCGATATCCTGATGCACCTGAATTTTGCGGCCGGACTCATCACCGATCCGGAGGAACGGTTAAACCTGGCCAACCTCAATTTGCTGGCCGGGAAAAAAGCCAAGTCCTCCGTCGCGTTTGAGCCCGCGCTTTATTACATTAAAACCGGCATGGCCCTGCTGCCCGACCACTGCTGGCAATCAAGCTATGAGTTGACGCTGCGTCTTCATCTGGAATGCCTGGAAGCTCTGCGGCTGACCGGTTGCATGGATGAAATGGCTCCGTTGTTCGAAGCGGTTAAACAAAATTCCCGCACGCCTCTCGAAGCAGTCGGCGCATACGAAATCCGCATCAAGGGGTTTATGGCTCAGGACCGGTTGCGGGAAGCTCTGGTCACGGCGCGGGATATTCTCAACCTGCTTGGCGTCGAGATGCCCGACCACGTTAAAAAAGCCGAAAGCAGGCGGGTGCTGATGGAGACCATGAACGCGCTTGCGGGCAAAGAAATCGAAACGCTGGTTGATCTTCCCGAGATGACGGACCCTTTCCAGCTGGCCGTCATGAGAATCCTGGTCACCATGATCAGCGTCATTTACATCGGCGCCCCGGATCTTTTTGCCCACCTCCTCTGCAAACAGATCGAGGGCTCCATCCGTTACGGGAATGCCCCGGGGTCGGTATTTCTTTACGCGGCCTTCGGCACCCTGCTTTGCCGGTTGGGCAACGATATTGAAGCGGGGTACCGGTTCGGGGCGGTGTCTCTTGCCCTGGCGGAAAAGCGTAATACCCTGGAACACAAAGGGCAGGCCATTCACGCCGTAAACACTTATATAAATCATTGGAAACTGCCGCTGGGCGAAACGCTGGATCTGTCCCTGGCGGGCTATCGAAGCGCTCTGGAAGTCGGAGATTTCGAATTTGCCTCTTACAACATCTACAGCTATTGCAAACATGCCTTCCTCTCGGGAAAACCGCTGGAAACGGTTGAAAAGCAGATGGAAGCCTACAACCATACCCTCGGGAAACTCAAGCAGGAGACATCGCTGCGCTTCCTGAAAACCTTTCATCAAACGGTTTTGAATCTGCTGGGCAAATCGCAAAACCCCTGTGTTTTCTCCGACGGCGAAGAAACCCTGCTCTTTCTTTATAAGCAGGCCAACAATAATCTGGGTGTTTTTTATCTCTATTTCTGCAAGCTGTTGCTCCATTACTTTTTCGAAAATTACGAAAAGGCGATCTATTATGCGGATCTGGCGGAAAAAGAAGAAGTCAGTCAATACGGGGGCCCCCTGGCGGTCCCACTGACAGCGTTTTACGGTTCTCTCGCAAGGCTTGCCGTTTACCGACAGGCGCCGGCCGCTAAACAGCAACAGATTCTGAAGAAGGTAGCGGCCAGTCAGAAAAAAATGTCGGCCTGGGCCAGACAGGCGCCGGACAATTATGCCCCCAAGTTTCATCTCGTGGAAGCCGAGCGCTTCTCAATTCTGGGCGACGATGAAAGCGCCATCGAGCATTATCAGCAGGCGATCGAAAAGGCGCAGTCCCAAAAGTTCATCCATGACGAAGCCCTGGCGCATGAGCTTGCCGCGGGCCTCTGGCAGCGCAAGGACCGGCCGGCCTTTGCGGAACCTTTTCTGCGCCGCGCGCATGCGTGTTACACCCTCTGGGGGTGCTATGCCAAGGCGGCGCAAATGGAAATGAAGCTGGAAGAATTGCCGGGCAACCGGTCGCTGGAATTCGAAGCGGGGCCGCGGCGCGAGGACACACTGCCCGTGCCCTCCCACGGCTTGTTCGCATCGAATCTGGATATGGTGACGGTCATGAAGGCTTCCCGGGCGATCTACGGTGAAATCGATCTGGAAAAGCTTTTGGCCTCACTGATGCGTTTTGCCGTTGAAAACTCCGGGGCGGAAAGGGGGTCCTTGATCCTGTGCGCGGAAGGAGACATGACCATTGCCGCACAATACGAAGCGGACCCCGGCGCAGTCCGTCTTCTGGCGAATGTGCCCATTGAGAAGGCGAAGGATGTGTCGCCCGCCGTCGTTCACTATGTCGCCCGGACCCGCGAATTTCTGGTCATGGACGATGTTGCCCAAAAAGATCTGTTTAATAATGATCCCTATATTATCATTTGCAAGCCACGGGCTCTCTTTTGTTGTCCCATCATTCACAAGCAGCGACTCGTCAGTATTCTGTATCTGGAAAGCCGGTTGATCCCGGGCCTCTTCTCATCCCTCCGTATGGAAATCATCAGGATGCTTACCTCCCAGATGGCCGTTTCCATCGATAATGCCCGTCTTTACGGACGGTTAAAAAAAGCGGAAGAGAAATATCGCCGCATCTTCGAAAACGCCGGCGAAGGCATTTACCAGACGACCATCGAGGGACAGTTCATCAGCGCCAATCCCGCCATGGCGAAAATCCTGGGCTACGATTCTCCGGAAGATTTGATCTCCCGGGTCACGGACATCGGCCGCCAGCTTTATGTATCCAGGGAGGCCCGTGAAAATTTTTTAAACAATATCTGGAAGGAAAAATTTGTGTCCGGTTTCGAGGTCCGGTTTCTCCGCAAAGACGGAAACCCCATCTGGGTGTCCCTCCACGCGCGATTGCTGGAGGACCGGGATGGAAATCCTCAAAATATCGAAGGCATCTTTTGGGATATCACCAGTAGCAAAAAGGCCACGGAGGCCTTGCGCGAAAGCGAGGAATTGTTGCGTAAGGAAAACATCCGTCTGCGCGCAAACATAAAAGACCGTTACCGTCTCGGGGACATTATCGGCAAGAGTCCCGCCATGCAGGATATTTACGAATTTATTCTCAATGCGGCCGCCACGGAAGCCAACGTCATGATCTGCGGCGAGTCGGGCACCGGCAAGGAGCTTGTGGCCAGGGCGATTCATGACCTGTCCGACCGAAAGGATAAAAGTTTTATTCCCGTCAATTGCGGCGCCATTCCGGAAAATCTGATGGAAAGCGAATTTTTCGGTTACAAGCGGGGCGCTTTTACGGGCGCCAACCGGGACAAGAAAGGGTATCTTGACCTGGCCCACGGCGGAGCCCTTTTTCTCGACGAGTTGGGGGAACTGAACCTGAACATGCAGGTCAAGCTGCTGCGTGTTCTGGACGGGCACGGGTATATTCCCGTCGGGGGACATGAAGTCCGCAATGTAGACATCCGTTTCATCGCGGCCACCAACAGGAATTTGCATGAACGCGTCAGGCAGGGACTCATGCGGGAGGATTTTTTCTACCGGATTAATATTCTGCCCGCCCAGCTTCCTCCGTTGCGCGACCGCAAAGAAGATCTGCCTCTGCTGGTCGAGCATTTCATGAGTGCATTTGGCAAAGGCGAAAAGCTTGCGCCCATGACAGGAAAGATCATGGAAGCCATCTCGCGGCACGACTGGCCAGGCAATGTCCGCGAATTACAAAACGTTCTGCGCCGCTATTTCACCCTGCGCCAATTCACTCTGGAACTTTCACAGAACGGAAAATCAAATGTGGAAGCGGTAGCTGCACCAGGTTTGGCCGATATGGAAAGGGAAGATCACAAAACCGCCGTTGAACGCTATGAAAGGGATCTGATTGAAGCGAGTCTGATAAAACACCAGGGGCGCCGGGAGAAAGCCGCTCTCGACCTTGGCATGGCGCGGCGGACATTTTTCCGGAAAATGAAAAAATTCGGTTTAGACTAGTGTTCATTCGGAAACCACTGCCATTTGGGGTGGTGGGCTGGATGATGCCTACCCCGCTTCGCTCCCCCACCCCACACCTGACAATTACCCACACTTGCCGTCATTCCCATGGGCCGTGCGGGTATTTCGGACCCCGTGGGGTGGGCGTGGCACACTCGCCCGCGGCGCAGCCGCCGGGCGCGGTTCTTGTAAATGGAATGCGCATTGTGTTAAATGGCAGCTTAACGCAATTATGGCGGAAGGTTTTGATTGTCGGCCATTTTGAGGGGATGAACTCTTAGCCCATCGACCTACGTGGGAATCCAGGCTAGCGCGGATTCCATAACGATTGGACACAGGAAAGCCCATGAACGGAAACATTTCGGAATCTCTAAGAAAACAGCGGGAGCTGATTATCGCCGAAAGCGGCGGCCAGTCGCTCGACAGGCATACGAGCCTTCTCGAGATTGCCGTCATTTCCCTCTACAACCAGCTTGCAAACCGCAGTCCGGAGTCTTTTCGCGCCGGAGGGGCAATCGCCGGGACAGGCCTTTTCGGACGAGGCCTCTCGGGCCCTACCCTGCCCGTCCCCCTACTCTGCCTCCAAACCGACGATTCGCCGGCCAAAGACAGTTGGATCGAAGAGATCACCGGGCCGCTGATGGAAGCCGGCTGGCAGGTCGAAGCCTACCAGGGATCGGTCGAGAAGATAATGGAGCTTGCGCGCGCCGAATTCGGCTTTCTGCTAAAACTATTGGACCTGAGGTACATTTCGGGAAACCGTACCCTGGCCGATCGGCTCGAAGCGCAAATCGACGACCATATCGCCCAAAACCGGCACGCTTTTCGGCAAACGCTCCGCGAATCGATAGCGGCCCGGAGCGAGCAACTCGACAACCCCCGCAACTGGCTCGAGCCGGACATAGAGCAAACCCCGGGGGACTTTCCGAGATTGGCGCCATCCGGGCCGGGTGCCGGATCGAATTGAGGGTCCGAAACCTCGAGGACGCTATTTTCCAGGGCTATCTCACGCGGCAGGAGGTAGACTTTCTCCAGACCGCGGAGAAGACCTACTGCCGATATATGAACCTCCTGGGCTCAGCCTCGGCAAAGGAGGGGAGCAGGCTTTCCTTCGACGACCAGGAAATAATCGCGCGCAAACTGGGATACGCGGAAAAATCCGGTTTTCTACCGGTGGAAATATTCATGCAAGACGTCTACCGGCTGTTTGAAGGCGTGGCGACGGTTTCCCGTGAATTCCGGGAAAAGCTCGACGAGAGCCTCTACTCAAGCGATGAGGAGCCCGGGGCCGCACTGGAGGAAGGAATCGTTTCGAGGTCGGGAAAGATTTACATTCAAACAGAGCGCTACCCGGCGACTCCCGCGCGGCTGGTCCATCTTTTCACCTTGTGCGCACAGCGTGGCCTGGGCCTGGCAAACGTCACCAGGCAATGGATTTATCACAACAAAAATGTTCTCGACGGCGCATCCTCAGACCCTTGCGTAAAAGACGAGTTCCTCGAACTGCTCCGAAGCGACTCGATCGAAGTCCCGGTTCTGCGCCGTTTTTACGACTACGGGCTAATGACCGCTCTTATCCCCGAACTGGGCTCGGTGCACGCGATGGTCCAGCACGACCAGTTTCACCTCTACCCTGTCCAGGAACATCATCTGCGCACCGTCTCCGAATTGAAAAAGACCATTGACGGCAGGTATTCCGAAGAGGAACCCGAAATCACCTTGGCAGCCAATGAGTTGGTGGACCCGGCGCCCATGCTCCTGGCAGGGCTTCTCCATGACGTTGGCAAGTCCATCGGCAGCGGACATGCGGCGGTTGGCGGAGAAATGGTCCCCGCCATTGCAAGGCGTCTTGGCATGTCTTCACTGGAAGCCGAAACGGTCCAGTTTCTCGTATCCCAACACCTGCTCCTGCTGGACAACGCATCGCTAAGAGATCTTGCGGACCACGAAATGCTTTCGAGCTGTTCTGCCGCGGTGGGAAAAAAAGAATACCTCGATCAGCTCCTTTTGCTCACCTTTGCCGACATGATGTCGACCGGCCCACGGGCTCAGGCCAAGTGGCGCGATACGCCCGTAATCGGACTCTATTGCAATCTCAGGGGTATTCTGGAAAAAGGCGAACCCAGCTCCAGGATCATCTCCGAGAGGGCCGCAAAGGTCAAAAAGCAGATCGAGAGCCGCGCCTCCGATCTTCTTAGTCAAGGCGAGCTGGAAAACTATTTCTCTCAACTTGCCCCAAGGTACCTGATATCGATATCTCCGGAAGAAATAGTAAAGCACATCCAGCTTAGCCGACAGCTCAAGGAACCCGACAGACTTTTCATCTGGGAGGTCACTGCGGGGGGGGAAACCGCCGAAATTACGCTCCTGAGCTTTGATAAGCCCGGACTTCTCGCAAAATCGGCCGGGATACTCACGCTTCACCAGCTCAACATCACCGGCGCCCAGGCGTTTACGATGAATAACGAAATTTCCATCCTCATCTTTCAATGCCGCCTGCCCCATCCCGCGGAGCCCATGGACTGGGACGCGATGCGAAAGGACATGGACAGACTGCTCAAAGGCAAATTCGCCCTCGACTACCGGATTGCGGCGCACTCCGCTGGAGTGGGGCAGCCCAAACCACTGCGGTCCTGGCCCAGCAAAATCGTCGTGGATAACGAATCCTCGGCCATGTACACTATCCTGGAAGTATACACCGCCGACCGCATAGGACTTCTCTACACGATCACCAGGACCTTGCACGAACTCCAGATTCCGATATCGGTAGCCAAGGTCACCACCAAGAGCGATCAGGCCGCCGATGCCTTCTACATCAGGAACGAAAAGAGTCAAAAGGTCACTGACCCCGAACAGATAGACGAGATCAAAAAAGCCCTTCGCTTCTGCCTGGACGGAGAATCTGAGTGGGATTAAGGCCAATATTATAAAAACCAAAGAACCGAATTGGAGCCGATCAGTTGAAGCCGATACTCATTGAAAGAGAACCACCGCTTGGATGGCTGATTTTAAACAGGCCGGAAGTAAGAAACGCGCTATCTCTCGAGATGATCCAATCCTTAAGCGCGGCCCTTGATGAGATTGCCGCGGACGACAGCATCTCCGTTCTCATCCTGCGTGCCAGGGGAACGGCGTTTAGCGGCGGACACGACATCAGGGAAATGACCGGCAAGCAGGAAAACCTGAACGAGCTGCGGGAAATTTTCACTGCCTGCAGCGAGATGATGCTAAAGCTCCACGAACTGCCGCAGCCGGTGATAGCCCAGGTGCACGGGGTGGCGACGGCCGCCGGCTGCCAGTTGGTCGCGGCCTGCGACCTTGCGATAGCCGAAAAAGGTGCAAGGTTTGCCACCCCCGGCGTAAAGATCGGACTTTTCTGCACTACCCCCATGGTCCCCCTGGTGCGCGTGATCGGAAGGCGCAGGGCCATGGATATGCTTTTGAGCGGCAGGTTCGTTTCCGCCGAGGAAGCCCTGGAGTTCGGGCTGATAAACAGGGTCGTCGCCCAGGACAAACTCCACTCGGAGACCCGCGACTGGGCCATGGAACTGGCAAAGGCCAGCCCGTACGTGCTCGCTCTTGGCAAGAAAGCCTTCTATTCGCAGCTCGACCTCGACGAAAAGTCCGCCTACGGGTACGCCAAGGAGGTCATAGCCATGAATTGCATGGATGAGGACGCCGTCGAAGGCATGAGCGCGTTTGTCGAAAAAAGAAAACCGGAGTGGAAAAAGGGCCGAAAAACAAACGGGTAGCTCAAGCAGAGGCGCACGGAAAAACCAAATATTCTCACACAGAGGCGCAGAGGCGCGGAGGAAGAGTTTCCCCCCTTTTCTAAAGGGGGGCAGGGGGGATTTGATTTCCCCGCGGGTGGCGGGCAGCCCGGACACTTGCTATCCGGACGCCCTCCCATTCAGACCCCGTGGGGTCGGCGTGGCACACTCGCCGCGGCGCAGCCGCTTAAAACCCTTTGATATTCTTATGAAGTTCAGCCGTGCTATTCATCCGCGCCCGGTCGCGCTCCTCCATTAAGAGTTCCAGCTCCCGGTAAAACCCAAGTACCCCCGGGTCGTCATGGAGCAAGCCTTTTCTCCAGCCATCGATCAGGCCGCGGTATGCGGCGACCATCCTGGAGACGAGATCCACCGGGTATTCGCGGCCCTGCACCTTGAGCGTTTGAAGCCCAAGGTTCATGTACCTCCAGAGCTCTTGGCCCGATACGGCAAACACGACGTTCGGATTGCGGCGGACACGTTCGTTTATGGCCTCGATTTCCTCGGCCCCTTTTCCTCTAAGCCCGAGGACCCTTCGCCTCTGCCCGTCGGTAAGAAGGCAGAGCCGGAAGCAACTGCCGGACCGGTCGGGGCACCCCTCGTATTCGACGATTTCGTTTCCGTCTTCGTCCATGCAGGTGCGCCGGATGTATGAGTCGCCGATCAACTCGTGCATGGCGCAATTACCAACGCCCCCGACACACCGGTTGCCGTGGATCAGCACTTCAGCGGCGACCCCAACGGAGTCCGCCGCTTTTTTGAAGCACTCGAGCTGCGCCACGGTCCTTACTTCGGTGCTTGCCACAATCTGTGTTGCACCGTAGCCGGCAAACTCCGCGATCTGGACGGGGTCCTGGATGTTGCACCCGACACTTGCGTGAATCACCAGCCCGGGGAAGTTGTCACGAACCATTTGCATTACGAAGGGTGTCTTGACGATTACCCCTTCGGCCCCCCACGAGGCGTACCTGGAAATTTTCCCGAGGAGAACCATGGACTTGTCCTCCGGGACATCGGCATTGAGTGCTACCCGCACCTTACCGCCGAACCGGTTGGCAATCCGGATAGCTTCCCGAATCTGCGAATCTTCCAGTTCCCAGACGCTTTTCCTGCGGCTAAACCCCTTGGGCCCCACGTATACTGCATCGGCGCCCTTGCCGAAAACGGCTTCCACCATGGCGAGACTTCCGCCGGGCGCCAGTAGTTCGTTCACGGCCAACTCCTTGACTGCGCAAACTTTCTAAAAGGGCTCTTGTATAATCCCTCTACTTTTCAATGATGTTGAAAAATTCCTCGACGGGCAGAGCTTTAAAAACCTCATAGGAAACGGTCCCGCGCTCGAGCGTGTTGACCATGGACTTGACCCTGGATTGTTCGTCGGGAAATTCGGACAGGATAAGATACTCTCCGCGCGATACGATATAGTGGGCCGAAAGGATTTTGCCGCCGCATCGTTCGACGTTTTTCCTGCCCATCTCGAAGCGCTCCCGGGAGTTGGCGATATCTTTGTTTCCTTCGGACGTGAGTTTTAAAAAAGACGCATAAACAGGCATGGCACTCCCCCTTTGATTGAAAGAAAGCAACAGGCGGCCAGAGCGATAAAACGCGTCCGAGGCCTCAAAGCCTGTAGAGACGGGGCGAAGTGGAATTCAGGAGCCGGCATGAGGCTTTACGGGGCGGAGTGGCGGCCACCACGCAAATAACGACAACCCGGTGATTATACATCATCCCGGCTTATTTTCCAAACCCTTATCCTCACTACCTGAGCAGCCGGCGCACGAGTTTTCCGGTCGGAGTCCTGGGCAACTTGTCCACGTACAGAACGATGCGAGGGAGCTTGTAGAGGGCGATGTAGTCTTTGAGGAAGGTCCGGATCTCTTCTGTCAGCTCGTCTGAAGCGGTAAAGCCGGGCTTTAGCACCACCACGGCCTTGACTATCTGCCCTTTTTCGGGCTCTGGAATGCCTACTGTGCCCACATCGGCTATCGCGGGATGTTTTGCCATCGCCTCCTCTATTTCCGCAGGGGCGATCCGGTAGCCGGAGCTTTTGATCATGTCGTCTTCGCGGGCAACGAAAAAGATGTTGCCGTCTTCTGCCATGTAGACGGCATCCCCCATTTTGTTCCAGCCGTCGACAACACCCGAGCGCTGCGACCTGAGGAGCTTACCGTCGTCCTCGTCCGGTTTCCAGTAGAGGGTTCCGGAGGGGCCCCTGACGATCATGCTGCCCACCTCGCCGGTTTTACACTCCTGCCCGAAGATATCGACCACCCGGACATCGACGCCCGGAAGCGGCTTTCCGATGGAGTTGGGGACCGGCTTCTCGTTTAACGTGTTGGAAGTAACGAGGTGGAGCATCTCGGTTCCCCCGAGTCCCTCCCAAATGGGCTTGCCGGTAAGCGCGACCCAGTCCTCAAGAGTCTCTGCGCCCAAAGCGTCGCCCGCCGTCGTATAAAGCCGTACGGAACCGAGGTCATAGTTTTTGAAGGCCGGGAATTTAATGAGAGCGCGGTAAGCGGTCGGAAGTCCGGTCAAAACGGTTATATTGTGCCTGGGTATAAGCTCCATCATGTCTGGCGGGGAAAACTTGGGGATAAGAGAAATACCCGCGCCGCCTTCAAACGGGATGAGCGTAAAGGTCCCGAAACCCGCGGCAAAGGACACCGGCGCCGCCCCCCCCAGGATGTCCCCGGGCTTTAGCCGATAGACGTATTTATTGACCATCCGGGTTTCAATCACGGTTGGCCGGATGAAGTGGACGCACCCCTTCGGCATCCCGGTGGTGCCCGAGGTATAGAGAATCACGCCTATGTCGTGGGGGTCGAGCATGGCGGCTTCGAGCTCGGGGGAGCCATTTCCAAGCATTTCCTCAAAAACCAGGTTGCCCGCGGCTTTAACTTCCCCGGCGGCGCCCCCGATCACCACGACCCTGGTACCGCACTTGAAATTAGGCCTGGCCGCCTCAACTTGCTCCATGAGAGGCGCATTTACGACAAAATATTTCATTTCGGCATTGTTCACCACAAAGGAGAGCTCTTCGCGGGACCACAGGGGCGAGGTAGGAACGGGAATGGCCCCGATCTTTTCGATCGCGAAGATGGTGACAAGCGACATGGGGGCGTTTACCAGGCGAATGCCAACCCTGTCCTGAGGCTCGACGCCCGCATCTTTCAAACCGTTGCCAAACTGGTTGACCATTTTCTGCAGGCCGGAGTAAGTTATCTCTCTATCCATGAACCTGATGGCGATGTTGTCGCCCCTGCCGGCCCTTAGGTGCCTGTCGAGGAGAAAGTCGGCGAGGTTTAGTTTTTCGGGGGTGTCCGCAAATTCGTCGGCAGTGAGGTATTGGGGCCAGGTTTGCTTGTGCGGTAAGTAATTTTCGGGTATTTTACTCATGCTTACTCCTTCTTAGGTAAGTGGATCGAAGACCGGACCGTCAAAAGGATGCAAACAAAACAGGCAGAGGGGCAATAATCACGGTTAATGTTAAAATATTTCAATACTCCAACGTGATCGCATAGGCAAGTCCATTTCCCAAGCGGCGATGGGTGTTTTTGGCGGCGCGCACACAGAGAAAAGATCTGAGAGCGGAGCGGGACGAGGCCCCCTTTTTATTTTATGCATAACTTCTGGACATCGTTAAAAAAACCCATCCTTGCCCTGGCCCCTCTTTCGGGTATAACCGACAGCGCCTTCCGGCGCATATGCAAGGGATTTGGCGCAGACGTCGTCTACAGCGAACTGGCGAGTTCGACGGCCTTTGCCTATAACGCGGAACTGACCCGGCGGATAGTAAACTTCGACGAATCGGAAAGACCTTATGTCGTTCAGCTTTTCGGCCACGACCCGGAACATTTCGCAATAGCCGCCCGTTTTGTCAGCAGAGAAGTGAGGCCCGACGGAATCGACATCAACTTCGGCTGTCCGATTGCGAAGGTGTTCAAGCGCGGGGCGGGAGCGGCGCTCATGACAAATTTCTCCCTGGCAAGGGAGGTAATCCAGTCCGTTATCGAAAACACGCATCTGCCGGTATCGATAAAGACAAGGACCAATGTGCAGGGATTCGACCTTCTAAGTCTTCTCGATTATGTCGCGGACCTCGACATAAAGGCTTTGATGATCCATGGCAGGTCTTACGCGCAGAAATTTTCCGGGCCTAACGACATAGAGACGACCCGCGAGGCCCGCGCCCGTTTCAAGGGGGTAGTCCTTGCCAACGGAGGCGCGGAAAACCCGGAGACGGCCGCCCAACTGCTCGAAAAAACCGGGGCCGACGGAGTCGGGATCGCCAGGGGAGCCATGGGAAACCCGTGGATCTTCAGGCAGTTGAAAGCCGGCTCAAACGGAGGCTCCCTAGAAAAGCCCGAGCGCGCGGAAGTCTTGAGGACCGCGCTCGAACACGCGAGGCTTGCTATCGACTTGAAAGGCCGGCGTGGAATCATCGAGATGCGAAAGCACCTGTGCTGGTATCTCCAGCAAATACCGGGTGGGAAGAAGCTTAAGCCGGCGGCCGTAAAAATAGAAAACTTCGAAGACGTCCAGGCGCTCGTCTTGCCGGCTTGCGGCAACGCTTCCTGACAAAGCGCCGCGACGAGTCCGAATTGGAAGTACCGGGGTCATTCTGTCCGGCACTTTGGCTTTAGTTACAAATACTTAGTGAGGTAATAATCTCTTGGGCAAATATTCGCCAATCAGAAATCTGGCTGATAGAGCCGCTCATACGGGACTGTATGATTTACATCGCTACTTAGGTGCAGCACTACCACTAATTGAAGACTCAAGACAGCATAGTGTTTCTAAGGTCCAGGAAAATGGAGTCATTAGTGTCCCTGATCCAACGCAAGTTCTTATGAGTGACCTTCCATCATGTTCCATAGAATGGAAGATACCTGAACTCCACCTCTATAACTTTCAAAAAGCACTTCTTGCCGGCAAAGTAGGTTATCTTTTTACACCAGATGGAAGAAAACTGTATGATTGTTCTGTTCCCAACCATATTTTCCACAAAACAAGAAGACCTATTCAATTCCTTGGACACAAGTTTTCCGACATTTGCAGATATTTTCATTTACGTGGCGAGAGCATTGATAATAGAGCACATTTTATAATCGAACACGCCCCAAGGCTGCTTTTGGCTAATGATTGCCTAGAGCGTGAAAATAGCAAAATCCTTTTAATAAATAGTTTTCCGGCTTGGTATTCAGACTATCTGAAACTCTTCGACATCACTGAGGACAGGTTTGTTGAAGGCTCCCTTGGAACCGACATTATTTACAATCTAGACTATATACCGCATCCTGAAGGTTCATTTATAACTTTTTCTCATGAAACATATTTTCGGTTATGTTCCTTTTTGCATGGTCGTTCTTCCTGCCTGGTATCGCGTAACAACAATGCTACAGAAACTATTTGGATAACCCGCTCGGATGCGAATACGAGACGACTGGTCAATGCCGCAGAGTTGATTAAGGTATGGGAACAATCTTTCGGCAGGACTGAAATGATTGCACTTTCCGACTTGTCATTAACAGAGCAATTAAAAAGACTGGCTCCCGCAAAGTGCATTATTGCAGAACAAGGTCAGGCTCTCAATCTCATTCCATTCTTTAGAGGGAAAGTTATTGTGATGCTGGACAATGGGATGCCATCCTATGAACATAGCTGGAATACAGCCTTTTTTACCATGGCTTTTATAGCAAAAAACTTTATGATCCGGCTCTTTTCCAATGAAAAGGATGTCACAGGCACCGACTGGCACTATCCGGAGGAAAAATTCAAAAGAGACCTGCAAAAAATCCGGATGCTGTCATCAGACGGAAAATTGCAGCCGGAATGGTATAAATCGGGGATGAATGATAATCGATTTGCCCACCCCTGAAAAACACCTCACCGGCATCAGGTTTTGAGCCGGGGACAAAATCGATAACCGGAAAATTTAATCGCTTCGGTCCATGGAAAAACCATAACACTGCAATGACCGAACTGACACCGCCTGTGGTGATTCCACTCCCTGTAAGTCAGCGTTCGATTTGCGCCCAGACAGGAGTGTGATCGCTCGGCCCGGGTTCGCCTCGGGGCGAGGCGTCGGTCAGGCATTCTATCGAGGCTTTGGCCAGACACTCGGTAGCCCTGATGTGATCGAGCCTCCAGCCAAGGTCGTTCTCAAAACTCTTTGGCAGCCGGTAATCCCAGAAAGTGAACTGCCGAACCTCCGGGTGATGTTTGCGGAAAAGGTCGACAAACCCCCAGGAGGACACCTCGGCAAGCGCCTGCTTTTCCAGGGGATGAAACCCGATTTTCCCTTCCATCCTTTTGGGGGAAAACACATCGATATCTTCGGGGGCCACATTGATATCGCCGGCCCAGACAATTGGCTCCGAGGGCGTGTGTTCCCGCGTGAAAAGATCTTTTAGCCTTGCGAAAAACCCCAGTTTTTCCTGGAAAGCGGGGTGATCGGGGCTTCTTCCCTGGGGGACGTAGGTGTTGTAGACCCAGATTCCATCTATTTTTGCAGCGATCAGCCGTGCCTCGACATCCGAGGCCGGATCGCCAAAGCCGCGCCTTACCTCTTCGGGCCGGCGAAGGCTAAGGATTGCGACCCCGTGATAGGATTTCTGCCCGCAAACAGCGGCCTCGTAGCCAAGCCCCCTCAGGGAGTCGAAAGGAAAATCGGCATCCACGCACTTTATTTCCTGAAGACACAGGACGTCGGGCCTGTTTCGGGCGAGCCAGGACTCAACAACATGCAGGCGTGAGCGAATCGAGTTCACATTGAAGGTCGCAATTTTCCAAACCATCTCAAAAATCCCCGTATCACCGTTCCATAGGACATAAAGGCCAAATAATATCTTGCCCGTCAGGCCGTGATCATGTTAGAAAATCCTGTTCAATAAAAATCACACTCCCCTAACCTTTTGGTGTCCGGTCTTCGATTGGCGACCCGGATGCGACAGGGGCGGAGGCAAACCAGAAGGAGCAAACGAATGGCAGTTGTCGGAATGAAACAGTTGTTGGAAGCCGGGGTCCATTTCGGTCACCAGACCCGCCGCTGGAACCCCAAGATGAAACCCTTCATTTTTGGCGCTCGCAACGGCATTTATATCATAGATTTGCAGCGCACGGTCAGGCTTTTCAATACCGCCTACCAATTCGTGGTCGACACGGTTGCGGCGGGGGAAACCGTTCTTTTCGTGGGCACCAAGCAACAGGCCCGCGACTCCATAACCGAAGAGACAAACCGTTGCGAGATGTTCTTTGTCAACCAGCGCTGGCTGGGAGGCATGCTCACCAATTTCAAGACGATGAAGTTAAGAATCGACCGGTTAAAAGAACTTGACGCCATGGTGGAAGACGGCACGATCAACCGGTTTCCGAAAAAGGAAATCCTGGGGCTTCAAAACGAGCGCGAAAAGCTCGAAAGAAACCTCGGCGGCATAAAGAGGATGAACAGGCTCCCCGGGGCTCTCTTCGTCGTGGACACTCAACGCGAGAACATCGCGGTCATGGAAGCCAACCGCCTTGGCATCCCGGTGGTAGCGGTGGTCGACACCAATTGCGACCCGGACGTGATCGACTTCCCCATCCCCGGCAATGACGACGCAATTAGAGCCATACGGCTTGTAACCTCAAAGATTGCCGACGCCTGCATCGAGGGCCGCGCAAAATACAACGAACTCAGGCAGGGCGCATCGGACAAGGGGGCGGAACTCGAAGAGGTTCCGGCCGGCCAGATCCTTGCGCAGGAAACCGAAGGCCCGGTCGTTGAGATTATAAATCCGACGCAGCCCCAGCAAGAGGAAAAATGATCGAAGGGGGAGCCCCGGCGCCTTCGGCCGCCGAGGCTCCTTATCCTGCCGGATATCGGTCCCGCGCTCCCCTTTTTCCGGCTTACTGGATTGGGGGAGCCGCAAAATCAGACGCAAATCCGCATAGAATTCAAATATCGGAACTGACAGATTTGTTTCACAGGAGGATGAAATTGGAAATAACATCTGCTATGGTAAAAGAGTTAAGAGACAGAACCAACGTGGGCATGATGGATTGCAAGAAGGCGCTCCAGGACACTTCGGGGGATATGGAAAAAGCCGTTGATCTCTTGCGGCAAAAGGGTCTCGCCAAGGCCATGAAAAGGGCCGGCAGGGAAGCTTCCGACGGCCTGGTTCACTCCTATATCCACGGGGGGGGCAAAATCGGCGTCATGGTCGAAGTGAACTGCGAGACCGATTTTGCAGCCAAAAGCGAGGATTTCGGCGAATTCGTCCGCAATGTCGCCCTTCAGATAGCGGCGTCAAATCCGCTGGGCATCACCCCCGAGGATATCCCTCAGGAGATCATCGAGCGCGAGCGGGCAATCTTTTTGGCCCAGGCGGCGGAATCCGGAAAACCGCAGAATGTGCTCGAAAAAATGGTTGACGGCAAGCTGCGCAAATTCTACGAAGAAAACGTGCTGATGCAGCAAAAGTTCATCAAGGACCCCGACAAGAGCATGCAGGATTGTTTGAACGAGCTGATCTCGAAGGTGGGCGAAAAGATCGAGGTTCGCCGCTTCTGCAGGTACCAACTCGGAGAGTAGCCCCCGGGGGGAAGAGTTTTTAGCGAAGGAAATGGAGTAAGCCCTAATGAGCGAAGAGCAAAGGCCCGTTTACCGCAGAATACTTTTAAAACTCAGCGGCGAAGCCTTGATGGGTTCCGAACCCTATGGGATAGACACCGTGGTGCTGCGCGAAATTGCCGAACAGATTGCGGAAGTCCACGAGATGGGCCCGCAGGTCGCCCTCGTCATCGGGGGCGGAAACATCTTTCGCGGAGTATCGGCGGCATCAGGGGGAATGGACAGATCCACGGCCGATTACATGGGCATGCTCGCCACCGTGATGAATGGGCTTGCGATGCAGGACGCCCTCGAAAACTTCGGAATAGCCACCAGGGTCCAGTCGGCGATCTCCATGATGGAGGTAGCCGAACCCTTTATCAGGCGCAAGGCCATCAGGCACCTGGAAAAGGGACGCATAGTGATTTTCGCCGCCGGAACGGGCCTGCCCTTCTTTACCACCGATACGACGGCCGCGCTTCGGGCGAGCGAAATCGGGGCCGATGTCCTCATGAAGGCAACCAAAGTCGATGGGGTCTATGAAGCCGACCCGGTCAAAAACCCGCTCGCGGTCCGCTACGAGCGCATCAGTTTTTCGGAAGTCCTGAACCGCAACCTGAGGGTTATGGATGCCACGGCGATATCTCTGGCCAGGGAACAGAAAATGAAAGTCATCGTTTTCAATCTCAACGTCAGAGGAAACATCAGGAAAGCAGTGCTTGGCGAGCCGATCGGAACCGTAGTGGAGGAAAACTTGCTATGATCGATGGAATTTACAGCGATCTCGACGATCGCATGAATAAGGCGGTTGAGGCCCTCGAATCGGAGTACAAGAAGCTTCGAACCGGGAGGGCTTCGATTTCGCTGGTTGACGGGATCAGGGCCGACTACTACGGGTCTTCGACACAACTGAGTCAACTGGCAACGCATGACCATACCCGACCCGCGAACGATAGTCATTCAGCCATGGGACGCTTCGGCGGTCGGCGAAATAGAGAAGGCGATACTCAAATCCGATTTGGGCCTCACGCCGATGAACGACGGCAAGCTTATCAGGATCAACATTCCGCCCCTTACCACCGAACGGCGGCGCGACCTGGTGAAAATAGTGAAGAAAAGAGCCGAGGAAAGCAAGATCGCGTTAAGAAACATCAGGCGCGACATAATCGAGAAACTCAAAGAACTCAAGAAGGACAAGAAAGTCTCCGAAGACGAACAGTTTCGTGCCCAGGACGAAATTCAGAAGATTACGGACGATTTCGTCAAAAAGATAGACGCGGTGTTCGGCGCCAAAGAAAAAGAGATCCTGGAAACGTAGATGGAACTTGATTTAGAGCGCCTTCCGCTCCATGTGGCCATCATAATGGACGGCAACGGGCGGTGGGCCAGGCAAAGGGTCAGAAACAGAGTTTTCGGCCACCGGAAGGGCGCCGAAAATGTACGCACAATCCTGACCTGCTGCAACGAGTTGGGCATACCCTATTTGACGCTGTACGCCTTTTCGGAGGAAAACTGGAACCGGCCGGCCAGAGAGGTGAGAGCGCTATGGGAGCTGCTCGAAAGATTCCTTAAATCCGAACTCCCCGAACTCGCCAAAAACCGGGTTCGCCTGAGACATATCGGAGACGATACCGGCATACCCGCTTCGATCCTATGGAGCAACTTTTCGCCGCGGAGCGTGAGACGGCCGATTTTGACGGGCTCACTCTCAGCCTGGCCTTGAATTACGGGGGCAGGCAGGAGATCACGAGGGCTGCAAAGCTCTTTACCGCTGACGTCCTGAATGGAACACTTTCGGCCGACTCAATTGTCTGCCGAACTCTTCTCACGCTACCTCTACGACCCGGACCTTCCCGACCCTGATCTGGTCATAAGGACGGGCGGGGAAATCAGGGTAAGCAACTTTTTGCTCTGGCAGATCGCTTACGCGGAGCTTTATTTTACGGAAGTTTTCTGGCCTGACTTCGGAAAGGACAAATTCATCGAAGCGTTCGCCGAGTTTCAGAGAAGAGAGCGTCGTTTCGGCCGCACCGGCGAACAGGTGAGAAAAAACCGCCACTCAACCGCCGAGAGCGCGTCAGCGGCAAGAATTCCGCTCTCGGGTTTCAGATCGCAATAGGGTGCAGGCTCGTTTGGCACTGGAGACACCCAAAATCCAATGATTGACAATATAAACCGCATTCAAGCAAACTTCGCTGGATCACAGCCATCCTTCTGGGTTTGCCCGTTCTGGCATGCGTGGTCGCCGGCCCCCGCTGGAGCGGGCTCTGCGCTTGTCCTCCTTGCCGCGGAAATCGGTCTGTGGGAACTGCACGGCCTGCTCTTCGAGGCCCCTCTTCCGGGGAAATGGAGGCTACTTTTCTTTTGCGGCCGGGCTTTTTTTGCCCTTCATTAACTTACGCATGGGGCATCACGGGCCTTAATTTCGCTCTTTTCATCACGTTATTTTCCGCGCTCACCCTTATGATGATTTCCGCCCCTCTCGAGCGCGATGAAATCGGCAGGATTGCCATGCTCTCGTTTGCCTGGCTCTACGTACCCTACCTTCTCTCCTTCGTGCTGCTCATCTGGGACCTGCCCGACGGGAGGTCACTGGGTTTTGTTCCTGTTGGCGGTCATCGTAGCCGGATGATTCCGGGGCCTACTTTACCGGGTTGAAGATGGGCAGCCGCAAGCTCTACCCCGAGGTCAGCCCGAAGAAGACCGTCGAGGGGTCGATTGGCGGGCTTTGTTCCAGCGTGGTTGCAGGCTCGGCCATAGGGTTGATCTTTTTGAGACCCTTTCCACTGGCCTCGATTTGCATTTTCAGCCTGGTGACCGCTGTCGCCGGCCAGGTCGGGGACCTTGTCGAATCCATGATCAAGCGCAACTCGGGCAAGAAGGATTCCAGCGCACTGCTCCCCGGCCACGGAGGGCTGCTCGACAGGCTGGATTCCCTGCTTTTTGCCTTTCCTGTTTTGTGGGCGCTTTTGCAACTTGGCGCATCTGGCGGACAGGGCTGGTTTTAGCGCTGCGAGAATATGACCACGAAAAAGATATCGATAACAGGCAGTACCGGTTCGATAGGACGGAGCACGCTGGATGTGGTGCGCCAGTTTCCCGGACCGCTTCCAGGTGGTTTCCCTGGGCGCCGGCTACAACGCGGAGCTTCTCTCAGACCAGATAGCGGAGTTTTCCCCGCGGATAGTCTCGGTCATCGACGCCGATACCGCGGCCGTTCTGGAAAAGCTTCTCCAGCAAAAGTCGGTCCGGATGCCTGAAATCTTATACGGGCGGGAAGGATACCGCAGGGTTGCCGCCATAGACGAATCGGATATGCTCGTGTCCGCGATGGTGGGGTCTGCCGGCCTTTTGCCAACGCTTGCCGCGATCGAGGCGGGCAAAGACATCGCCCTTGCCAACAAGGAGACTCTGGTCGCAGCCGGCGAAATCGTAACCGAGGCGGTTGCCGCCGCCAATGTGAAGCTCCTTCCGGTGGACAGCGAACACAGCGCTATTTTCCAGGCCCTGCAGGGCAACCACCGCGAGGCTCTAAGCAGGATCCTGCTGACAGCTTCCGGAGGCCCTTTTATCAAGGCATCCCGCGAGGAACTCGAAACGGTTTCGCCCGAGGCCGCGCTTCGCCACCCGAACTGGTCGATGGGCTCGAAGATAACGATCGACTCCGCCACCCTTATGAACAAGGGGCTCGAAGTCATCGAAGCCCACTGGCTTTTCGGGGTGCCCGTCGAGCAGATATCTGTCCACATCCACCCCGAAAGTGTCGTTCACTCCATGGTGGAATACGTGGACGGTTCGGTTATCGCCCAGTTGGGCATCCCTGACATGCGAATACCGATAGCCTACGCCATGGCGTATCCCGGAGCGTCTCCAGACAAACTATCCGCGTCTTGATCTTTTCCGCATTCGAGAGCTTCATTTTTATCCGCCGGATGTGGAAAAATTCCCCTGCCTGGGCCTTGCCTTCGACGCCTGCCGCAAGGGAGCGACAATGCCCGCGGTTCTAAACGCCGCAAATGAAGTGGCCGTGCATGCTTTCCTAAAGAAAACCATCGCGTTTTACGATATACCGGGTGTGATCCGGGAAGTTATGGATTCCCACAACCCATGTTCGAAGCCGGACCTCGATGCAATCCTAAAGGCTGACGCATGGGCCCGCCAAGAGGCATCGAAAATTATTGATGCGCGCGTGGCAAAAAAAGTAGCGCTCAAACCTGGCCCGGGTCTTATAATATAGGGGATCGATCATCCAATTGAAGCGGAGGCGCCTTTTTTGCTGATAACTATACTGTCCTTTGTGCTGGTTCTCGGAGTCCTGATCTTTGTGCACGAACTTGGCCACTTCCTTGTAGCCAAACGCTCGGGAGTTACGGTTCTCAAGTTTTCGCTGGGATTCGGGCCCAAAATTTTCGGAATTACGCGGGGAGGAACCGAATACCGGATTTCGATGCTCCCGCTGGGCGGCTATGTAAAGATGCTCGGCGAGGATTCGGAGGAGGAATTGTCGCCTGAGGAGCATCCATCCTCTTTTTCAGAGGCGAGTGTTTTAAAGCGCCTTGCCATCGTGTTCGCCGGCCCGCTTTCCAACTTCATTTTTGCGATACTCGTCTTTACCCTGATATTCGCCTTTTCTGGCATACGCGAACTGGCGCCGGTCGTTGGTACGGTCAATGGGGGTTCTCCCGCTGAAAAGGCGGGTTTAAAGAGCGGGGATAAGGTCGTTACCATCGATGGCAAGCCGGTCTCCACGTGGGACGAGCTTTCCGGCTACATCGAAGACCACGGGAACCACCCTCTCAATTTTGTCGTAAAGCGCGGCGGGGCCGGTGTTTCGTTTACCGTAACACCCGCGGTCAGCAACGTTAAAAACCTTTTTGGCGAAACCATAAGACGCCCCCTGATCGGAATCACTTCGGCCGAAGAGGTCATAGTCCGGCACGTCAACCCGCTTTTGGCCGGCTATTATGCTCTCGCCAACACCTACGGCTACAGCAAGGTCTTTTTCATGGCCGTTGTGAAGATCATAGAAAGGGTCATCCCGCTAAAAACCCTCGGGGGGCCCATCATGATCGCGCAATTGGCTGGCAAACAGGCGCACAAGGGCTTTGTCGACCTTGTCAACTTCATGGCGATTATCTCCGTAAACCTTGCGGTCCTAAACCTTTTGCCCATTCCCATGCTCGACGGGGGCCATATGTTCTTTTTCCTCATAGAGGCCATGCTCGGCAGGCCACTGTCTCTGGGGAAAATAGAAATTGCCCAGAAAGTGGGCCTGATAGCCCTGCTCTCGCTTACCGTGGTTGTATTCTACAACGATTTATCGCGGCTCCACTGGTCGGGGATAACTTCCTGGATCGGCAGTTTGTGGGCGAAATAAGGTGAAGGTCCTCGCTGTCGATACCTCCACGATGACGGGCAGTATTGCGCTTCTCGACGGCGGCCGTATTGCCGCCGAATGGACCCTTAGCTCGGCAAGGACCCATAACAGGAGACTGCTGAAATCGATCGACCGGATTCTCGGGGAAGCCGGGTGGGAACTGGAAGAGATTGACGCATTCGCCGCGGCGGCGGGCCCGGGAAGCTTTACCGGCCTTCGAATCGGGATGACCACGATAAAGGTGCTTGCCTGGAGCCTTGGCAAGCCTTACGCCTCGGTTTGCACCCTCGATGCGCTTGCCCTGCCCTTCTGCTTTTCGGCCAACCCGATATGCGCTCTTATAGACGCCAGAAAAGATGAAGTCTATTGCGCGGTCTACAGGCCGGACGCAAAAGGCGGCTTCAATCTCGAGACCCCCTACCTGGCGATCAACCCTTCTAAGCTTGCGGCGGACTTGAGGTCCAGGCCCGAAGAACCGATCATTTTCTGCGGAGACGGCTGGACTCCATACGGGAACCTGCTGAAAAAAGAGCTCGGAGAACTTGCGATCGAGCCCCCGCCCTCCTTCCATGTAGTCCGGGCATCCTCTGTCGGAGAACTTGCCGGAAGAAGGTTTCTTAAAGGTGAATCAGACGACGTGAGATCCAGTGCGCCTTTTTACCTCAGGCCGTCGGAAGCCGAAATCAATTATCCTCATTTGGCCGAAAAAAGCAGTGGAAAACCGCAAATTATTTGATTCAAACCGCCTCAAACGCTCGCTAAAAAGAAAGTGCGGAGCAGGCAACGGAACAGTCAAGCTCCTCTGTAACCCGGGCTTCCCCCTCTATTTTATGCTCCGCAACCTGGGATGGCTAAAAGCGGAAACGTGGTGGATGTCCCTTTCGCCCCGCGCAAAGAGGGTGAGGGCCATAAAGATGATGGGACAAAGGGCCGCGTTGTTCAAGGAAGTAAAGAAGTGGAGGGCAAGCGAGCAGACCTCACCCATCCCCACCCCGAAGAGCGCGGACAATTTCAGTGTGCCGGAGTATTGCAACAAATGCGGCCTTTGCTGCGAGGTGGCAAGCGGGAAGCCGGATTTCCCCGCCCCCGGGGAACTTCCGGAGGGCTGGGGGGAGCTTTTCGGAAACGGCCTTGGAAAAGGCCACCGCTTTTGCCCCTTTCTGTGGGAGGATAACTCAACAAGCGGGGGCCTCTGCTCCATTTATCGCCTGAGATCGAACCCATGCCGTCTATTTGGCGTCGATGAATGTGAGTTTTTCTGGAATTCCGACGAACCGGGCGAACTGTCGAGCCGCAGGAAAATCCTCAAACTCGCACGATGGCTGGCAAACCATCGCAACCCGCGTCCTGGCGGCTGCGCCCAGGCGGGATAAGGACGAACCGTTTTATCCTTTCCCGAGCGCTCTTCGAATGGCGCCTGCCAATGTTCGCATTTCATAAGGTTTGGCGACAAATTCCCGGACGCCGGCCTCTTTTGCCTGATTTTCGCTGATAAGATCGAAAAGGCCGGTGCATAAAATGATTGGCGTATCGGAACGGCAAGCGATGATTTTCTCCGTAAGCTCCTTGCCGGTAAGATGGGGCATCGTCATATCGGTAATCACCAGGTCGAACGCATCGGGTTTTGCGCGAAAGACATCGAGCGCTTCCGGGCTGCTCGTCTTGGCGGTAACACAGTAGCCGAGCATTTCCAGCATTTCCTTGCACATAACGACCAAGTCCTTTTCGTCGTCAACGAGAAGGATTCGTTCGTTTCCTGCCGGAAGGGGTGCGGATACCTTGGCGTCCACTGCCTTTGAATCTTCATGCAGGGGCAAAAACACACAAAAGGCGGCGCCCTGCCCCGGTTCGCTCCGCACGGTGATCGCCCCGCCGTGAGCTTTGACGATTCCCTGCACCACGGAGAGCCCCAGGCCGGTTCCTTCCCCTGGACCCTTGGTTGTAAAGTAAGGATCGAATATACGCTCCAGCACGGCCGAATCCATACCATGGCCCGTATCGCTCACCGTGAGGCAGAGGTGTGGCCCATCTTTTGAGCCCGGATGCGCCGGGAAGCGCGACACATCGGCAACCCTTGACAATTTTACGGTCAGGGTTCCGCCTTTTGCCTTCATGGCGTGGCCGGCGTTGGCGCCGAGGTTCATCAGCACCTCGTTGATCTGCCCCGGGTCGGCTAGAACGACGTCTTCGCCGGGTTTTACCGTGAAGTCCTCGCAAATTTCGATCGTTGAGGGCAGCGAAGAGCGCAGGAGTTTCATCGTGTCACAAACGATCGAGACAGTTCCAATCAGTTTTCGCTCAGGCACCCGCTGACGTGTAAACGTAAGAATTTGTTTCACAACCTCCGATGCCCTTTCAGAGGCTTTCAATACCTGATCGAGGTTTTCTCTAATCGGGCTGTCGGCTGAAATCTTCAAAAGGCTTAGCTCGGTAAAGCCCATGATGGCGGCAAGGATGTTATTGAAATCATGGGCAATCCCCCCCGCGAGCAACCCAATGGCCTCCATCTTTCGCGCTTGCTGAAGATCGGCTTCGAGTCTTACTTCCCTGGTGATGTCCCGGTGGATGCTCACATAGTTTATGACCGCGCCCGATTTATCCCTTACCGGAGAAGCAGTGGCTTCGGCCTCATAAAACGTGCCGTCTTTCCTTCTATTGATGATGCGCCCCGACCAGACTCCGGCCCTGGCCAGGGTGTCCCGCATAGTCCTGTAGAAGGCTCCATCGTGATGATAGCTCCTCAGGATGCGGGTATGCAGGCCGACGATTTCCTGGTGGCAATAGCCGGTAAGACGCTCGAAAGCCGGATTGACATACTGGATGGTCCAGTCCGGCGAAGAGATGAATATTGCCTCCTCGGCCTGTTCTAACGCGGCCGCCAACCGCATGAGATCTTCTTCGGCTCTTTTGCGCTCGGTGATGTCCATGACCATGGTGAGGATCTGTTTGACCCCTCCGATAGTCACCATCTCGCAGTGGTAGAGGCAGTGGATGGGAGAACCCTCCTTGGCGTAGGCGGTGATTTCCATGCCGGAAACCTTCCCCTGCCTTTCGAGGACATCGATCAAACGGCGGCGGTCTTCACTGCGCAGCAAGCCCAACTCTACCGGGGTCCGCCCAAGCATTTCCTCCCGCGTGTAGCCCGAGGCCTCCAGGCCCCTGTCATTTACATCCAGATAGGTCCCGTCTTTCCACTGCGTGATGGTCAGCGGCATCGGGGCGTGCTTGAATGTCAGAAAAAATTTTTCCTCGCTCTCACGCAGGGCCTTTTCCGAGCTTTTTCGCTGAAAAATGGACCAAAGGCCGGTCATCAGCAAAGTAAACCTTCGCACATCGGACTCGTCGTAGAAGGCCTCCTTGTTCGCAACACCCGCAACGAGCACGATGCGATCGGCCTGGAGAATCGGGACGCTCATGTGCCGAAATATTGGAAGGTGCCCGGCGGGGATTCCCCTTTTAAGCGTGTCCGGCCCATTATAATCGTTGGTTATCACCGGACGCCTCTGTCGCACTGATTCGCCCCAGGGACCGGCCTCCCCGACCGGACACTCGAGCCGCTTATCTTCGAGCCGGCATCCCCGCAAAGCATCGCTCGACCAGGAGCTAATGGAGAGCTCAGTCTCATCCTCACTCAGAAACCCCACATAGCCAATAGCGCTTTGCGTGAGCCGAACCGCCTCATCGATCGCGAACTGTGTGATTTCGTGAGAAGTTGCCTCAGTCATCCGCTCCAGCCGGAGAACCGTCTCAAGGCAGGATTCATTGAGATACGATCTCAGCTCGCTTTCCTCTAAAGCCAACTGTGCACGCTTAAGAGCAAACTCACTTTCGAGCAACTCCGGTTTATCAATTTCCCCGCCGCCGATATCGCGTCCAATCATAATAACGACCTCTTCAGAATTGACCCGCAGTACATGCGCGGACAACTGCCCAAAAATGGTACTTCCGTCCCTCGCGCGGAAACCGGCTTCCAGGTTTTCCACAAAACCTTCGCTCACAAGAGCGGAAATCATGCGCTTCCTGTCCTCGGGATTGCGCCAGAGGCCCAGTTCGAAGACAGTCCTTCCTATGGCGTCTTCACGCGTATAGCCGAAAACTCTTAAGAAAGCGTCGTTGACATCTATCAGCAGGCCGTCGGAAATTCGACTGAGAGTGATTGGACCGGGGCTGGACAGAGAAGCCGGACGGAGCATTTTTTCGCCTTCCCCCGCGAGCGCATCGGCTCTCTAAAAAGAGGTCACTGTTACAAAGATATGATGGAGTTTGGATTGGCGCACACTATACTTGAAAAAGA
>CAWEZA010000100.1:0-17477 GCA_963813125.1 uncultured delta proteobacterium | reverse complement strand
TTCAAGTGTAACCCTACTTGGTTCCATTACGTATTGCTATACACGAACTTTTGTATCTCATCGCAAAAATAAAAGTTCACGAGATCATGACCAGGGATCCCATAACGGTGCCCGACGATTATACCGAGTAGAAGAAACGGCCCAATTGCTGATGGATCACAACATTTCAGGGGTCCCCGTGGTAGACCGGGAGGGAAAGCTGGCGGGAATCATCACCAGGAATGATCTTTTCAAAGTCCAGGTCAGCATCAGCGGGCTCGGCAAAAAGGGAATTCAGCTTGCTTTCCTCATCGAGGATAAATCGGGTTCCATCAAACTCCTCGCCGATGTGATCCGCAAGTACAAGTGCAGGATAGCGAGCATCCTGTCCAGTTATGAATATGCTCCGGAAGGAAAACGCATCGTATATTTCAGAGTATATGACATCGATCGATCCATTCTACCCGATATGAACCGGGAACTCGGGGAAAATGGGACTCTCATCTATATGGTCGATCACAGAGAAAACAAAAGACAGATATTCCTGGATCTGAAGGCATAGCCCGAGCCGTCCGGATCGCCGTCGGGATAAACGGGGAAGGCCACCCGCCTCGGGACTCCCGCAAATCTTGCGTAGGGGCGGGGTTTATCCCCGCCCTCGGTGTATTCGTTTTGTCCGGCTATTTCGGTCTTTCGTCGATTACCCGCACGGCTTTGCCTTCGCTTCGAGCGATTGTTTTGGGCGCTGTCACTTCCACGGTGACGCTTATCCCGAGCATTCCCTTGATGTGGTGGGCAATCTTGTGCTCGACCTCGTCATGCTTCTGTCGGCCCGCGTCATAGACATCCTGCTTGGCTTCGACTTTCAGCTTCAGCTGGTCAAGGTGCTTTTTCTTGCCGACAAAGAGCGCATATTGAAGCTCCACCTCCCGGAAGTCCGTCAAAAGCGACTCGATCTGGGAAGGGAAGACGTTTACGCCGTTTATGATCAGCATATCGTCCGAGCGCCCCGTAATTCTGTCCATTTTGATCAGCGTGCTTCCGCAGGAGCATTTTCCCCTTCGAAGGCTCGTGATGTCCTTTGTGCGGTAGCGCAAAAGGGGCATCGCCCTCCGCTGAATGGCGGTAAGGACCAGTTCGCCTTTCTCCCCCGGCGGGACGGGCTCGAGCGTATCGGGATCGATTATCTCGGGGATGAAGTGGTCTTCATTTATGTGCAGGCCATCCTTGGCTTGACACTCGTAAGCCATGCCCGGGCCCCCGAGTTCGGTCAGGCCGTAGATATCGATTGCCGAAATCCCCATCCTTTCCTCTATTTCATGTCGCATCGCGTTGGTCCACGGCTCCGCGCCGAAAACCCCGACACGCAGAGGGAGGTCCTTGATCGGGGTTCCCAGTTCCTCCGCCCGCTCGGCAATTGTAAGGGCATACGATGGAGTGCAGAAAAGGGCCGTGGTGCCGAAATCCTTCATGAGCAGGATCTGCCGCTCGGTCATTCCGGAGCTCGTGGGAACCACCGTGCAGCCAATGCGGGTAGCCCCCTGGTGCAGCCCGAGGCCGCCCGTAAAAAGGCCGATCCCGTAGGAATTCTGCACGATGTCCTCATCCCTTATGCCCGCCGCCCACAACACCCTGGCGACGCACTCGGTCCACTGATCGACGTCTTCGGCGGTATAGGGGCCGGTTATGGGCTTTCCGGTCGTCCCCGAGGAAGCGTGTACGCGGATCACTTCCTTCATCGGCACCGCGCACATACCGAATGGATAGTTGTCCCTCAAATCGGTCTTGACGGTTAACGGAAGCTTTACGATGTCTTCCAGGCTCTTGATATCGTCAGCCTTTACGCTCATCTCGTCGAGCTTTTTGTGATAAAAAGGGACCCTCTCATACAGCCAGTTGACTGTTTCTTTGAGCTTGGCGAGTTGGAATTTCTCCATCTCGGCCAGGTCCATACATTCGAATTGCTCGTCCCAAGGCATGTCTTGTCTCCTTCACTATTGCGCGGCGCAATACCCCAGATCGAAAGCAGCGATGTTGGACGCCACAAAAGCCGGTTTGGTCTTGCTTCTGATCGCCTCCTTCACTCTTTCGGCCTTTATCGGGAGCTTTCCGGTTTGAATCAGGGCCCCCAGCAAAACCATGTTCACCGAAAGTGCGTTTCCGGCCTGGATTGCAAGTTTCACGGCATCAATAGCTGTAAGCCCTGCTGTTTTCGAACGAATTATTGCCTGAAGTTCGTCAAGATCGGGGTAAACGCCCTTGCCGATGGCGACGGTAAATGGAGGAAGGGCGGCGAGGTTGGTGATCACCACCGTATTGGGGTTGCATTTTTTTAAGGCCCGAAGTGTTTCGGAGGGCTCAAAGCCGACCAGAACGTCCGCCTCCCCGTCGGAGATAACCGAACTCTGGGCGTCTCCAAACACCATTGCCGATTCCACTACGCCCCCCCGCTGGGCCATGCCGTGTATTTCGCTCATGCGCACGGGGACGTTTGACAGGAGCGCGGCTTCCCCGAGAACGCTCGACGCCAGAAGGTTTCCCTGCCCCCCGACAGCCACTATGACCAGTCGTGTAATGTTCAACGTTTTCTCCAGGTTCCGTTAGTCTTCTATTTGTACCGGGTTTTCCACATGCCCCGGCTTTCGGATGAACGCTATTTAAAACTCATATCGAGGGTCAAAGTCCAGATATTTTGACCAAAATGCGGAAAGAGCAGGGGGCCGTCCCCCCGCGCCCTCTCCGAGCATGAGTAAGTCATAAAAAAGCAAAGAAAATACGCTGTTTTTTCAGCATGCGGCGGCCATCTGGACCGGGTAACCCCCGGGGCCCTGCCCCCAATGCTGTTGCTTTAGGGGAAGCGTCCACCACGTAGTCCCATTTTTTCCTTCGTGCTCTTCGTGCACTTCGTGGTTGAATCTTAATCCTGCGGTCCGTTCAGGGCTGCGGGTCGGTAGTCAACCACGAAGTGCACGAAGAGCACGAAGGAAGAGTAAAAGTATGGGGAACGGGTTCCCCGATCCTGAGTGATTTTTCTTAAAGCAACAGCATTGGGTGCCCTGCCCCGGGGGGGTCTCGATAATCAGCCCTTGAGCTCGACTCTCATCACTGCGTGAACGCTCCTGCCGCCTTGAGGGGCGGGAAAGCTCCATTTTTTGAGCTTGCCGCCGACACAGCCGGCGACATTTCCGGCGAGTCCGCTCGGGCTAAAAACCCGAACATTTACGACCTCCCCGTTCCTGTCCACCGTCCATTCCAGGGTAAGCCGCAAACCGCTGCGGCCGCCAAGGCAAGGCAGCAGCTGCAAAAGATCGTGCTCGGCTATCCTTCTTACCCTTTCTTCGGAGAGTCCCCCGGTGACTTTGAGAGACTCCATGACAAGTTTCGGCTGCTTCGGCAGGGGGGGCGGACTGGCTTCCATGGCCTTCTCCACCGGTCCTGAACCGTGCGCCGCCCCGTACGGGCTTGACTGGGCCCTTAGTGAGGCGAGCGCGCGATAGCTTCCGTATGAGTGACTTAACATCGCCATGCTGCCGGCCCCCTCGCCCGGAAGCGCGTTGTCGGAGACTCCCTGGGGCAGGGGGAGGGGCTGTTTTACCGTTTCCGCGCTTTCTCCATGGCGGCGTGGTTGGGCATCTATCGCCACAAAGGAGGTGAAAGCGGTCAAAAGGTTGTACGCAAGACCCAGCCGGGTGATTTCGGCTATCCGCTCATCTGTTGCGCGCAGCCTGTTATAGTCTGAGAGCCGGGTTATGCGCGACCGGGCCCAGAGATACCGGATGGCTGAATTTTGGGCCAGGGGTTTGATTGCGCTGACATCTATACTCTTCTCCCACCTCTTTTTCCCGCTAAAGCCCGAGAGCGTGATCGTCCCCTGTGGTTTTCCCTTCCACTTGCCGCAAACCACCACCGGCCGTTCGGCAAAAACATCCGGCACTCCGGAAGGCTCGACGTCATAGGCCTTGAAGCCGCTAAAACCGAGCTTTACCTGGGTTAGCACCGGAGATTGCACATATTTTCGGAACTTTTCGGCCATCGGTTGCGCTTCCTCGGACCGTGTCACCACAAACGGCTCTCCCGCGCCGACCCGGGCCATGCCCTCGATTACGTAGCGGTTAACAGAGGTGCCTATGCCGAAGGGAAAAATGTTGGCGTTTCCGAGATGGTCTCGTATGAGGTCGAACACCTCCGGCTCGACGGTGACGTAGCCGTCTGTTGCGATAACCACGGTCCTGGCAAAGCCTTCGGTCCCTGGCAAGGAAAGCGCGCGCCGCAGCGCGGGCAAAAGCTCTGTTCCTCCAGCCCCGTTTTGCTGCCTGATCAAGTCGACGGCTTTCCTGATATTTTCCGGGGTTGCGGCCACGCAGTGATCGGAAAAAGGATCCGAGGCGCCGGAAAAGGTCATCACATTGAACATGTCCGTCGGATGAAGGCCGGAAAGGAGTTCCTCCACGAGCTTTTTGGAGATCCCCAGTGGAAAACCCGACATCGAGCCGGAAACATCGACAATGAAAATATACTCCCTCGGGGGTATCGACTCGGGCGTCACGCGTTTGGGGGGCTGCGCCGTCAGAAGAAAGTAGTTTTCGTCTTTTCCCTCGTAGAGGAGCAGTCCCGAATCAATCTGCTCCCTCGCAAGCCTGTACCTAAGGATAAAATCCCGGTTGCCCCCGGAATGCTCGCCGGGGTTTAATGCAACGTCGGCAATGCTTTTTCCCTGGAAGGCTATTGTTGCCTTGTGGGAAGGGCAGCTCATATCCCGGATGGGGACCCCCGCGGCCACTCGGGCCTTGATGTCGAAAGAGTAAGGTGCGCTCTCCCCCTCAACTTCCTCCCCTCGCATATTCCGGATCCCGTGGTGGGGGCGTGGCACACCCGCCGCGGCGCAGCCGCCGTGCAGGTAGGGGTTTTGGGACCACTTCTCCGAAGCCGGGGCCGTCGCGGACGGCTGGTTCGAATACCTGGGGCCGACGACCGTGGGGTAGACGAATTCATAGACGCCGTCGGTCGGCAGAATCGTCTCGGTGTAGCGCAGTTCGGTCTTTATTTCGTCCCCGGGCAAAATGTTGGCAACGTTCATCTGGAAGACATTGGGTCTTTCCTGTTCGAGAAGGGACGCGGTTTTGCCCTCCTGTTTGGCCTGCTCGTAATTTTTGCGCGCTTCGTCCCTCTTTTCCACCTTCGCCGTGATGGTGCGCTCCCCAATGGTCATCTTCATCCCGTGGACCGATGCCCGGGTCGATGCCGGGAAAACGTAAATCGCCTCCAAAGGTTTTTTACCTTCGTTCTTGTATACCTGGGTTACGGTCACGTCGGCGATGACCCCTGAGATGTCCACACTGACCGAGGTGGATTTCAATGGAAGCCGGTCGACGGTTGAATCGTCTGTCTTTACGAAAAAGTAGGGCGAAAGCGTCCTGTCGTTAGGTGAAGTCCCCTCCGCCGCCGCCTGCCCGGGGATTCCGGGGCTCCCTCCCATGACCCAGACCAGGGCTGCGATCAGTAATAAAAGCATTTTCCTGCCGGATGGAAAAAGTGAATGCTTCACGGTTGCTCCTCTGTCTATTGGGGTTGAGAATCCGTTCTTTCAACCACCTTTGACAAAGCGTGATGTAAAAAGTTCCCCGATTGTTGTAGAATTTTTGGACCCAAAGGAACTTTGTCCGCTTGTCTGTGTCTATAATATCAGGGGGAAACGCTTGCTCCTTGCTGCCAATACTTCGAAAGAAGAAGACAAAGAGGACATTGACGCTTTCCTCCTCGGTGATCGGACGGGCCTGGATAGACTCGTGCTGCGCCACCAGGACCGGGTATTCAACTTGTGCTACAGGCTGCTTGGCGACCGCGGTGACGCCGAAGAGTGCGCGCAGGAGACTTTCATAAGAGCCTTTCGGTCGATCGGGGGCTTCAGGTTCGATTGCAGTTTTTCGACCTGGGTGCGCACCATCGCGGTAAACATTTGCAGGAATAAACGGAACTCCGCTGAGAACCGCTTTTGGAAAAGAGTATTGAGGTTTGGGCGAAATCCGGGAAACGACGATGGACCCGAGTTCGAGATCGAAGACCCGGCGCCATCTCCTTTGGCCATGCTGGCCGAAAAGGAGAAGGAGGTCTTACTCCAGGCCGCTCTTGATTCTCTTTCACACGATCATAAGGTTGTTATTGTCCTGCGGTATGTGGAGGGACTCTCCCATGAAGAGATATGCGGGATTACCGGGTGCAATCCCGGTACACTGAAGTCCAGGCTGGCTCGGGCCAGGCTGCTCTTGCAGGCTAAGCTCCAGCGGGAGACAAAAGAAGGCGGCCTCCATGGAATGCGCTAAAATCAGAGCCATCCTTTTTGAACGTACGGATGCCGAAATCCCCGTGGAATTCCGTGAGGAGGTGAGGGCGCACCTTGCTGCCTGCGAGCCGTGCGCCGCGCTTTTTGCCGCCCTGGAAGAGCAATCGAACGCTCTTCGAACGCTTCCAAAGCTTGCCGCCCCGGCAAACCTGCTGGGCAATGTGCGAAGCCGACTTGAAAAGCCCTCGCCCTTTTCGGTGTTAAACCATCGTCTGCACGCCTTCTTTGGGAAAAAGCGTTTCTTTCGGCTTGCGGGGGCCGCGGCTGCAGCGATGCTTTTGATTTTGTCGGTCCGTGTGGTTTTCAGGCAAGGCGCGAGCCGTGAGGTCTTGCTTTCGAGGGCTCCCTCAGTCGTTTCCGCGCCGCCGTCCGCGGCAAAATCCTCTGCGCCCCTCGCCCTCCCGAGTCCGCCCACTCCGGCGGTACGCGCGGCTTCTCGGGCCGCGGCCCCGGTGCTCACGGTTTGGCAAAACATGGACCGAATGCTTCCCGCAACCAAACCCCGGTCCTGGCCCTCGTATTGAAGCTGCCCCCGGTTTCCGCCGGGGGGGAAAATCGCGATGATTCGTTTGAGCGACGGAGATTTTTATCCAGGAGTGGAGGCATGGGTGCACGTGAAGAAAAAATGGCCGCGCAAAGCTTGCAGCAGCAAGCCGCAAGACCCGCTTTAGCGCCATGGGCAACCGGTCTGCCTCAATCCCGAATGATTATCTCCAGCGTCATGCGGCTGGTCGAGCGCTCAAACGGGAAGATGTTGAACTCGCCCAAATCCGGGCGTGAAATCCCGCCCGGAAAGCTTTTGGCCGAGATCCCGGAGCCGAACTTTCGTTCGTTTCTTGCCGGGATGCGTAAACTCGGCGAGGTCCAATTGAGCGGGGCCGTCCAGTTTAGCCCCGCACCCAATGCCAGGGTCCGGGTGTCGATAAGCCTTGAAAAAAAATAGCCGTCCCCGGGGTGTTCGTCCTCAACCGGCGCGATTTCGCTTTTGCATGACTTTTTCGATCATCTGCTGACGCATCTGTTCCTTTGACGCCAGGTATGCCTGATATTGACCTGGAGTGAGCACGCTCGTCAGCTCATTATCTTTTGCTCTCCTTATTGACGTTGCCTGACGCATCTTGACCAGCTTGCCCTCGTTTCCCTTAAGGACGGGTTCCATTTGTTGAGCGTACCTGAGGTTGATGTCCATCACCTTCGGTACCTGCTTGTGCGTAAGTTTCAGTCTCTTTTTCATGAAAAGGGTTTGCAGCTTTGCCCGCTGCTGGGGGGTGGTGTTTTTCAATGCGTCCATATCGGCGGAAAACGCGGTGGCGCAAAACAGCAGCGCCGCGGCAACCGATGCGGTAAATAACAGTTTGGTGGCTTTCATTTCGGGTTACCTCTGTGTACGTGAGATTCTGTTCACATCCATGAACTATTTAGAACCTAAGCATCCTCTCCGGGTTTAGGACAGATGCTGCGGGAATGAACCCTCGCCATTCCGCTCGGAGGAACTGCCGGCGTAAACCGCAACTATAGCGGGAGCGTTAGCCGGAGCTATAACGGGACAGTGAATAGAAAAGTTAACACCAACGTGAACCGGACTGTAAACGGGCACTGGAATGGATACTGCAAACCCGGATGGGGTGCTGCGGGAGTTGCCGCCGGTTTTGCCGCGGATTCTTCGCCCGCAACCGTTTTGTGCTACAGGGATGGCGTGCCGAGCTACTGTCCGGCCCCGTAAGAAAACCATTGAGCCGGGCGGACTGGAGACAGGCTCCCGGGCGGCCATTCATGGACCGCCCGGCCCTGGCTCAACTATTGGCGGTTTTTCTTTTTGCGCAGCCGGATCGAGGCGGGGGTGACTTCGACCAGTTCGTCATCGGAGATGTATTCCATCGCCTGTTCGAGGCTGAATCGGCGGGGCGGTATGATCCTCAGGGCTTCATCGGAGCCGGAGGCCCTCATGTTGGTGAGCTTTTTTTCCTTGGTGATATTTACCCAGATGTCTTCGGCCCGCGAGTTTTCTCCTACGATCATGCCCGTATACGCCGGTTCGCCGGGGTTTACAAAAATCGTCCCCCGGGGCTGCAGGTGATAAATGGCAAAGGTGACCGCTTTGCCTTCACGGTCGGAAACAAGCACCCCGTTCGGGCGGGCGGGGATATCGCCCGCGTGGGGCCTGTAGCCCAGAAGAAGCGTGTTGAGGATTCCCGAGCCGCGCGTTTCGGTCAAAAAACGGCTGCGAAAGCCTATAAGACCGCGTGATGCGATTTCAAATTCGAGGCGCACACGGCCAAAGCCGTTATTGACCATCCTGGTCATTCTCCCGCGCCGCGCGCTGAGCATCTCCGTGACTATCCCTATGAATTCCTCGGGAATGTCTATCGTTGCCAGCTCGACGGGTTCGCACAGTTGCCCGTCCACTTCCTTGGTTATGACTTTGGGCCTCGAGATCGAAAGCTCGAACCCCTCCCGGCGCATGGTCTCGACGAGAACGGCCAGCTGCAGCTCCCCCCGGGCGCTCACCATGTACGATTCGCGGTTTTCGGCCTGTTCGACCCGAAGACTGACGTTGTAGAGCAGTTCCTTGTCGAGCCGTTCCTTTATGTGGCGGGAAGTGAGATACTTGCCCTCTTTCCCTGCAAGCGGGGAGGAGTTGACCGTGAAGACCATGGATATTGTGGGGTCCTCGACGGTTATGGTGGGCAAAGGACGAGGGTCCGTGGGGTCGCCCAGTGTATCTCCTATGAAAATATCCTCGATTCCCGCGACAGCCGCTATGTCGCCGGCCTCCGCGGTTTGCTTCTCTACCCGGTTTAAGCCCTCGTAAGTGTAGAGCACGCTTAGCGAAGACTTCCGGGACGTGCCGTCGGGTTTTAGCAGCATGACTTCCTGGCCCCGCCGCATGGACCCGTTTACGATCTTGCCGATCGCCGTTCTTCCCACGTAATCGCTGTGGTTGAGGTTGGTCACCAGGAATTGAAGAGGGGATTCCGGGTCATGGGAAGGCGCGGGGATCGAAGAAAGAATCTGGTCGAAGAGCGGGACGAGGTCTTGTCCCGTGCCCTCCGGGTCGGTCAGCGCGATTCCCGCCTTGGCGTTGGTGTAGAGAACGGGAAAATTGAGCTGATCTTCGTTGGCGTCGAGGTCTATGAAAAGATCGTAGGCTTCGTCGAGCACCTCGTTTATCCGCCGGTCGGGGCGGTCGATTTTGTTTATCACCAGGATCGGGGGAAGTCCCAGCGCCAGGGCCTTACCCAGCACGAACCGCGTCTGGGGGAGCGGCCCTTCGGTCGCATCGACCAGCAGCACCACTCCTTCGACCATGTTCAACGTCCGCTCGACTTCGCCGCCAAAGTCCGCATGGCCGGGAGTATCGACTATGTTGATCTTGACCCCCTTGTAGACTATGGCCGTATTCTTCGCCATGATGGTGATGCCCTTCTCCCGTTCGAGGTCGAGGCTGTCCATCACTCTTTCGGCGACTTGTTCGTTTTCCCTAAAAATGCCTCCCTGCCACAGCATGGCATCGACCAGAGTCGTTTTGCCGTGATCGACGTGGGCGATAATGGCGAGGTTGCGGATGTCTTGTCTTTTCTGCATGTTGGCGCTCTCCTTTTGCGAACCCTGCTTATAACAAGCGCTTCGCAGCGGATCAAGCCCCACTTTGGTAAGATTGAGCTAAATGAAAAAAGCCGGGGTGGTCTGGACGGGGTTCGGCCACGCGCGAAAGCGCTTGTGGCCGAGCGCTTGGCGCTTTTCGGCGCCGGGCCGAAGGCCCGCCCCGAAAAGCGCCCTATAGAGCCGCGAAGCGGCGAGGGGGTGTGGGGGGCGAGGCCCCCCGCGCTTCTATCTCTTATCTTTTCGCTTTTCAGCCCAGTTCGGCGGCAAGCTCGGTGGAGGTGCAGACCCTCAGCAGGGGGTAGAGCGGGTTGCGGCGGTAATTGTCCGCCGTGCGGTTGTGGATTTCTTCTGTAAAGGCGGCGCTGCAGTCTTCGAGCAGGACGGCCCGAAAATCGGAGGCAATGGCGTCAAGAACGGTAGCAAGGACGCAAAAATTGGTTGCGATTCCGGCTACCGCGCAAAGCGACACGTTGTCCTTCTTTAGCCTCTCGGCCAGGTCCGTGTTGAAAAAGGCGGAAAACTTGGGTTTTGGAAGCCACAGGTCCTGCGGTTTCATGTCGAGATCCGCCACCACTTCGGCCCCCTCGGTCCCGGCCAGGGAATGGGGCTTCATTCGGCCGGTGAAGATGAAATCCTCTTCGTGGAAAGCGTCGGTTGAAAACACGACCGGCCAGTTTTTATTTCTGAAAACCGAGATCAGGCTGTTTGTCGGCTCGATTATCTTTCGGGCGAAAGGAGTGATGGGGTATTTGTTCGATTCATCGAAAGTGTCCTTTACCATGTCTATAATGATCAGCGCAGGTCTTTCCATCTCTTTATCGCCCTTTTTTGCTGTTGAGCCCGCTTATTTGTTTTTCCACACGGGTTTTCTTTTTTCCTCGAAACTGCTGATTCCCTCAAGGGTGTCTTCTGTCTTCATGAGGGAATTTAGAAAATAATCGTTTGCTTTCTTTGCGGCTTCCCTGGAGTCGCAACCCTTCACCATCTTTATCGCTCGTTTGTTCATGCGAATGATGAGAGGGCTGTTGACACAAATCTCGTCCACAAGGCCGTTCACCGTCTCGGTGAATTTTTCCTCATCGACGACGTCGCTCACAAAGCCAAGTTTGCGGGCCTCCTTGGCGGTGTAAGTCTTGCCCGTGGTGCAGATCTCGATGGCCCTGGACGCTCCGACCAATTCCGGAAGCCGCACTGCCGCGTACGGCGGGAAAAAGCCCAGTTTTATTTCCGGCTGGCCGAACTTGGCGTTTGACGATGCGATCACGATGTCACAGGCGATGGCAAGCTCCATTCCGCCGCCGAGACAGGCGCCGTGAACGGCTGCGATCACCGGCACGTCGAGCTTGCCGAGCAGTTCGAATATCCTGTCGAAAGTCTCGATCATTTCGGGCGCGGTTTCCGGCTTGTGGTCGGCCACCTCGACTCCCGCGCACCAGCTTTTGCCCTCGCCAAGCAACACCAGGCATTTGAATTCGTCGTCCGCGCAAAGAGTTTCCAGGACGGAATTTAGCTCTTTCATCATGTCCAGGTTCAGCACATTGTGCTTCGGACGCGCCAGGCTGATCCGCACGCAGCCGTTTGCCTTTTCAAACTTGAAAAATTTGAGTTCGGACATATCACCACTCCTCCCGGGCTTTAGATGTATTGGCCGCCGTCAACCCTTATGACCTCGCCGGTAATATGGCGCGCTTTATCCGAGGCAAGAAACGAGACGAGGTAGGCCAGGTCTTCAGGCTGACCGAGCCTCTTCATCACGATCTCCCCCATCGCCATCTCCACCACCTTCTCCCGGTTGGATGAATCCCGCAGCATGGCGGTTTCGATCAAACCGGGGGCAACCGCGTTCACCGTAACGCCAAACGCCCCCAATTCCCTGGCTACCGCTTTGGTGTAGCCGATAATGCCCGCCTTGGATGCCGAATAGTTCGACTGGCCGAATTTGCCGCGCATTCCGTTTATCGAGGTGATATTTATTATTCTCCCGTACTTTTGCTCCTTTAACAGCGGGGCAACGTTGCGGGTGAAATTGAAATAGCCCTTGAGGTTTACTTCCAGGACCCTGTCCCATTGCTCTTCGGTCATTTTCCATGACACGGCGTCCCAGTTCATACCGGCATTGTTTACCAGGATGTCGACGCTCCCGAACGCCTCGAGGGCCTGCTTTACGACTTGTTCGGCTTCGGCGAATACCGCGATGTCGCATTTGGCCGCGATCGCTTTGCGCCCCATCTCGGAGATCTTGCGCACATATTCGTCGGCTTCTTCCTGGTGCTTGCGGTAGGTCAAGCAGACATTTGCGCCTTCAGCGGCAAGTTCCAGAGCGGTTGCGGCGCCGATACCCTGCGATCCGCCTGTGACAATGGCATTTTTTCCTTCCAGTAACATGGCTTCCCCTGCTCCAGGTTTGAAGAATTCGTTATGGTTTGCTGCCCGGCGGTAAAAACTTTTCAGTTGGTGCCGAACTACTTAAGAGCTATAATACAGCTATAGTGTGCTTAGTCAAGATTAACTTTCATGATTAACTTTCATGTTGGCTGCCGGTTTGGGAACGAGGATTGCTGAAGTGTAGCCACAATATGATTGCTTTGTAGCTGTCAAACGCCTTGACCGGGTGCGCGCCGGATGGTAGATTATGTGCCCTGCTCGCCTGTTTCCGCAGTGCTCGAGACAGGCTCGAGGACACAAAGATCCGATGGGAAAAAAAGTCATCAGGCAAGTAAGCCCGGATAATGAGGCTCCTCTGGCTGCGGAAAAGGAACCGGTCGCCCTCGATGTCGTGAAATTCGAGGTTTTTGGCGAGGAGATGCTTGAAAAGGAGGTAAAGCCCAGCGGCAACAGCGGGCGGGTCTACCTGCCCCCGGACTGGGTTGGCTCCAGGGTAAAGGTGATAAGGATAAGGTGAGGCAAGCGCGGCCTTGGCCGCTTTTTCCTTTTTTCCCATTTGGGTCTGGATGCTTTTTAAACCCGTGGTGGGATGCTTCGCCAATCGCTTGCCGGGTAAACTCAAATATACTAGAATGTCTAAAACCGGGGCCAAGTGAAAGTGCCGATGGATAGAAAATATGAATGAAGATCGCAACCAGAGCGAGGACAATCCGGAGTCGGAGACCTCTGCCGAGGCTGTTCACAAAATGGTCAGGTTCGAAGTCTTCGGTGAAGAGATGCTCGAAAAGCGGGTAAGGCTCAGCGGAAACAGCGGCAGGATCTACCTGCCTCCGGATTGGGTCGGCCATCGAGTGAAAGTGATTCGGATAGACTGAAATCCCACTGAAAAGGGTACTGAAGGGTATGGACTCAGCCGACAAAATCGCACGGATTAGGGAGATGAGGCTGGAAGACTCCGAGGGGATAGCCAGGATTTACGGCGAGATCACCAAAAAGCCCGTGGAAGCCGAATTCGACAAGCTGATTCATGCGCACGTCGAGGGCAAGGATTCGGCCTGTTTTGTGGCGGAGTTGGACGGCAAGGTCGTCGGGTTCATGATCAGCTATATTTTGACCCTCGGCTTCGGGATAGACAAAAGCGGCTGGATCGCAACCCTTGGCGTGGACCCCAGACACATGGGGCAGGGCCTTGGCGCCCGTTTGGCCGAGGAAAGCTTCAAGTTCTACAAAGCCCAGGGCATTACCCGCGTCTACACCTCTGTCAGGTGGGATTCAACCGACCTGCTCTCCTTTTTCATGACCCTGAACTTCGAAAGAAGCGATTTCATAAACCTGGCCAAAAATCTGTGACAAAAAAAGGGGACCTGATCGGCTCCCCTCCGTTCCCGGACAACCTCGCACGACCGCGGCAACCCGCCCCGCAACTGTCGCCATGTCCACGGTATCGATACCGACCTGAAATCTTCAGATTACAGCTTGTGTCAACGGAAATGTTCCAGTTTGACGGCTGGGCCGGACTGCACTTCCTGTAAAAAAGTTGAAAAATCAAAGCAGTCAAGCGGATGGAATGAGACTTGCTTTCGCAAGGGGCCTTTGAAGGCTGGATAATCCCGTTAGCTCTTTTGGATATCCAAATCCGTCAATTCTCAAGTCGTTCGGCCTTGCCAAAGCTTACGGGACCGGTCGGCCCATCAAAAGGGATCAGCTCCATGGAACACGCCCTCTCAAATCTTTTTACCACACCGCTACTGCTCTTCCTGCTCATCGTTTCCCCTTTTCTGGCAGCCCTTTGCGTCTACCAGGCCCGATCGCTGTTTTTGCAAGCGTTTGTGGTGAGCGCCGCCGGCGTATTGCTGGCGGGAAGCGCGTTGCTGCTGGTTCCGCGGGTGCCCTTCGGTCTCCCGCTTCCGCCCGTTTCCGGCAACTGCCTGCATGGTGCCGTAAATGGCGCGGACTTTCTTTTACTCGGTGTGATCCTTTACTTTGGCTTCAGGTATCGACATCCGGTCATAGAGGCTCTTTCGGTACTGCAAATAATCGTTTTGGCCTTTTTGGAGTTTTTCATCGGGAAAGGGAAACTCCCTGCGGACGTCTTCTATGGAGACAACCTCGCCCTCATTCTGGTCATGGTGGCATCCATAGCCACCGCCTTATCGACCATGCGGTTGTCCTTCATTCCGTCCCCGCAGTCTCTCGAAGACCACCCCGAACTGAAAGGATCGAGCAGGCACCGGTTTTTCGCCCTGCTGCTGATTTGCCTTGGCGCATTTAACGGCGTGCTGCTTTCTAACGACATGAGCTTTTTCTATTTCTTTTTTGAATTGATCACGCTCTGTTCCTTCCTGCTGATAGCCCAACCCGGAACGCCGGCGGCCGAAAAAAAAGCCGTGCGTGCCTTGTCGATGACAAGTCTTGCCGGGCTGGTTCTCCTTATCGTGATGACCTAGGCGCGTGGAGGGCACTCGCTCGGCGCAACCGCAACGCGCCTTTTACGTTCCACTTTTTCGGGAAATCTCACCCAGGCTGGCGAACCTGCCCGACCTTGAACAGGTTTTCGGCATGGTAGGAGCTGCGGACAAAGGGGCCGCTCGCCACTTGCGAAAACCCTATTTCCAATGCCACCTGCTTCCAGTTCTCAAACTCCTCCGGAGGGACATAGCGGATCACCGGCAGGTGCAGGGCGGAAGGCTGGAGGTATTGGCCAATCGTTAGCATGCCGGCCCCGGCATCGAAAAGATCTGAAAGCGTTTGGCGGATTTCCCGCGCCGTTTCTCCAAAGCCAAGCATGAGGCCTGATTTTACGGGAATCGAGGGTGCAGCTCGCTTTGCCTCCGCCAGAAGACTCATCGACCGGTCGTAGGAAGCTCCGGGCCGCACTGTGCTGTAAAGACCCGCGACGGTCTCGATGTTGTGGTTGATTACATCCGGGCAGGCGGCAAGCACCGTTCTGAGCTGTTGAAAGTCCCCCTTGAAATCGGGAATCAGCACTTCTACGAGCGTACCGGGCAGTTTTTCCCTGATCGCCCCGATTGTCGCCGCAAAGCACGAAGCCCCGCCGTCCGCAAGATCGTCTCGGGTAACTGAAGTCACCACCGCGTAGAGAAGTCCCAGGGACCTGGCGGCTTCGGCCACCCTGGCGGGTTCCTCGGGATCGGGCGGCCCGGGTGTCCCATGTTCGACCGCGCAAAAACGGCAGTTGCGGGTACAGTGGGGACCCATTATCAGGAAAGCCGCGGTCCGGGACGAAAAACACTCCCATTGGTTGGGGCAGTGAGCCTCCTGGCATACCGTGTTAAGACCGACGTTTGCCAGCATGGTTCTTACCTGCTCGTAGACCGGACTGCTCGGAAGTCTTAGTCTTAGCCAGGAAGGCTTGGGGGGAGCGCATCTTTTTTTCTTCAATCGGCGCCATTGTGAGTGCAATACCTTTCCTGTGGAGAATCGGAAAAAAGCCGGCGTAAAGACGCGAAGTCGGCGGGCTCGAGCTTTACCTGGAAGACCGCTTCGAATTCGCGCTTAAGACACTCGCGCACCTCGTCAATAAGTAAAGGGCGATGGAGTTCGCGCTCCAAAGAGGTCATGCCGATTCCCTGCAATCCGCAAGGGTTGATCCATCCGAACGGCTCCAGGGACACATTTACGTTGAACGCAAAGCCGTGAAAGGCTATCCCGGTACGGACGGCAACCCCGATGCTGCCCAGCTTGGAATTTCCTACCCAGGTCCCGCGGTTCACGGGATTTCGCGAAGCTCGCACCCCGTAGCGGGCCGCCGTGCGGATCATGACCTCTTCGAGCCTTTCCACGTAATCGGACACCCCTAAACCTGCAGCGCGCAGGTCGATGATCGGGTATCCCACCAGCTGGCCGGGACCGTGGAAAGTGATGTCGCCGCCGCGCTCCACGTTTAGAATCGGTATGCCCGACTCCTCAAGAAAGCTTTCAGAAACCAAAAGATTGTCCCTTCCGCCCCGGCGCCCGACAGTGAACACGGGCGAGTGCTCCAGCAGCAGAAGGATGTCTTTTGAAAAATCCCCCGATTTTCTGGCCGCGACCAGTTCGGTCTGAAGCTGCCTGGCATCCTCGCAGGTCAAAAGCGAAAACTCGGCGCAAAGGCAGCTCTTTGGCCTGCGGCCGTCCTCCGCGCTCATTCCGGTCTCTTTCATCTCGGGCGCCATTGTCGACCAGCTCGTTTCCCGTAATCGGTTGTCATCCATGGCCTGTTTCCCGGCCAGTCGATCCCCCGCCGTTTTCCGAAGACTCGCGCGGCGAGAAGACGATACTGCCTGGGCAGCCGAAGAACTTTAATGATTATTGGGAAATGTCGCAAGCTGCATGCCACATTTCTCCAGGGTTGAGCCGGGACCGTCTATTTTCGCCGATACTCCATCCGCGGTTGCCCCGATACCTGAGATACGTTGGCCCGGGGGCCGGTCGGCCGAGGCTTCCTTCTTTTGCATTGCTGTCAAGCGGATAGCCTTGACGTCCTCCCTGGTGAGGGCAAGGCGGGATGAGGCGGCACCCCGCAGTCCGCGGACATTCTTGTTCAAAACGGCTGTTTTCGGGCAAAACAGCATAATGACCACGAGGTACGCCGACAAAACGATTGTGCGGTAAAGCTCCCGCATCGGGCATCGTGCGGGCCGCGGCGACTCGGGATTTGAGCCGTCCACGCCGATGGCCATGCGCCTGCACGCTTCCGCATAGAGGTAAAAACCCTGTTGGCATAAGAGCCTGCCTCGCAGGTCCAGGGCCTGGACGCCGCTGCACTGACCGGATTTCAACGCATCCGCGAGGAGCCGCGAGTCCTCCGTGTACGATCCCTTCCGTGTCATCGGGGACGTCGCCGCAAACAGCTCTTCTATTTGTTCGGGACCGTCTTTAGCCGGTGAGAGCTTCCTCCACAGCATAAACTGAAATCCTTCCATTCGAAGATTTTCCGTGCGTTGCCGGAGTCCCTCTAAAATAATCCCTCACGTGCGCGCTCGATCGGCTGCTGGTTTTTTTTGCGACGGTCCCGGTCATAAACTCGGAACCTCTTCGCCTCGCCCGTTTCCCGGCGCCGCAGCCTAAGCGAGGCGGACATGCGCAAAAACAGGTCTGAACTTCTGGTCGAGATAAGGAAGGGGAAATGGGGTGGGGTACAAAACCAGGGGGGCGCCTTGAGGCA
>CAWEZA010000099.1:0-10326 GCA_963813125.1 uncultured delta proteobacterium | reverse complement strand
ACGATCGCCACCAACTTCCTCCTGTCCGGCGACAACATGGATTTCACCCTCGCCTATGCCGTTCAGGCAAAACTCGCCGCTAAGGGAACGAGGCTCGATGCGTGGCAGTTCCGGTGCCTCTGGCACACCTGCCGGGTCGCCAAGGAACGGATTCTTGGAAACCCCGATCTTAAGAGCGAACCCGTCGTAATCCTCGGGCGGGGCACCTCGCTCATCGGCGGAACCATTCGAACCGAACTGTCGCGGGACGAGGTCCGAGACGTTCTTCTCGACGGCTTTTTCCCTGAAGTGGAAAGCTCCGAATACCCGAAGGAGAAGGCACGGGTCGGAATGCGTGAAATAGGGCTCCCTTTTGAGACCGACCCGGCCGTAACCAGGCACCTTGCCAGGTTTCTCGGGCGGCAGGCACAAGGAGAACCGGCAAATTCGGGTGCGGATATAGAATCCCCCGGCGCGGTGCTTTTTAACGGCGGAGTAATGAAGCCCGAACTTATCCGCAATCGGTTGATATCTGTTCTCGACCACTGGAGCGGCGGCCGGGGACTCCGCGAGTTTGGGTTGCCGGACCTCGATCTTGCCGTGGCACGCGGCGCGGCTTATTATGGGTTGGCTAGAATTGGGCGCGGCATAAGGATCAGGGGAGGCATCGGCCGTCCTTACTACATCGGCGTCGAAAGTTCCATGCCTGCTGTCCCCGGCGTTCCCGCACCCATTAAGGCGCTCTGTGTCGTGCCCTTCGGAATGGAAGAAGGCACGGAAGCCGAAATACGACAGAAAGAATTCGGTCTCGTGGTGGGAGAGCCGGCGGTATTCAGCCTGTTAGCCTCTACCGTGCGAAACAAGGACCATGTCGGAGAAATAGTTGAAGACTGGGCGGGCGAAATCGAGGAAGTGACCACCATGGAAGTGAGTCTTGCCGCCGCCCCCGGCGAGGAGGGTGGAAGAGTCATCCCTGTCTGGCTCAAGAGCGTGGTGACCGAAGTGGGCACCCTGGAACTCTGGTGCGTTTCCCGCGACGAGGACCACCGCTGGAAACTCGAATTTAACCTGCGCGAACGTGCGAAACCTTAAGAAGCGTATCAAAAAATGGAAGATATATTCGACACCTTCGATTCCGTGGACCTATCATTTCGCTACATAGTCGGAATAGATCTCGGGACGACCAATTCCGCCCTTGCCTACGTAGACAGAACGAAAGAGGGGTCGGAAGCCAGACGAATACGCTTCTTCGATATCCCTCAACTGAGGGCGCCAAAAGAACTGGGCCGCCGGTCCATACTCCCTTCCTTTCTCTACCTTCCGGGCTCTTTCGAACTCCCTCCGGGAAGCACCGCACTCCCCTGGGACCCGGACAGAAACTACATAGTGGGCGAATTCGCCAGGGAACAGGGGGCGCTCGTTCCGGGGCGGTTGGTGTCTTCGGCAAAGTCATGGCTGTGCCACGGCGGCGTCGACCGCACGGGGAGTATCCTCCCCTGGGGGGCGGGCACGGACGTCGAAAAGGTCTCCCCCGTCGAGGCCACTTCCCGCTACCTCCGCCACATGAGGGAGGCGTGGAACGCTTCGGTTGCCCGCGGCCGCGAGGGACTCCTCCTCGAAGAGCAATTGATAGTCCTGACGGTCCCCGCTTCCTTTGACGAGGTTGCACGCGAGCTTACGGTCGCCGCCGCCCGCGATGCCGGGATGTCCCGCGTGGTTTTGCTCGAAGAACCTCTTGCCGCCTTCTACTCCTGGCTCTCCCGGCATGAAGACAATTGGCGGGAGGGGATGCGGGCCGGCCAGATCATCCTCGTTTGCGATGTCGGGGGCGGCACGACGGATTTTACCATTGTGGCCATAAGGGAAGGAGAACAAGGGCTGCGCTTCGACCGGCTCGCCGTGGGAGACCACCTCATGCTGGGCGGAGACAACATGGATCTTGCCCTGGCAAGACAGCTCGAAACCAGGCTTCTCGGAAAGCCCGGCGGGCTCGATTCCAAAAAATGGCATCAACTCTGGCATCAATGCCGGAACGCAAAGGAAGTCCTCCTGGGGGGAGATGAAACTTCCGCCAGCCACCCGGACCGCATGGACATAACCATCATGGGGACGGGAACAAAACTCATAGCGGATACCTTCAAGGGTTCGCTTACGCGAAAAGATATCGAGCAAACCATAATCGAGGGTTTTTTCCCTCACACACCCCTGGGTGAACCCCCTTCGGGCAGCCGGCGCGCGGGGCTCACCGAATGGGGCCTGCCCTACGTACAGGACCCTGCCGTAACCCGCCACCTGGCAGCCTTCTGGCAGCGGTTCCAAACGCTTCTCCAGCAGGAATCGGGCAGAAGTTCCCCCTTTCCCGACTTCGTCTTGTTCAATGGAGGCGCTTTCACCCCGAAAGCAATAAGAGAACGCGTGCTTTCAGTAATCCTCGGGTGGTTTCAGGATACTGCCGGACAGGACTGGGCGCCCGCCGAACTCGATAACCCCCACCCCGAACTTGCCGTGGCCATCGGAGCGGCTTATTACGGGATGGTGCGGCTGGGAGATGGGGTTCGCGTCGGCGCCGGCAGCCCCCGGGCATATTACGTCGAGGTCGCAACCGAAGGAGCCGGCTCAAATCCCGCAACTTCGGTGTGTATCGTTTCGCGCGGCACCGAAGAAGGCTTCGAGACCCAGTTCGAGAAGCCCTCCTTCGAGCTTTTGGCAAACCGGCCGGTCGCCTTCCAGGTATCCTGCTCCAGCACCCGCCTGGGAGATCGGCTGGGAGACGTCGTATCGCTCGATGAAGCCGAGATCACCCGTCTTCCCCCCATACGGACGGTGCTAAGATACGGAAAAAAGGGCGGAGCCCGAAACCTTCCCGTCCAGCTCGCCGTAAGGCTAACGGAAATCGGCACACTCGAACTCTGGTGCCGTTCGCAGGATACGCCGCACAGGTGGCAGCTCCAGTTCGACGTCCGCCACGGGGGCGAGCAGCAGGAAACCCCGGGCCTTTCCGAAGGAGAGACCCTTGATTCGGATCTCATCGAGCAGGCCCTGGAAAAAATCCGCACCGTCTTCTCCAGTCCAGCGAATCCGCCCGAACAGCTCATAAAGGAGATGGTCTCCATTCTCGACCTGGGTAAAGACAGGTGGACGACGCCCCTCATAAGAAAGTTCGCCGACACCCTCATCGAATGTTCGCAGGGACGCGTTTTTTCGGCCCGGCATGAATCGCGCTGGTTAAATCTTTTGGGGTTCTGCCTGAGACCCGGCTTCGGGGCGCCTTTGGACGACTGGCGCATGAAGGAAGTCTGGAAGCTCTATCTGCGGGGACTCGAATTCCCCAGGCAACCGCAGGTCAGGTCCGAGTGGTGGGTATTCTGGCGCCGGGTGGCGGGAGGTCTTTCCGCAAGCCATCAAAACCACATTTACCAGCAGATATCTCCCATGTTTCAATTGAGCGATACGAAAAGAAAACCGGCAAAAAAGGGACCCTCCAGTCTGAGTTCTGCGGAAACCCTCGAAATCTGGATGGCCATGGCCAATTTCGAACGCCTTTCGGCCGGCATCAAATCCGGCCTTGGAGGGCTGCTGATGCAAAAGATCATGAAGGGGAAGCCAAAAACCCAGGAGTTGTGGGCAATAAGCCGCTTTGGGGCCAGGGCGCCGTTCTACGGCCCGCTCGACCAGGTTGTCCCGAGCAGTGATGCTTCGCAATGGCTGGGCAGGCTTCTGTCGCTTTCAATAGAGCCTGCCGACGCGCTGGCGCATGCGGCAGTACAGCTCGCCCGGCGAACCGGCGACCGGCAGCGGGATCTGCCCGAGGCCGACCGGGACCGTCTTGCCGAATGGCTAAATCACGTGGAGAACGCAAAACGCTACAAAGAGATAATGGAAAATCCGGAAGCGAGCATAGTACAGGAACGGGATTGGATTTTCGGCGAGAATCTGCCTTCGGGCCTTATCCTTTCGTAAAGGACGCCTTCGTTATAATTCGAGATTTTCCAGGTTCGCCTTTTCAAGCAGCAAGAGCGCCGCTTTCCTGTCCAGTCCCCCGGCGTATCCCCTAAGATGCCCGTCAGAACCTATGACTCTATGGCAGGGGATGAGAATCGAAATCGAGTTGCGTCCCACAGCACCTCCCACGGCCTGGGCAGACATCGTGGCCTGGCCCAGGGACTCCGCGATTTCTTTGGCGATTTGCCCGTAGGTTTTGACCTGCCCCCTGGGGATTTTCAAAAGTACGTCCCATACCGCCAGTTGAAAGGGCGACCCTTGAGGTTTTAGACTCATTTCGAACCCACCACCTGTCCCGCCCGAGAAATAAGAGGCAAGAAAGCCGCGCACTGCCTCGAAAACGGGATGCGCCGGGTCACAAACCCAGCGCTCCGCCCGGGTTGGATAATGTTTTTGGCCGATAAACCAAAGACCTGCGAGAGCGTTCTTTTCGGCGGCCGCGGTCATGGGTCCCAGCGGAGTATCGATCGCGCATGTTTGGATCATTGGGTGATCAGCCTTTCTTTTCCGCGTTCGGGTTCATTTGCTAGAAAATTCCACAAAAGGATTGTCGCATACGAACGCCAGGGTCTCCAGCCTTGCGACAGCTCCAGTATCTCACGATCAGACCGGTCGGCGAGGGCCTTTCTTACTCCGAAGTCGGTATGCGGGAAGGCATCCGGCCAGCCGAGCGCGCGCAAGGCAACGTAGTGGACCGTCCAGGGGCCAAACCCGCGCAGCCCGGCGAGCTTTTCCATCGTCTCCTCCGGGTTTTCGCAGCAGGAAAGCGAAATGGAACCATCCGACAAGCTTTTCGCCAGTCCAAGAATCGAGCGTGCCTTGCCGCCGTTTATGCCGACCGGGCCCAGGTGGTTTTCGATGGGGCCCGCGGGAAGCAGGAATTTTTCAGGCCCGGGGAACCCGTACCCGAGGTCTTCAAAAGGGGTTTCCATCTTTTCCCCGAGCAGATGAACGAGCCGCATGGCCAGAGTAGTCGCCGCCCTTACGCTCACCTGCTGCCCAAGGATTGCGCGCACCGACATTTCGAAAGGGTCGAAACATCCCGGCACCCGAATCCCCTCCACGTAAATACCGGGCGAAAGCTCGTCCATTGCCGCCAGTTTCTCGCGCACTATTTCGGGGTCGCAGTTCAGGTCGAAAAGAAGGCGGACCCTGGTCAACACCCGGGATATCACCGGCAAAAGCGAAGCCGCAAGGGTAAGGGAAAGACAGTTGCGGCCCGGCTGGTCCGTTACTGAAATCCATCCCCGGTGCACTGTCCCGCCTTTTTCCAGGGCTACCGTTCGGCGATAGACACCCCCGGTCACGCTTTCGACTCCGGGAACCGCCCGAGTGGCAAGAAACAAAATAATGCTCTTCCATGCAAACGGGGGGCGATAGCCAAGAGACAAGGTGACAGCGTCATCATGTACCACGGGGCTTCGAGTTTGCTTGCGGATTTCGTTTGGCGCAAGGCGATAACGGGTCTTGAACAGGTGGTTGAATCGCCTGATGCTGCCAAAACCCGCGGCCATCGCCACGTCGGTCACGGAAAGCCGGGTGTCGGCAAGCAGGTTTTTGGCCAGGAGCAATCGAGAGGTTTGAAGATACCGCACGGGGGAAACGCCATATTCTGCCAGGAAGACCCGGCGCAGATGCCTGTCGGTTATCCCCAGTACAGCGGCCAGGTCGGAAAGGCTTCCGGACCCCAGCGGGTCTTCCTCCATCCGCAAGGCGGCGCTCCTCGCAAGACGCTTGATCGAATCGACCGGGGCCAACCCCGGGGCCAATTCCGGGCGGCAACGAAGGCAAGGCCTGTACCCGGCGGCCTCTGCCGCCGCCGCGCTGACGAAAAAGGAGCAATTTTCCTCCCTAGGAAGCTTCACCCGACAAATGGGGCGGCAATATATTCCAGTGGAAGAGACCCCGCAGAAAAAGCGGCCGTCGAAGCGGACGTCATGGGCCCGCATGGCTGCGTAGCAAGCTCTGGAGTCCAGCAGCAGACCTGAAGCTATTGTTTTCGTCATGTCCATCCCCATAATTGGATTTAATTTATTATATCTATGGGCTATGAAAAAACCGGCCGTTTTCGGACATGATAACGATTTTTTAGAAGAGCGGGGGAGCGTCTCCCCCGCTCCCCCCGGGACAGAATATTAGCAATATTAACTATTGCGGCCTGGACTCGACCGGTTGAAAATGCGGGCTGAAACTTTTGGCGGCGCCGCATTTGCCCACTCACTCTCACAAAGGAGCAGCATAATGGCCATGACGTCCATGAAGCCGGAAGAAGCCGTGAAAACCTGGCTCAATGAATACGGAGGAAGCGGGGTCTCTCCCGCCCATTTTCTTTGTGACAGGCACGCCCGCATTCCCGAAAAAATCGCGCTATTCTATGAAGATGCAACCGGAAAAACCCTCAAGCTCACATTCTGGGAACTCCGGGAGTTTTCCGCGAAAATGGCGTCCGTTCTCCAAAGGCTCGGCATCCGAAAAGGCGACAGGGTCGCGGCGCTCCTCCCCAAGACACCGGAGCTGCTGATCACAGCCCTTGCGGTTTGGCGGCTGGGTGCTGTGTACGTGCCTCTTTTCACCGCCTTCGGCCCCGACGCCATCGACCTTCGGGCAAGCGACAGCGGCTCGAAGATCGTGGTGACCAACGCTGCTTACAGGCCGAAATTAAACGACGCGGCCTGCTACCGTGACGGGAAAATCCAGGTCATCACCGTTTCGGATGCGAGTGGCGCAATGGAGAAAGGGGATTACGGTTTCTGGAGCGAGCTCGAAAAGGCCGAGCCCGTCGAAAAGGTTGTTCCGGTCGACGGCGAAGACATGATGATCATGCTCTATACCTCGGGCACGACCGGAAGCCCCAAGGGTGTCGAAGTTCCCGTCAAGGCCCTGGCGGCCTTTCACGCCTACATGGAGTTCGGCCTCGATATGCGGGAAGACGACATGTACTGGAATATGGCCGACCCCGGTTGGGCATACGGGCTGTATTACAACGCCATAGGGCCGCTTCTTCTGGGCAAGTCGACTCTTTTTTTCAATGCGCCTTTCGGCGCCCCCGAAATCTTTCGCGTGCTGAGCAAATACCGCGTGACCAACTTTGCATCCGCCCCGACGGCATATCGCTCGTTGAAAGCGGAATCCGAGAAGATCGCGGGGAAGTTTTCTTTGCATATTCGCGTTGCTTCGAGTGCGGGAGAGCCCCTCAACCCGGAAGTGATCGAGTGGAGCAAAAAGGTGCTGGGGGTTCCCATCCACGACCATTACGGCCAGACAGAACTCGGGATGGCCGCAAACAACCACCATCGCCAAGACCTCCAGCGGCCAATCAAATTGGGCTCCATGGGACATTCCATGCCGGGCTTTCGCATGACGGTCGTAGACCTTGAGGGCAGGGAAGTCGAGCCGGGCAAGGAAGGCATCTTTGCCGTGGATGTAAAGAATTCGCCCCTTTTCTGGTTCAGAGGCTACTGGAACGATCAGGGAAGGACCGCTGAAAAATTCGTGGGAAACGGGCGTTACTGCCTCGCGGGCGACACTGTAAGCGTGGATGCGGACGGTTACTTCTATTTCAGCGGCAGGACGGACGACATCATTCTTTGCGCCGGTTACCGGATTGGCCCCTTCGAAGTGGAGAGCGCCCTTTTGAAGCATCCGGCGGTGGCCGAAGCCGCGGTGGTGGGAAAGCCCGACGAGCTGCGCCTTGAGATCATCAAAGCCTTCGTCGCCCTAAAGCCCGGAATGGTAGGCACCGAGCAGCTCGCAGAAGAACTCAAGCTCTTCGTCAAAACACACCTTGCCGCGCACCAGTATCCCCGGGAAGTGGAGTTCGTAGACCAGCTGCCCAAAACGCCCAGTGGAAAGGTTCAGCGATTCCTGTTGCGGAAAAAGGATTAAAAGGACTAATCGGGGAGCCGGATTACCGGGAGGGGAGCGATTGAGCCCCTCTCCCACCCGTTTTAATTCAAAAGACCCTTCTGTCGAGCGACCTGTACGGGCAGGTGCAGGGGCGCACAGGGTCGCCGGAATAGCCTCGCGGACAGGGGTTCATCGCACCGATGAGCATAAACCTGGCCGGATAGGTGAGCGCGATTACCGCCCTGGCTATTGTCACGCGCCCGTCTTTTCGAGCGGCTGACGCAAAAGGTCCAGCACGTTTCGCCGGAACTCGGGAAACTCGTCGAGAAAAAGGACCCCGTTGTGAGCCAGGCTCACCTCGCCGGGCTTGGGTATCCGGCCACCGCCCACCAGGCCCGCGTCGGATGTGGTGCGGTAAGGGGCGCGGAACCGGCGCCCGACTGCCCGACTATCAGAGGGCTGTTGTTCAGCATTCCCGAGACGCTGTGTACCTTCGAGGTCTCCAGCGCCTCTTCGAAGCTCAAGGGCGGACGTATCCCGGAGATGCGCTGGGCAAGCATGGTCTTGCCCGATCCCGGAGGCCCGATCGGCCCGGCATATAACTCACCGATGGTCAGACTCCAGTCCAACTATTGGCGCGTGTTGGAGCTTTTAGGCGCTGACTCGATTGAGGCTCTGCAGATGCTGCGCAGGCAAATGGATCGATGAGGCGCTTGCGAATGGCGACTTGGTGCGGGAAGGCAAGTGGTAAGAGAGTGTTGCCGTGGGAGGCAAAGGCAAGAGCCTGCCATAGCCGAAAAGATTCACTGGTCTCCTGTCTTCTCGACTGACATGTTCGGCATCAATTTTGACATGAGAGGATACTTCTCCGGATGCTTTATCGAGTCGACCGTAAGATCGATGTCGAGGTCAGGCCAATAGAGGTGCTGTGATCCCTGCAACTCAACGTTGAGGATGGCGGATACCGAGGCCGCTTCGAACCAGGGGAAATCCTGGAACGAAAGGAAAAGCTCCTCTTCCCCAATCAGTACCCAAAAGCCGTGTTTTGAGATGTTGGTGACCTCAACTTCCGAAATGGGCGTCCCAAGCTCTTTTGATTTCATCGATATGCTCCTCGATAACCTTGTGCAAGAGCCGCAGTTCCGGTTCAGTAAAACCAAAACTCCTCGCAAGCACGATTTCCGGTTCTACCCAGAATTTCGCTTCTCCTCGACCACTGCTGACATGAACGTGAAGACGCGTCTCTTCCCGGGAAAAGAAATGAAATCGAAAATCTTTATATCTGAAAACAGTGGGGCTCATATTTCAAGACTCAAGTCAGCGGAGGAGAGCACCCAGACCCGCAATTTGCCTATCCGGATCGCACCTCACAATTGCATCACAAGCAGGATTATAAGCCGCTCCGCAGACCTTTGCAAAACAGGAATTGAGCATTCAGGATCAATGAGCCACGCACCCTGATTGGGTATCGAAATACCCTATAACGTCATGATGTTACCTGACATTGTTATCTGAATTACATCACTTAGTTAGCTAAAGTTCGCTCCAGACTCACCCTTGAACTTGCCCCCTTTTGGTATCTTGAGTGATATCCAATTCGTGATAAAATAACAAATAGGACCATATATCGAAGGAGGTGGGATGTGCCCCTGTCAGTGAGGCTTGACGCCGAGACCGAGAAGAAGTTGGAAGAGGTTGCGCTCAATCTGGACAGATCGAAGGATTGGGTCGTAAGAGAAGCCATCCGCCACTATGCGGAAGAAATAGCCGACTACGAGATCGCCCTGGAACGTTTGACAGACCCTGACGCTAAACTGATCGATCACGAGGAGGCAAAGCGTGCCCTCGGCTTGGTCGATTAAATGGGATACCCGTGCATTGAAGGATGTTGCGGAACTTCCTAAAGATGACCGGCAGAGGATCGTTGATGCAATTGAGCAACTCAGTGCCCACCCACTCAAGGGGAAACCGCTTAAAGGCCGTTGGAAAGGACTCCGGCGGGTAAGAGTGGGTCTTTACAGGGTCATATATTCTCTGCGCAGGACTGAGCTTACGGTGCGAGTGTTGCGCATAGGACACAGAGCAGACGTCTATCGCTAACCTTTTCGCGAGGAATTCGGTGACAGGGGGAAATCTGTCGACCCGTTTATGTTGGGGAATGTGGGAAAACCAATTTTAGCTGGCGCGTAGGCCCGGCGCCTACCAGACTTAGGGATAGGCGGAGGACCGGGGCCGGTCGGCACCCTTCGCGAGACACGGGAAGCTCTCGATGGCGGCGCCGACAAATAGGCAGGCAGCGGTATCGACCTGCATTGGGCGCGGCACTCCGGCTTTCGGCAGTCTCCTGCGCTGGCAGGGGCACGAAAACATGGGTAAAACTGAAAAAGCGAGTCAATGATTCCGGATACTTATCGGAGCAGGAATCTGAGTTTTGCATGTAATGTTACACGCTTGGTTTGTTCAGACCGGTCAGACCGTAAATAAAGTTAATAAGTTAAT